>CAVPKT010000062.1:0-57239 GCA_963705775.1 uncultured Solirubrobacterales bacterium | reverse complement strand
ATCGCGGCTGAGATTTTCTGCGAGCGTAGCCGCGTTGTTGGTGAAAATCTGAGCGTCGTGAGATGCCCGCGAGACGGAGACGTAGGCAAATCGTTGGCTGATGAGCTCCGGGTGGACATTGGTGTCCATGTTGACCAAGACTCGCTTTCGAGGTAAGCCCCTGCGAGCTGTGCGAGGTCACGGCGTAGCCATGATCGAAGTACCGCATCTCGCGCGGATCGAACGTGACGGTCTTGTCTTTTTCGCCATCCATGCGGATCGTCGTCCCATCTCCCCAATCTGCTGGATCGTGCCAAGGTCGCGGTTAGCAACGTGAAGCGTCCGATTCGGTGCGGTGAATTGCAATTTTTCGCCCAAAGCAAATTCCCGCTCGATTTCCCGGTATGCGGAGATGCCGCGCAACCGGGAGGGGTCATAGCTCACTTGCTCTCTATTCTCTTTCTGCACAGTGACGAGGTTTTCCTTGGGGTCTGTTGCAATGACCTGGGCGTAGCTGCCGCAATCGATACCGTGCTCCTTGCTCCCGCGAACATAATGCAGAACATCCCCGACCTGATACTGCGCGGCCCACGCTCGATCCGCGCCGGTCAACGAGCGCGGCGAGAGCACCCGCATGGAATGATCCCGGGTGTCCAGAGAGCCAAGCGCCCGCAATTCCTTGATGTGCTACTGCCCCGCTTGCCCAGACTGAAGGCAAGCTGATGAAGGACAGGCGGTTGTCAAGGTTCTTCAAATCACCCTCTCTGCGGCGACAAGGCCCCCGGTTTCGCGCTCCCAGACCAGCACGGAAACCCCGTGACGCTCTCGACGCTGCGCCGACAAGACCGTTGTTCTGTACTTCTACCCAAAGGCCGACACCCCCGGCTGCACGACGCAGGCCTGCGGCGTGCGCGACCACCGCGCCGACTACGAGCGGGCCGGAGCCGTGGTGCTGGGCGTCTCGCCCGACCCGGTGAAACGGATCACCAAGTTCGACGACAAGCACGGGCTCGGCTTCCCTCTGCTCGGGGACGAGGACCACGCGGTCGCCGAGGCCTACGGCGTCTGGGTCGAGAAATCGATGTACGGGCGGACGTACATGGGCAACGAGCGGACGACGTTTGTGATCGGGCCGGACGGCGCGATCAAGGACGTCCTCCGGAAGGTCAAGCCGGCCCAGCACGACGAGCTCGTGCTGGCCGCGCTCGGCGACTAGGACTCGGGCGGAGTCTCAGAGGACTCGGGCGGAGTCTCAGACGGCCTGGGCGGAGTCTCAGGCGATCCGGCCTGAGGCGTCTTGTTTGCCAGGTACTCCTTCGCGACCTTGCTAGCGGCCTTCGCCTTCTCGGACAACTGGCCCTCTCCTTCGGCGATGTCCTTCAGCTTCTCGGCCTCCTGCTTGAGCTCATCGACTCCGCCGCGTTCGTCGACGAACTCCCTTGCCTTATCGGCCAGTTTGTCGAAGTCCATGGGCCTACTGGAGACCCTCGCGCGCTTCGCGCACGAGAGTCACCGCCTCGGGGAACACGTGCGCTATGACCGATCGCAGCTGCTCGGTCTGCTGGTCGGTGGTCCCCTGGATGTTCACGCGGTTGATCGCGGCGACCGTGAGGTCCACGGCCAGCTTGATCGCGTTGTCCGCCCAGGCGAGCCGCTGTGCTCCCTGCATTTGCTCCGCAAACTCTCCGAGCCGTCGCTGCAGCTCGTCCGGGTCGCCGAACATGTCTCCGAAGGGGCCGCTTCCTTCCATGCCCCTATGGTAGCCGCCGGGCGAGGACGGCAATCGTGCCTCCGCGCCCTGCGAGGCCGGCGCCGAGCTCGACCAGGCCGGCGACGGGGGCGAGCGGCAGGGCGAGCACGGTCACCGCGAGGTCGGGCGAGCGGAGCGGCGCGTTGCGCTTGAGTGCGTTGTAGAGGTACGGCGGGTGGCGGGTGACGCGATTGACGAGTGATTGCCACATCCCGAACGGGTTGTGCTCGGCGAGCACGTGGTGCACGCCGATCGGCTCGAATCCCGTCCCGCGCAGCAGGGCCTCGATGCCCGCCGGGGTGAAGTGCACTCGGTGCCGGGGAACGTCGAGGTGGAACCATCGCTCGCCGCCGAGCCGCGCCTGAAGGCTGGCGAGATTGGGGACACCGACGAGTAGCGTGCTGTCCGGGCGAAGCCAAATTGCGATCCGCTCGAGCGCCGCGCGCGGCTCGTCGAGGTGCTCGAGCACGTGCCAGAGCGTGATCGCGTCGAATGACGCGGCGGTTAGCTCGGCCGCGTCGATGCTCGTCCGTTCTACGAAGGCGTCGCTCGCGGGAGCGAACGGCTCGATCCCGCGCGCGTCGTAGCCGGCGGCGCGAGCCGACGCGACGAACCGGCCGCGGCCTGCGCCCGCGTCCAGAAGCGCGGTCCCAGGGGCTGACAGCGGCCTCAGAAGCGCTAGCCGCCGGCGGTCGAAGGCCCGCAGGAGCGGCAGGGCCACGCGGTGCAGCCGCGGCGCCGCCGGGCGGTACGCGCCCGTCTCGTGCAGCTCACCGGGCGCATCGCCGAGCGTGACGGCGCTCCTGCAATTGGCGCAGCGCGCAAGTTCAAACCTGGTGGCGGCGAGCGCCGGTTCGGACGCAGGCACCGATCGCCACGGTTCGAGCCGACCGCCGCATGCGGGACACGCGTCGCGAGCGGTGGGCATCCGCGCGAGTGTAAGAGACAGCTCTGAGCCGTCGGCAGAACAACCGCCGTACACTGGGCCGCGATGCCCCCGCCAGGGACAAACGTTGTGCTGCTGCGCCGCGTCGAGCGGGTGATCCGGGTGTTCGCCCCGGCGCTCGACCTGATGCTCGCGGTCTCGGACCGCGTCTCGCGGCTGCTCGAACCGGGGGACCCGGATTACGTCCCGGCGAGGATGACGCATTCCGGCGAATCCGCCCCGCGCGGGCTGAGTCGCCTTCCACGGAGCACGCGATGAGCGCGGTGGCCGTCAGCGAGCGGCTCTCGTACGAGTCGCGCGTACGCCCGCGCCAAGGGATTGCGGCTGTGGCCGCCGGGGTGCTGCTCGTTGCTTCCGCCGTGATGCAGCTCTCGGGCCCGCACACGAATGTCGCCGAGCTGACGCTGGGCCTGATCCTCGAGCACAAACGGTTCGCCCTCGACGTTGCCGGCGCGGTCGTCCAGGGCTTCGGCTGGCTGGCGGTTGGCTCGACGCTGTGGTTCTTGATGGGCGCCGTCCGCGCGCGTGACCCCAACACGCAGAAGTTCATCGGATATCTCCCACTGGTCGGCGCGCCGGTTACTGCGATCGGGATCGTTGGCTACATCGTGCTTTACGGACTGAAAGCGCACGACTTCATCAGCCACGGAAGCCAAACCTACCCTCAGGCGAACCACCTGATGAGCTCTGCTTCGCTCGCGATCTTCCAGGTGATGGACTACGCCGGCGAGCTGCTGCTGGCAGTCGCGTTCGTGCTCACGTCAATGCAGGCGATGCGCGTGGGGCTACTGACCCGATTCATGGGCTACCTGGGTGTGATCGCCGGGATCCTGGTGCTGTTCGTGATCACTCCTGTCCCGGTGGTCCAGTCCTACTGGCTGGTTGCGCTCGGGATCCTGTTCCTGGGGCGGTGGCCGACCGGCACGCCGCCGTCGTGGGCGAGCGGTCAAGCCGAGAAATGGCCGTCCTCGCAAGAGATGCGAGAGCAGCGAACTCGGCAGACGCAGAATGGGAGAGGACGCGACAAGCCTGCGCCCAAGCGAACCCCCGAGCCGGTCGTCACCGGCACCGCGACAGAGACCGCGAGGGGTCCACGAAGTCAGACCCCGAAGCGCAAGCGCAAGCGGCGCAAGTAGGTCCCTCCACCCGACGGTTGAAAGCGTCCACGGGGCGGCCGACGGTTACCGCTCGGCGTAAAAATCGACCGCTCAACCATGAACACGCACCGTTCAACGATCCGCCGTTGCGCGGCGGTGATTGCGTCTGCAAGTTTCGCGAGGTTCCGTCAACGTTCTACATAGGAGGAACAGATGGAAGCCAGTCATATTGGCGCTCGCGAAGCTGATGTAGCCCCCGCTCCTGCGACCGAGGGCAGGTTGGGCGGCTGGACCCCGGCCGATCCCGGGCCGCTCGGGCTCGCCGGGTTCGCCGGCACGACGTTCGTGCTCAGCCTGATGAACTCGAATCTGGTGAGCACCAAGGGAATTGGTTCGGTCCTGGCGCTCGCCATCGCGTACGGCGGCCTCGCCCAGCTGCTCGCTGGGATGTGGGAGTTCCGTACGGGCAACACGTTCGGGGCTGTGGCGTTTGCATCCTTTGGAGCGTTCTGGATCTCCTTCTACTTCCTGCTGAAGGTAGTCCCGGCCTCCGCCGTCACCGCGCACGGTGTGTCGGCATACCTGTGGATGTGGGCGATCTTCACCACGTACATGTTCCTGGCCTCGCTGAGGACAACGGGTGCCGTCGCGCTGGTGTTCCTGTTGCTGGCGATCACGTTCATCCTGCTGGCAATCGGGGACATGGGTAACGGCCACACGAGCGTCACCCACGCGGGCGGCTTCGTCGGGCTCGCGACCGCGATCGCGGCCTGGTACGCGTCGTTCGCGGCGGTGATCAACTCGACCTTCGGTCGCGTCATCGCGCCGGTGTTCCCCCTGAGGGGGTGAGGCGTACGACCCGAAGGGGTAGCCTCACGTAGCACGAGATAGAGCTCTAGCCGGGGTGCCGCGCCCGCGGCGCCCCGGCTGAGTTAATGACGCCGTCGAGAAGGAGAGGCTCTTATGGCTGATGAAGGAAACGGCGCGCCGCCTTCCCCGGAGGAGATCGTCGACACCGCGATGTCCGAGTCGTCCGAGTCGGAGATCGCCGTCCACTGGAAAGAAGAGGGGTACTACCCGCCGCCTCCGGATTTCGTCAAGCAGGCGAATGCGAACGATCCCGAAATTCTCGAGCGATTCGCTCCCGAGAACTTCCCCGACTGCTTCATCGACTACGCCGAGATGCTCACCTGGGACAAGAAATGGGACCAGGTGGTCGATACGAGCAATCCTCCCTTCTTCAAGTGGTGGGTCGGCGGAAAGCTGAATGCATGCTTCAACTGCTGCGACCGCCACATGGAGGAGCGTGGCGATAAGAACGCGATCATCTGGGTGCCGGAGCTCGAGGAGGACGCGACCGAGGAAATCACGTACAAGGACCTCCACCGGCGCGTCAACGAGTTTGCGGCATTGCTGCGTGACTTCGCGGGGCTCAAGAAGCAGGACCGCGTCACCTTCCACCTGCCGATGGTCCCCGACCTACCGGTGTCGATGCTCGCCGCTGCGCGGCTCGGCGTGATCCACTCCGAGGTGTTCGGCGGCTTCAGCGGCACTGCCTGCGGCCAGCGCATGGCCGACGCCAAGAGCACCGTGCTCGTGACGATGGATGCCTACTACCGAGGCGGCAAGCTGATCGATCACAAGGTCAAGGCCGACGAGGCGATCGAGGCCGCGCGGAAGGAAGGCATCGAGATCGAGAAGATCCTCGTCTGGCGCCGCAAGCCCGGCGAGTACCACTCCGAGTCCGAGATGGTCGACGGCCGCGACTTCTTTGTCGACGAGCTCCTCGAGCAGTACAAGGGCCAGGAGGTCGAGCCGGAGTCAATGGGGGCCGAGGACACCCTGTTCCTGATGTACACGAGCGGGACGACCGGCCGCCCGAAGGGCGCCCAGCACGCGATCGGCGGCTATATGTCGTACGTGACGGGGACGTCGAAGTACTACCAGGACATCCACCCCGACGACACCTACTGGTGCTTCGCCGACATCGGCTGGATCACCGGCCACTCGTACATCGTCTACGGGCCGCTCGCGCTCGGCACGACGACGGTGATGTACGAAGGGATCCCGACCCATCCCGATCCGGGCCGGCCCTGGCGGATCGCCGAGAAGCTCGGCGTGGACATCTTCCACACCGCGCCGACCACAATCAGAATGCTGCGCAAGGTCGGGCCGGACGAGCCGGCGAAGTACGACTACCACTTCAAGACCATGACCACGGTCGGCGAGCCGATCGAGCCGGACGTCTGGCGGTGGTACTACGAGGTGGTCGGCAAGGAGAAAGCCGCGATCACCGACACCTGGTGGATGACGGAGACCGGCGGCTTCCTCGGATCGACGCTGCCGGGGCTCCAAGCGATGAAGCCGGGAAGCTGCGGACCCGAGGCGCTCGGAATCCAGCTCGTGATCTACGACGAGGACGGAAACGAGATCCCCAAGGGCTCGGGAAAGGCCGGCTATATCTGCGTACGCAACCCATGGCCGGGCAGGATGCTGACCGTCTGGGGCCAGGACGAGCGGTTCATCGACACCTACTACAAGAAGTTCAACAAGGACTCGAACAGCAAGGACTGGAAGGACTGGCCCTTCATGTGCGGCGACGGCGCCGTAGAGGCCGAGGATGGCTATTACCGGATCCTGGGCCGGATCGACGACGTGATCAACGTCGCAGGCCATCGCCTGGGAACCAAGGAGCTCGAGTCCGCCGCGATCGAGGTCGAGGAGGTAGCCGAGGCCGCTGCGGTCCCGGTCGTCGACGAGGTCCGCGGCAAGATCGTCGAGATGTACGTGTCGCTCAAGCCGGGCGTCGAGGACGGCGACGCGATCGTCAAGAAGGTGTCCGACATGATCGTCAAGGACATCGGTTCGATCGCGAGGCCGAAGAACGTCTGGGTCGTGGCCGACATGCCGAAGACGAGGTCCGGCAAGATCATGCGCCGCGTGATCGCGTCGATCTCGAACTTCCAGGACGTGGGTGACGTGACGACGCTCGCCAACCCGGAGATCGTCGATCAGATCCGAGAGGACGTCCAGAAGGCCAAGCGCGAGAAGGGCGAGGGCCCACCGGAGCTATCCGAGCAAGAGAAGAAGGAGATCGCCAGCTACGGGGAGCAGTCCCAGTCGGGCGCGCCGAGTTCGCGGCGGTCCGCCCCGATGATGCGCGGGCTGTCAGTGATCAGGCCGCGCTCGCGAAGCCTCGCAAGGCCGGTGTCGGACGGTTCGAACGTCACCAGCGTCGCGTAGTCATGCATGCTGGTGATGGCGAACCGTTCGGCATCAGTCTCGAGCTCTCTACCGTCCACCTCGACGTCGAATCCGCCGAACGTAGGGTGGACCACCAACACCAGCTCTCGGTCTTCCGGGACCACCAGCGGTGGGGCGCAGCCGCCGTGCATGGCCAACGGGGTGCAGATGAAAACGTCCGTCCCGCCACTCAGTATCGCTCCGCCGGCGGCCATCGAGTACGCGCTCGAGCCGAGTGCGGTCGCGACAACAACTCCGTCACCTGCGACGCGGACGTAGAGCTCGTCATTGACGTACACATCGAGCAGGAGCTGAGTGCCCTTGCGCCTCGAGAGCACGCAGTCGTTGATCGCCGATGCGATCAAGCCATCCGATGAGCTGAGCTGGAGCGCGGGCAGGTGACCCGCGAACCAATCGCCTGCGGCGAAGCGGTCTAGCGTCGTTCGCAGCTCGTGCTCCGGGACCGCGGTCAGGGCGCCGAGGCTCCCATACGCGACGCCGAGAACCGGCGTGCCGGTCTTCGCGGCAGCGTGAAGCGCCTTCAGCACAGTCCCGTCTCCCCCGAGTGCCGTGACGAGATCGCAAGCGCTCACACCCCCTGCCGGCGCGACCTCCGGTTGGTTTCCGACCGGGAGCTGGACGACCTCCACGCCGTGGTTTTCTGCCCACTCGCGGAGCACTTCCACGGCGTCGAGGACCGGACGGGTTGGATGAACGAGGACTCCGATCCGCTCCATTGCGCTGTGAGCTTAGGGTGCCGGCGCCGAGGCGCGGCCTCCGAGCTCCTAAACGCCCAGCTGTCTGCGGAGGTCGCCGACGTGGCGACGCGCGACGGGGATCGTCTGGCCATCGGCGAGCACCAGCTCCGCGTTGCTCCCGAGCTGCGGCCGAAGCTCCGTCGCCTGGCCGAGGTTGGCGACGTATTGCCGATGGACACGGACGAAACCGAACGACTGCCAACGATGCTCGAGCTCAGAGAGCGTCGCCCGGAGGAGGTAGCGCCCATCACCGGTGATGATCCGCACGAAGTCGCCGTGTGCTTGCGCATAGAGGATCTCGCTCCGCGGCACGAGTCGGACGGCGCCTGTCCGGGCATGAGCGACGGCGACCATGTCGTGCTCGGTCGGGGTGCGGGTTTGATGGCCACGGCCTTCGCCGTTGTCCGCGCTGGGATCGGCGTGGTCGATGGCAGAAGAGATTCGCTCCAGGGCCTCCTCGACGCGCCGCCGGCTTACCGGCTTGCGCAGGTAATCGAGAGCCCGCAGCTCAAATGCATCCACGGCCGCCGTGTCGTATGCGCTGACGAACACGAGCTGCGGTGGCGAGGCGAAACGTTTGATCACGCGGGCCAGCTCGAGGCCGTCGAGATCCGGCATGCGCACGTCGAGGAAGATCGCGTCGTAGGACTGTGCCGAGGCCTTCAGCAGTGCGTCATGGCCGTCAAACGCACACTCGACCTCTTCGACCGATGGCGAAGAACGCAAGATCCGAGCGAGGTCCTGGAGTTGCGTCTGCTCGTCGTCCACCGCCAGGATCGTGAGGCGGTCTGAGCTCACGCCGCCCCCGCAGCTGCGCGGCGCTGCACCTCGGCCCGGAGGTGCGGAACGGTCATCACCGCGGTCGTTCCCTCGCCCGGATGCGACTCGATCCGCAACGCGTACCGCTCGCCGAAAGTCGCCCGCAAGCGCCCATCGACGTTCGAGAGTCCGATTCCACCACCCGTCCCGGCAAGTACGGCGGGAACGCGTCGGGCTCTATCCCGGAGCCGTCATCGCTGATCCGCAGTTGCACATCGTCACCGACGACGCGGCCCACGACCTTGACCCGTCCCGTGCCTGCACGCTGCTCGACCCCGTGGCGGACGGCGTTCTCGACCAGCGGCTGCAGCGACATCGCCGGTACGACTGCGTCGAGGGCCTCGGGCGCGACGTCGATCGTCACGTGCAGGCTGTCGCGAAAGCGCGCCTGCTCGAGCCGCAGGTAGCGCTCGACGTGTTCGAGCTCGTCGGCCAGCGTCACGTACGAGCGCCCGTCGCGGAACAAGTACCGGGTGAACTCCGCGAAATCAGTCAAGAGCTCGCGCGCTTCCTCGGGGCGGCTGTGGATGTCGCCCGCGACCGCAGCGAGCGCGTTGTAGATGAAGTGGGGGGAGATTTGTGCCCGCAGCGCGCGCAGCTCTGCCTGGGCTAGGCGCTGCTCCTGCTCGGCGAGAACCGACAGCTCGACCTGGGCCGAGACGAGGCTGGCCGCCTCCTGGACGACCCGCAATTCGTCATGACTGGGCCTCCCGACCGAGCGATAAAAGGTGATCAGCGTGCCGGCGCGTCTGTCCTGCACGATCAACGGCGCCATGACGGCCGAGCGCAGCGGGCATTCGGGGTCTGAGGAGATCAGCCGTGGCTCGACGTGGATGCGATCGTCGGCGGTCCGCGCCAGCAAGCGCGAAAGCAAGTCGCCGGGACGAACCTGCTCGCGTCCCTCTCCGTCGATCGCAAGCACGGCCCGAGTGTCGGCGAGAGCGATCGCCGCGGCGCCGGTCAGCTCGCGGAGGTGGGGCACCGCCTCTTCGGCGCTGTGTGCGTTCAGCCCGCTCCGAAGGTGGGGCAGCGTCGAGGTGGCGGCGTGGAGCGCCGACTGCATCCCGACCGATTGCAGTGCCTCATCGGCGTCCGGAGTGCGTAAGCCACGCCATGCCATCGAGACGATGACGAACAACCCGATCCCGAGCGCGGCGCCGAGCACGTAGTTCATGTGACCCTCGGCACGAAGGTTACTCCCGCCGCGGACCGCTCCTTGAGTCGTCCGGAGGGACGCGCGATGATGCCCCCATGACCACCACGTCCACTTCCTTCTCCTCGTACGAAGAAGCCTGCGCGCAGCACCACTGGCACGTGCCCGAGCGTTACAACATCGCCGCCGACGTGTGCGACAGTCACCCACGCGAAAAGACGGCGATGATCCACGAAGACTTCGCCGGCAACGTCCGCCGGCTAGCTGGGGCGAGCTGCAAGACGTCTCCAACCAGTTTGCAAACGTGCTGGTCGCCCACGGCGTCGAGCGCGGTGACAGGGTGGCGATGCTGCTTCCGCCGACGCCGGAGACCGCTGCCGCGTTCTTCGGGACCTGGAAGACGGGGGCGATCCTGCTCTCGATGTCGGTTCTTTACGGCGACGAGGGCATCCGGCACCGGCTCACCGATTCGCAGGCGAAGGTGCTCGTCACGGACGCGGCGAATGCGGATCGGATCGAGCGCTCGCTGGTCGAGCACGTGCTGATCCTCGACGACGAGCTCCTGTCTCACGGCTCGAGCTCGTTTGAGTGTGTCGATACCGCGGCGGACGACCCGGCCCAGCTCTACTACTCGAGTGGCACTACGGGCCTGGCGAAGGGGATCCTCCACGCCCACCGGTACCTCCTCGCCCACGAGGAGTTCATCTACTGCCACGACGTCCGCGAGAACGAGCTGTTCCACGGGATGGGCGAGTGGGCGTGGGCCGCGGGGATCTGTCCGTTGCTCGGCCCCTGGCGGCTCGGCGCGGTCCAGGCCGTCTATCAGCGCGAGGGCGGCTTTGACCCTCACAAGCAGCTCGACTTCCTTTCCCGCCATGAGGTCACCAACGTGTTCGGCACCCCCACGGCGATCCGCTCGATGATGTCGATCTCCGACGCTGGGAGGCGCTACCCCCAGAAGTTCAGGATCGTCTGCTCGGCCGGTGAGCCTCTGAACCCGGAGGCGATCCGCTGGTTCCGCGAGCAATACGGCCTGACGGTGCTCGACTTCTACGGCCTGACCGAGTCGTACCCGCTGTGCGGGAACTTCCCGTTCATGGAGGTTCGCGAGGGGTCGATGGGCAAGCCGATGCCGGGGTGGCAGGTCGAGATCCTCGACGAGGACGAACGGCCGGTCACGCAGGGCGAGCGGGGAGAAATATGTCTCAAGGCCCGCTCGAACCCCCACTACCCGCTCGGGTACTGGAACCGCCCGCCGGAGGACTCGGAGGAGGCGTTCGGCGGCGAGTGGTTCCACACCAAGGACGCCGCGAGACAAGATGACGATGGGTACTACTGGTACGAGGGACGCGCGGACGACGTGATCATCTCCGCCGGGTATCGGATTGGGCCGTTCGAGGTCGAGTCCGCGTGCCTCGAGCATCCGGCCGTCGCCGAGGCGGCCGCGGTCGCCTCACCCGACGAGCGGCGCGGCAACGTGGTCAAGGCATTCGTGGTGGTCGCCGCGGGCCATGAGCCGTCGGAGGAGCTCGCCGAGGAGATCAAGGCGTTCGTGCGCGACCGCCACTCGGCGTACGCCTACCCGCGCTTGATCGAGTTTGTGCCCGACCTGCCGAAGACGCTGACCGGGAAAATCAGGCGGATCGAGCTGCGACAGCGCGAGCAGGGTTGATTAAGTTTGCTTGCGCTTGGTAGGGCCCTAGCCCCAGGGCTGGACCACAGTCGCAGAGAGGGGCCGCCTTCGTGCCTCGCACGGGGCGCCCACCGCGCGCAGCGCGTCGAGCAGCGCGTGTGGCGCATCGGTTGTAATCGCGTCGACCACGAGCGGTAGGAGCGAGGGCAGCATCTCGGGATGGTTGATCGTCCCGGTCGTGACGCTTAGGTCGGCGGCCTGGAGCGTGTCAACGAGCTCCGGGGACAGCAGGAAGTGCTCGATGCAGACGCCGTGGATGCCAGAGCGTCTGGCCCACTCTGCCAGCTCGTCGATCCTGTAGTCGGCGATCACGATCGCCCGCGAGCGAAACCCGAGTCGGGCGGCGAGGGCGCACGCGCTCGAGAAGAAGCTGATGATCTCGACGCGCTCACGCGCCGGGTGATTCGTGAGCCGCCGGCAGACCGCCCGGGTCGTCCGGAGCGCGAGCGCAGAGTCCGCGTGGGCCTTGATCTCGAGCTGGAGCTTCGCGTTTGCGGGTACGAGATCGAGCAGCTCCTCGAGGAACAGAGGCTGCTCGTTCGTCGGCTTTCCGAATGCGTCGCGCAGCTGCGCGCGGCGGATCTCGCGAGCTGGGCGCTCATGCGTCCAACCGGAGAGGTTGGTTCCCAGCTGAAGCAGTGGGTCGTGCAGGAGCGCTAGCTCCCCATCGGCCGTCAGGCAGCAGTCCGTCTCGAGCCCGTCGATCGGGTGTGCGAGCGTGCGCATCAGCGCGGTGCGCGAGGAGTCCGGCCCATACGCGCGACCGAGACGATGTGCGTAGATCGCAGGCAACATCGCCCACACAATGTCCCTGCAAACGACAAGTTAAACCGTTAACAGCGTGTGATCGAGTTGTGAGAAGCCTGTGAGTGGGCTCAGGCAATCAGTCTTCCCAGGAGGCGGGGATGACCGTGGATCTCGACCACGTCGAGTTCCTCGGCGCGCGAGAAGCCGGCGATTTGGGCCAATCGCTCGAGTCCCGTTTCGGCGAAACCCCAGTAGACGAAGTCATCGCCCGCGTAGACCTCGCCGGGTGCGGAGACGCGGATCGCCGGCCCGTTGCGCCGCTCGGCGCTGATCCCGTAGGTCTCGACCAGGACCGTGCCCTCTGGCGCCGTGCAGGCGCGCAGGACGCGCAGCAGGCCAAGCGGGTTCTCGACCCGGTGGAGGATCCCGAAGCAGTACGTGAAGTCGAAGCGCTCGCCGAGCTCGTCGATCGCGAACGCATCCATCCGCCGGTAGACCACATCGGAGCTCAACAGTCGACGGATCGCGCGGAAACCCTCGCCGCCCTCGAGCTCGATCCGCCAGCGCGACGCAACCCACTCCCGGTATTGCTCGTTGTCTACGGCGACCACCCGCTCGGCACCGCGGTGCTCGGCCAGGAACGCATAGAACCCGTCGAACGTCCCCACGTCGAGCACCCGCTTGCCCGTCAGATCGTCCGGAAGTGCTGGAATCCGATAGCGGTGGTCGCGCGCCTCTCCGGGCGTGTAGATGCCCTCGTGGCGGTTGAGCGCGAACGTGTGGAACCAGAACGGGACGGAGTCCGAAGTCTTGCGCGCGCTCTCGCGGTCCACCTCGATCGGCAGCAGATCGGCAACCGTTCGCTCGGCGCCGGTGACGCGGAACAGCATTTCGCCACCTCCTGTAGACGGCAACCTCGTTCACACGAGGGACACATCTCTACGGTAGCTCTAAGCGGGTGCTTACGGCCGGGCGGCCGCTCGGTGGTGCGAGCGCATCTCGGAGAGGATGCGCTCGAGACGAGGTTCCGTTTCGTGGTCGACGTGCGTCATTGCGGCGGCCACCGCCGGGTGGACCGCGGCTATCTGAGCGTGCATCTCGTGCGCGACCGCGCGGTAGCTCGGGTGGCCCTCGCGCCCGGAGCGGAGCTCGATCAGCTGCATCGCTTCGCGAGCGTTGAGGTCGAGGATGAAGCGGATCCGGTAGCCGAGGCAGAGCGCGTAGGGGGCGGCGCTGTCGAGTCCGCGATCCTTGAGCGCTTCGTAAGCGTTCCTTGAGATCTCGAGTGCGCGGCGGTACTCGTCGCCGCAGCCAGCGAGCTCGACCTGCTCGGGCACCCCCGCCCCGAGGTCGGGCGTCAGCGCCTGCCACTGGATCGTCAGCATACGGTGGCGCTGCAGGTCGCGAAACGCCCCGTAGTCGGCGACGATCTCGAACCGATAGCGGAGGACCTCCAGCCCGCGCCCGGGGCGGTGACGGCGGTTCGCACGGTGGCCCATCAGGTCGGACAGGAGCTCTGATCGCCCGTGATCATCGAGCGCTTCGACCGCGCTCTTGATCGCCTCCTCCGAGGACGCGCCCGCATCGAACAGGAGCGCGGCGAGCAGGTCATCCTCGTCGCCCTCTGCGCGCAACAGCTTCACCGATGGTCCGCCGGTGCCCTCTTGCTCGATGCCCAGGCGATTGGACCACAGCTGTCCCGTGTGCTCGCGGTCTCGGAGATAGGAGATCCATTCGCCGCCACGGTCCGGCCGCTCGACCCGGACGAGGAAGCTCGGGATGACTGCCTGGAGCTCCTCGAGCATCAGCCGCCCATAGCGTTGTGCCTCGGGCAGCGGGTGGGCCAGCAGGTGCAGCACGAGCTGCTCATACGTCTGGCCGGTGGCGAAGATTCCCATATGAGACAGGGAGCTCGCCGGCAAGAGGCCGCGGAGTAGGTCGAGCGCTTTGGCTTTGGTCGCTCGGGCGTGAGCTGCCTCCGCCTCGTCCGGTGCGCGCGGGAATTCCCCGGCCGCCCACGCCGTGACGCGCGGGAGCGAGGCCGAGTAGATCGAGAACAGCTCGTTCATCGCGCGCTCGTACTCGTCGCCGAGCTCGGGATCGCGGTAGTAGCGATACCCGCCGGGTGGCTCCGGCATCGGGGCGTCGTAGGCGATGTAGCGCGTGGACTGCTCGAGGTAGGCGCCGAGGCGGGGGCGCTGGAGCACCTTCGTCAACACGTTCGACACCCACTCGCATGCAATGTGGGCACCCCCGAGCTGCGCGACCGAATCGTCGCCGTAGCCGAGGAAGATGCGGTCATACAGCTGCGCGGCACGCGAGCCCTCGCCCGGATCGGGAAGCGCCGCCGGCTCGGGGAGGTCTCCTGCGAACTCGTCCAGGAACAGCCTCCTGAGGGTGCCGGGGTAGCGCGAGTAGCGCGCGAACAGCGCCCCCTTGACGGTTTCTGGGAGGTTGACCAGCGCGAAAACCGGCCGGTCGAGGTTCGTGAAGTGCGGGCGCAGCCGCTCACGCTCGGATCCGCTGAAGCTCTCGATCGGGTAGTCCACCGGACGGCGATCGTAGCGGCGGGGGCGGTCGCGGCTCGGTGGGGCGCGGCGGTCGCGGCCCGGCGGGAGCGGTCGGTGGGGCGGGGGGCGGTCGCGGCTCGGTGGGGCGCTCAGCGCGCCGAGTCAGGATGCCCGGTCGACTGCGAGCCCTCGCCCGCGCCGCCTTCGTCGTTCTTGCTCTGCTCCCTATCGGCATTCACCGGCCGCATGCGGCGCAGCCCGAATTCACGTTCCTCGTGATGTGTCTCTGCCTCCTCGCCGTTCTGGTTGGAAACCGAGCCAGGAGGTCCTTTGGGGTCTTGTTCGTCGGTCATCCGGCCGTGGCTACCCACGACGAACGCACTAAAACAGAGCACCAGCAGAGCGAGCAGCCGCCGGGAGCGACCTGTTCGAGCGCGCAAACTGGCTTCGCCGTTCGAGGTTTGTCATCCCTCGCAGCCTAGACCTGCTCAGAGTGGAAAAACTCCTGCTCGCTGAGAGGTTTGCGCGTTCCGACACGTCGTGGCCGGCCGCGCGCGGGGCACGCGGCCAAATCGACCGCGTGCGGCCGCGCGCGGGGCACGCGGCGAAATCGACCGCGTCCTAAGGGACCAACCCCGCCAGCGCGTTGCCTGCATGGGCGACGAGGTGGAACAAGGGCCCTGGGACGATGCCGAAGAACACCGAGGCGGCCGCGAACACCATCGCTACGAGCGTGATGTCAGGCTGGGGGATCGCCTGCGCTGGGCTCCGGGCGCCGGGAGGCGGTTCGCCCGAGGCAGGGGCCGCGGGAGGTCGCCCTACGGCGCCGGGAGCCGGTTCGCCCGGGGAAGGAACCGCGGGTCCGGCGGGGGTTGGGCCCTCCGCCGCCGCATCGTCCGTCTCCTGCGACCCGCCGGCACCCGCCTCCTGCGACCCGCCCGCGTCCGCCTCCTGCGACCCGCCGGCATCGTCCGCCTCCTGCGACCCGCCCGCGATCGGGGCGTAGCCCGCGATCGCGACCCCCGTGGTCGTGGTCGCGGTCGTGCCCGTCATCCACATCGTCGCCACCACCCGTAGGTAGTAGCCGAGCGAGATCATCGAGCCGATGACCAACACGATCCCGAGCCAGGTGTAGTCGCCGTCGACGAGCGCGCGGATCAGCTGGAATTTTCCGATGAACCCCACCGTCCCCGGGATTCCGGCCAGCGACAGCATCGCGATCGTCATGGGCCACGCAAGCCACGGCTGACGAGAGCCCAGGCCGCTCAGCCCGGAGATGTCGTCGCCGGCGCTGCCGGAGCGCTCGACGGCGACGATCACCGCGAACGCGGTGATGTTCATCAGCAGGTAGACGCCGAGATAGAGGACGGTCGCGTTGACCCCGAGCTTCGTTCCCACAACCACTCCTCCGAGCATGTATCCCGCCTGCGCCACGCCCGAGTAGGCGAGGATCCGTTTCAGAGACGACTGCCCGAGCGCACCCACGTTGCCCACGATGATCGTGATCGTCGCCAGCGCCGCCAGCATCGGTGCCCAGGTGTTCTGGGCGCCGATCACCGCCACATCAAAGAACCGCAGGAAGACTCCGAGCGCGGCCGCCTTGGTCGCGGTGGCCATGAACGCGGTGATCGGCGTGGGGGCGCCCTCGTAGACGTCAGGGGTCCATTGGTGGAACGGGGCCACCGAGGCCTTGAACGCGAAACCGACCACCACGAGCCCCACCCCGGTCAGCAGCATCGGGTCGCCGGCAATCCCGCCGGCGAGCTTGCCCGAGGACACGTGGGCAGCGATCGTGCTGAAGTCGGTCGACCCTGTCGAGCCGTACACGAGCGCGAGCCCGTACACGAGCGTCGCCGAACCGACGGAGCCGATCACCAGGTACTTGAGCCCGGACTCGAGCGAGCCCTCACGCCGGTAGTTCGCGGCGCACAGCACGTACAGCGGGATCGACAGGAGCTCGAACCCGATGAACAGCGTGACGAGGTTCTGCGCCGAGACGAGGATCGCCATCCCGAGCACGCTGAAGATGATCAGCGAGTGGTACTCGCCGTGGCCGGCCCGCTCCGCGGCATGCTCCCGGAACGACAGCAGCACCGCTGCGATCGCGGACACCGTGAACAGCATGTCGAGCACCACTGCCAGATCGTCGAACCGCAGCGCCCCGGAGACGATTGACGCGTGATGCTTGAAGTGGGCGATTTCGAACGCCAGCGCGACACCGAGGACGGTCAGCGTCAACAGTGGCACCAGGCGCTCGCGGGCGATGCGCCAACCGATCAGGCCCAGCAGCAGCACCAGCAGCCCGCCGGCCGTCAGCGCGACGAACGGCGACAGCGCAGCCCAGTCGATGTACGGCCCGTGAATGCGAGCCAGCACCGTCATCGGCTCGCCTCCAGCGCAAATGGCGAACTGAAAGCGGATAGCGTCGCGTTGACGGTCGATTGGGACCTACGCAGCCCGAACTGCGGATAGAACGCCAGCGCCAGGATCACAGCCACGATCGGGACGATCGCTGCCGCGTCGGCGAACCCGATTTCCCTGGAGGCCACGCGAGGCCCGACGCGGTTGTGCATCGAGCGGATGAACACCCGCAGCGCGTACACCGAGGCGCCGACGACGCCCGTGAAAGCGATCACGGCGATCGCCAGCTTGGCCTTGAACGTCCCGAGCAGGATCAGGAATTCACCCACGAAGTTCGAGGAGCCCGGCATCGCCAGCGTCGCGAACGCGACGATCACGAACAGCGTCGCGAGCACCGGAGCCCGGAATGCGATCCCGCCCATGTCGCGGAGCTTCTCCGAGCCGCCCGCCCGGGCCGCGAGCGCCGCGACGATGAAGAACAGCGGCGCGGTCACCAGAGCGTGGTTGACCATCTGCAGGAGCGCGCCCTGGGCGCCCTGGGGGCGCAGGGCGAAGATCCCGAGCGTGATGAAACCGAGCTGGGCGACGCTCGAGTAGGCGACCACGAGCCTGGCCTCGCCGACCGTAAAGGCCAGCGACGTGGCCCACAGGATCGAGACCAGGCAGATGAGCAGCATCAGTAGCTGGAAGTGCACGGTGGCGAACGGGAACAACGGCAGTACGACCCGCAGGAAGCCGTACGCCGCGACCTTGGAAAGGATTCCCGAGAACACGGCGATGGCCGGGGTCGGCATCGCCATATATCCGTCTGGCAGCCAGCCGTGAAACGGGATCAGCGGCATCTTCACCAGGAACGCGGCGGCGAAGGCCAGGAAGATCCATTCCTGCGAGGCGTGAGAGAGCGGCAGGTGCTGCAGGGCGGTCAGCGCGAACGTGATCGGGACGCCGTTCTGGCTCGAGGCCAGCACCCCGGTCGCGATCGCGCCGGCGAGCATGAAGAACGAGCCGATGAGCGTGTACACGACGAGCTTGGTCGTCGCTCGCACCCGATCGCCTCGGCCCCAAATGCCGGTCAGGAAGTAAAACGGGATCAGCATCAGGTCGAACAACGCCACGAACAGGGCCAGGTCCTGAGCGCAGAACGCGCCGAGCACCGCGCTCTGCGCGAGCCCGAACTGGAAGTAGAAGCTGCGCGGACGATCCCAGTCGTGGAAGGACGCCCAGATCAGCGAAGCGGAGAACAGCACGCAGGTGAGCGCTACCAGCGCGATGTTCAGGCCGTCGAGGCCGAGCTTGTAGTGGATGCCGAGGGCCGAGATCCAGACCTTGTCGGTGAGGAACTGGAGCCCTGAGTGTCCGAGCTTGAAGCGGGCCAGGAACGAGATCGCGATCCCGAGAGTCACGATGCTCCCCGCCGCCACCGTTCGTCCGACCAAGCCAGGCGGCACGAACACCGCGCAGACGAGTGCGATAGCGAGCGGCAGCCAGATGAGGATCGACAGGGTCACGTCGACGACACCAGGAAGTAGAGACCGACCCCGAACAAGCCCACGACCATCGCTGCCGCGTAGTACCGCAGGAACCCCGTTTGCGCGCGCCGTACAGCCGCCGATCCCGCGCGGACCACGCCCAGTGTTCCGCCGGTGAGGCCACCCGCGACCACGATCCGCTCGCACGCCTCGGCGAGCCGCCCGACCATGAGCGCCGGGCGGACGACCAGCAGATCGATCAGGTCGTCGAAGTACCACTTGTTGAACAGGAAGCGGTGCATGGCCGGGAGCCGCTCGCGCAGCCGCGTCGCGAGCCCGGGCTCGGCGATCCAGACCCGGTAGGCGATGGAGATCCCGCCGACCGCGATCACGGCGCCGATCACGAGCCCGATCCAGGACGCGGAGGTCGAGGGTTCGCTCCTGGACAGCGTGGAGTCGGCGAACGTCGTCGATAGGAAGCGGGTGATCCCGTTATCGACCCCGGGGATCTGGACCACGCCACCGACGACCGCGAGCAGCGCCAGCGTGCCCATCGCCACCTGCATCGGGACCTCCCGCTCGGCGATGAAGTGTCCGGGACCGGGGAAGCCGACGTCGGTGTCCTCCTCCTCGCCCGTGAGCGGGTTCGTAGGCACCTCGGCGTGCGCAAGGTGCCCGTGCTCGAGCTCGCGTGCCTCGTCGCACGGCTTGCCGAAGAAGGCCCGGAAGATCATCCGGAACGTGTACAGCCCGGTCAGAAACGCGCCGACGTAGCCGAGGATCCCGAGGATCTCGAAACCGCCGCCGCGATGATCGAGGAAGGCGATGATGTCGTCCTTCGACAGCCAACCCGAAAACGGCGGCAGGCCCGACAGGGCCAGGCCGCCCACCATGAAGCAGGCGAACGTGAACGGCAGCGCCTTGCGAAAGCCGCTCATCCGATCGAGCGACTGGTTGCCCGCCATCGCGCCGATGATCGAGCCGGCCCCCATAAACAACAGAGCCTTGAAGAACGCATGCGTCATCAGGTGGAACAGGCCGGCCGAGTAAGCGCCAACCGAGACTCCCATGATCATGTAGCCGATCTGGGACATCGTCGAGTAGGCGATCACGCGCTTGATGTCGGTCACCACCAGCGCGATCGAGCCCGCGATCAGCAGCGTGAGGCAACCTCCGATCGCGGTCACGTCGCCCGCCGTCGGCGCCTGCTCGAACAGCGGGTGCATGCGCGCGATCAGGTAGACCCCGGCCGTCACCATCGTCGCGGCGTGGATCAGCGCAGAGACCGGTGTTGGGCCCTCCATCGCGTCGGGCAACCACGTGTGGAGCGGAACCTGGGCGGATTTGGCGAACGCGCCGACGCCAAGCAGCAGACAGGCCGCGACGAGGTCGTTCGAGTCGTGGTGGAAGACGTGGCGCGTTTCCCCAAACACCTTCAGGAAATCGACCGTGTTTGTGTGCCGGAAGATGAAGAACGTCCCGAGCACGAGCCCCACGTCGCCGACGACGTTGATCACGAACGCCTTGATGCCCGCGCGGGTGGCGGTCGTTCGCCGGTACCAGAACGAGATCAGCAGATACGACGCCGCGCCGACGAACGCCCAGCCGACGATCAGCAGCACGAAGTTGCCCGCCAGCACCAGCAGCAGCATCGAGAACACGAAGTAGTTCAGGTACGCGAAGTAGCGCGTGTAGCCTCGGTCCAAGGTCATGTAGGAGACCGAGTAGAGGTGGATCAGCGTCGAGACGCCTGAGACCACCACGGCCATGAAGATCGACAGCGGATCGACGAGGATCTGGAGCTTCGCGTCGAGCCCGGTGGTGACCGCGTAGTTCCAGATCGTCGAGGTCAGCTCGCGGTGATGGGGCGAATGGTTCAGGAGGCTGATGAGCGACACGACGCTGCACGCGAACGCGAGCCCGATCGCCGCCGTGGCGATCCAGCCCGCGGCTCGTCCGGGCCAGCGGCCCCAGCCGAGCCCGAGCACGACCGTCCCGACGAGCGGACACAGGAGGATCAGCCAGCCGAAGGTCGTGGCGGTCATGGCCTAGCCCTGGAGCTCGTGCAGCTCGTCGACGTCGATCGGCAGCTGGCGGCGGTAGATCGCGACGATCAATCCGAGCCCCACGGTCACCTCACACGCCGCCACCACCATCACGATCAGGGCGAACACCTGCCCGTCCTCGCCGCCCCACATCCGCGCGAACGCCACCAGCGCGAGGTTCGCGGCATTCAGCATCAGCTCCAGGCACAAGAGGATCACGAGCGGATTGCGTCGCATGAGCACGCCCGCGGCGCCGATGCAGAAGATCAGCGCCGAGACGACCAGGTACCAGCCGATCGGCACTACCAGCCGCCCTCATCGGGTCGCGAGCCGCTGCCGACGGGAGCCGGATGTGGGGCGCCCCCGATCTCCGCGGGCACCGGCGTCTCGACCACGCGTGTTCCCGCGGCCTCCGCCATCGTCCCGCTGAACGCGGGCCTCGGAACGTGGAGCCGTCGCTCGAGCTCGGGATCGGGCTCGAGGCCACGACGGCGCCGCGCGAGTACGACCGCGCCGACGGCGGCAACCAGGAGCAACAGCGACGCGACCTCGAACGGAAACAGGTACTTGGTCAGGAAGAGCTTGCCGATGTGCGCGGGCGTCCCGAAGCCGAGCTGGTACTTGGCCCCGTAGTGCTTGATGCCCTGAAGCGCCGTGCCCAGCACCGCGATGCAGAGCTCGACCGCGAGCCCCAGCGCGAACAGCGGGCCGAGCACCTTCAACGCCGCGCCGCCCGCATGAAGCGGCTCATCGGCGCCGCCGACGTAGGCGACGACGAACACGTACAGCACCATTACCGCACCCGCGTACACGATCACCTGCGCGGCCGCGACGAACTCCGCCCGCAGCAGCAGGAACAGCGCGGCGAGCGAGATCAGGTGGAAGACGAGCGAGAGGACGCTGTAGAACGGGTTTCTGACCGTGACGACGCCGATCGCTCCCGTCAGCGCGCCGATCGCGGCGATGAAGAAGAGGATGTCGTGGAAGATCATTCGCCCTCCCGACGAAGCGGCGTCCGCTCGATCGGCTCCGCCAGCAGCATCTCCTTGGTGAAGATCAGATCAGACCGCGTGTAGTCCGACAGCTCGTAGTCGTGTCCCATCGTGATCGCGTCGAACGGGCACGCGACCTCGCAGTAGCCGCAGAAGATGCAGCGCGAGAGGTTGATCTCATACACGGCCGCGTAGCGCTCGCCGGCGGAGACCCGATTCTCGGGCGTGTTCTCGGCGCTCACGACGCGGATGCAGTCCGCCGGGCAAGCGGCGGCGCACAGCGAGCACCCGACGCACTTCTCGAGCCCGGTGTCCTCGAACCGGTGGAGCTTGTGGCGGCCGCGGAAGCGCGGGTAGACGGGGGTCTTTTCCTCGGGGTACTGCAACGTCACGGTCCCTTCCGGGATCCGCGCAAACGTCGTCTTCAGCCCGCGCAGGGTCTCGCCGAAGGCGCGGTAGACCGTCTGCACCGGGTTGGGGCTCGGTTGCCTGATGACCTCAATGACATCCGCGCTCGGGTCGTAGGTCATGTGCCGACGATGATCGCGGTGACGAGGACGTTCAGCGTCGCGAGCGGGAGCAGCACCTTCCACCCGAACGACATCAGCTGGTCGTAGCGCACCCGAGGAACCGTGAACCGGACCCAGATGAAGAAGGTGATGAACAGCATCATCTTCGCGAACACGATGAACGGGTCGATCCAACCCGGGATGTGGGGGTTGCCGGGGATCAGCCAGCCGCCCAGAAACACAGTCGTGGCGATCGCGGCGACCACGATCATGTTCAGGTACTCCGCGAACAGATAGGCGGCGAACGGAGTCCCGCCGTACTCGGTATTGAATCCGGCGACGAGCTCGGCGTCGGCTTCGACGAGGTCGAACGGCGGCCGGTTGATCTCGGCCAGGCTGGCGACGACGAAGATGATGAAGCCGGCCGCCTGCGGGACGACGTACCACATCCCATGCTGGCCGTGGACGATCCCGGTGAGCGACAGCGTGCCGGCGGTGATCACCGCCCCGATCAGCGCGAGCCCCTGGGAGACCTCGTAGGAGATCAGCTGCGCTGCGGTCCGCATCGCGCCGAGGAACGCGTATTTCGAGCCGGAGGCCCACCCCCCGAGCATCACGCCGTAGAACGAGATGCCCGCGAACGCGAACACGAACAGGGGGCCGATCGAGACGTCGATCCCGTACAGGCCGACCCTCTGGCCGCCGATGTGCTGGACGTTGCCGAACGGGATGATCGCCAGCACGGAGATCGCGGCCAGCAACGAGAGCATAGGCGCCATCCGGTAGAGCACGGTCGACGCCGTCTGCGGCTTGAACGGCTCCTTGGTGGCGAACTTGACGATCTCCGCCATCGGTTGGAGCAGCCCGTACGGCCCGACCCGGTTTGGCCCGAAGCGCGACTGGAGACGGCCCATCAGCTTGCGCTCGTAGACCGTCAGGACCGGGAACACCGCGAGTACCAGGGCGAAGATCACCAGCGCCTTCACGATCTGGATCCACCAGGGCTCGAAGAAGAACTGGTCCCCGAAGGTGATCATCGCTTCGACACCTCGACGGTCGTCTCGGTCAGCTCGTTGGCCGAGTCGCTCGCGAGCCCGTCGGCAAGGAAGGCGGTGCCGCTCGGGACGCCCGAGCGGATCGCAGCCGTGGCCCTCAAGCGGGTTCCGTTCTGCGCGACCTGGACCGTCTCGCCGCCGGCGATGCCGAGCCGCCGCGCGTCCTCGGGCGAGAGCTCGACCTGCTGGTGGGCGACCGCGAAGTGGAGCGCCGGCGAGATCTCGACCTCGGGCGAGGCCCAGATCGGGCGGTAGGTCCCGAGCCGGAGTGCGCCGTTCGGCGGCGTGGACCCAGGGCTCGTGGAACTTTGTCGGACTATTTCCGATGAGCTTCCAGCGCCCTCAGGCACCGCGGAAGCCTGCTCACGCTCGGGCCAGCGCACCCCGCGGCCGCCGAGCTCATCGAGCGTCAGCCCGTCGTAGAACGGCACCGCTTCGACCAGCTGGCTGAACGCCATCCCGCTCGTCAAGACGCCGGTGTCGAGGCCGAGGCGCTTGCACAGCTCGGCCAGCACCCACCATCCGGCGCGGACCTCGCCGGGATGGCCGATCGCAGCGCGCAGACGCTGCAGCCGGCCATCGGGATGGACGAGCGTGCCCTCCTTCTCGGCATGCGACTCGGCCGGGAACACGACGCTCGCGTGCTCCTTCAGCCCCTCGGTGAGCACCGAGGCGTGAGCCACGACCAGCCCGGCGTGGTGGAGGGCCTGCTCCCACAGCGCCCGGTTCGGGCGGTCGCGCACGGGGTCGGTCTCGAACAGGTACAGCGCGTGGACATCGCCCGCCGCGGCGGCCTCGGCGATCTCGATTGCGGAGCGGCCCCCCGGAGCGGGGTCGCCGTAGCCGGGCCCCGCGTTCGGAAGCGCCCCCGCTTCGCGCAGGCCGCGCCCGTTCGCTCCGGCGGGAACTTCGAGCAGACCGGCGCCCGCCCGATCGCGGAGGCCGAGCGCCTCGGCGAGGCGCAGCATGTGGGGGAGCGCGTCAGCCGGCAGCCGCTCGCCCCAGAGGATCACGACATCCTCGCCCGCGTCGCGCAGGAGCGTTCCGAGATCACTGCGGGGCTCCGCTTCGAGCTCGTCCGCGAGCGCGGCGATAAATGCCGCTTCGTCACCGGGCGTGTATCGGGCGACCAGCTTCGCGTTCGGGTCGAGTGCGCTCGGCCGAGCGGTCGCGACCGCGAGCTTGACGCCGTTGCGCCGGACGCCCTTGCGAATCCGCAGGTCGAAGATCGGCGCGTCGTCGAGCGGCTCGCAGCCGAGGACCAGGACCGCGTGGGCGAACTCGAGATCTGGAACGGTCGCCTGCAGCGACGGCGCCGCGAGCGCCCGGGCAAGCTCGAGCGGCACCATGTCGCCTTCGCGCGAGTCGATGTCGTGGGAGTCCAGCCCTTCGCGCATCAGCCGGCCGAGCAGGAACGCCTCCTCGTTCGTTGCGCGGCCTCCGGCGAGTGCCGCGGCGTGCCCGGGATGCCTGGACAGTCCGCCGGCTACATCGAGCGCCCGCTCCCAGGAGACCGGACGGAGCGAACCGCCGTCGCGCACGAGCGGCTCGGTGATGCGCTCGTCGGCGTGGATCGCCTGATAGGCGAAGCGGCCCTTGTCGCACAGCCACCCGTCGTCCACCTCGTGGTGGTCCCGGGCGAGGACGCGCAGGACGCGCTCGTCGCGAACGGTGAACTCGACGTTGCACTGCGAGGGGCAAAGTGTGCAGATCCCACCCGAGCCCTCGATGTCCCACGGCCGAGCGCGGAAACGGTACGGCTGGCTCGTCAGCGCGCCGACCGGACACAGCTCGATGATGTTGCCGCTGAAAGGGGCGACGTACGGGTGGCCGTTGTGGGTGGCGACGAACGTGTGGGCGCCGCGCTCGGCGAAGATCAGCTGGTAGTCCTCGGCGATCTCCTGCGAGAAGCGCACGCAGCGGTAGCAGAGGATGCACCGCTCCCGGTCGATCGCGATCAGCGGGCTGAGTGCGAGCGGCTTCTGGAAGTGGCGCTTGGGGTCGATGAAGCGAGATGCGCCCGAGCCCCCAGCCGAAGGTGATGTCCTGGAGCGGGCACTCGCCGCCCTTGTCGCACACGGGGCAGTCGAGCGGGTGATTGACGAGCAGGAACTCGACAACCGCATGCTGAGCATGGCGGACGCGCTCGGTCTGTGTATGGACGACCATCCCGTCCTTGACGGCCGTCGAGCAGGACGTCTGGAGCTTCGGGATCCCCTCGATCTCGACCAGGCACATGCGGCATGCTCCGACGGGCTCGCCGAGCTTTGGCTGGTAGCAGAAGTACGGGATCTCGACGTCGCCCTCCTTGGCGGCATCGACCAGCATCGTCCCCTCAGCAGCGCGCACCTCGCGACCGTCGATCGTCAGCTGGATGATTTTCGGCTCGGGTCTTGGCATCAATGCACCGGGAGCGGGCCCGCGTGAGGGTCAGCGACGCCGAGCGGCACGACGTCCTCGAGCTCGCCCGCACCGGAGCGTTCACGCGCAGCCTCGATCTCCGCCTCGAGCTCGCCGCGGAACTTCTCGACCATCGATCCGATCGGCATCGCCATCGCGTCGCCGAGTACGCACAGGCAGTTGCCGATGATCTGCTCCTGGACGGAGGCCATGATGTCGAGGTCCATCGGCGTCGCCTCTCCCGATTCGATCCGCTCGAGCATCTTGACGGTCCAGTTGGTCCCCTCCCGGCACGGGACGCACTTGCCGCAGGACTCATGCGCGTAGAACTTGGCGACCTTGTAGGCAACGTCGAGCACGCGGTGGGAGTCGTCGACGACGATGACCGCTCCTGACCCGATCATCGATCCGGCCTTCGCCATCGTGTCGAAGTCATAACCGAGGTCGAGGTCGTCCTTGGTCATGACGGGCGAACTCGACCCGCCGGGGAACCAGAGCTTGATCTCCCTGCCGTCGGGAGGCCCGCCGGCGAGGTCGTAGATGAGTTCCCGCGAGGGGATCCCGAGCTCGATCTCATAGTTGCCTGGCCGCTGGACGTCGCCGGAGACGCTCACGATCTTCGTGCCGGTCGAGGTCTCCGTGCCGAGCTTCGCGTACTCCTCGCCGCCCATCTCGATGATGGCCGGCACCGTCGCGAGGGTCTCGACGTTGTTGATCAGCGTCGGGCCGTCGTAGAGGCCCTCGATCGCCGGGAACGGAGGCTTCAGCCGTGGGTTGCCGCGCTTGCCCTCGAGCGAGTCGAGCAGCCCCGTCTCCTCGCCGCAGATGTAGGCGCCCGCGCCGCGATGCAGCACGAGCTTCAACGAGTGGCTCGAGCCGAGGATCCGCTCACCGATGTATCCCGCCCGCTCGGCCTCGGCGATCGCCCCCTCGAGGATGTCCGCCTGGAGCGCGTATTCGCCGCGGATGTAGATGAACGCGCGGTCGATCTCGCCGGCGTATGACGCGATGATGATTCCCTCGATCAGCATGTGCGGGCTCTTCTGCATGAGCTCGCGGTCCTTGAAGGTCCCCGGCTCGGACTCGTCGGCATTGCAGACGAGGTACTTCGCCATCTCGCCGTGCGGAAGGAACGAGACCTTCTTCCCCATCTGGAAGCCCGCGCCGCCGCGACCGCGAATCCCGGACTCGTTGATCTCGGTCAGGACCTGGTCGGGCTCCGTCCCGAGCGCCTTGCGCAGCGAGCTGTAGCCGCCGCGGCGCTCATACACCTCGAGCGTGTTGAGGCCCGGCTCATCGATCCGGTGGAACAGGATCTTCTTCACGCCGCTGCCCCGGGATCCGCGCACGTGCGGTAGCGAAGTTGTTTTTCCTTCAGCACGTCCCTGCCCTCTCGCAGATCCTCGACGATTCGCCCCGCGTCGTCCAGATCGAGCGGGCCCACGTACTCGCCGTTGACTGAGGCCATCGGCGCGATGTCGCACGCGCCGAGGCATTCGAACGAGCGGACGTTGACGTCATCGCCCCCTGAAGCCGCCGCCAGCATCGCCTCGTAGAGCTCGTCCGCGCCGAGCAGCGAGCACGAGATGTTCGTGCACACGTAGACGTAGTGGCGCGGCACCGGATGCGTCTCGAGCATGTCGTAGAAGGTCGCGATGCTGTTGAGGTATGCCGGAGTCACCCGCATCACGGCTGCTACCTGATCGATCGCCTCGGGCGAGCACCATCCGTGGAGCTCCTGGGCGGCGTGCAGGGCCGGGATCGCAGCGGAGTGGGGATCGGGGTACTTGGCCATCGACGCCTCGATCTTTTTGCGGAGCTCGTCCGGAACCGGTGTCGTCGCCGGGTCCGGGATCGTCGCCGGAGGCTTCTCGAGGTCGACCGACTCGTCCCAGCCCGGGACGCGCGAGCCGTGCCCGAAGCGCGGGACGGGGATCGGCGGCATCAGCGGTCGATCCCGCCCAGGATCGGGTCGAGCATCGCGAGCGACGCGATCAGATCCGCGAGATAACCGTCCGTGACCATCGCTGGAAGTGCCTGCAGATTCGTGAAGCTCGGGTCGCGCATGTGCACGCGGGCGGGCTTCGCGGAGCCGTCCGCGCGCACGAAGCAGCCGAGCTCGCCGCGCGGGGACTCGACCGGGTAGTACGCCTCACCTTCCGGCACCCGGAAGCCCTCGGTAACGAGCTTGAAGTGGTGGATGAGGGCCTCCATGCTCGTCGCGAGCTCGTGGCGCGGCGGCAACGCAACCTTGCGATCCGGAGTGATGAAGGGACCCTCAGGCAGTCCGTCAATCGCCTGTTCGATGATCTTCACCGACTCGTAGAACTCCGCCTGCCTGACGCGGTAGCGGTCGTAGTTATCTCCTACTGTCCCGACGGGGATCTTGAAGTCGAAGTGGTCGTATGAGGAGTAGGGGTGCGCCTTACGCAGGTCCCACGGGTTGCCCGTCGCGCGCAGCAGCGGGCCGGTGACGCCGAGGTCGAGCAACGTCTGCTCGTCCACGATCCCGGTTCCGCGGAGCCGCTCGAGCGCGATCTGGTTCTTCTCGAGCAGATCGGCGTACTGATCGGCGCGCGTCGGCATCAACTTGCAGAACTCGCGCACCTTCTCAGCGAACCCGACCGGGATGTCCTCCATCACGCCTCCGACCTGGAAGTAGCGCGTGTGCATCCGCTGTCCGGAGGACATCTCGAACAGGTCGAGGATCGTGTCGCGCTCGCGGAAGCAGTAGAAGAACATCGAGATCGCGCCGATGTCGAGTGCGCTCGTCCCGAGCCAGACGAGGTGAGACATGATCCGGTTGAGCTCAAGGTGCAGGACGCGCAGGTATTGGGCACGTGGGGGCACCTCGATCTCGAGCAGAGTCTCGACCGCGCCGCAGAACGCGAGCGCGTTGAAGTAGTAGCTCACGTAATCCATCCGCTCGACGACCGGGATCACCTTCCAGTACGACTTGTCCTCGGCGGTTTTCTCGATCCCCGTGTGCACGTAGCCGATGATCGGCTTGATGTCGCGCACGACCTCGCCCTCCAGCGTCGCCAGCAGGCGCAGGACGCCGTGGGTGGCCGGGTGGTGTGGGCCGATGTTGATGCTCAGGAGCTCGTGGGTCTGATCCTCGCTGGCGGGCTCGGCCGAGTACGTGATCGACTCCTCGCGCCTTCGGTAGTCGTGGGTCGCGCTCACTGCCACTTCCCGTAGCTGTTCTCTTCGTTGTAGGTGAACAGCACCGGCTCGCCGCCGACCGGGAAGTCACGGCGCTGCGGGAAGCCCTCGTAGTCCTCCGGCATCAGGATCCGACGTAGATCCGGATGGCCCTCGAAAACGACGCCGAACATGTCGTAGACCTCGCGCTCGGGATGGTCGGCGCCCGGCCAGAGGTCGGTGACGGTGCCGATCCGCGGGTCGTCGGTGTGGACACGAGCCTTGACGGAGATCCGGTCGACGCTGCGCATGTCCAGCAGCTCGTACAGGACGCCCAGGCGCGGCTCCTCTGGGTAGTAATCGACGCCGTGCACGCTGGCGAGAAACGTGTAGCCCTTGGAGCGGAGCTGCTCGAGCAGGTCGTGCACCTTCTCGGGATTGGCGAGGAGCGTTGCCCGACCGCGATGAAAGTCGGTTCCGATGATCGACCCGCTTACCGCGTCACCGAGCTCCTGCGCGTACAGCTCGAGCCCGGTGGCGTCAGGCACCGGCGGTGTCTCCAGGCTGGAACACGTTGATCGCCGCGCTCCCGGCGTCTTCCGGGACTACCTCCTCGGTGCCGACCGCGTCGTATCGCTCTCGCCATCCGTCTGGCGGGTTCCCCTGGATCTTGGCCCGCAGCTTGACGATGCCGTGCATCAACGCTTCCGGACGTGGCGGACAGCCCGGAACGTGGACGTCGATCGGCATGAACTTGTCCGACGGCACGAGTGCGTAGTTGTTGAACACGCCCATCGATGAGCAGCACGCCCCCATGGAGATGGCCCATTTCGGCTCGAGCATCTGATCCCACAGCCGCCGGATGATCGGGGCCATCTTGATCGACACGCGGCCCGAGAGGAAGATCAAATCCGCCTGCCGCGGCGAAGCGCGCGCGACCTCGAATCCGAACCTGGCGATGTCGCCACGAGGGCCGACGTGGGACATCCATTCGATGGCACAGCAGGCCAGCCCGAAAGAGAGCGGATAGATCGAGTTGCCCCGCGCCCACGCGACCGCACGGTCGACCGTAGTCGTCAGCACCTGCCGCTCGACGTAACGTTCGAGCTCCTCGTCTGAGAGATCGCCGCGGAGCATGTCCCGCGCCTCGAGCTGGCGGACGCGGAGGTCGCTGAGCGGCTCTCGCCTTATTTCCACGACAAGGCTCCTCGCCGCCATACATAAACGAACGCGATCGCCAGCAGCACGATGAAAACAACCGTCTCACTCATGGCGAACGTGCCGAACGACTTCAGTTCGACCGCGATCGGGTACAGGAAGATGACCTCGATGTCGAACAGGATGAACAGCATGGCGACGAGGTAGAAGCTGATGCCGAACCGGAACCCGCGCTGGATCTCCGACGGCAGCCCGCACTCGTATGGGCTTTCCTTGGCGCGGTTCGGCAGTTGCGCCTTACGACCGGAGATCAGATTGAGGATTCCGAACAGGAATCCGAAGGCGCCTCCGAGCACCAGGAACACGATCGCCGGTAAATAGGTGCGGAGCATCGGAAGCGCGTTATATCACTGCGGCTCTGTAGCTTGTAACAAAGTGTTACTTAGTGCGAAATGCGGCTATGTCACGGCGGCCGACACCCTATGGCACCGGCGCGGCGTGTGGTCCACCGGGCGCTCGTGTGGCGACCCCGCTCCCGGGGACGACGGCTCGCGGTGAAGGAGGTACACATCGTCGTCGGGACGGCCGCGATCGCGCTCAACGCGCTCGCGGGGGTCTACGGAGCGTGGCGATGGTGGCGCGTCGAGCCGCACAGCCGCTCGTTCTGGTTACTGCTTCGCGCGGGCCAGGCGGTCGTCGTGATCGAGGCTGCACTCGGCGGTGTGCTCGACCTCGAGCACCACAAGGCGCCGGGCTTGCACGTGCTCTACGGGCTGTTGCCGCTCCTGGTGGCTTTTATCGCCGAGCAGCTGCGGATAGCCTCGGCGCAGATGGTCCTTGACGCGCGCGGACTCGAGTCGGCCTCGGCGATCGGCGCGCTGCCCTCCGAGGATCAGCGTTCGCTGGTGGTCACGATCCTCCGGCGGGAGCTCGGCGTGATGACCCTTGCGGCGTTCGTGATCGTGGGCCTGCTGGCGAGGGCCGCGGGGACGGCGTGACGATCCACGACTCCGCGGCACTCGGGTTCCAACGGGAGGCCGAGGCCTACGAGCGCGGCCGGCCTGAGTATCCGCCTGCCGCGATCGAATGGCTCGTCGGCCAGCTCGGGCTCGCGCCCGGACGCGCGCTCGTCGACGTTGGCGCCGGAACCGGGAAGCTGACACGGGTGCTCATTCCGAGCGGGGCCGAGGTCGTCGCTGTCGAACCCGTCGCGGCGATGCGCGACGTCCTCGCCCGGGTCCTGCCCTCGGTTCGCGTGTTCGACGGAACGGCGGAGGGCCTGCCGCTCGCCGACCAGAGCGCCGACGCGCTCGTCGTCGGGCAGGCGTTTCACTGGTTCAACGCCGACCGCGCGCTGGCCGAGTTTCACCGGGTCCTGCGCCCCGAGGGCCGGCTCGGGCTGATCTGGAACCGGCGCCGGCTCGAGCAGCCTCTCCAACGTGCGATCAGCGAGATCATCGAGCCCTATCGAGGGGAGACCCCGCAGTACGGCGGTCGCGACTGGCGCCGAGCGCTCGAGCAGGGTCACCTGTTCGAGCAGATGGATGAGGTGGCGATTCCGTTCGAGCAGGTCCTCGATGTCGACGGGCTGGTCGATCGCGTCGGCTCGACCAGCTTCATCGCCGCGCTCGACCCCGCGCCGCGCCAAGAGGTGCTGGCGCGCATCCGGCGCCTCGCGGGAGACGACCTCGAGCCGCTGTCCTACGTCAGCGACGTGTTCGTGTTCCGCCGCCTGACCCTCACGTGAGCTCGGCGCCGTGATACCTGCCGCCGTACCACAGCAGCGGATCGCCGCTCCCGAGTCCCATCGCGATTACCTCGCCGATCGCGATCGTGTGGTCGCCGCCTGCGATCAGCTCCCGTAGGTCGCAGGCCGCCCACGCCAGCGACCCTTCGATCAGCGGCACTCCGTGCTCGATGCGGTGCGGGACTCCGTCGAGCTTCTCCGCCTCGGGAACCTTCGACGCGAACACACCGGCGAGCTCCTCCTGGTCGGTCGTCAGCACGTTGACTCCGAACCGGCCGGCCTCGCGCACGATCGGGAGCGTGCGCGCCTCGTTCTCGAAGCACACCAGCACGAGTAGCGGTTCGAGCGAGAGCGAACAGAGTGCGTTCACGGTCATGCCGCCCAGCCCAGCCGCCCCGGTGCCGGTGATCACGGCAACCCCAGTCGCGAACCGGCCAAAGACCTCGCGGAACAGCTCCGGGTCCGTAACGGCGCTCACGCGGGCGTTATAGCTGCCCGGGCACGCGGGCGGCGCAGCGGGCGGCGCAAGCCCGGCGATGTGCGCGCCGGACCGTGGCGCGCCGGCCCCCGGACAGGGGGGCCCCCGGCGCCGACCCCTTTGGTTGCCGCCGTCGGAGGACGATCGCGCTGGCGTGTAATGCGAACGTCTCACAGCCGGCGCCGGGGATGGCGTCCTGTTCGGCGCCGGGGGCGCGCTTCCTCTATTTCACGGCCAGCGTTCCGTAGAGGCCCAGTGCCTCGTCCGAGAGCATCGTCGAAGCCATCACGTACGTTCCGCCCCGAAGCGTGAGCGTCAAGCGCGACCGATGTCCCGGCGCGATCGGTTGTGTCACGCCGGTCGTACGGGCGCCGCGCATCACCGCGAGGTTGTGGGTCAGTCGCCCGTCGTTCTGGACGAAGATAGTCAGCAGCCCGGCGCGGGCGTGAACCCTCTGCGGGGCCAGCCGGTATTCGGTCAGCGCCAGGTACACGATTCGATGCGCGCCGACAGTATGGGTCGCCCCACAGGCTGCGGCCACGAGGCACAGGGCGAGCAGTCCGGCGGCTGTAAGTAGTTTCCGAGCCATCGTCGAGGCCGATTCTCGTATGATCCCCGGCCGCATGAGCCGGCCGCTCAGGGTCCTCTTTGTCACGGGTGCAATCGCGTCCGCCGTGGTCCTCCTCGGCGCCTGCAGCTACGGGACGCAGAAGATCAAAGTCTCGTCCAATCAGAAGCAGCTGTACCGCGGCGCGGTCCTGTTCTCGGAACGTTGCGCCGGCTGCCACACGTTCTCCTGGGCCGCAACGCACGGGTCGGCGACGAATGTGCGCACGGCGCAGGCGAACAACGGACCGAACTTCGACGTCCGCTGCGAGCGCCCGGTCGATCGCGTGCTGTATGCGATCGAGAACGGCGGCTTCTCCGGCTCGATCATGCCTCAGAACGTCGTCGTCGGTACGGATGCGATTGAGGTCGCGGAGTTCGTGGCCACCTACTCGGGTCGCTCTGCGCCGAAGATCCCAGGTGTCGCGCCTTGTCAGCAGAAGCAGATCGGCGCTGTCAATGCCGCCTTCACGACTACCACGACAACGCCGACCGCGACGACGGCCACGGGCCCGGCGACAAACAAGACTCAGGTCCGCAAGAAGAAAAAGCCCTAACGGCGTGCTGGACATCAGGGTGATCCGCCAGGAGCCGGACGCGGTACGGGCGGCGCTCGCGCGGCGCGGCGGCGACGCTGCGGCAACGATCGACCGGGTGCTCGAGCTCGACGAGCGCTGGCGCGCCCTGACGGCCGACGCCGAGGAGGTTCGCGCCGTGTTGAACCGCGCCAGCAGGGGCCGCAAGGGAGCGCCGACTCCCCAGGAACGCGAACAGCTCGCGACGCTGTCGGGCCGCGGGCGCGCGCTGAGCGACGAAGTGTCCGCCGTACAGGCGGAGCGCGACGCTGCCCTTGCCTCGCTCCCAAACCTCCCCGCCGAGGACGCCCCCGACGCGGATCAGGTCCTTAAAGAGGTGGGAGAGGCGGGCGCCACTGGGCGTGACCACCTCGAGCTTGCGGGCGAGCGGATCGACATCGCTCGGGCCGCGCGGATGTCAGGGTCGCGCTTCGCCTACCTGCTTGGCGACGTGGCGCTGCTCGAGATCGCACTGGTCAGCTATGCGCTTCAGAAGCTGAGCCGCGAGGGCTTCGAGCCGGTGATCCCCCCGGTTCTCGTTCGCGAGCACGCGCTTTACGGCACGGGCTTCCTGCCCGACACCGAGCAGCAGATCTACCGGCTCCCCGATGACGATCTGTACCTGGTAGGGACATCCGAGGTGGCGCTGGCATCCCTCCACCAGGACGAGATCCTCGCCGGCGACACGCTGCCCCGCCGGTACGCGGGCTTCTCGACCTGCTTCCGCAGGGAGGCGGGGGCTGCGGGCAAGGACACCCGGGGGATCTTCCGCGTGCACCAGTTCGACAAGGTGGAGATGTTCTGCTTCGTCGAGCCGGCCGAAGGCGCTTCGGAGCACGAGCGACTGCTCGCGATCGAAGAGTCGATCCTGCAGGAGTTCGGGATTCCTTACCGGGTGGTCGCAATCGCGGTTGACGATCTCGGAGCATCGGCAGCGAAGAAGTACGACTGCGAGGCGTGGCTTCCCGGGCAGGGGCGCTATCGCGAGCTGACTTCGTGCTCGAACACAACCGATTATCAGGCGCGTCGGCTGGAGATCCGCTACCGGCCGGAGGAAGGCCGGCCCGCCCACGTCCATACGCTCAACGGGACGGCTGTCGCGGTCGGGCGGACGATCATCGCGTTGCTCGAGAACGGACAGCAGGAGGACGGGTCAGTCGTGATTCCCGACGCGCTCACGCCGTACGGCGCGCCGAAGGTCCTGCCGCCCGCGAGGGCCTGATCAGGTTTCCTCGACCGCGCGCAGGCGGAGCGACGGCGGGACATCGAGGACCAGCAACGCCGCGCGCGGCGGCCCGCAGGGCGCAATCTTGACCCGGATCCTCACACCGAACGTGTTCCACGGCCTGGCGAACGACTGACCCTCCTCCTGGTCGCCGGCGAGGGTCTCGGTGATCGCCTCCGCCAGGGCAGCGGGCGGGCCCTGGTCGGCATCCGCGGCGATCAGCAGCTCGGACACCGGGCGGTTGACGACCTGATCCTCCAAAACCCCTAGAAGGCGCTCGCCATGGCGGGAGACGGCTTGAACCAAGAGCGAGGAATCCACGACCAGGAACGCATCGTGTGGCTCCGGGGCTGCACCGAGCGGAGTCTCGAGCAGCAGGCCCAGCCCGCACTCGTTACAAACGCGCGTGTACGGGGCCGGAGCAAACCCGGTCGGCGACGGCGCCGCGCAATGGCCGCAGAACCAGGTCCGTTCGGCTTGCGCTTCTTCGTTGATCGGGGTGACCAAGCGGAGTACCGGCGCTTGGTTCCCCATGCCCCCACGGTTACTCATGGTCAGCTCACTATTGCACAGCTCGATGCAATTAAGAAGGTTTTTGGCACTTTCGGCACACCCTGAGAACGTGTTTTCACCGAAAAGGTTGGCTGCGAATCAACGGAGGCCAGAGATTGTCAGCAGCCGGACCGAAAGTGCCCAGAAACCCCAGCGGAGAGGGCTCGCCTGGGGCCCGGGAACGCAGCGGAGAGGGGGGGCCTGGGGCCCGGGAACGCAGCGGAGAGGGGGGGATTCGAACCCCCGAACGAGGTCAACCCCCGTTACGCGATTTCCAGTCGCGCCCGTTCAACCACTCCGGCACCTCTCCGGGAGGGCTAGCGTACCGTTCGCGGGCGTGGACACGCGGCCTACGCTCCTGCTCAGCGTCGACTTCGAGGACTGGCACCAGCTCGTGCGCCGCCGGATCGGGGCATCGAACTGGCCCGAGCCAGGTCCCGCGCTCAGGAGGCAGACCCACGCGCTCCTGGCCCTGCTCGACGAGCTCGGTGCGCGGGCGACGTTCTTCGTCCTCGGGATGGCCGCGCGCGCTCATGCCGACCTGATCGAGCAGGTGCTCGAGCACGGCCACGAGATCGGATCGCACGGCGACGCACATCTGCCCGTCCATCGTCAGACCCCCGCGGAGTTCGCTGCGGACCTGGACGCCTCGCGGGAGACGATCGCGCGGCTGACGGGCCGCGAACCGGTTGGCTACCGCGCCCCCGCTTTCTCGATCACCCGGGATACGGGATGGGCCTACGACGTGCTCGTCGAGCAGGGTTTCGCCTACGACGCAAGCCAGCACGACACACCGCGACTCCGCGATCGAGAGCAGCCCGCGTGTGCCGAACCCCACTCGCTGCCTGGCCACAACGGTCTTTGGGAATTCCCCGTCGCGGTCTGGCGGATGGGGCGGACCGCGGTCCCAGTCGGAGGCGCGTCCTACTGGGCGATCATGCCCGAACGACTGATTCTCCGAGGGCTCGAGCGCGCAGGTCCACATGCGGGCCTTTACCTGCACCCGCACGAGCTCGATCCCGAGCCGCTCAATGCCCTGCTGCCGCCCGGCTCCCCGGCAGCTCAGCGCGCTCACGCGACCTTACGCGCCGCTCAGCGCAACTCCGCCCGCCGCCGGGCACCCAGCGTCCTCAGAGCGATCGCGGAGCGCTTTCAGCTGATCCCCTATGGTGAGGCCTATGCCAGGCTCCGCGACGGCGCCGGAGCGGGTTCGTAGCCGGTTCCGCGACAAGGCGCAGGACTTCGACGACCTGTACGAAGACGAGCGACCGCTCGTCAAGCTGCTGCGTCCCGGCCTCCTGCGCCGCCGGCAGCTGGCGGTCGACACGGTCAAGTCCTACGACGGCCCACGCGTGCTGGACGTCGGATGTGGGTCGGGGCGGATCGCAGAGCTCGTCCTCGAAGCCGGCGCCCGACGCTATGTTGGGATCGACTTCTCGGAGCCGATGCTCGATCTGGCCCGCACGCGACTCGAGCGCTTTGGCGAAGGCGTCGTCCTGACGCTCGGCGATTTCCTCGAGGTACCCCAGGATGGTGCGTTCGACGTGATCCTCGCGCTCGGACTGTTCGACTACCTGCCCGACCCACACCGCTTCACCAGAAAGATGTACGAGCTCTGCGCGCCGGGGGGTTGTGTCGTCGCCTCGTTTCCGACCTGGTCGCTGATCAAGGGCCCGATCCGCAAGCTCCGCTACGAGGTGATCGGGGACTGCCCGATCTTCAACTACAGCCGCCGAGAACTCGAGCTGCTGTTCGGGGCGAGCGGCTTTGAGCGCGTCGAGATCGAGAGTCCCGGACGCAGCGGTTTTCTGGTGCGGGCTTCGCGCCGGCGAAGCTAGATCTGCCAGGTCCCGTCGCGTAGCAACGGGAGCTCACGGCCGTCGCGGGTGAGCCCGGTGACAGCCACCTCGTCGCCCCCGATCATGAAATCGACGTGGATCTCGGAGCGGTTGACGCGTTCCCGGTCCGGTCCCTCCTCGACCGCGAACTCGTAGCCTTGGCCGAGCGCGATGTGGCTGGCGGCGTTCTCGTCCAGGAGCGTGTCGTAGAACACGGTGCCGAGGGGTCCGATCCGTCCCTCGCGGTCGACGAGCGCAACTTCACCAAGACGGTTGCCGCCCTCGTCCCGCGCGGCAAGCCCGCGGAGCGTTTCCGCGCCTGCTTCGGCCTCGATCTCGACCGCGCGCCCGCCCTCGAATCGCACCCGGATGCCCGTGATCAGGCGACCCGACGCGAACAGCGGCTTGGTCGCTCGAACGATGCCGTCCACTCGCTCCGGGTCGGGCGTGGTGAACACCTCCTCGGTCGGGATGTTCGGTACGTGCGTGAGGCCCGCGGCGTTGTCGAATCGGGCGGCGAGCCAGCGGCTCCCGCCCAGGAGACCGACGGTCAGATCGGTCCCCGGGCCCTCGAACCGCACCCGGTCCAGCGCGAGTTCGCCGAGTCTGGCGGCGGCCCGTTCGAGCTCGTCGAGCCGCGTCTGCCAGGCCCTGATCGGATCGGGAGTGTCGAGCCTGCAGATGTGCGCGACCTCCCCCCAGAGACGCGCGAGCGCTGCGGCAGGCTCGAGATCGGGGTGAACGAGCTGGGCCCAGCCCAGGCTGGGGCACGGGCCGATCGTCCAGTTCGTGGTCCGGTCGTTGATGACCTCGATCGACTCGCGGACCGCCGGGAGCATGTCCTTGCTCGCCAGCTCAGGATGGATTCCCTCCATGATCCTCGGTGCCACCGGCCCAGAGAGCGATATCCGCGCGCCGTGCTCGCGGCCGAGGGCCCGGATCCGCTCTCCGTACCAGGCGGGAACGAAGTCGAGCGTGTCAGGATCGGCGTACAGCGCGCGCGCACGCTTCACATACGGGTCGAACACGCTCAGGTCGACGAACTTGGCGCCCGCCCGATAACAGGATTCCGCAACGGCGCGCGCCAGGGCCTCCTTTCCCGGCTCAGAGCCCAGGGCGACGATCTGCCCGGGCTGCACGTTCGCGCCGAGGCGGACGATCAGGTCGGCGAGCTGTGCGGTGACGTCCTCGGCGGCCACGGTCGCCGCACTTTAGTCAGCTGCTGCTGCGCCAGTACGGCACGGCAAGCAACGGGAGCCTCAGCTGTTTCTCGGCGACGCGGACGATCTCGTCGAGCGCGTCGGGAGGTGGCGAGCCCCCATTCGCGGGCAGGTCGAGGATCGCCGCGACATTGAGGATCATCGTGTTGACGAGCACGCCGGCGAGCATCTGAAGGTCCTCCGTGCTCCACTCGCGTAGGTTGGGGAAGCGGGCGAGGTCGGTCGCGAGCTCGCCGGTCAGCAGGCGGATCTCGCTGCTCACGGCGTGGCGCAGGACGCCGTTGGCCGTCGTACGGGCGTAGGCGATGAACGCGAAATGCCGGCGGTGGGCCAGGACCTGCTCGACGAGCAGCTCCACCGAGCGGCGGATCACGTGCTTGGGCGGCAGCCCGTTGGCGCGCGCCTCGCGCAATCCCGCCCGGAGCGTGCGGAACGACTCATCGACGAGTGCCAGACCGAGCTCGTCCATGCTGGCGAAGTGCCGGTAGAACGCGGCGGGCACGACCCCCGCGGCCCGAGCGACCCGGCGCAGGCTGAGCGCGTCGAAGCTAACACCGGCGTCCATCTGCTCAAGCGCCGCGTCCAGCAGCGCCCGGCGGGTGTGTGCTCGCCGTTCGGCCTGGGTCTGGCGCGCCTTGGGCTCGTGCCCGTTTGGAGCGTGCGTGCGCTCGAGCCCCGCTCCATGACGACTACCCCGGCGGCTCTGTGTACGCCTGTTCACGGCCATCGTGTGCACCTCGTCACAGGACGCAGTTTAGCTCTTGACAGGACGGGCACAAATTAGTGAACATATGTACACCGTTTTGCTATGCCGACGTTGACCCGCACCCACCGCCTGCTTCGCTCCCCGCTCGTCGACCTGCTGGTCGGACCGCACGGGGTCGACCGCTATCTCGAATTGGTCCGGCCCGAGCTGACCGTGCGCGATGCGCGTGCTCAGGTCGTCGCTGTGCGCCGGCAGACGCCGCGAAGCGTGACGCTGACGTTGCGGCCGAACGCCGCCTGGACGGGATTTCACGCCGGGCAGTTCGTGCGGGTGGGGGTGGAGATCGACGGCGTGCGGCGGACCCGCACCTACTCACCGGCGAGCTCGGAACGCGCAGCGGACCTGCTCGAGCTCACGGTGACGGTCCATCCGGAGGGCCTGGTGTCGGGCCATCTTCAGTCGAGCATCCGGCCGGGGACGATCCTTCACCTCGGCGACGCGCAGGGGGACTTCGTATTGCCCGCCAACCGGCCCCGGCGACTCGTTCTGATCAGCGGTGGCAGCGGCGTCACGCCCGTGATGTCGATGCTCCGGACCATGGCGGACGAAGGTTTCGCCAACGAGGTTGCGTTCATCCATTACGCGCGGACCTCATCTGACTGGCTCTACAAGCAGGAGGCGGAGGGGCTCCTTGGCGACAGAGCGCGCTTCATCGCGACGCGCGAGGGCGGGCAGCGGCTCACCGGCGAGGCGCTCGGCGACCTTGCGGGGTACCACGCCGCGGTCTGCGGACCGCCGGCGCTGCTCGACGCTGCCCGCGCGATCTTCCCGCCCGAGCGTCTGATCACCGAGACGTTCACGCCTCCCACGCTGACCGTGGCCGGCGAGGCGGCACAAGGGACGCTCCGCTTCCTACGCACCGGTCGAGACGCCCCGATTGTCCCCGGGACGCTGCTCGAACAGGCGGAGGCCGCCGGTCTTCAGCCCGAGTTCGGCTGCCGCATGGGGATCTGCCACACCTGCACCTGCCGGAAGGCCGCCGGCGCCGTGCGCGACGTGCGCACGGGCGAGATCTTCGATGAGGAAGACGAGGACATCCAGCTTTGCGTGTCCGTCCCCGCCGGGGACGTAGCGCTCGAGATCTGAGGAGCTTGAAATGAACCACTTGACCGAAGAGCAGACCGAACAGCTCGGCCGCGAGCTCGACGAGCTTCGCAACCGCGTGGTCGCCGATCTCGGCGAGCGCGACGCCGAGTACATCCGCCAGCTCATCCGCTGGCAGCGCGGCCTCGAGATCTCGGGGCGCGGGCTGCTCGAGTTCGGCTTTCTCCCACCCGCGTGGATCGGCGGCGTGGCGGCCCTGTCGCTGTCGAAGATCCTGGACAACATGGAGATCGGCCACAACGTGATGCACGGCCAGTACGACTGGATGAAGGACCCGGCGCTTGACTCCAAGCGCTTCGAGTGGGACACGGCATGCCCCGGCGACCAGTGGCGCCACTCCCACAACTACATGCACCACACCCACACCAACGTGCTCGGCAAGGACCGGGACATCGGCTACGGGATCCTGCGCATGTCGGAGGATCAGCCCTGGCGCCTGCGCGACCTCGGAAATCCGGTGTGGGCCACGCTGCTGGCGATCCTGTTCGAGTGGGGCGTCGCCGTCCACGACCTCGAGGTCGAGCGGATCGAGGCGGGCGAGATCAAGCTCTCCGATAAGCGTGACATCCTGCGCGCGATCTGGGGCAAGGGCCGGCGGCAGGTGCTCAAGGACTACGTCGCTTTCCCGCTGCTCGCGGGGCCCGGCGCGCCGTTCACGTTCGCGGGCAACCTGAGCGCGAACCTGGTCCGGAACCTGTGGTCGTTCATGATCATCTTCTGCGGCCACTTCCCGGAGGGCGTCGAGGAGTTCTCCGAAGAGGAGGTCGAGAACGAGACCCGCGGCGGCTGGTACCTGCGCCAGATGCTCGGCTCCGCGAACCTGACCGGCGGACGGCTGTTCCATGTCTTGAGCGGCAACCTCTCGCACCAGATCGAGCACCATCTGTTCCCGGACATCCCCGCCCATCGCTACGCGGAGATCGCGGTCGAGGTGCAGGCGATCTGTGAGCGCTACGGCCTCCCGTACAACGCGGGCCCGCTGCGCAAGCAGTTCGGCTCCGTGGTGAGGAAGATCGCGCGGCTGGCGTGGCCGGGCGGGCGGTCGCAGTCCGAACCGGAACCGCCGCGGCCGGTCGAGTCGCGGGAGCCGGCGCTCGCGCTGGCGGGGTAGCCGCCGCGGGCGGGCGGCGGGGCGGTCGGCCGCGCGGAGGCGGGCGGCGGGGCGGTCGGCCGCGCGGAGGCGGGCGGCGGGGGAGGGTGGCAGGGAAACCACACCTATACGACGTTTTTCCTGCCACCCTCGCCGGGGCGCCGGTCTCGGGGCGCTCGCGGGGCGGCGGAAACCGACCACCCTCCGCTCGCGGGGCGGCGGGGCGGCGGGGCGGCCGGAGGCGTGCCGTGCCGCTGAATAGACTCGCGCAGCATGAGCGAGCGGCCACTGTGGGCGCCGTGGCGGATCGAATACATCACGGGGCCGAAGAGCGATCGGTGCATCTTCTGCGATCCCGATCCGGCGTGGGTGATCGACCGTGGACGGGACTGCTTCTCGATCCTCAACACCTACCCGTACGCCCCCGGTCACGTGATGATCGCTCCCATCCGGCACGTCGCAGAGCTCGACCAGTTCCATGACCCGGAGCTGCTCGAGCTGATGCGCCTGGCGCAGCGCGCGATCGGAGCAATGAAGCAGGCCATGTCTCCCGACGGCTTCAATGCCGGCCTGAACCTCGGGAAGGTAGCCGGCGCGGGGATTGCAGATCACCTGCACCTGCATGTGGTCCCGCGCTGGGAGGGAGACAACAGCTTCATGCCGGTGCTGGCCGACACGCGCGTGATCCCGCAGGCACTCGAAGCGACGCGCGAGGTCCTGCTCGAGGCGCTCGCGTCGAGCCCCTGACCCGTTCCGCGGGATGCCGCCGCTCCGCGCGATGCCGCCGCTCCGCGCGATGCCGCCGCTCCGCGGGATGCGGCGTCGCGGAGCGCTGGCTTCAGCTGGCGTCGACACCGACCGCCGGGGAGACCTGAAAATCCGAGACGACCGGCTCTCGGAGCATCTCCCGGTGGCGCGCCGGCGTCCAGGGCCACAGCTCGGGCAGCCCGTCCGGCCCGAGGTACCAGCTACTACAGCCGGTCGCCCAGACCGTGTCCGGCATCGACTCGCGCATGTCTGCGTTGAAGCGCTCGGTCGCCTCCGACGTCGGCGACGCGCTCGCGATCGCGCCGCCGCGGAGCAGCTCGATCCACCGCAGCACGTATTCGGCCTGGGACTCGGCCACCGCAACCAGCGACTGGTTGCCGATTGGGCTATGCGGTCCCATCAGCATGAACAGGTTCGGAAAGCCGGGGAGGGAAACCGTGCGATACGCCCGCGGTCCGTTCCGCCAGGCCTCATCGAGAGTCACGCCGCCCTCGCCGACGATCTCCATCGGTCGCATGTACGCGTGTGCGTCAAAGCCTGTTGCGAACACGATCACGTCGACGGGATGAAGCGTCCCGTCTCGGGTCACGATCCCCTCCGACTCGATCCGGTCGATGGGCTCCGTGACCAGCTCGACGCCCGGTCGCTGCATCGCTGGATAGAAGCCCGCTGACATCACGAGCCGCTTGCACATCGGCTCGTATTCGGGCGTCAGCCGCCGTCGAAGCTCTGGGTCCCGGATGCCGTAGCGAAGGTTCAGCCGGCAGAGCGATCCGATCAGGCTTCGCTGCCAGCCGTCTCTGATCACCGCCACGGCGAGCAGCGCCTCGAACGCGCGCTGATAACCACGGTAGGCGAGCCGGTTGAGCGGCGGCAATGCCTCAAATGCGCGCCGCGTGAGGCGCGAGTACGCCCGATTGGCAACCGGGAGAACCCACTGCGCCGTGCGCTGGAACAGGAGCAGCCGTTGAACGTTTTCGGCCAGCGCGGTCACGATCTGGGTGCCGGTCGAGCCCGTCCCGATCACAGCGACGCGCTTGTCGCGGAGCGCCTCGAGCGGCAGGTCGTCGGGCCACCGCGCCGAGTGGAAAGCGCGCCCACCGAACCGGTCCAAGCCGTCGATGTCCGGCATTCGCGGGTGATGAAGGAATCCGGTCGCTGTGACCAGCACGTCCGCGACGTCCTCCCCGCCGTCCTTCGAGCGCAGCTTCCAGCGGCCGTCCTCCCAGCGGGCGCTCGTGATCTCGGAGCCGAAGCGGATCTGGGGTCGCAGCCCGTTCCGGTCGGCGAATTGGGTGAAGTAGCGATGGATCTCGGGGCCGGGAGCGAACGCGGACGTCCAACCGCCGTTGGGCGCAAACGAGTAGGAGTAGAAGCGCGCCGGAACGTCGCAGCTGAGGCCCGGGTAGCGGTTCTCGCGCCACGTCCCTCCGACCTCGGTCGCCTTCTCGTGGATCGTGATGTCCTCGATCCCGGCTCCGCGGAGCTTGACGCCCATGCAAAGGCCGGACATGCCTGCGCCGATCACGGCCACCCGAGGCGCCGTGGCCGGGGGCGCGAGTCGGCGCCGGAGGCTCTCGCCGAGCTCGGCGACGGCCGTGTCGGCCTCCGCGAGCTGCCCAGCGAGAACATGGAAGTCGTGCCATAGGCCGTCGTAGCGACGCACGTCGATCTCGGCGCCCACCTCGGCGGCGCTCGCCGCCAGGCGTTCGCCGTCCGCCCGGAGCAAGTCGTCGCCCGCGTAATGAAGGATCAGCGGTGGCAGTCCCGTCAGATCGCCGAGCAGAGGCGAAATCGCGGGGTCGGCCGGATCGCCGGGGCCGACGTAGGCTCCGGCCCACTGGGCCAGCAGGCCCCGGGTAAGGACCGGTTCCCGGGGTGCGGGGTCTCGGACACCGTCTAGGTCGGACTTCGGGTCGAGCCACGGACAGATGAGGCCGATCACCGCAGGCGCCGGCAGTCCCCGATCACGGAGTCGCATCGCGAGCGCGAGCGACAAGCCGCCGCCGGCCGAGTCGCCGGCGACCGCGATCCTCGCCGGCGGAATTCCACGGCCCAGGAGGCCCTGGTAGGCGGCGAGCGCATCGTCGAGCGCAGCCGGATGGGGATGCTCGGGGCCTAGCCGGTAGTCGACCACGAACGCAGGAACTCCAACCGCCGCCGCAATCCGCGCCGCCGGGCCGCGGTGTGTGAGCGGCGAGCCCACCGCGTAGCCGCCCCCGTGGAGATACAGCAGCCCGCCGCCCGCGTGGATGCCACGAGGGCGCAGCCACTCGCCGGGCACCGAGCCGACGTGCACGCGGTCTGCGTGCAGGCCCCGGGGAACGCGCAGGAGGAACCGGGTCAGCTCAAAGCGCCGCCGTTGAACCGGCACCGGCGCGTCGGGCGGGCAGAGGAATGGACCCGCTACTTGGAGGGCGGCGCGTGCAACCCCTGCCGGAAGCTTGAGCACGAGGAAATCCTATGCCCGGCAGCCCGGGGGCAGCGTCGATAGCGGTGGTGCCGCGGGTCTATTCGGTCGCCAGGATCACGTCTGAGGCCTTGATCACCGCGACGACATCCGATCCCGGCTGCAGCTCGAGATCGCTGACGGCCTCGACCGTGACCGAAGCGACGAGTCGCTGGCCAGCGACGTCGAGCTCGACATTTGCGATTGCCGCCCCTGCGTTGATCGCGACGACCTTGCCGGTGAGCTTGTTGCGTGCGCTGAGCTTCATGACCGCTCCTTTGTCGACTTACACCGGCTCACCGCAGCGGCTCAATTCATAGCCGCCGAACTGCGCCACGCGCTGGGTGAACGCGCTCGTCGCCAGGAGCTCGAGCAGCGCGGTGACGCCGGGATGGTCCCGCCACCGCACACTAGCCCAGAGCTCGACGACGTGTTCCTCGAGCGGGAGGAAGTCGAGGCGGAACGCCCGCGCGGCGCCCTCGGTGCTGACCCCCGCGCCGCGCAACAGTGAGGCGATGCGGGCGGCCTCGAGATGTCCACCCGCGAGCCGCCCGCGCGGCGCGGCCTCGATTCCCGCAGACAGTCGAGCGCGGTCGAACGCCTGCTGGCTTGCCGCCGCGGGATCGCGTTGGGCGACCGGGGCCCCGGTTGCGAGCACCCCCTCGACCGATGTCGCGCGGAGCGTGGGGGAAACGGCGAGCCCTACCTGCCATCGCGCGACGTGCCAGCGGACAACCTCCACCGCGGGATCCGGCAGCGCGCCGTCGCGGCCGTGCACGACGGCGGCGTGGATCCGCCCGTGCTCGAGCGCCTGCAGAGCGACGCCGGTCGGAGCGCTCACGGCCAGCATGCTGCGCGGGCCGAGGCCCTCGAGCAGCTGCTCGGCCACGCCGAACGCGGGGTCGCAGCCCGCGACCACCAGGCCCGCGGGGCTTGCACCCGGGAACAACCGAAGCTCGCCGGCGTCGACCACGGCGTCGGGGTTCGCCCAGCCCGATCCAGCAACCCCGTGATCCGGCAGCTCGGCGGCCGCCAACTGATCGCCCACGCGCCCGATCTTGAGCGGTACCCCCTCGCGCAACTGTCCTCCCAGCGCACGGACCACCGGAGTCGCCTCCGGGACGGTGAACAGCTCCTCCACGGAGGTCCCGAGCGCGCGGGCCAGACCGAGGGCCGCGTCGACAGCGGGGGCGTGCCTACCGGCCTCGACGGCCGCGACCAATTGGCGGCTTACGCCCGCACGTTCGGCGAGCTCCGCTTGCGTGAGACCGGACTCCAGTCGGCGGCGCTTCAAACCCATCGATGCCAGGATGCTAGTAGAGTGCCCGGATCCTGTCATCAGCGTGGAAATTTGGCGCGGTTCTCGCGGGGGTACTCGCCGTAGCCGGCTGCGGCGGCAGCAAGAAGTCCGCCGCATCGGGTGGCGGGAGCGCTCACCCGACAGTGTTGGCCGCCGCATCGCTGACGAAGGTGTTCCCAACGATCGACCCGAGTGCGAAGTACACGTTCGGCGGCTCCGGCGCGCTCGAGACCCAGATCGAGCAGGGAGCGCCCGCCGACGTGTTCGCCGCGGCCAGCCCAAAGCAGCCCGCGAAGCTGTATGCGAAGGGGCTCGTCTCAAAGCCGGTCGAGTTCGCCACGAACACATTGGTTTTGGTGGTGCCGAAGAGCAATCCGGCTCACGTCACGTCCGTCAACGACATCACCCGGCCGGGCATCAAGCTGGTGATCTGTAACGCCACGGTCCCGTGTGGCGACTACGCCCGCACGGCGTTCAAGAACCTCGGCATTACGGCGGCGGCGATGAAGAACGTCGTCAGTCAGGCGACCGATGTGACCCAGGTGTTGGCGCAGGTAGCCGTCGGTCAGGCAGACGCCGGCTTCGTCTACATCACAGATGCAGATGCCGCCAAGGGGAAGGTGTCGGTCGTGAGACTGCCGGCGAAGGCCAAGCCGGGCGCGAAGGACTTCATCGCGGTCGTCAAGGGCGGCAAGAACCAGGCCGCGGCGCAGGCGTTCGTCGATCGCGTCACGTCCGCTCAGGGACAAGCGCTGCTGCGCGCCGCCGGCTTTGGCAAGCCGTGAGGCGCACCGCGATCACGGGTGGCGCTGCCGCCGTGATCGCAGTCGTGCTCGTATTCCTGATGCTGCCGATCGTGGCGCTCGTCAGCTACCAGCCGCTGCACGACCTGTTCCACAACTTCGGCACGAAGGTCGCGACTGACGCGATCCTGGTGTCCCTGAAGACGAACACGATCGCGTTCGCGATCATGCTCGCCTTCGGCACACCGTTCGCTTACATCGTCGCGCGAACCCGCTTCCCCGGCCGGAGCGTTCTTGTGACGCTCATCGAGTTGCCGCTCGTGATGCCGCCCGCCGTCGCGGGCCTCGGTCTGCTCGTCGCCTTCGGGCGCTTTGGCCTGCTCGGGCAGACGCTCAAGGTGCTGGGGATCGATCTCGCGTTCACCCAGGCGGCGGTCGTACTCGCGATCCTGTTCGTGTCGAGCCCCTTCTACCTACGCTTTGCGATCGCCGCATTCGAGGCCGTCGATCCGGAGCTGATCGACGTCGCCGCGACGCTCGGTGCCGGCCCGGTGCGCAGGATGTGGCGAGTCGCGATCCCGTTGGCCGCCGGTGGGCTCGGCGCCGGCGCAGCGCTCTCGTTCGCGAGGGGCCTCGGCGAATTTGGCGCGACGATACTGTTCGCCGGCAGCTTCCAGGGGACGACGCAAACGCTTCCGCTGGCCGTCTACTCGTTGTTCGACGCCAATCTGGATCAGGCGGTCGCGATCGGCGTCCTTCTCATAATCGTTGCGGCCGCGATCCTCCTGGCCTCGAAACTGCTGGCGCGCTCATGGAGCTCCTTGACATCGACATCGCCCTCCCCCGCCGGGCGTTCGAGCTTTGTGCGTCCCTGAGGGTCGGCGCCGAGACGGTCGCGCTGATCGGTCCCTCGGGTGCCGGCAAGACGTCGCTGCTCCGCGCCGTGGCGGGGCTCGAGCGCCCTCGGACCGGGCGGATCAGCTTCGGCCGCGAGCACTGGTTTGACGCCGAGCGCCGGTTGGACGTCCGCGCCGAGCGCCGGCACGTGGGTTATCTGCCACAGAACTACGGTTTGTTCCCGCACCTAACCGTCGCCGGCAACGTGCGCTTCGCGGCCGGGCACGATCGCCCGGACCTGCTGGCGCGCGTCGGGATCGAGCACTTGGCAGGCGTACGGCCGGCACAGCTCTCGGGCGGGGAGCGCCAGCGGGCCGCGCTCGCCAGGGCCCTCGCCCGAGATCCACGGGTGCTGCTGCTCGATGAGCCGTTCGGAGCGCTCGACGCCCTCAATCGCCGTCGCGTCCGCGATGAGCTCGCCGGGCTTCTTGCCGCGCTGGCGCTACCCACGCTCCTGGTCACGCACGCGTTCGAGGATGCGACGGCGCTCGCCGGCCGGATCGGGGTGCTCGATCACGGTCGCGTCGTCCAGCTCGGGACTGCCGAGGAGCTTCGAGGCGCCCCTGCCACCGCGCTGGTGAGAGAGATCACCGGGGCTGGCCCGCCGCTGGGGGTGGAAGATGGGCCCGGGGAAGAAACCGACCACGTGAGGGGTCCCTTAGGATGACACCCGACCAAGAGGATTGATTTCATGACCCGTCTAATCACACATCGCGCCGGGGCCTTGGCGACGCTGGTGGGCGCCGCGCTGTTTGTCGCGGCCTGCGGTTCATCCAGCAACAAGGCGAGTTCCAATGCGGCTCCCGCTGCGTCGAGCACGCCGGCCGCGACGAGCACGGCCACGAAGGCACCTGCCACGTCATCGAGCGGGCTGACGATCAGCACCGCCAAGGGGCCCGCGGGGACCTACCTGACCGGGGCCTCCGGTCGCGCCATCTACCTCTGGGTCGCCGACCCTGCGGGCAAGTCGGTCTGCTCCGGCGGGTGCGCGTCCGTCTGGCCGCCGGTGATCAGCAACGGCGCGCCGAACGTCTCGGGTGGCCTCAGTGCGTCGGGCTTTACGACGTTCACCCGGTCCGACGGCAAGAAGCAGCTGGCCTTCCATGGCCACGCGCTCTACTACTACGCCGCCGACACTACCGCTGGCCAGCTCACGGGCCAGGGGAGCAACTCGTTCGGCGCGAAGTGGTGGCTGCTGTCCCCGTCCGGTACTGAGATCACGTCGAGCGGCTCCGGAGCGAGTAGCTCCTCTTCGGGCGGCGCGGCCGCCTCGGGCGGCAGCTCGACGAGCACGTCCGGCGGCGGCTGGGGCTAGCTCGTTGAAGGAAACCGCGGGTGCCCGTCAGACGGCGGGCACCCACGCGGTTAACGGCATGGGCGCGCCTTCGCCGGCGTCCGGTCAGCCGACCGAGCATCCCATCGGCGCCTGGGCGTTCGCCGGGGTGGCGGTGGCTTCGTTCGGCGGCCCACTGGCGCTTGCGGCGCTGCAAGGACCGGGCGTCATCAGCGGCGCCGGTGCCTCCTCGGGGCTGGCCATGCTGGCGTCGGCGGTGGTGTTCTTGGCGCCGCTCGCGATCTGGCTGAGGTACTCACGCCACGTCCAGGGTCCCGGGGGCCTGTACGCGTTCGTCGAGGCGGCGGCGGGCCGCAAAGTGGCCCTCACGCAAGCCGCGATCTGGATCACCAGCTACCTCCTGTACGTGGTCTACACCACGGTCCAGATCGTGTACGACATCCTGCCCGGCATCCTCCCGGGCGAGCGGCGCTATCAGACGCTGCTCGCGCTGCTGATCCCGGTCGCGATCGCGGGCGTGATGATCGCGGGTCGCGCGGCCGCGTTGCTCGCGATCGGCCTGATCGCGGTCGGACAGGTCGCGCTCGCGGGCATCCTCGACGGCGTCACGCTCGCGCACGTCTCGACGCCGATCTCGAGCTTCGGCACGGGCGCGCCGGCGGGCTCGCTCGCCAAGGCCGGCGCGCAGACCTCCCAGCTCTACATCTGTGGAAGCCTGACGCTGTTCCTCGGCGGGGAGATCCGGAGTCCCTCCCGCACGATCCGTCGCGGGTTGATCGGGGCGTTTCTGCTCACCGCCACCGTGATCACGCTCGTGGTGGCGCCGCTCGCGGCGTCGCCAGGCCTCCTGCGCACCGACTTTCCGGGCGCCCGCTTGGCGCAGCTGTTCTCAGGACAGACCCTGGCCGACGCGATCGCGATCGGGGTGGCGGCGAGCACGGCCGGCGTGATCCTCGTCGAGTACGTGGCTCTCACGCGGCTCGTACACGCGATCAGCTCTTGGCGACTCAGCCGCGTGACGGCGGGAATTGGGGTGGCGCTCGTGCTGGCGGCGCCGTTCACCCTGATCGACCCCGAGGGCTTCTACAGCACGCTCACCAAGCCGTCCCTCGTGGCGCTGTGGCTGTCGCAGCTGATCGTGTTCGCCGTCTACCCGCTGTTCGCCCGCAAGCACGGCCAGCGAGCGCTCCCGTCCTGGACGCTCGGCCTGATCGCAAGCGGCTTTGCGGTCTACGGTCTCGTGTTGGCGGTGCAGCAATCGACCAGCTAGCGGCTGGGGATCGATAGCCAGACGTCCGCCCCGCCGTCGTCGCGGTTGGCGGCATGCGCGTCACCGCCGTGGGCCTCGGCGACGACCTGCACGATCGACAGACCGAGTCCCACCCCTCCTCGGGTCCGCGCGGGATCGGCACGCGAGAAGCGCTCGAAGGCGCGGGGCAGGAATTCGGGGTCGAAGCCGTCGCCCTCGTCGATTACGTGAAGCTCCACGCTCCCGTTCCGCCTCAGCGCGCGCAGTCCGACGGTCCCGCCGCCGTGGCGGAGGGCGTTGGACACCATGTTCGTCAGCGCCTGCTCGAGCCGCGCGGGGTCGGCGTCGATCTTGAGTCCGTTCGAACGCTCCGCATTCACCACGCGGCCGGTGCCGTCCGCGGCGGTCGCGAACCGCGCCGCGACGGTCCCGAGTACGTCTCCGACCTCGACGCGCCGCCTGTCGAGCGGCAGCTTGCCCTGCTCGGCACGGGCGATCACGAGCAGGTCGGTGGCGAGGTTGGCGAGGCGGTCGACCTCCTCGGCGACCGAGCGCAAGCGCGTTTGCAGCTCCTCGCGCGGCGTGTCGGACGAGAGTGCCAGCTCGAGCTCCAGCTTGAGGATCGACAGCGGCGTGCGTAGCTCGTGGCCGGCGTCGGCGACGAACGCCCGCTCGCGCCCGAGCGTCTCCTCGAGCCGGCTGAGCATCGCGTTGAGCGTCTCACCGAGCCGCCGGAGCTCGTCATTGGCCTCGGGCACCGGCAAGCGCTCGCCCTCCCGGGCGCCGGCCGAGATCCGCGCCGCCTGCACGCTCATCCGCTGGACCGGCGCCAGCGCCCGCGCCGCGAGCGCGTAGCCCGACAGGCAGGTGAGGATCAGCAGCGCGGGCCCGCCGATGAACAGCAGCTCCGTGAGGTTGTTGAGGGCGGCGTCGCGCTGAGAAAGAGGGGCACCGACGATCAGCACGGACTCGGGGCGCGTGGCGACGACGCCCGCGAGCAGCCTCGCGTTGTCGCGGCGGGGAATCGACACCTGTCCCGACGCCGCCGCCTGCAGCTGGGCGCTGCTCAGGATCCGGGCAGTATGGCCACCGGATTGCGCCTGGACCACTCCGCTACCGAGCGCCACGACCTGGGCGAACGCGTTGCCGTTCTCGGGAAGCTTTGGAACCTGATCGATCCGCTTCCCCTGCACGAGCGTCCGCAGGTCGGCATAGTGGGTCTGCAGCGAGCGGTTGATCGCCTGGTCGAGAGAGTCGGCAAACCGCGTCTGGAGCGCGAGCGCGAGCCCTCCGAACAGCACGATCATCAGCCCCGCGAAGCTCAGCGCCAGACGCAATCGAAACGGGACACGGCGCAGGGAAAGGCTCATGTCCTCAGCCTGTAGCCCGTCCCGCGCACCGTTTCGATCGTCTCGCGGTCGAGCTTGTCTCTCAGATAGCCGATGTACACGTCGATCACGTTCGAGCGGTTCTCGTAGCTGCCGTCCCACACGTGCTCGAGCAGCTCGAAACGGGACAGGACTTCGCCGGGATGCCGCATGAACATCTCGAGCATCGAGAATTCCCGGGCAGTCAGGGACAGCTCGCTCCCCGCCCGCCAGACTTTGCGTCCTGCGGGGTCGAGCCGCAGATCACCCACCGTGAGCACAGTCGGTCGCGGTGGCGCACCGCGCCGCATCAGCGCCCTCATGCGCGCCAGCAGCTCCTCGAATGAGAACGGCTTGACGAGATAGTCGTCGGCGCCGCAATCGAGGCCTCGGACACGGTTCTCGACGCCGTCGAGCGCGGTCAGCATCAGCGTCGGAGACCAGACCTCGTTCTCGCGCAGCGACCGGCAGACCTCGAACCCGTCCGGCCCCGGCAACATCACGTCGAGCAGGATCAAGTCGTACTCGGTGGCGGTGGCGCGCATCAACGCGGCGTCGCCCGTCCGCGCCACGTCCACGCCCATGCCGTGGCGGCGGAGGCCGTCGCGGATCAGCGCTGCGAGCTTCGCCTCGTCCTCTACTACGAGTACGCGCACAGCATCATTCTCGCCGACTCAGCGCGATCAGCTCTGCACGAGTGCCCGCAACGACTGCTTCAGCGACTTCGTCGTCTCGAGCACGGCGGTCGGCTCGTAGCCGCAGTGGGCCATGCAGTTGTCGCAGCGCGGGTCCCGACCACGGCCATAGGCATCCCAGTCGGTCGTCTCGATCAGCTCTTTGTAGGTCTCGGTGTACCCGTCTGCCATCAGGTAGCAGGGCCGCTGCCAGCCGAACAGCGAGTAGCTCGGGATTCCCCACGCGGTGCAGCCGAAGTCGACCTTGCCCTCGAGGAAGTCGAGGAACAAAGGAGAATGATTGAGCCGCCAGCGCTTGCGCCGCCCGTCGGCGAACGCCGCCGTGAACAGCTCGTGCGTCTGGCGGACGCCGAGGAAGTGCTCCTGGTCGGGAGCCTTCTCGTAGGCATATGCGGGCGAGATCATCATCTGGTCGACCTCGAGCTCGTCGTTGAGGAAGTCGAGCACGCTGGCGCACGGCCTCGGGCGTGTCATGAGTGAAGAACGTGGTGTTCGTCGTCACCCGGAACCCACGCTCCTTGGCGGCGTGGATCGCCGGCGACCGCCTTGTCGAACACGCCATCGCGGCAGACGGACTCGTCGTGGCGCTCGCGCAGGCCGTCGATGTGGACCGCCCAGGCGAAGTACGGAGACGGCTTGAACGATCGAGCTTCTTCTCCATCAGGATCGCGTTGGTGCACAGGTAGACGAACTTCTTGCGCGCGATCAGCTGGCGGACGATCTCGTCGATCTCCGGATGGATCAGCGGCTCGCCGCCGGCGATCGAGACCATCGGCGCGCCGGACTCCTCGATCGCGGCGATCGCCTGCGTCGACCGGCATACGCCGGCGCAGGACGTGCTCCGGGTGCTGGATCTTGCCGCAGCCGACGCACTCCAGGTTGCACTGGAACAGCGGCTCGAGCTCGACGATCAGGGGGAACTTCTCACGACGGCGCAGTTTCTGCGTCGTCAGGTAGGCGCCATTCGAACCGATCTGCCTCATGGGGACGGGCATGCGTATCACCTCGCTTCGTCGGCGGCGCGATGGCGGCACCGCGGCGGCAGCTTGAATTGGACGTCCTCGCGCGCGACGGTCCGCTCGGCGACGGTGACGCCGCCGAGCCCGTCGAGCGCCCTGACGACCTCCTCGACCAGCGACTCGGGCGCCGAGGCGCCGGCGGTCAGGCCGACGCGCCGCGCGCCGACCAGCAGCTCGGGCGGGATCTCGCTGGCGTCGTCGACCAGCGCGGCCGGGCAGCCGGCTCGCTCGGCGACCTCGACCAGCCGGCGCGAGTTGGACGAGTTGCCGGAGCCGACGACGAGCACCGCCTCGCAGTCAGCGGCCAGCGCGCGGACCGCGTCCTGCCGGTTCTGGGTCGCGTAGCAGATGTCGCTCGGAGGCCGGCCCGACCAGGTCGGGAACCGCGCTCGCGCAGCGCCTCGATCACGTCGGTGGTCTCGTCGATCGCGAGCGTCGTCTGCGTCAGGTAGGCGACCCGGCTCGGATCGTCGACCTCGACCGCGCGCGACCTCCTCCGACGTTCGCGATCACGTGGGTGCGCGCGGGCGCCTCGCCGAACGTGCCCTCGACCTCCTCGTGGCCCTCGTGGCCGACCAGCACGATGTCGAATCCCGCGCGGCGAATCGTCGCGCCTCTGCGTGCACCTTGGCGACCAGCGGGCAGGTGGCGTCGATCACGTCGAGGCCGCGCTCGGCGGCGGCCGCGCGAACGGCGGGGAGACGCCGTGGGCGGAGAAGATCACGGTCGCGCCGGCCGGGACCTCGTCGACCTCCTCGACGAACATCGCGCCGCGCGCTCGAGGTCGGCGACGACGTGGGCGTTGTGGACGATCTGCTTGCGCACGTAGATCGGTGCGCCGCGCTCCTCGAGCGCGCGCTCGACGATCTCGACCGCGCGCACGACGCCGGCGCACGACGCCCTGGGGGAGGCGAGCACGACCTCGCGTGGGCCGAGCGCCTGCGCCCAGTCCTTGGCGAGCGCGCAGGCGCGGCGCAGCGTGCGGTAGGCGGTCGCGGCGCCGGCCAGCGTCCGCAGCGGGTTGTGGAGCTCGTCACGGTGGCGTGTCGAGCACGACGCGCAGCGTCACGAGCGGATGCGCGCGCGCGGCCGGCGCCAGCCACGCCGACTCCATGTCGACGACGAGCGCGCCGGTCTGCTGGAGCATGCGACGGCGCTCGCGCGACGACCAGCCGCTGGCTCGAGGCGATCGGCCCGACGCGGACGCGGAGCCCACCCCGACGCAGGACACCGGCGAGGATCGTGGGATCCGGACACGGCGTCGTCCCGGTCGGTCCGCGGAGCTCGGAGGCGAGCACGACGTCCCCGGGCTCGCAGGTCCGGATCGAGCGCGCCGGCGAAGCCCGCGATCAGGACCGGGCCACCGGTCGCCATCTGCGCGCTGCGCGCGGCGCGCTGTGGGCCCATCCCGGTGCGCCTGACGTTGGCCCACGGCGCGCCGGCGCGGACGGCGTGCGCCTCGATCGAGAGGGGAGCGAGCACGGTCAACGTAGTCATGCGGCGACCGCCAGCGTCGAAGCCGTCGCGCGGACCGGCGCCGCGATCGCTTCACGGGCCGCCGTGTGACCGCTGCGGACAGCGCCCTCCATCGTCGCCGGCCAGCCGGTGTCGGTCCACGTGCCGGCCAGCACGAGGCCCGGGGATCGCGGTCCGCGGGCCGGGCGCAGGGCGCGAGCCCCGGCGCCGCGCGGAACGTCGCGGCGTGCTCGCGGGTGACGAAGAACGACTCGACCGACGCGTCGCGGGCTGCCGGCAGCAGGTCCGCAAGCGCCGGGAGGAACCGAGCACGGAGCTCGTCGCCGGTCATGTTGAGCTCCGCGTCGGCCGCCGACAGCGAGACGGCGAGGTACTGGCCGTGTTCGAGGCCGGCACCGGCGGTGCGGTCGAAGACCCACTGCACGGGGCTGCGGATCGCGGCGAAGAACGGGAGCTCGAGCACGCGGCGGTCGTAGACGACGTGCAGGTTCACGATCGGCGAGGTGCCGAGCCGCGCCAACTGCCCGCAGTCGACGGCGCCGGGCGGCAGCAGGCGGGCCGCGTGGTCGTGAGGGACGGCCAGCACGATCGCATCGGCCGTCAGGACGGCGCGCTGCCGGCCGCGATCTGGAAGCCGTCGCCGGTCTGGTCGATCGCCGTGACGCCGCGCCGCAGGCGGACCTCCACACCAGCCTGTGCGAGCGCGCGCCGCGCCGCAAGGTCGTGGATCTCGCCGAGCGGCACCCGCGCGTAGCCGACGTCGCCGGCCGCCGCGTCGCTCAGCACCCCTGCTGGAAGACGTACGCCGCCTGCGCGAGCGAGGCATCCTCGGCGAGCAGGTTCAGCGTCGGTCGCGCGATCAGCTCCCAGATCGCCTCGATCGCCTCCGCTGCTCTGATGGTGCGCCGCCAGCCAGTCGCCGAACGAGCGCGCGTCGGCGGCGGGGTCGTCGGGATCGATCCGTCGCAGCGCCTGCATCGCCAGCGCAAGCGATGCGCGCTGGCGCAGGCCGAGGAACGGGTAGCGCCTGATCGCGCCGGCGAGATGCAGTGGTGCCGGCAGACCGGAGCGACTGAGCGTCGCGGCGCGGCCGTCCGGGCGCGCGCACCTCGATCGACAGCCGCGGCTGCAGCGTCACCAGGTCCTCGGCGCCGATCCGGCCGAGCAGCTCGCGGTACTCGGTGCAGCAGCGCAGGAAGACGTGCTGGCCGTTGTCGACGGTCAGGCCGTGCGTGCGAACGAGTAGGCAGCGCCGCCGAGCCGGCCGCGCGACTCGAGCAACGTGACCTGCGCGCCCTCGCGCGGCGCAGTCGAGCGCGGCCGTGATCCCCGCCAGGCCGCCGCCGATGATCGCGATCCGCTTCACACGAACGCTCCCGTCACGCTGCGGGCGGCGAGCCACGCCTTCTCCCAGGCCGGGAGCGAGATCCGGTGCAGCAGGATCTCGTCGGGCTGGCTCGCGATCCGCTCCAGGATCTTCCGGTAGATGCCGGTCATCGCCAGCACGCACGAGGCGCTGCGCGTGTCGAGCACATCGACGAGTCGCGAGCCCGCGGTCGAACCATTCGCCGGCGCGCTGTGCCTCGAACCGGATCAGCTCGGCGCTGACCCACGGCGCCGAGCAGCCGAACCGCTCGAGATCCTCGTTCGGCAGGTACACGCGTCCGTTCTCGTAGTCCTCGCGGACGTCGCGCAGGATATTGGTCAGCTGCATCGCGACGCCGAGGTCGTCGGCCAGGCTCGCGTGCTCGCGGACGTTGCCGCCGGAGAAGATCGCCAGGCACAGCCGTCCGATCGAGCCCGCGACGTCGCGGCAGTAGACGACGAGCTCGTCGAAGGTCTCGTACCGGGTCCCGCGCACGTCGAGCTCGACGCCGTCGATCAGCAGCTCGAGCGCCTCGAGCGGCAGCGCGAAGCGCCGACGCGCGTCGGCCAGCGCCGACCGCGACCGGGTCCGTTGCGGATCCGTTCAGCGCGCTGCCGCCGATCGCCGCGAGGTCGCGCGCTCGGCGTCGAGCGCGGACAGCTTGGCGGGCGCGGCGCCGGCCTCGTCGCCGATGTCGTCGACCCGCCGCGCGAACGCGTAGACGGCGCTCATCGCCTGGCGCTTTTCGCGCGGAGCAGCCGGATCCCGTAATAGAAGTTCGCCGCCGCGTGGCGGGTGATCTCCTCGCACTGGCGGTACGCGTGCTCGACCTCGAGCGCCGGCATCGTCATCATCCGACCACCGCCTTCATGTAGGAGATCGCGAACGAGGCGCGCCGCCGTCCCTCGAGTCCGTCCAGCGCTGCAGCGGCCGCCGGCGAGGAACCCGGCGACCGCCAGGCGGGCGCGGCCGCGGAGCTGTTTGACGAGCGGCGCCCCGGCCTCGAGCTGGGCCTGCGGGCGTGCGCTCGCGCGTCGAAGGGCCCGATGTAGACGCGCCCGCGGGCGCGATCCTCGTCGACGTCCTGAAGGTGCTCGATGATCTGCAGCGCCGCGCAGACCCGGTCCGACAGCGCGATCCGCTCGGGCGTCGCTTGGCTGAGGACGTGCAAGACGAGCTCACCGACGGGCGCCGCCGAGAGCTGGCAGTAGTCGAGCAGCTCCTCGACCGTGTCGTAGCTGGGTGACGATCTGGTCGCGGCGGTTTGCCTCGATCAGCCGTTTGAACGGCTCGCGCGGCAGCCGGCACTCGCGGACTCGTGACGCGCGAGCTCGCGCATCACCGGATGCGGCAGGCGACGTCGAGTTCGCGCTCGATCCGATCGAGCAGCGCCGAGACGGTCACCCGGCGCCTCGTCGCCGCGTCGTCGACGAGCCGGGCGAAGCCGTAGAGCGCGAGGAAGTGCCGGCGCGTCCGGGGGCCGAGCGCCCAGCTGGCGACGGGGAAGTTCTCGTTGCGCGCCTGGCTCATGACCACCTCGCGGCTGGGGAGACCGACGGTGGGGACCGAGGCGGTGCTCACCGCGCG
>CAVPKT010000061.1:0-12519 GCA_963705775.1 uncultured Solirubrobacterales bacterium | reverse complement strand
CTATGTTCGTTGCTCAACCGTAGGTCTTTGCTGGCTCCGTGGCCCAGCTCGCGATGTTCGACGTACCGCTCGCGCCGGAAGCGCTCGTCTCGGGAATCGGACCGTTCCGCTCCGGCCGGGGGCTGTGATCGGCCACGTTGAATCCGAGTCATCGGCCGGCCCCGTCAAGCAGCTCCGGCTCCCGGCCGGTTCGACCTGGAGCGACTACCGCTGGCTCGAAGTCGACGCCCCAAGCTCGGGCTTCCGCCAGGGGAACTTTGCGCTCTCCGATCGACCCGACCTGTCCAACCTCAGCCGGGCCGTCGGATTCGGAACCCTGCCGAGGTCCCCGCAACACTACATCGTGCCGGTTTCCAATTGCCCGCAGTGGCATGGCTACAGCTCGTCAAGGCTGTACCTGACGTCGTTGCCCGCTCAAAACATCGCCAGCGTCCGGCTGATTCGATAACTGAGACCATGCCCGCGATCCTTGTGCAAGACGCAGACCCCGTTTGGAAGCGCGCTGACGCGCCACGGCTAATCGAATGGACCGGAGAGCGTTGCGTGCCATGGGCGCCCGATGCTCAGGTCGTCTACGAGACATTTGCACCGCTATGTGTGGGCGGGGGAGGTCGTCGCCGGCCGCCGAGTACTGGATCTCGCAAGCGGCGAGGGCTTCGGCGCCGCGATCCTGGCTCGCTCTGCCAGCTCGGTCACGGGAGTCGACATCGACGAGCGCTCGGTGGAACACAGCCGCTTGAACTACGAAGTCCTCGAACTCAGTTTCGAGGTCGCCGATGCGCGCGAGCTGTCGATGTTCGACGACGACGCGTTCGAGGCGGTCGTGGCCTTCGAGATGATCGAGCACGTCGAGAACCAGAGTCGAGTGTTGGACGAGATCCGTCGTGTGCTGCAGCCCGACGGGATCCTGATCATCTCGACGCCCGACCGCGACGCCTACCACGAGGTCACTCCGGATAACCCGTTCCACGAGCACGAGCTGGATCGCGGCGAATTCGCCGAGCTGCTGCGGGCCCGATTCGCACGGGCCGCGATGTTCGGCCAACGCGCGATCACGGGTTCGGCATTGGCGGCCCTGGATGGGCCCCCGTCTCGCTCAGCGCAGCGCCTGTTCCTCGAACGGGGCGATGACGCTTGGTGGATCGGACCAGGCTTCTCGCCGATGTACATCATCGCTGTCGCATCTAACGCAGAGATCCCGAGCGCAGCCGCGGACTCGACGCTTGCCGACCCCGGTCTCACGCTCGTCCGAACGACCGAGGAGCGCCGCGCGGCGTTGCAAGCCGAAGTTGAGCAGAAGACCGCGGAGCTAGTGATCGCAAAACGCGACCTGACCTCGGCGACCGAGAATCAGGAACGGATGGTGGCGGAGATCGCGTACTGGCGGACGGAGAGCGAGCGGTACGCACAGCAACGCGATGAGCTCCTCGCCGAGCTCAGGCGCCTTCCGGTGAAAGCGGCGCTCCTGATCACGAACGCGCTACGCCGGAAGTAACTGTTTCGCGGGGCCCCAAAGGCGGGAGCGGCGCGAACGCCCCGTCCTGCAGGCACATGGCATGCCACACCCGCTCGATCTGATCCTCCCAGCGGTACCGCCGACCTCCGCCAGCCCGGCGGCCGCGATCCGGGCGCGCAGCTCCGGGTCCTCGACGAGCCGCCGCAGCCGCTCGGCGGTCGGGGTCGGCAGCGGCGGCGTCAGCAGGCAGTTCTCGCCGTCGCGCAGCAGCCACTCCGTCGCCGGGTTGATGTTCGAGACCGTGGCCATGCCGGAGGCCATGAACTCGAACGGCTGATAGCTGGGATGCTTCGTGTGCATGAAGACCAGGCCGATGTCGCAGCTCCGGTACAGCGCCGCCACCTCCTCGAGCGACCGCAGCACGCCGAGGTTCTCGGATCCTCCCCGCCGACGCCGAACTGTCCGCGGATTCCAGTTCTCACCGGCGCAGACGATCTCCACCCGGTCGCCGCACCCGCTTCAGCTTGGCCAGCGCCGCGATGCCCGAGCCCGAACGCGTTGCGCGAGGTCTTCGGCCGGCCGTAGAAGAACACCCGCACGGCGCGCCGATCCCGGGGCTGCGGACGGCGGGTGGTAGCGATCAAGGTCGACCGCGGGGACGAACGAAACGGCCGGGTTGCCGTACGAGCGGTAGACCTCTGCGAGGCCGGGCGTGTTGACGATCCCGGGAAGCCCGAACCGATATGTCTCCTCCGCCAGGGCCGAGGCGGCGCCGGCCGGCATAGAACTGCGGCTCGTTGTCCTGGACGAAGTAGAACTTGGCCCGCGCGCCGCGCAGGTGAAGGCAGCGGATAGGCGCTCGACCACAGCGTGGCGATCGCCGCGTCGCACGCGGGAGGTCGTCGAGGCGCCATGGTCGCGGAGCGTGAACGCCGAGCCGGCCAGCGCAGGAAACGCGCTCGGCCACCTTGCGCGCCATCGCGGCGACGCGCGCGCGGCGCGACGTCGTAGCAGTGGAAGTGATTCTCGACGCCGTGGCGCGGGCGAAATGATCCGCGAACCGCAACAGCGTGTGCGTGCCGCCGAAGTACACGTGGTGGAAGAAGGGCAGGAACCAGTGCACCGTCCGGATCTCGAGCGGTCCGCAGCGCGCGGTAGGCTCGACCAGCTCGGCGTTGTCGGCAAGCGCCGCGTCGGTGGCATCGAACGCCCCAGAGAGCGCGAGCAGATCGGACTCGCTCAGCTCGGCTCGTCGTCGGCGATGTTGCGCTGCGGCGGCGGGCGCGGAAATAGGCGTAGCCGATCTCGGTCGGCCCCTGCCTGACGATCTGTCCAGATGTGCTGACGCCGGACGCGGCTGAAGCGGGCTCCGATCCGGCCCGCAGGAGCTTCTCACTGGATCCGCTCGCCGGAGCCCCGGACGCCGCAATCAGTCAGCCGCAGCGTCAGATTGGGGTTGTAGAAGGGGTCGCCCACAGTGCGGAACTCGCCGTAGCTGCGCTCCGAGCTTACGAAGTCACTGGGGTCGATGTGGGTACCCCGCGAGCGCGACTCGTCGTGCACCAGCCGACGCGTGCGGGACGCAAACGCAGCGGTGACCCGCCGCGGTAAGCCGCAGGCACAGGTCGACGTCGTTGCCCGCGACGATGAACGACTCGTCGAAGCCCCCGACCGCCTCGAACTTCGACGCTCCACCATCATGCAGGCGGCGGTCACCGCCAGCCAGTTGCGGGTGCCTCCGTCGGCGCGACCGAACGGCGTCTCGGCGTCGGGCCAGGCCCGCGAACGGATGGCCGGCGTAGCCGTGCAGACCGAGCGCCGCACCGCGTGCTGGACGGTCCCGTCCGGGTACAGCAACATCGGCGCGACCGCCCCGATCTCCGGACGGAGCGCCTCCTCGAGCAGCGTCTCGATCCAATCCCGGATCGACGACCTCGGTGTCGTTGTTGAGAAACACGAGCGCGTCGGCCGTCGAGCTTGCGGCCGCGAGGTTGTTGAGCGCGGCGAAGTTGAACGGGCGAGCGTCGCGCAGCACGCGCACACGCGGCTGGCGCGCGAGGCCGGCCACCAGCTCCAGCGGTTTCCGGCTCGGCTGAGCCGTTGTCGACGAGCGCGACGCGCAAGTCTCGTACTCGGTCCGCGCAAGCAGAGACACGACGCACCGCGCGAGCAGCTCCGGCCGGTCGCGGAAGCAGACGATCGCCTCGACGCTCGGCTCGCCTTCGGGGAGTGGTCGGCGGACGCGCCGGACAGGGCCGACCGGCTCGACGCGCGCGCCCGGCTCCCAGTCCGCGAGCAGCGACTGCACCGTGGCGGGGTCGAGCTGCTCGGGTCGTCGGGGACATCGGCGCCGCGGTGGCAGAGCAGCAGTGGCGCGTGCGCGTGATACCGACCCGTGCTGCCCGCGAGAGCGAGCGCCAGACGTGGCGCCAACCGGGCGAGTTGTCGATGCTCTCGAGCGCCGTTTGGGCGCGACGACGGGCGACCGTGAGCAGCGCCCCGCTGTCGTCACACGCGAGCCAGCGATCGGGCGATGGGCCGGGACGAAAGCGCGGCGCGTCACGCGACCCGTCCGCCGCCAGGCGATCGTCATCACACGTGATCACGAGCGCGTCCGGCGCGAGCGTCGCTGCCTGCCCGAGTCGCTCCAGCGCGAGCGGGGCGAGCACGTCACCGGCGCGGAGAGGACGACGCGCTGCGCGCGTGATTGTGCGAGTGGAGGCAGCGAGTTCACCTTCGAGGATCTGCTCGGCCGCGTGGTGCTCGCCTCGAGCGATGCTCGGTGCGGCGCACGAGATCTCCGGCTGCCCGGCTCGATCCAGATCGCCAGAGGCGCGACGCGGTGCTCGCGTGGCCGATCGTGGGAACGGCGGCGAAGCGGTGCACACGGGGCGCCGCGGCGAGCGCGGGCTCAACACGCTCCAGGTAGGCGCGCCAACGGGCGGCGGGGTCCGCGACAGGGCCTTGGCCGCGGACCGGCGCTTGACGCGATCGAAGCAGGCTCCTCATGAGCGCGAGGACCTTAGCTTCCGGGAACGCAAAGAGCATTACCGGACCCGCGCCGCGGGTGCGGCACGGGCCCGGCCGAAGGACGACCCTGGTAGGGCTAGGGGTCGCCCATGGCTCGCGAGTCAGGGGGCAATGCCTCACGAGCCGGTCGACTTCCGTGTCAAGACCGAGCATATCGCGTGAGCCCTAAACGAAAGCTAACTCCGGCCGTTATCTGCATATGTGGCGGGTCGTGGGGGTAGTCGGCAGGCAATGTCAGAGCAGGCAACTGCGAAACCAAGTCCCCTCAATTGTCGTTAAGTCTGGTTAAGTAAGGGTTCCGCAGTGCATGCGCGCTCCGGAGCCTGTCCAACTCCGGACCACTACCGAACCGACGAGATGACTCACATGCGTCCCGAAGGCTCCGTCCAACCATTGCCTGTCGCGCCCGACGCGCCGCGCGCCGTCGGCGTCGTTGGCGTGCCGCTCGCGCTGACCGATTACGACGGAACGCTCGACTGGATCGATGCTGCGATCGACGCGGACGAGCCCGGGTACATCTGCGTTTGCAACGTCCATACCGTCATGGCGTCGCAGGAGGACAGCGAGCTGAAGCACGCACTGCTCACCTCCTCGATGAACGTCCCCGACGGTCAGCCACTGGTGTGGGCGATCAATGCCCTCGGGCACGCACTCGGGCGGCGGGTGTACGGGCCGGAGCTGATGGCCCGCGCTTGCGAGCGGGCGATGTCCGGCGGCCAGCGGTTCTACCTCTATGGCGGTCGCAACCAGGGCGCACTGGTACAGCTCGCGCTGAACCTTCGCCATCGCTACCCGGGTGTGCGGATCGTCGGTGGCTACTCGCCCCCCCACCGCCCGCTGACCGATGAGGAGGAGACTGCGGCGGCCGATGAGATCAACCGCTCGCAAGCGGACGTCGTGTGGGTCGGGATCGGTGTGCCGAAGCAGGAGAAATGGATGGCGAGGATGCGTGAGCGCCTGAATGCGCCGGTGCTGATCGGGGTCGGTGCCGCGTTCGACTTCCACGCCGGGCTGGTTCCCCAGGCCCCGAGCTGGATCCAGGAAGCGGGGCTCGAGTGGGCATACCGTCTCGCGCACGAGCCGCGACGGCTGTGGCGACGCTACGTGCGCTACAACCCGCGCTTCCTGCAAGCGTTCGCCACGCAGCTGGCCCGCCACCGGCGAAATGGGCGGTTGCCCTAGACGGGCAGTCGCAGGCAGATCCAGCTTTTCGTAAGTGGTCCGAAACGCTCCGGAAACGCCGGGCCGAACAGATACTCGAGCTCCTTGCGCCGAAGCAGCTCGATCTCGTCCGCGTCGTCGCGAGTCGCTCCGATTCGCCAATATCGCCGGCGCAGCCTCAGCGGTAGCCAATGCGCGCCCGGCAGAAGCGAATGCGGCTCGATCGGGAACTCGAACGCCGGTGTCTGCACGTACCACCCGACGCGCGACGCGCCGGAGCTCGCGCGCAAAACCGTCTCGGTGCTCGGGCGCGATGTGCTCGATGACGCTGCTCGAGTAGGCGAGGTCAAATGCATCATCGGCAAACGGCAGCCTCTCGGTCGCGTCGGCCACTACGAATGGTCCTGGGTATCCGGGTGCTCGACGATGTCGACCCCTGTTACGTCCAGGTCGGGTGCCAGTCCACGTAGGCCGGGGCCACCGCAGCCCACGTCGACGATACGCGTCGTAGGTGTCACGCCCGTGAGTCGGAAGAACTGCTGCAGACGCCGCGCCCGCGCCCGCTGTGCGAACGGCTCGGCGACATAGCGAAGTGGACCCCGTCCTTGGACGAGGAAAACACTTGGCCGTTCCATCTGCCGCAGCGTACGTGGTGTCAAGACCGGCCGGGAGCTGACTCCGTAGGCGGGCTGGTTCGACGACTCCGTTACGCTCGCGGCCCGAGATGTCGAGCGTTGTGACAACTTCTGCAGCTCGTCCTTCGCCTGCTCCATCCGCTGCGGTAGCGCGGCGATCAAGCGCCGATATCGCGCTTGGAATGGCGCTCGCGGTAGGCCTTGGCATCGCCGTCTTCGTTGCGGGCGGCGGCACGGACCTGGGTGCGAACACCTGGGTCGAGATCGTCGTCTCAGTCGTCGGCGTGTCGCTCGGGATGGCGGCCATGGTTGTCTCAGCGCCGGGCCGGTCGTGGGGCGCGGCATCGCTGCTCTTGCTTGCAGCTGTGACGGTGTTTACGGCGGCCTCGATCGCGTGGTCGGTCGAGCCCGCCAGTTCTTGGGTCGAGGCGAATCGAGCGGTGTCGTACTTGGCGGCATTCGGCGGGGCGTTGGCACTGGCGCGAATTGCGCCGCGGCGGTGGCCCGCACTGGTCGGAGCGCTCGCGCTCCTCGCCGTCGTGGTAAGCGGCTATGCGCTGCTGGCGAAGGTGTTCCCGGCGACGCTCGACCAGGCTGATCTCGTGGGACGCCTACGATTGCCGTTCGATTACGCAAACCCGGTCGGGTTGATGGCTGCGATGGGAATACCTGCCTGCCTGTGGGCGGGGTCGCGGCGCGAAGGCGGGCTTGTCTCGCGAGCGCTGACGGTGCCGGCGGTTGGAATTCTGGTCGTTGCGGGCGTGCTGTCCCTTTCTCGCGGAGCGCTGATCTTCACGGCCGTCGGGCTCGTGTGCTGGTTCGCGCTGGTCTCGGTACGCCTTCGAGCCGCGGCCGTCTTGATCCTGGGGGCGATCGGCGGCGGCGCGGCGGCGGCGTGGGCGCTCAGCGACGGGTCCCTGATCCACGACAACGTCGCCCAGCACGCCCGGACGACAGCCGGGCACGACTTCGGACTCGTGCTGATCGCGATGCTCGTGCTGCTAACCGTCGCGGGGGTCGTGGCCGCAAGAGCGCTCGATCGGGTGGCCCTTGCGATAACGACGCGGCGCCGAGTCGGCTTGCTGCTGGTGGTGCTCGCCGCGCTGATACCGATCGGCGGGATCGCGGCGGTGGCGGCTTCGCACCGGGGATTGACCGGGACTGTCTCGCACGCGTGGAACCAGCTGACGAGTCCCAACTCCGGCGGCGCGGCGCCCGTACCCGGGCGCTTGCTTCAGACCGGCAGCTCGCGCGGGCGCTACTGGAACGAGGCGCTCAAGGTCGGCGAACACGCTTTGCTCAAGGGCGCGGGGGCCGATGGTTTCGCGACGGCCAACACGCACTACTCGGTCGTGCCCGCAACCGAAAGCGTTCAGCACGCTCACAGCTATTTGCTCGAGACGTTCGCCGACCTTGGGCTGATCGGGCTGTTATTGAGCCTCGCGCTGCTGGTCGCGTGGGCAGTTGCGGCGCGGCGAGCCGTCGGGAGCCCCGGCCCGTGGATCGACGATCACACCGCGGAGCGCAACGGGCTTCTGACGGTGGTCGTGGTGGTCCTGATCTATGGGTTGAGCTCGGCCACCGACTGGACGTGGTTCATCCCAGGCCCGACGCTGACGGCACTCGTGTGCGCCGGCTGGTTAGCCGGGCGGGGACCGCTCACGGCGCCCGTCGGCATGAGGAGACCCCGGCTGACGCCCGCGCTCGTCGGAGCTGGGACCGTCGCAGCGGTGGTGACGGTGTTCGCCGCCTGGATGATCGTGCAGCCGCTGCGCTCGTCGAATGCGGACGCGGCGGCGGTCAATGCGCTCAGCTCCGGCAACCAGCGCGCTGCGTATTCGGATGCCCACGCGGCTGCGACGGATGACCCCGTGTCCGTGGACCCGCTGTTCGAGCTGGCGGCATTTGACCTGGCAGGCGGAAACAAACAGGCGGCGCTCGATCAGTACATGAAGGCGACGAACCTGCAGCCGGACAATCCGCAGACGTGGTTTGAGCTCGGTAACACGCTGCTGGGCCTTGGCCGTGCCGCGCAGGCGCTCCCGCCGCTGGAACACGCGTTGAGGCTGTACCGGGGATGGCCGGATGCAGAGAACGCCATCGCCGCCGCGAGCGCCCAGCTCAAGCGGTCGAACTGACGGTCAACCCGCGGTCCGCGTGTTCGCGGTCGATCAGCGCGGGCGGCAGGGCCCCCGGTCCGCTCGCCTCGCAGACTCGGGTCAGAAGCTCCTCGTACTGATCGGTCACTGACTCCCAGGAGTACTCACGGGCGCGCTCGAGAGCGCGGCCGCGGTACTCGCCGACTAGCGACGGGTCGTTCAAGAGCCGTTCGAGCTGAACCGCGAGATCGGCGACGCCCGCGCTGCCCGAGAAGTAGATCCCGGCGTCACCGACGGTCTCGGCGTTGGGCCGGTGGTCGTTGACCAGTACGCAGTTGCCCGCGGCCATCGCCTCGAGGATCACCGGATGCGTGCCGCCGACTTCAGTGGGCGCACAGAACAAGTAGGCGTGACGCTGAAGCTCCCAGTAGCCGCGGCCGAAAACGTACCCGGGGAAGACGACCCGAGGATCGGCGGTCCGCCATACCTGGTGGATGTACTCGTCGGCGTACGGCGCGCCCCCGACGATCGCGAGTTTCATGTCCTGGGCGGCCTCGCGGCTGATCCGCGAGAACGCCTCGACGAGCATGTGCGGGTTGTTCTCGGGCTCGAGCCGGCCGACAAACAGGATGTAGCGCCGCGGCTCGAGCCCCAGGCGCTCGAGCGTTTCGGTGCCGTCATGTCCCGGATCGTCGACCCCGTACGGGACGACGCCGATCCGCTGCCCATAGCGGCGCTCGAAGATGTCCGCGACGGCGTGGCTGTCCGTGATCGCCTCATCGGCCCAGCGCGGGGCGGTGCGCTCGGCGAAGCGAAGGTACGCCTTCGCGAACGCCGGCCACTTGCGGCGATCGGAGTCGAGCCCGTCGACGTTGATCACAGCCGGGATCGAGGCTCGGCGTGTGATCAGGCAAAGGGGGGAGTTGCCGGCGATAAAGAACAGAGCAACGTCCGGCCTCGTCACGCGGGCGACGTGGACCGCCGAGAACAGCGTGTGCACGAACGTGTCCAGGTACTTGTTCTGGACAGTGCGCAGATGCACGAGCTCGGCGCCTTTGTAGCTGCGGAGCTTGCGGTCGACGACGTGTGGGCGGCAGTAGACGACCACCTCGTGGCCCCGCGCGGTCAGCCGCGAGGCCAGCTGCTCAACCGCGGTCTCGAAGCCGCTGTAAGAGGCGGGGATCCCGCGCGTGCCGAGAATTGCGATCTTCATCTGCCTAGGGCCAGAGAGTAAGCGGCGAGGTGGGCGCGTGCGGAGGCGTCCCACGAGAACATCCCCGCGCGCCTCCTTCCCCGCTGCCAGAGCTCGGCTCTGAGCGCGGGCCTGTCGGCGATTTCGGCCATCGCCTCGGAGAAGGTCTCGGGTTTCGCCGGGTCGGCGTAGCGGGCCGCGTCAGCGCATAGCTCCTCGACGCTTCGGCTCGCGATCACCGGCACGCCCGCGCGCATCGCCTCGAGCAGCGTGAGTCCGAAGCCCTCGTACAGCGCCGGATGGACAAGCGCAGCGGAGCCCGCGAACAGCTCCGCGAGTCGCTCGGCGTCGGGGTGATGCTCGACGCGGACCCCGGGCCCATCCGCGGTCACCGATCCGGCGAGCACCAGATCGAGCGGCTTCTCGGCGTGGTTGCGGTAGTGGCCGTAGGCGTCGAGCAGGGTCGCGAGGTTCTTACGAGGCTCGTCATCGCCGATGTAGAGGAAATGGGTGAGCCTGCGGCCGGCCGCTCCCGGCAGCTGCTGACCCGGGCCGTGGTGAGCGACCACGATCCGCGCGTCAGGCACCTTCCACAGCTCGCGGACGTCGTTCGCCGTCGTCTCTGAGACGCAGATCACCGCCTGCGCCCCGCGCGCGGCGCTTCGGTGCGCGAAGTGGGCGTAGACCCGGAAGCGGAGATCGAATTGCTTGCGGGCGCGCTCAAAGGCCAGGTCATGGACGGTGATGACCTGGGGCACGGCCTTGCTGCGAGCCAGAGCCGGAAGCGGGTGATGGATCACGTCGGCTTCGACCTGCTTGGCGAGCCGCGGAAGCTCTACTTCCGTCCACCAGAAATCAGAGAGCAGGTTCCTGACGCTCTGAACGCCACCGCCCGCCGGTGGCCGACGGCGGTCGTTGGCCCGCGCGATGACCTCGACGCCCTTCAGACGGCCGACGGCGTTCTGGAGCCGGTCGAGGTAGATCGCCGTTCCCGAGTAGGGCGCCCGGCTGGCGTACGTGGTGTCGAGCAGGACCCGCATGAAGGGCGGGAGCCTAGGGGGTGGTATCGCGCACGGGCCGAATTTCGCCGATAATCCTGGTGTGAAACGGATTTTCCCCCTGGTCGCGGCGATTGGGGCGCTTTTGGCCTTCGGCGCGAGCTCGGCCCAAGCGGTGACGCCGGTCGCGAGCACCGGTCCGGCGACCAACATCGCTCAGACGTCAGCCACCCTCAACGGCTACCTCGATCCGTCCACGATCAGCGCCTACTACTTCGTGTACGGAACGAGCACCGGCTATGGCCAGCAGACGGCCCCGCAGCCCGCACCGGCGGGAAGCGGCGTCACGCTGGTCCAGGCGAACGTCTCCGGCCTCTCTGCCGGGACCAATTACCACTTCCAGCTGATCGTGATCGTCGGCGCGCCCCCGTACTCCCAGTCACTGGGTGGAGGCGACCAGACGTTCAAGACCGCGTCGAACAGCGGCGGTGGTGGTGGCGGCCCCGGCTCCTCCAACGGATCCCTTCGCCTGGTCGGCAGGACCCTGTCGGTCAAAAAGGGCAAGGTGTCGGTCTCGCTGTGGTGTCTCAGCAGCCAGACGTGCCGCGGCAGCTTTGCGATCACCGCTTCCGGTCAGAGTTGTGTCGGCGGGAAGTCGGTCTCGCTAGCCGCCGGCGCCGCGAAGGCGATCAAGGCGAAGGTCAGCGGCGCATGTCGGACGCTACTCGCGAATGCTTCGAAGCACCGTGTCGCTGGCAGGCTCACGGGGACCGTGTCGACGGGGCAGCACGCACCCAGCACCAAGGTCACGCTCGTTCGCCGGACGTGACCCGGGTTCGAGTCGACAGCCCTACCCCCGCACCCCCCGCGCCAACAGCAGCCGTCTGAACAGTGGCGGCCCCCCGGCGGTGCGGACGCTCACCTCGTCGAAGCCGAACTCGTGGAGCGTCGCCTTCAGCGACGGCTTTGTGTACAGATGCAGATGATCCCCCAGCGGCTCGGAGTACCGCTCGAGCCCGCGAAGGAGTAGCCCGAGTCGCGGATGGTTGGGGGTCGTGATCAGCAGCCGTCCACGGGGCGCGAGGACGCGCCTGACCTCTGACAGCCATCTCGCCGTGTCGGCGATGTGCTCGATCACCTCGCTCGCCCAAACCAGGTCGAACTCGTTGTCCTTGAACGGAAGCGGGCCCCGTATCGAGGTGAGTCGGAAGTCGAGCTCGGGGTGCATGTTGGCGGCCCGGGAGAGAGCCGCGCGGGCGACGTCCGCGCCCACGGCTTCGGCGCCCGCCGCTGCGAGCACGGCCGTGAACGCTCCTTCTCCGCAACCGAGGTCGAGCGCACGGTCGCCAGGGTGTACCGCGTCAAGCAGGAGCCGCCGGCGAACCTCGTAATCGGGCGGCGCAAGCTCGGCGGGCAACCGCTCCCACATCTGCTCGTAGTAGTCCTCGATCTCCCGTATGTACTACGACCTACAGAGTCACAGTCTTATCAACTGATAGCTCCTGCTTACGTGCACGGAGTTATGCACGGAGAAGCTGTGAGAGGCGAGCAAGGCTTGAATTGGGAGGTCATCGAATTAGAGTGAATATCATGGATAGGAGCAAATCTCGAGCCAGGCTCAGAGCTCCGGGGGTGGGGGTGGGAAATATCTGGGCACGGTTAGGGCAAGTTGCCAAAATCATGGGTGTTTGGACCTGAAGCGGTTACTATAAAGTCAGACCCGTTTTGACAACTGTGCCTGTACTGAAATAATTAAGGTTCCGCCAATGACGGATGACACAGGGCTGGCCGCGTTCTGCCCCATGCTCCCCAGCCACAAAAGCAAATTCTAGGAGGGTAGGGCTAATAGGAGACCGCAGGTTCCTAGTAGAAAATTCATAGGAACGTGTAGCTTATAGGAGACTAAGCAATACGCGAACCTAACCAAGTAGGTGTACATAAAAATAAA
>CAVPKT010000060.1:0-16740 GCA_963705775.1 uncultured Solirubrobacterales bacterium | reverse complement strand
GACGTCGAGCATCGTTTTCATGAGGCGTTCATCCATCGGCGAAGATCCTGTCAAGCTTCGCCTTGGGCCGTCAGCCGACCACCAGTGGCTCCGCTGAACGCTCCCGTGCAACCGGCAACCGCAGCGTGAATTTCGCCCCGGGACCGTAGTCCTCGTCGAGCACCAGCTCGCCCCGCATTCGCTCCGCGAGCTCACGGCCGATCGCGAGCCCGAGCCCGAAGCCCGCCTGTCCGGCGGTGTCGCGACCCCGCTGGAAGCGCTCAAAGATCATCGCGCGCTCCTCCGGAGCGATGCCAGGGCCCTGGTCGCTGACGCTCAACTCGGCGGCGGAGCCATTGTGGAGCGCGACCTTAATCTGGCTCCCGTGAGGGCTGACGCGTACGGCGTTGTCAAGCAGGATCCGCAAGATTCGCGCGATGCTGCCCGGGTCGCCGAGGGCCCACACCTGGCCCTCCGCGAAATCGAGCACCGGGGTTATCCCGCGCTCGCTCGTCCCGAGCTCGAACTCAGCCAGGACCGCCCGGCACAGCTCGCTGAGCTCGACGGGCTCCGAGCGAAGCGTCACCTCAGCGTCGAGTCTGCTCAGGTCCAGGAGGTCGGCGGCGAGGCGCGCGAGCCGCCGCGACTGCGCTCGTGCGCGCTCCAGAAGGGAGCGGGCCTCGCCGAGATCGGGCTCGCCGCTCTGGAGATCGTCGTCGAGTAGCTCGAGCATTCCGTCGAGCGATGTCAGCGGGGTGCGCAGTTCGTGCGAGGCAGTCGCGACGAACGCCCGGCGCGCCTCCTCCTGGTGCTGCAGCTGGCGCTGCATGATCACGAACGTCCGCGCCAGGTCTCCGACCTCGTCGCGGGCGCGATCCACCGGCACCTTCACACCGCCCGCCGGTCCTTCGCGAGCGAGTCTGAGTGCTGCTTGGCGGAGGCGACGCAGACGGCGGACGAGTGTGGCCGACAGCGGGATACCGAGGATCAGCGTCAGGGCGAGGCCGGCAATCGCCGCGGTGAGGAAGGCCGTGCGGACGGCTGAGACGGCGGCGGGGACTTCGTCGATTCGCTTGCGGACGGCGAGGACCCAGAGCGCCTGGCACTGTGGCGTTGCTTGCCGGCACCCGGGACCCGGCGTCGCGAAACGCACGGCATATTCGGCGTACTGGTCACCGCCGATTGTGCCGGTGCGGTACGCCCCGTGAATCGCTCCCACAATGAACTGCTTGGCGACGTCGGTTTGGGGATCGTCGTCGGCAACCGCTTCCTGAGTCGCCGTCAACTTCGGCGTGACGAGCACGTACCCATGCCCGGTGACGTCGGGATAGCCCAACACGTACGCCGTGCCGCCAACCCGGCTCGAGAGCTGCGACTCGGCGCTCGAGAGCTGAGCTTGTGCGTTCGAATCCCTCGCAATGCCGAGGAGATCGATCTGCTTGAAAGGCTGGGCGGCACCGTGACCAACCTCGTGGCTGAACGTATTCCGCGCCGAGTCCCGCAGCTTCGTCTCCAATGGCCCGAGCAGCGCCAGCGCTGCGACCGCCAAGGTCGCGACCGTCGTGAACAACACCAGCCCGACGATCCGACCGCGTAGACCCAGGGCGCCACGGCGCGGTCGCACCGGCATCGCTACGGTCCTCGCAGGCGGTAACCCGCGCCCCGGACGGTGAGGATGTAACGCGGCGTCTCGGGCTCTGGTTCCAGCTTCTCGCGGAGGTGGCGGATGTGGACGTCGATCGCGCGCGGATCGCGGTAGGCGCTGTCACCCCAGATCGCGCGGAGGAGCTCCTGACGGTTCAAGAGTCGTCCCGGGTCGGCCATCAGCGCATCGAGCAGCTCGAACTCGGAGAAGGTGAGCCGCACGGGCCTGCCCTCCATTGTGACCTCGCGCTGCGCTCGGTCGAGTCCGATCGGTCCGACGACCAGCACCTCATCCCCCATCGCGCGAGTTCCTGCACGGCGGAGAACAGCCCGGATCCTGCTACGAAGCTCGGCGAGCCCGAACGGCTTGGTTACGTAGTCGTCGGCTCCGGCCTCGAGGCCCAGCACCGCGTCGGCCTCTGAGTCGAGCGCGGTCAGCATGATGATCGGGACCACGTTGCGGCGGCTGCGGAGCGTGCGGCACACCTCGTATCCATCGGGGCCGGGACCGAGCGCGACGTCGAGCAGAATGATGTCGAAGTGATCGGTGCTCGCGCGGTCGATCGCACCCCGCCCATCCGCCACCGCCATCACGCGATGTCCCTCGCGCGAGAACGAGCGCGTGAGCATTTCGCGGAGGTCCGACTCGTCATCGACGACGAGGATGCTGAGCGACGCGTCGCCGCTTCGCACGCCTGCAGGGGGCGGCGGCGCGGCCGCCGTGCGCCGGTCTGATGACATTGCGCACGATCGTAGCGGGAGGCCCCACAGACCGGTCTGGGTCATCCGCCGACCCGCCCGTCACACTGCCGCCCCGGGAAGGTCGCGGGTTCAAGCCACCGCCCCCGCGTGCCGATCACTTCAAGCAATGCGAGTTCGATTTGCCGCCCTGGCCGCCTCCTTCGGGTTGGCGACGGTAGGACTGCTCGCCGCCGGAGCCCAGGCCGGCTATGCGAGCATCGTCGCGACCTCGGGGAGTGCCACCTCGGTCACGAGCACCTCGGCGATCCTCAACGGCGTCGCGCTGACGCTCAACCCCAGCTCCGCCTGGCTGTTCCAGTACGGGACGAGCTCCTCATACGGCCAGTATTCGCATGGATCGAGCGTGGCCCTGGGCCTGACCGCCGTGTCGGAAACGGTCTCCAATCTCACTCCGAACACCACGTACCACTTCCGCCTCGTCGTGGTCCAAGGAGATCCCGGGAATGCGAACGACTACAGCTCCGGCAACGACGTCACGTTCACGACCGCGCCCGCACCTCCCGCGTACGGGACGACCTCGGTCGAGAGCCATCGCCTGGCAGTGAAAGGCGGGCTGACCTCAATTCGCTTCGCCTGCAGCGGCGGTCATGGATCGCTGTGCAAGGGCAAGGTCGCGCTGGTCGCACGCAACAGCCGCGGCGGGCTTGTGAACTGCGGCTCCGGCGCACTGGTCGCGCGCGGCGGCGATCGCCACGCGATCGAGTCGCGGCTGGGCCGGGCTTGCATGGCCCTGCTCAGCAAGTCCCACAGCCACACGCTCAGCGGCGAGGTGCGCGTCACGCTCAGCGGTACGCAGCACCTGGTCAGAAGCCTCGTGACACTGGTGGGCTCGGTGGTGTCAAACGGCGCCGGGGCGACTGCGACCCTGGCCACGTCGCACCACTCCAAGTCGCATCACTCGAAGGCGCCGAAGCACCACCACGCGCGGCGCCATAAGCACCACTGAGCTGGGTCGGGCCCTGGCCGTCGATGCCGGGCCTGATCAGCCGATCGGCTCGAGCTCGCGCGGACTCGGCGTCCGCTCCGTCACGCGCTCGTGCACCGGTGCCCTCCGGGGCACGAGCCGTCCCGCGGTGGCCACCGCCCACAGCACCGTCACCCACGTGACGGTCGCGAGAGTCACGTGGACCCACACCATGTCGGTGGGCAGGTGCAACTCGTACTGGACGCTCCCGACGAGGCCCTGAGCGGCCAGCAGCACGCATAGCACGGTGAGCGGCTCGAGCATCCGCTCCGACGCGTGGCGGTGACGGTGAAGCAGCCACACGCCGATCGCGAGAACCCCGAAGATGGCCGCGATCGTCGCGTGCTGGTGAATCACCCAATTCAAGGTGTCGTTCCCCTTGAAGTGCAGCCGGTGGATCCGCTGCCCGCTGTGGCCGCCCGAGTGTGGCCCGGCCGCCGTCGCTGCCGTTCCAGCGAAGACCGTGATCGCTCCAAGCGGCGCCAGGATGCGGACGGACCAGACGGTCGCGCGATCGGTGGAGCGGGGCCTTGAGCCGGGCTCGAACGAGGCGCGCCACGCGAGCGCCACGGCCGCGATCAGGATGATCATCGAGAGGCCGAAGTGCGCCATCACGAACCCCGGGGCCAGGTGGTTCGTAACGGTGAAGCCGCCGAGGACAGCCTGCGCGACCACGCCGAGCGGGAGAGCCCATGCGAGCCACGCCAGGTCCCGCCGGAAGGGCCGCCGCGTCAGCGCCAGCACAGCGACCGCCACGGTGATCAACCCGACGATCCCCGAAATCGCCCGGTTCCCGAACTCGATCACGGCGTGCGAGCTCAGGGGCGGCACTACCTTCCCGTAGCAGCGCGGCCAATCGGGACACCCGAGCCCCGAGTCCGTCAGCCGCACGGCAGCACCGGTCAGCACGATCAGCATCAGCGCCCCGAGCGCGATGTAGGTGACCCGGCGGTACTGGGCCGGCGTGACCGCTAGGCGTTCCGACAGGCGAGCGCGCATTCCTCAGCTACAGGATGCCGAATCGGCGGCGTCGACGAGTGCGACGGTGGACGTGCCCTACTGCCCCGCGCTCGAATGGGCGAACGGCAACGAGGCCTCGATCTCCTTCAGCAGCGGCGCACTGCGATCCCGCGCGGACGCCAGCAGCTCGAGTCCTTGGGGCCATTCGATGGCTACGTCCGGGTCGTCAAAGGCGAACCCGCCCTCCAGCTCGGGGTCGTAATAGCTCGAGCACTTGTAAACGACGTCGGCGATCTCGCTGACCACGCAGAACCCGTGCGCGAAGCCCTCGGGGCAGTACAGCTGCCGGTGATTGGAGTCACTGAGCTCGAACCCCTCCCACTGCCCGAAGGTGTCCGAGTCGCGGCGGATGTCGACCAGCACATCGAAGATCGTCCCGCGGGCGGAGCGGACGAGCTTCGCCATCCCCACCTGGTAGTGCATCCCGCGAACGATCCCGCGGCTGGATCGGGAGTGGTTGTCCTGGACGAGCTCGTCGTCCATCCCGAGGTCGGCGAAGACGTTGCGGCGGAAGGTCTCGACGAAAAATCCGCGGTCGTCGCCATGCACGGTTGGCTCGACCAGGATCGGGCCGGAGAGGTGCGTTGGGAGGCGTCGCACGGAGGGCGAATATAGATGGAGTCGGACAGCGAGGGCGCGCCGCGTGAGCCGCTCTCTAGGATTCAGCCGCTCATGCCGGGGAGAGAGGGTGTGCGTGTCGTCGTAAACCTGGTCGGAGATCCAGTTCACGGCCGCCTGGCCGAATCGCGGTGGATCGACCAGACGTACCTCAACGGAGGCCAGCGCACCCTGTACGAGATCGCGTTCGCCGCGGCTACGTGCGGATACGACACCGAGCTTCGTGGCTGGCTGCACCGTCCGACATTCGACCGGCTCGCGCGCCGCGCGGGTGGGAGTCCGCGGGTCGAGCTGCCCCCGAGGGCACCGGAGGCCAGCGACCTGGTCATCGTCCCGGCGGGCTGGCGCGATCCGCTCGACTATCTCCGGATGCTGCTCTCCCCGGCTCGCCTTGCGCTCGCCGTCCTTGCGGGCACCGGCCTGTTCGACTGGCCCTTCTGTGGACCGGGATGGCAGGTGCCGGATCCCCTGACCGTCGATCTCGATGCGCTCGGAAGACCGGAGCACTACGCGGCGATGGCCGCACTCGGGTTCGCGCTCTTGACGAACTCACCGCGAATGGTCGACGAGGCCCGAGCGACCGGCGTCCGGTGCACATATGTCGGTACGGCCCGACCGGTTCCCGACTGGATCCGCACGGACCGCAAGGACGTGGACGTTGCGGCACTGATGGATAACCGGTGGGCACCGTTGGCCAAGCAGGTCCTGTCGGATCTGGATGACAGATGGACAATCGACCGAATCGAGCGCGTTCCGAACGACGAGCTGCTCGCCCGGCTCGGGCGGGCGCGTGTGCTCGCGTGGCCGTCACGCATCGAGGGACACGCCTCGATCGCCTGGGAGGCGCGATCGCTTGGCTGCGTGCCGGTCGCGCTGAACACCAACCGGTACGCGGTCGGCCTCAGCGAGGAGTGCGGAGCGTTGCTGGTCGACTCCGTGCCGGCGCTGGCCCCGGCTATCGAGGAGCTGCTCGCGGACCCAGAGCGAGTGGCGGAGCTCGCGGCACGCGGGCGCCGGACGGCGCTGCTCGAGGTCGATTGGGGCCGGTTCGTGCAGCGAGTCGATGCGTTTCTCGCCAGCGTCCCAGAGCGATCGCCGGCCCACGACGCATACGCGGGGATGGGCGCGCGATTGCTCGAATGGGAGCGAGCGAGCGCCGACCAGGCCCAGGCACGCCTCCAGGAGAAGCACAGCGAGGTTCACCTCGCCGGTCAGCAGCTGACCGAGGCGATGAAACGCGAGCAGGCGTTGTTGTACGAGGTGGAGCGGCTCAGAGCGGCGGACCGGGGACCAGTCGAGCGGCGCCTGGCGCGGACACTCGAACGGCTCAGAGGCACGAGGCCCGCGTCGCCCTGACGAGAGCCCTCAGGGGCCTGCGGCACGACATTGGCTCACGGCACGTGAGGCTGGTCGGTCACCGCTCCACGTATTCTCGTCGCCATGCAATCGGACCCTCTCGCGATCCGTGTTCGAGGCCTCGACAAGACGTTCCGGATCCCGGACCATCGAGTCCAGACGCTCAAGGAGCGCGCGATGCATCCGCTTCGCCGCACGACCTACAACGAGCTTCGCGTCTTGCGCGAAGTCGACTTCGAAGTCGCCCAGGGCGAGTTCTTCGGGATCGTCGGTCGCAACGGCTCGGGGAAGAGCACGCTGCTCAAGTGTCTGGCCGGCATCTACGCGGCGGACTCCGGCAAGATCGAGGTCGCCGGGCGTCTATCGCCGTTCATCGAGCTGGGCGTCGGCTTCAACCCCGAGCTCCCCGCGCGGGACAACGTCGCGATCAACGCGGTGATGATGGGCCTGAGTCCACAGGACGCGCGGGCGCGGTTCGACGACATCATCGCGTTCGCCGAGCTCGAGCGATTCGTCGACACGAAGCTCAAGAACTATTCCTCCGGCATGCAGGTGCGCCTCGCGTTCTCGGTGATGGTCCAGTCGGATCCTGATGTGATGCTTATCGACGAGGTCCTTGCGGTCGGCGACGCCGCTTTCCAGCAGAAGTGCGTGGACACGTTTTACCGGCTCCGCGCCGAGGGCAAGACGATCGTCCTGGTCACCCACGTGATGAGTCTCGTAGAGCAGTTCTGTCACCGGGCGATGATGATCTCGGGCGGGAAGATCACAAACATCGGAGCCCCAAGCGAGATCGGACGGGCCTATCTGTCTGAGAACTTCCGCAGCGTCGTCAGCGAGGATCGCCCAGGCCACGGATGCGGAGGAGGTCCGGCTGCTCGACTCCTGGATCACGGATGAGCATGACCAGCGGATCGCCACGGTCGCCTACGGCGACCGAATGCGCCTACACAGTGTTATCGAAGCGCTGGTTCCGATTCACGAACCGGGCATCACACTGTGGGTGACAAACGAGGACGGGGTGCGCGTGTTCACCGTTGGTGCGCGCGAGAACGGCGAAGCGCTTTCGGATCTCCAGCCCGGCGAGCGAGCGGAGTTCTCCGTCGAGCTGGACAACCTCTTGTCAGCCGGCCGTTACTACCTCGGCTGTGGCCTAACGCGGGGCACCGCAGGCCTCGAGATCCTCCTGTTCCAGGAGCGAGCCGCCGACATCGTCTCCTACGGCGCCGAGCTTCACGGCCTCGTGGGCGTCGAGCACACGGTGTCGTTCACCCGCACGCGCGCAAGAGAGCCGGTTCGATGAGCGCCACCGGGCTCGAGCTGAAGGAGATCCGTGGGCCATCGGCGCTCGGGGGCGACGGGCGGCGCTTCCTGAACCTGACCTGGCTGATCTCCTCGACCGACTACAAGCTCACCTACTTCGGCTCGATCCTCGGTTACGTGTGGTCACTGGTGCAGCCGCTGCTGTTCTTCGGGGTGCTTTACCTCGTGTTCGCCGTGCTGATCAACTTCAACAAGAACGCCAAGGACTTTCCGGTCCTGCTGCTGATGAACATCGTGCTGTTCGGCTTCTTTCAGCAGGCGACCACCACGGCGGTCCCATCGGTCGTCGGGCGCGAGAACCTCGTTCGCAAGATGCATTTCCCGCGGCTCGTGATCCCGCTCTCAACGGTCGTGACGGCGGCGATCACGCTGTCGCTGAATCTGCTCGTGGTGATGATCTTCATGGTCGCTTACGGCGTCGACCCGCGGGTGACGTGGCTGCTGCTCCCGGTGCTGGTGCTGCTCCTGTTCGTCTTCACCGCGGGCGTCGCGATGCTGCTCTCGGCCCTGTATGTCCGGTACCGCGACGTCGCACCGATCTGGAGCGTGGTCAGCCAGGCGCTGTACTTCGCCACCCCGGTGTTCATCCTGATCGAGAGCGTCACCCAGCAGCATCACTGGATCACCCGCTACTACCTGTTCAACCCGCTCGCGGCGATCCTCCAGCAGGCGCGCCACTGGATGATCGGGGGCAGCCCGGGCCCGGCGCACTACATGGGCGGCATCGCGTGGCTCGCGGTACCGCTCGGCATCATCGCGATCGTGTGCGCGCTCGGGTTCTGGGTGTTCGACCGCGAGTCCCCGCGGATCGCGGAAGAGCTGTAACCCCTAGAGCGTGTAACCCGCGGCGCGGGCGTCGTCGTGGAACATGCGCACCGTATCGAGCGACATCGCCGCCAGGTCGTAGCCGAGCAGCTGCGTCTTCTTCAGCAGGTCGTGCGTCACCGTGATGATGTGGCAGCCGATCTGGTCGGCCTGGACGACGTTCAGGATCTCGCGCGGACTGGCCCACAGCAGCTCGGCCTTCGGGAGCGCCGCCAGTACCTCCAGTGCCGCCGACATGACCGGGACGGGTTCCACCCCGCAATCGGCGACCCGGCCCGCGAACACCGAGACGATCGCGGACTCGCCCTCCGCCAAGCAACCCGCCACCTGCTCGACCTGGGCGACGGTCGTCAGCCCCGTGACGTTGAGCTTTATCCCCGCGCCGCTCAGGCGGCGAAGCAGATCGCCGGTGGACGTCCCGCTCGTATCCGTCACCGGGATCTTCACGTACACGTTCTCCGCCCAGGAGCCAATCAGACGGGCCTGGCGCTCCATCTCCTCAAGTTCATCCGAGAAAACCTCGAGCGACACCGGACGATCGGGCACTGCCTGCAGAACCTCGCGGGCGAAGCCCTCGTAGTCAGAGATCCCGGCTTTTCGCATCAACGTCGGGTTGGTGGTGAAGCCCTTGATCAGGGGGTCGGCGTACAGCCGCCGGATCCCCTCGAGGTCGGCACCGTCCGCGAACACCTTCACGCGCAGCTCAGCGGCCGACACGCCTTTCGGATGTGTCAGCTCGGCGACTGCGCCTTGTCGATGATCCATGGAACGGCCTCCTTGAGGTCCTTGACGATCAAATCCGGCCCGTCCGGTTGACGTTCGTTATACCCATTGTCGACGAAAACGGTCCAGGTCCCGGCAGCCCGGCCGGCTTCGACGTCGCGCCAACGATCGCCAACGGTCACGCTGCGCGAGACGTCGAGATCAAGCCGTCTGGCCGCCTCGATGATCATGCCGGGAAGCGGTTTGCGGCAGTCACACCCATCGACGTCGTCATGCGGGCAGACGACCACCTCGTCGAGGTTCAGTAGCTCTCGCACGTATTCGTTGATGGCCGCGACGGTAGCGGAGTCCTGGGTGCCTCGGGCGATGTCAGGTTGATTTGTGACACACACAAGCTTGAGACCAGCATCGGACAGCCGGCGGCAGGACAAGGGCGCCCGGAAGCACTCGCACGTCCTCGACCCTCTCCGGCGGATGCGGGCGACCGGCGCGGAGAACCGGCTCGTTGAGGACACCGTCGCGGTCGAGGAACGCAGCGGGGCCACTCATGTCCGGTCGCTCCAGCGCCGACGGCTACCATCGCCGCCGTGTTGCCAAGCCTCGAAGCGCGTCTGCGTCCCGCCCCGCTGCCCGGTATGTCCACCCCAACGCGCTGTTTGCCGGAGAGCACGCCATGGGTCTGGACGTGGCAGATGAGAACGCGCCCAACCATCTGGATTCGATCGCGGAGCTGATCAGCCCTTCTCGGCCAATCGGTGCTCGAGGTCGGCGCCGGCATCGGCTCGATCACCCAGCGCTATGCCAACGGGCACCTCGTAACGGCGACGGACGTCTCGCCCGAGTGTGTCAGCGCGATGGAGGAGCGATTCGCTGACTCTCCGAACGTCACTGTGATGCGGACCGACCTGCGGGGAGGCGATGATGGACTCGAGGGGTTCGACTCCGTCGTGATGATCAACGTACTCGAACATATTCAGACGAGTCGCGGCGCTCGAGCTGCTCGCTAGCAAACTGAACGCCGATGGCCGAATCGTCGTGTACGTGCCGGCGCTCAACGGGCTGTATGGCGCGTGGGATCGGATGGTCGGACACTTCCGGCGCTACTCCAAGTGGCGCATGCGCGCATCGGCGCTGAGGCCGGCCTGGAGGTCACGGAGCTCCGGTACGTCAACGCGCTTGGCATCCCGGCGTGGTTGATCTTCTCCGAACCGAAGTGAACAAGACGCAGGCGAGCAGCGTGTCGCTGTGGGACCGGGTAGGCGTTCCGATCACCCGCACCGTCGAGCGCCACATCAACCCCCCGCTCGGGCTCAACCTGCTGGCCGTGCTGCACAGAGCGGAGTAGGTTCATCTCGTGTTGGCGGCCAGATCGTCGAGCATCGCCGCCATCGACTGCTTGATCGCCTCGGCGGACCCAGCCGACGGCCGCCAGCCCAGTCCTCGTATGCGCTCGGTGTTGAGACGAACGATCGGGACGTCTCCCTTCCAGCCGCGGGACTCGGTTCCGTACTCCACGCGAGTGGAGTTCTCGTCGAGGCCCAAGAGCCCGAGCGCAACCGCAACGATCTCGCGCACCGTCACATAGTCGCCGGTGGCGACGTTGAACGACCAGAACGGCCGGTCAAGCCCGGCGTCAAGCACTGTCAGGACGGCTGCGACCACGTCGGTCGCTAGGACGTAGGACTTCGACTGCGTCCCGTCTCCCATAACCGTTAGATGATTCGGGTCATCCCGCAGGCGCCTGACGAAGTCGAACCCGACACCGTGCGTCTGCCGGCGCCCGACGACGTTCCCGAACCTGAACACAAAGCCGTGCGAATCGAACATGTGGGCGTAGGCGCTTATCAGCGCTTCGCCTGCGAGCTTGCTCGCGCCGTAGTAGAGACTGGAACCAGGGGTCCGTGGTCCTCGTCCGCCTCAAGCTCACCGAGGTCGCCATAGACGCCGCTGCCGGATGCGTACGCGATTCGGGGCACTCCCGTGCGACGCATCGCCTCCACCACGTGGTGGGTGATGAGAGTGCCGTCGTCGAAGTCGACCGCGGGATTGGTCATCGCGGCGGCGATGTCGGGATTAGACGCTAGATGGATAACGACGTCATGACCGGCCATGGCCGAGCACAGCGTGGCCAAATCGTTGGCGTCACCGCGGACGACGGTCACGCGCTGGTCGTCGACGTGATCGGCGTAGTGCCACTCGCTGCCGGAACAGAAGTTGTCGTAGAGCGTGAGACGCTCCGTTCCCTCGTCGGCGAGCAACACGTCAGTGAAGTGGGAGCCGATGAAGCCCGCGCCGCCGACGATCAACACTCGCTCGCGTCCGGTGCTCACTTCTCAGCTCCGGGAGTCAGCGATTCCCACTTCGCGGTCTCGGCCTGGAGCAGCGGATGACTGACGAGCAGATGCCATATCACCGCGCACAGACCCTCGGTGTGCGGCGTGATCCGTTCGGAGAACAGCGGGGGGACGATCACGGCAGCGTCAGCAACGCGAGCGGTGTGCCCGCCGTCGCGCCCGACGATCCCGAACACGCCGGCCCCGACGTCAGCCGCGACCTCCAAGGCCCGGACGATGTTGGTCGACACCCCGCGCTCGCGGTCGCCTCCGCCGACCGAGTAGACGAGTACTGCGTCTCGCGCCGATATCCGCGAGCCACGCAACCAGGCTGAAAACGTCTCGTCGAAGCCGTCGTCGTTCGTCCGCGCAGTCAGCTCGGAAACGTTGTCGGTCGGGCAGTACGCCTCGAATCCGCACAGCTTGCGAAAGTCGTTGACAGCGTGGCTGGCGTGGGCGGCCGAGCCACCCACCCCGAGGATGAACAGACGTCCCCCCCGATCCCGTACATCGCGCAGGCCTGCGGCAACTTGCTCGATCGCGCCGCGATCGAGTGCTTCCAGGCTGCCGAGTCTCATTGAGGTAGGCGTCGGCGTGGGTCAAGCCGTGGCCTCCCGACGGCAGACACCTGAGGTGTTCAGTCCGAACTTGTGGTGATGGCAGCGGATCTGGCTGGGGCGGAACCCTGCGCGCACAAGCATCGGCCAGAGATCGCGGGGGTCGTAGTAGGCCTTGTGGTCGTCCATCTCCTCCGGCAGGGCTAATCCCGAACCGGAAGGCGGCCAGCTCTAGAAACCGCTTGCCGCGCCACGATGGGACGTTCAGCACCGCGACCCCGCCAGGAACGAGGATCCGATGGATGTGGTTGCAGCGCTTCCTGCGGCTCGGCCAGATGCTCGAGAACTGACAGACAGAGGACGACGTCGAGCGAGCACTCCTCTATCCGTGGGAGAGCGCCCGCCAGCGACCCTTCGATCCCAGTTACCTTCGGGTGCTCCTTGAGGTCAGCCGCGAGCGCGACGTCGACCAGCAGCGCGGAACGCGCGGCGTCCAGCTGCGTCCGGCGAACGTGGCCTGGTAGCCGCACCCGAGATCAGCGAATCGTGCGCCCTCGAACCGAGCGTGCCGGCGCACCTCGCGGCCGCCGAGCCAGACCCCGAATCGGTCAACCACCGTCGGGGCTCGAGCCTGACCGTATGCCGTGCGCCGCTGCTCTGGCGACGAGCAGCCCCATCAGCGCTTGACCACGATCCCGTGGCCGTTGAGGTTGTGAAGGACAAGCCGGTCGTCGAGGCCGCGCTGCTCATCGACGAACCGCGTAACGCCCGGGCATGCCGGGAACCCGTAGTCGTCGAACACAGCCACTCCGCCGGTTGACAGCCGCGGCCAAGCCCAGTCGAACACATCGGAGGCGGACTGATAGACATCGACGTCGATGTGGCAGAGCCTGAGCTTCCGCTCGGGGACCTCGGCGCCCGTGTCATCGGGGAAGATCCCTTGGAGCAGGCGGACGTTGCTCAGGCCGAGTCTCGCGACGAGCGCCTCGACGGTCTCGCGCGAGGTGTCGTCGTGTTTTCCGTCTCGGTAGTAGGTGTCGACCGTCCCGGTCTTGACGACCCCTTCCCAGGTGTCGCACAGGTACACCCGATCGTCAATCCCAACGACAGCCGCGCGCGCCGCCATCAACGCACCGCTGCCGCCGCGCCACACTCCGACCTCGACGATCGCGCCCGGAACATGTGCCAGCTCGCTCGACCAGCGTCCACAGCTCATACAGCGCCACACGTCCACGAGGGTGTTTTGCTTACCATCCGGTAGCGGCGCTGGAACTCGCGATCGGACTGCCAAGGCGCGTAGGTCGAGATCGGGTAGGCCATCGCATGGGCGCCCGAGCGGACCGCCTCCCCCCGGACGATTGGAAGCGCGATGCCCTTGGCAAGCGACATACCTGAGCGACGCAGCAAACGCCCGTAGTAGCGGGCGTAGAACCTCGTCGCACCAGTCATCTAGTGGATGCGTCCGAGCGTGCGGCGCGCCGTCGCCACGACCGCCCCGTGCAGCAGCAAAACGAACACAAACAGCTGCGCGCCCGCGATACCGAACGCGAGCCCGGTCACGGCGAAGTGATCCTCGATCGAAGTTCGCCGATCTTCAGCACCAGCCCGTTGTTCGCGTAGGCCACCGCCAACGGAATCGCAAGGCCGATGCCCAGCCACCAGCAGCATCACGGAAAGCAGCACGGTCCGGGTGTACGGAAACAACCGCAACCAGCGCTGCTGCTTTCGTTCGGTGTAGTCGAACAGCACTTGCGCGATGCATCCAAGGAAGAACGCCTGCAACCCGACCACGAATATCGCCAGGCCGAGGAACTGCCAGTTCAGTGAGACGTGACGCGCGCCCAGCTTGAGATCCCCGAAGGTCACCGGGCAACGTCAGGATCAGGCCTATAAGCCTGCCAGGACGACCCCCGGCTTGAAGACGAAGAAATCCGAGCCGTAGATGAACATCGCCCGCAGGTTGATCCACGCCGCCTGCCACGGCGAGAACCAGCCCGCTCGCTTGTGATGGCTCAGCCGCCCCTCGCGATCCTTGAGGAAGGTCACCGGCACCTCGGCCGTGCGGAGCTCCATCTGCACGGACTTCAGCACCATCTCGGACGCGTACTCCCACGACTCCGATTGCAGATCCATGCGCACGAGCGCATCGAGGGTGATGCCCCGCATCCCGCAGTGGATGTCGGAGAACTTGCTCGAGTACAGGCGGTTGAGGATCCACGTGGTCACCGGGCGTGCCGAGGTGCTGGTGCAGCCAGGGCATCGCCCCGGCTCGATCGAGCCGAGCCACCTCGAGCCCATCACGTACTCGTAGCCCTCGCGGAACTTGCTGCACGAACGGCGCGAGCTTGCGAAAGTCGTACGTGCAATCGGCGTCACCCATGATCACCCAGCGCCGCGGATGTAGGGGATCGCGTCCATATAGGCCCGTCCCGAGTCCGCGCTTGGGAACGCGTAAGACGCGGGCACCCGCGCTGCGGGCGAGTCGGCGCGGTCGGTCGGTCGAGGAGTCGACGATCAGGATCTCCCCGCGCACCCCGGCCGCGTCCAAGCCCTCTCGACACCAACGGACGAATTCGGTGATCGTCAGCTCCTCGTCCAGCGCCGGGACGACGATCGAAAGCTCGGGGTCGTCGACGTCAGCCTCGGGAATGAGGAGCTCGGGTTCCTCGTGCGGGTGGTCGATTGCTACCTGGGTCATGCGCGCGAGCAACTCCTCCAGCTCGGCGAGCCCCGCGGGGGACCCGATCTCGTAGAACCGCTCGGACACCTCGACCCGACCACGCGGCGCTCGGCGCTGAGGACCCCATAGACGTCGGCGAGATCCACGGCCTTTCCTTCGGCGATCAGGGGCATCACTTGGTCGCGGTCGATGATCGAAAAGCCATAGTCGATGTGGTGCATGCCAGCTCCCGCCGGGTCACTTACACCCTTTTGGTAGCGGACGACGAGCCCAGCAGAAAGTTGCGCGTTTGAGCTGTCCCATCGGCCCTCGTTACGGTAGACGGTCATCAGGACCGCTGGCCGGGCGGCTTCGAATTCAGCCCATACCGCTGGAAGGCTCGCAGCGAGGTATGAGTCCCCGTAGAGCACGCCAAAAACCGGCTCGAGGAGACCGGCCTCGTGTGCGAGACGGAGAGCACCTGCAGTGCCGCGGAGGGCGTCACCTTCGTCGCTATAACGCACCCGAGTCCCCAGCGGCCCCCGTCACCGACGTACTCGCGGATCTCGCCCCCGAGATATCCGATGGCGAACACGACGTCCGTCACGCCTTGCGAACCGAGCCACCGGAGCTGGTGGTCGGCAATCGGACGTCCCGCGACCGGCACGAGCGCCTTGGGAACGTCTTCGGTCAGCGGACGAAGCCGCTCGGCGAGCCCGCCCGCCAGGATCAACATTGCCGGGTCAATCGCGGACGATGACGGTTGTGCCGTCCAAGTCGAATTGAAACCTCGTCTCCGGCAGCCCCTCGAGATGCCATCGCCTCACGCACGGAAGCCGGGTTCTCGGCGTAGAACATCAAGAAGCCGCCCGTCCCAGCCCCCACGAGCTTGCCGCCGATGGCGCCGCCGGCGAGTCCTTTCTCGTACCAAGCATCGATCTTCCCGTTCGACATCCCTTTCGACCGGCGGCGCTTGGACTCCCAGTGCTCGTGCATGAGGTGGCCGAAGGTCTGCGGCCGGCCGGCCTCGAGCGCCTCCCGGATCCTCATTCCCAGGTCCTTGGTCTTCTCGAGGTTCTCGATCATCGCCCTATCCTCACCGACCGTCCGCGTCTGCTGGTCGCTCAAGATCGCGCTCGCGGGCCGTGCGTAACCGGTGAAGAACAGGAGCAGGTGCTCCTGAAGCTCGTGCAACGTGTCCTGCGAGACCGCGAGCGGTGTGACCGTCACATGGTCGTCCTCGTGGAACTCGAAGCACGTGAGGCCGCCGAACGCCGCGATGTACTGATCCTGCTTGCCGACCGGCTCGCCCAGCACTTCGATCTCGATGTGGGCGGCCTCCTCGGTCAGCGCGCTCGCTGTCACGTGCGCTCGCTTATGCGCATAGACCGTTCGCAGCAGGCCGACGGTGAACGCGCCCGAGGATCCGAGCCCTGTGCCGGACGGGATATCCGCCGTCGACACGACCTCGACCCCAGGTCCGATGTCATGCCGACCGAGAACCTCGCGGATGATTCGGTGTTCGATCGCGTCGATCGATCCGAACACGTTCGAGCTCCGAGTACTTCAGTAGGTAATCGTCGGTGAACGTTCTGTTCAGCGCGATGAACATGTACTTGTTGATCGCCGCGGAGATGACGACCTCCGCGGCGGCGGTAGAACGAAGGCAGGTCTGTCCCGCCGCCTCCGATCGATATCCGTAGGGGAGTACGTGTGATGAGCATCGGACGGTCGCCGACGAGCCTCCCGTCGGGGCGGCACAATGTTGCCATGCGTCGCGCGCTTGCGTTGCTCGACCATCCGCGCTCCGGCCCGATGGTGCGTTACCTCGTCGCCGGCGCGACGGTGGCCGCCGTGTACCTCGGTACGCCGCTCGCGCTCACGATCCTGTTCGGCGTGCCAATCCGAGGTCGCTATCCCCATCGCCTACATCGCCGCGGTCAGTCTTCATTTCACGCTGCAGCGGTACTTCGTGTT
>CAVPKT010000059.1:0-50499 GCA_963705775.1 uncultured Solirubrobacterales bacterium | reverse complement strand
TCGACAACGCGTTCGAAGTCGAGGGCCGCTACTTCGTCGACCTGATGACGAGCCAAGTGGCAAAGAACATGATCCAGGCGTTCTTCTTCGACCTCACAGGCCGTCGGTGGCTCGCGTGGACGCTCCGGAGGACATCGAGACGTTCGAGCCGAAGAAGATGCTCGTGCTCGGCGCTGGGATGATGGGCGCCGCGATCGCCTACGTGTCGGCCAAGGCGGGGATCGACGTCGTGTTGAAGGACGTCTCGCTCGACGCCGCCGAGAAGGGCAAGCAGTATTCGGCCGGGCTCGTGGAGAAGGCGGTGTCCCGTGGGCGGATGGTCCAGGAGGATGCCGACGCGCTGCTGGCGCGGATCCATCCCGACCGACAAGCCCGAGGACGCCGCCGGTTGCGATCTGGTGATCGAAGCGGTGTTCGAGGACCCGGCGGTGAAGAAGCAGGTGTTCGAGGAGATCGAGCCCCATTTGGCGCCCGACGCGCTGCTCGGCTCAAACACGTCGACGCTGCCGATCACCGGTCTGGCGGAGAACGTCTCGCGCCCGAGGACTTCATCGGGCTTCACTTCTTCAGCCCGGTGGACAAGATGCCGCTGCTGGAGATCATCAAGGGTGACCAGACGTCCGAGCGGACGCTGCACCGAGCGCTCGACGTCGCCAAGCTGATCAAGAAGACCCCGATTGTCGTCAACGACAGCCGTGGCTTCTTCACCAGCCGCGTGATCGGCACGTTCATCAACGAGGGGATCGCGATGCTCCTCGAGGGCGTGCCCGCCTCGAGCATCGAGCAGGCCTCCTCCCAGGCCGGCTATCCGGCGCCCGTGCTCCAGCTCTCCGACGAGCTGAACATGAAGCTCATGCGCAAGATTCGCGATGCCTCGCGCAACGCCGTGATCGAGGCGGGCGGCGAATGGGTGGGTCACCCCGCCGAGCAGGTGATCGACCGCATGCTCGACGAGCACGACCGCCCCGGGAAGCTCGAGGGCCGCGGGGTTCTACGAATACGAGGACGGCAAGCGCACCCGGCCTGTGGAAGGGCCTGCGCGAGGCCTTCCCGCCCGTCGACGATCCCTCGACGATCTCATTGAAGGACCTCGAGGAGCGGATGCTGTTCGCCGAGTCGATCGAATCGGTCAAGTGCCTCGACGAGCGCGTGATCGAGACGGTCGCCGACGCGAACATCGGCTCGATCCTCGGGATCGGCTTCCCCGGCTGGACCGGCGGGGTGCTCCAGTACATCAACGGCTATGAAGCGGCCGACGGCACCGTCGGACCGGCCGCGTTCGTCGCGCGGGCACGCGAGCTGGCGGAGCCGCTACGGCGAGCGCTTCGAGCCGCCGGCTTCCCTGGTTGAGAGGGCCGAGCGCGGCGAGCTGTACCTCGACGAAGAGCCGGTCGCGGCTATCGCATAGGTCGGCGCCTCGCCTATTTGACGAAGCGGATTGTCACATTGTAGTATCTGACGAAGGATGTCGTCAGATACGGCAGACGGCTACTTCCACGTGGCTCTGTGAGCACGACCGAGCACAGACGGCCCGCCCGCAGCTATGGCGGTGTGAGCGCGGAGCAGCGAATCGCAGAGCGGCGCGAGCGCCTTCTCGACGCCGGCCTCCAGGAGTTCGGCACCCGCGGCTTCACGCAGTCGGGGGTGAAGGACATCTGCCGCTGTGCTGGGCTCACCGATCGCTACTTCTACGATTCGTTCAAGGACAGCGCCGAGCTGTTCCGGGCCGTGTTCGATCGCGCCACCACGAGCTGTTCGAGCTCTACGACCGAAGCGCTCGCCAGTGCACCCGGAGACCCGGCGCCGCAGTCTCGGGCCGTGATCCAGGCGATGTGCGGGCACTGGCCGACGACTCCCGGCTGGCACGAGTCGTGTCCGTGGAGGCTCCCAGCGCCGGCCCCGGTTCGAGCGGCACATGCGCCGGACGCTCAGGCGTTTCGCCCGGCTCGCCGAGCGGGGGCGCGACCTTACGTCCCGGCAGACTGCCGGACGAGGCGCTGCGTTTCGGCGCGATCTCGCTGGTGGGTGCGATCGAGCAGCTGATGATCGAGTGGCAGGAGGGCGAGCTCGGCCTCTCTGTCGATCAGATCATCGATTACCTCGTGCAGATGCTGCTGCTGTTCGGGCGTGTGGCCGGGATCGGGCAATGACCGCGCTCGCGCGTCGTGAATTCGTGGGTGCGACGGCCTGTGCGTATGGAGCGCTGGCTGTACCAGCTTGGGCCCGTAAGGACACCGCCGGAAGCTGCGGAGGCCCCACGTCGCGGTGCTCGGCGGGGATTTGCCGGGCTGACGGCCGCACACGAGCTCGCCGAGCGCGGTTCAAGGTCACGGTGATCGAGCCGAAGGCGTTGGAGGCAAGGCGCGGAGCATTGCGGTACCAGGGACCGGGAGCGGCGGGCGCGCAAACTTGCCGGGCGAGCATGGGTTCCGTTTCTTTCCGGGCTTCTACAAGAACATCCCGGACACGATGCGCCGGATCCCGGTCGCCGGGCAACGCGAATGGCGCCTTCGACAACCTCGTGAACGCCAGCCAGGAGCTGTTGATCTTCGACGGCAACGATCAGTTCTACACGCCACCCACCTACGACACGATGTTCCGGGACTAGTCAGTCTGGATCAGAACGGCGTGACGCAGGCGGTTACGACGCTGGTCACGATGATGGGGATCGGGGCTGGGGTCCCGATTAATCAGATCGAGTACTTCATCCGCAGGCTGTTGGTGTTCATGACCAGCTGCGATGCTCGTCGGGTGGGGGAGTGGGACCACGTCGGCTGGTATGACTATGTCAACGCCGCGAACTTTTCGCCCGAGTACCAGCGGGTGTTCGGAACGGGACTGACGAAGGATCTCGTCGCGGCCAAGGGCACGAAGGCCTCGACGCGGGTGATCGGACTTATGGCCGAGGCGTTCGTGTACGACGTGGTCGGCCAGTCCGCGCCGGGGATGTCTTCGCAGAGCGGTTACGGCGATGCCGACCGGCTGCTGGATTCGCCGACCAACGAGGCGTGGATCGACCCTTGGGTGGCACATCTCAGATCGCTCGGGGTCAAGTTCCACCTCGGCTACCGGGTGACGTCGCTCGAGCTGAAGGGGCGGCAAGGTCGTGAGCGCCACGGTCCGTAAGGGCCGCTCGCGGGCGACGCTCGATGCCGATTCATTCATCTGCGCGATGCCCGTCGAGCGGATGCTCAAGCTGCTCGATCGTCATCTGCTCGGGGCCGACCCCAGCCTCGAGCGGCTCCGCAATCTCGAGACCGACTGGATGAACGGCATCCAGTACTTCCTCAGCCGCCCACCCAGCCTCGAGGTCAAGGGTCATGTCGCGTTTCTCGAGACTCCATGGGCGCTGACGGCGATCGACCAAGGCCTGTTCTGGAAGCGGAACATCTCGGCGCAGTACGGCAGCGGAAACGTGACCGACATCTACTCGGTCGACATCTCCGACTTCTTCACGCCGGGCGTTGTGTACAACAGGCCGGCGGCGGAATGCACGCCCCATGAGATCGCGCGGGAGGTGTGGGAGCAGATGAAGCAGGAGCTGAACACCCCCAGCCTGACGGCGCTCAGCGACGACATGGTCGTGACCTGGTTCCTCGATCCCGCGATCAGCTATCCGGGCGGACCGGGACGGCCGGCCGCGAACGCCGAGCCGCTCCTTGTCAACACGACCGGCTCGCTCGACGACCAGCCCGATGCCCATACGCAGATCCCGAATCTGTTCCTCGCCTCGGATTACGTGCGCACCAACATCAGCCTCGCAACGATGGAGGGTGCCAACGAAGCCGCGCGTCAGGCGGTGAATGCGCTGCTGGCCCGCGGCTCGCATGCCACGCCGGCATCGCTCGGAGTGCTGTGGCAACCGGACGAGTTGGGTGCCACCTTCGCCCTGGACATGAGCAGCGGTATCGCGCAGGCCAGCCAAACCTGCTCGACACCGTCCCGGCCGGTCTGCCGCTCTAGGGCGCGAACCCCACGCCTGCCATGAACCGCCGCATCTCCCTTAGGTAGGCGGCTCGGTTCACATGGAGCAGGTGGTTCCCGGGGTACCAGTGGACCCGCGGGTGGTCCCAGTGCTCGGCGAGCAGCCGCACCTGCTCCGGCGGCGCCAGCCGGTCGCCGAGCCCGCCGATAACCATCAAGCGATCCCTGGGCAGCAGCGCGGGGTAGTTCAGCGGCGAGTGGATCGCGATCGCCTCCTCGGCCAGACGTAGCGTGACGCGATGCAGCACGGACGCGAGCACCACGCCGATGTTGGCGGGGAAGTAGTCGGGGATCAGGCGCGGGATCGAGGTGACCGGCGCATTAGGGATCGCCACGTGCAGGCGGTCTTCGACCGCCGCGAGCAGCGCACTCACATACCCGCCGAGCGACAGGCCCGTGACGCCGACCTGCTCCACGCCAGACGCCTCGAGGTGGTCGACGAAGATGCGGAAATCGTGGACCGCCTGGAGCATCGCCTCGTTGAAGTTCGACGGCCCGTGAGCGAACATCCCGGTGCCGTTCATCGGTGAGAGCAGGTCGCGGCGAGGGCCGTGGAAGGGCAGCATGTAGAGCAGTACGTCGTACCCCTTGCCGTACAGCCACGGCAGCGCGAAGAACGCGCTGTTGAGCATGTATGGCGAGGCTCCGAAGCCGTGGATCACGCTGAGCGTGGGGCGTGGGCCGTCGTCGTGGCGCCAGTGCTGTGCCCACGCCTTGGCGTTGCGCTTGTGGCGCGCGTACTCGCGGCGAAGCTTGGGGTGAACGGCCTCATACGGGCTGTCGAACGACAAGAGGGAGACGCTGCCGCCCGGCGCCCGGAACGAGAACCGCCCGGGTTTTGAGAGCTCGATCGCGACGCCGTCCCGTGGCTTCTTGAACACGACCGCTGGATCGCGGGTCCCCGCCAATTCGGCGTAGAAGCGAAGTCGCTTCCGCTCACGCAGAGCGGCCGGCGACAAACCCCACGGGAGCGCAGCGCCGAGCATGATCGACGCGAGCGCTGTCCGGACCGGGACGTCGGTCGCCGCGGCCGCGCCGACGAGCAGCCTGGTGGGGAGCCGGAGCTGCTCGGGCGCCGGTGACTCCGGCACGGGTTTCGGGCCTTCGACCTGCTCGAGCGTCGCATTGCCCCGGGCGGGTGCACGGCGGGTGCTTGCTTGCCGGCGAGGACTCGCCTCCATCACCGCGACTCCGGCGGTCGCCAGCGCGTGGGGAGCTCGTCGGCGGAGAGTCCCGCGACGCCAGCCTCGGTCGCGTGGCGCTCGAGGTGCGAGACGATCATGTCGACGCCTTCGGAGACCACCCGGTCCTCGCCCGCGAGGTCGTGCCTGTAAGCGACCTCGAGAAACCGGTCGGCGACCTCGAAGCAGAGCCTCACGACGAGCGGGTCGGTGTCCGCGCGCAGCAGCCCGGCCTCGGATGCGAATTGGTGGAAGGCGTCGGCGAGCAGGTCGTCCCGCTCGCGGATGAAGGTGGCGATCTCGCCGCTCAGGCGGCCCTGAAACCACAGCACGACGTAGCTCGGACTGGCACGGTACGCAGCGCGGTACGCGGCCACGGTCGTCTCCACGATGCTGCGGATGCTGTAGGTATCGAGATCGGCGAGTGCCGTGGCGATCCGGGCGTCCATCGAGGACACGTGACGATCGATCAGCGCGGCGATGATCGAGTCGCGGTCGGCGAAGTACTGATAGAGCGTCGCCACCGGGATGCCGGCCTCTGTTGCGACCTCGCGGGTCGAAAGCGCCTCCACACCGGCGGAGACGACGAGCGCCTCGGCGGCTCGGAGGATCCGCTCGACGCGCTCGCGGCTGCGACGCTGAACCGGGGTCCTGCGCACCCGGTCTGCCCCCGTGGCTGCAACCCGTGCCGTCACCACGAGACCCACTATAACCTGAACACAAGTCGGATTCGACTGGTAGGCTGCCGCAGGTGGACGGGGCGGACGACCGCAGCAAGATCACTCGCCGTAGCTTCGTCGCCGGAACGCTCGCGACCGGAGGCGCGGCGGCGATCCCGGCCAGCGCCGATGCGCGCGCCAAGCGCAAGCCGAAGCACAAGCACAAGGCCCCCAGCGCCGGCCATCGGGCGGACGTCGTGGTCGTCGGTGCGGGGTTCGCCGGCCTCACGGCGGCGCGTTTGATCCAGCAGGCGGGCCGCTCGGTGATAGTGCTCGAGGCACGCCAGCGGGTCGGCGGGCGGGTGTGGAACCACGATCTCGGAAGCGGCCGAATCTCCGAGCGCGGCGGTACGTTCGTAGGCCCCACCCAGGACCATGTGCTCGCGCTGATGGGAGACCTCGGGATCGGCAAATTTCCGACTTACGACGATGGCGACGACGTGTACATCGCCGACGGCACGCGGCTCACCTACAGCGACAGCGGCGTGACCGGCACCGCGCCCCCCGATCCGCTGATCCTCGCCGACCTCGCACTTGCGGTGTCAAAGCTCGACTCCATGGCCGGACAGGTGCCGGTCGACGCGCCGTGGCAGGCGGGCCGCGCCGCCGAATGGGACGGAACAACGCTCCAGACATGGCTCGAGCAGAACTCGCTCACGCAACGCTTCCGCGATGTGGCCGCGACTGCCACCCGCCCCATCTTCGGAGCCGAGCCACGCGAGCTGTCGCTGCTGTTCGTGCTCTTCTACATCGCCACATCGGGAGACGAGAACAATCCGGGCACATTCGAGCGCAACTTCGACACGCGAGGTGGCGCGCAGATGTGGCGGGTCGCAGGCGGCTCCCAGTCGATCGCCCAAGCGGTCGCGCGCCAGCTCGGCAAGCGCGTCCTCCGGGGGACACCGGCGCGCCGCATCGCGCAGGGCTCGGCGGTGACCGTCACATCAGACCGGGTCACCGTGAAGGCCAAACGAGCGATCGTCGCCGTGCCGCCCGCGCTTGCCGGCAGGATCGACTACGAGCCGATCATGCCATTTCAGCGCGACCAGCTCACCCAGCGCTACGGCCAGGGGACCTTGACGAAGGTCGCGGCCATGTATTCGCGGCCGTTCTGGCGTGACCAGGGCCTGACCGGGCAGGGGATCTCGACGGGTGGTCCGGTGTCGGCCACGTTCGACGACTCTCCGCGGGACGGGAGTCGCGGCGTCATCTTTGGTTTCGTCGGTGGGGACTCGGCCCGAACGTACGCGAACATGTCGCAGAGCGCTCGTCGGCAAGCGGTGCTCTCGCAATTCGCGAGCTTCTTCGGCTCCCAGGCCTCGAGTCCCATCGGCTTCTTCGAGACGACGTGGTCCGCCGAGCAATGGACGCGCGGCTGCCCGGTCGGGATCCCGGCGCCTGGGGCGCTTTACGCCTACGGCCCCTGGATCCGTGCGCCGATCGGGCGCATTCACTGGGCGGGTACCGAGACCTCTACCTATTGGAACGGCTACATGGACGGTGCCGTGCGCTCGGGCGAACGCGCCGCCGCCGAGGTGCTGGCCGAGCTGTGAGCGTGAGCGCCCGCCCCCCCGAGCTCGAGTGGGCAGGTCTGCGCGACCAGGCGCAGCTGTTGGCCGCGGGGGAGACGACCTCCCGTGAGCTCGTGGAGGGGGCCCTGGCACGCATCGAGGCGACGCAAGCGACGCTGAACGCGTTCCGCTGCGTACGCACCGACGATGCGCTCCTGGCTGCCGACGAGGCCGACCGGCGCCTCGCCGCTGGGGATCGCGAGCCGCTGCTCGGCGTCCCAGTTGCGATCAAGGACGACGTCGACTTGGCCGGCGAGACGACCCCGTTCGGGTGCCCGGGGGAGTTCGAGCCCAAGACCGAAGACGCCGAGGCGGTGCGACGCCTGAAAGCCGCCGGGGCGGTAATCGTCGGCAAGACCAACACACCTGAATTAGGGCAGTGGCCGATGACCGAGGGCCCCGCATTCGGGGTCACTCGAAATCCGTGGAGCCTCGAGCACACACCCGGAGGCTCCTCGGGAGGAACGGCCGCGGCCGTGGCGGCGGGGCTCGTCCCCGCGGCGCTCGGCTCCGACGGTCTCGGTTCCGTGCGGATCCCCGCCGCCTGGACGCATCTGGTCGGCATCAAGCCGCAGCGGGGCCGGATCTCCACGTGGCCGGAGTCCGAGGCGTTCAACGGCCTGACCTGCATCGGTCCGCTGGCGCGGAGCGTGACCGACGCAGCACTGCTGCTCGACGTGGCGTGCGGAAACCACCCCGGCGACCGCCACCAGCCGCCGCCACCGCCCGAGCCCTACGCAGCCGTCGCCGAGCGGGCTGATCCCGGGCGACGCCTCCGGGTCGCGATGTCCCTCAAGTCCGCATTTGCTCCGGCGCCGCGGCGCCTGCACCCAGCGATCCGGGCTCAGGTCGAGCGGATCGCGCGCGCAATCGAAACGCTCGGACACGAGGTGATCGCCGACGATCCGAACTACGGCGGGCTCGGCGTCGGTGTCCTGCCCCGCAGCATGGCGGGTCTCACCGCGTGGGCTAAGCGTGTCCCGGACGCCGCGCTACTCGACAAGCGCACCCGGGACGGGGCCCGGATCGGACGATTCCTCGGTGGGCCTTTGCTTCGGGCGGGGCACGCGCTCGAGCGACCGATGCAGAGACAGGTGGGAGCGATCTTCCGCCGCTTCGACGTCGTACTGACGCCCACGACCGCTCAGCCGCCGCTTCCGATCGGATCGCTCGACGGCCTCTCGGGGTGGGAGACCGACCAGCGGATGACCTCGGCTTGCCCTTACACCTGGCCCTGGAACGCCCTCGGCTGGCCCGGGATCAACGTGCCTGCGGGCTTGACCGATGAGGGCCTGCCCGTCGGCGCGCAGCTGCTCGGCCCGTTCGGGTCCGAGTCGCTCCTGATCGCGCTGGCCGCGCAGCTCGAGCGAGCGGAGCGCTGGCACGAGCACCGGCCGCCGGAGTGACCCCTGAGCGGCGACTGGACGGCGGACTCTGCGACTCCTGCCGCCACCAGAAACTGATCCGCAACACACGCGGGTCGGTGTTCTCGCTTTGCCTGCGCTCGCGGACGGAGCCGGAGCGGTTCCTACGCTATCCGCGGGTGCCCGTGCGGGAGTGCGTGGGATTTGAGGAGCGCTCTACTGCGGCGGCAGCGGATTGAGCACGATCAGGTTCGAGCCGTCCTGGGCCCGCTCGACGTTCTCTGAGAACAGGCCGCGGGCGGTAATCTGATCGACCAGTCCTGCCTCGGGCGCCGTGGACATCTGGGACACGCCGGGCGGGAAGGTCTCGGGAAGCGTCTGGTTGACCGGCTGGCTCAGCCACGGCTGAAGCTCATCGTGGAGGAACAGGAGCGCAATGTCGACCGGCTTGGTCGTCGAGCGCTGGTTCGGCTTCGGGCACAGGCCAGTGCAGGCCTGGGTCGTGTAGCCCGGCGGGAGGATCGCGACAACGTTCTGCGTCCCGGAGACGTACTTGAACGTGTACAGCGCCAGCTCCAGCGCCTCCCGGCGCAGCAACAAGAGGCGACCGGTCGACGGCGCGCCGCTTCCGATCGAGCAGTTCGAGCCGCCGATCCCGCACAGGTTGTAGGCGATCGTGCTGCCGGTCAGAAGCGAAACGGCGCTCGAACTCGGGTCGGTGCGAACGGCAACCTGAAGCCCACTCGGCGCCGTGCTTGGCGTGGAGGAGCTCTGCTGCGAGGCGACGGAATTCGCGTTTGCGAGGTTGGCGACGGTTACGACCGCCAGCTGGTTGGTGTCGGAGATCCGATACAGCGGCGCGATGTGGTCGGCGATCTCAGTCGCGCCCGTCGTCCCCGAGTCGGGCGGCTTCCACGATGACCACGCCACCGAGTTGCTGTGGCTCTTGCCGCCGGCGAGGATCGCACCGGCGACTGCCAGCGCGCCGAGTGCGAAGCCGATCAGCAAAGCGGTGGCGGCGCGGAACTTCTGCGCGTGGGGCGACGCCCCACGCTTCGTGCGTCCACGTCCGCGAGCGAGCCCGATGGAGCCACCGAGCGGCCGGTCGGCCGCCCGCTCCTCAATCGCCTTCATCGGTTCGTTCAGACCGTCGGCCATGTCTTGTCGTCCATCAGATCGAGCTCGGGTCGTTTGAGGCCGACGCTCGAAAGCAACTCGACGACCTCGTCACCGTGCATCTCCTTGCGATCGACGAGCGTGTCCGCGATCCGCTCGATCGCTGCTTTGTTCGTCGCCATCAGGGCGTAGGCGGTCACGTATGCCTGCCCCAGGAGCTGGGCGGCAGCGCGGCGCTTCTCCCGATCGCCGAGGATCGCCCCCACCGGATCCTGCACCATCGGCGAGCCGGAGCCGGCGCGATTCATGATCGCCGATCCGATCTGATCAAGATGGGCGAGGACCTTCTCCGTCGCGTCCGGGTCGCCGGCGACGGTGCCGTTGATGTGGACCGGATCCGGGCCCATCGCCCACATCCCGACCATCGCCGCCGCGGTCGCGGTCGCGCTGTGGACATCGCCCGAGACCCCCTGGGAGTTCTCGCCGTAGAACACGTGCTCGGCGGCCATCGCCCCGAGCGTCATGATCAGCATCCCCATCACCTGGCTGCGGAAGTGGGAGAAGCGCTCGTCCTTCTCCATGCTCTGGTAGTGGCCGAGCGAGCCGCCGCGCTTGCGAATCGAAAGGCGGGTCGAGAGCATGTCCTTCTCGAGAAATACGTGCCCGGCGGCGGCATGGCCGGCCTCGTGGATCGCCACCGCACGGGTCTCCTCGGCGATGTACTCGATGTTCTGGGCGGTGCCAGTCTCGACGGTCGTCATCGCTTCCACGAGGTCCGGCCAGCCGAACTGCCGCCGGCCCTCGGCGTGGGCGATCGTCAGGGCCATCGAACAGCACTGCTCGATCATCGCCGGCGAGTAGCCGCTCGTGATCCGCGCCAGCTCGTCGCGGCGGCGGGGCGTGTCGAGGTCGGGCTCGTGATCGACCTTCGCCAGGTAGAGATCGAAGATGTCCAGCCGGTCGTCCTTCGTCGGCGTGCGGAACCAGATGTGACGTCCCATCCGCCCCGCGCGTGTCAGCGCCGGGTCGAGCACCTCGATCGGCACGTTGCAGGCGCCGATGAAGTAGACCTGTTCCGGGCGGGGACGTGGGGGCGGGAGGCGCAGCGACACGTCGCCGATCGACGACGGCACGACGAACATCGCGTCAAGGAAGTTGTTGACCCGGTTGGTGAAGAATTTCCTCAACGCCGGCGGCTCGTCCATCCCGTCCATCACGACGAGCAGCTGGTTGAGCGCCGTGCCCTGGTAGCCGCCGAACATCCCGGGGAGGTACTTGCGCAGCCGATCGCCGATCCCGCCGAGTAGCGGCCCCGACGACGGACCCGGCTCGGCCCGCTGGGCGAACAGCCGCTCCCGCCACGCACGCGACTCGATCAGGAGGTCGCCGGTCGGAGTGATCGCGCCGTTGGGACCGAAGAAGCAGAAGTCGTGGATCGTGCTCACATCCGAGGTCATCCCCGAGCCGGCGCCCTGCAGCGCCTGGCGGCGCATCCCGACCGCGTCGATCTCGTCAATGAAGACAATGCACTGCCCACCCCATTTCCGCGCGAGCTTCTTGGACTTGTGCGCGAGGTACTGGACCACCAGCGCGTCCATGCCGATGAACATCTGCGCGAATCCCGAGCCTGGGATGGTGACGAACGGGCAGTTGAAGTTCGTCGCGATCGCCTTGGAGATCATCGTCTTGCCCGTTCCCGGAGCTCCGAGGAACAGGAGACCGCGCTCGCGCTTGCCGCCCGACTTCTCGAATTCCTCGCCCGACTGCCACAGCGTGATCACGCGCGTGATCTCCTCCTTGGCCTCTGCCTGACCGCGGACGTCGTCAATCTTCACGCCCCAGCTCGCATCGCCCGGCTCGTAGCTGCGGACCCCGCGGACTGCCATGAATAGGAACGGCCCGAACAGGATGAAGACGTTGATGAACAGCAGCAGCGGCAGCTGGACGAAGATCAGCGCAAGCTGCGGCAGCGTGCTCGGCGGGAAGATCTGGCGCAGGCCGTTGAACGGGTGGAAGAACCCCGAGCTGACGCCCGCAAAGGAGAACAAGAGCTGGCACAGGCCGAGCAGAGCGAAGATGAACGCGATCAGGAACGGGAGCCGCCGGAACTTCGTGCGCCAGTACCAGTGCCGGCGCCGCGCCATCAGGTCGTCCTGCTTCAGCTCCTCCGGGGCCCCGTACAAACTCGGCCAGGGAATCAGCTTGCGCGCGATCACCTCGACGAGACCGCGGAAGATCACGACCGCCAGCGCGGTGATGATGATCGACGCCGCGAGCGACAGGTGGTTCGAGTCGTAAAGGATCAGGAAGAACGCGGGCGCGGTGAACAGCGCGACCGCGGTCGCCGCCCGCGTAAGACGTCGCCACTCGTGTGCGAGCGCGGACGCGTGCTCGTTGATCGGCCCCCTCAGCCTCGGGCTCTCCTCGGCGTAAGCCATTGGGCCTTGAGGGTACAAGGGTCTGCCGTCCCGGTGGGTCGGTGGATGGTATTTAACGCCCCGTGCAGCGCACCCTGCCACGCGGACTCGCCCGCTTCAACCGGGTCGTAACCAACCGAGTTCAGGGCGTCTACGCCTGGGCGCTGCCGCCGTGGGCTGTGATCTGCCATCGCGGCCGGCGCAGCGGACGCGCCTATCGCACGCCGGTGCTGGCGTTCCGCCGCGGCCGCACGATCGCCGTCGTCGTGCTGTATGGCGAGCAGTCGGACTGGGTGCGGAACGTCCTCGCCGGCGATGCCCAGGTTGTGCGGGGCGGGCGGACGTACGAGTTGGTCGATCCAAGGCTGGTGTCCGCGTCGGACGCCGCGCTACCAATGCCCGCGCGACCGCTGACCCGACTATCGGGGAAGGCGCTCGTCGCCGAGCTCGACGGACCTGTACCGGGGTTCGGGCGCGGCCCTAATCGAGGTTGATAGCGACGTATTTCGTCTCGAGGTATTCCTCGATCCCCTCGGGACCGCCCTCGCGCCCGAAGCCGGACTGCTTGATCCCACCGAACGGGGCGGCGGGGTTCGAGACGAGCCCCTGATTGAGGCCGACCATCCCGGTCTCGAGGCCCTCGACGACGCGCAGCGCACGCTTCACGTCACGCGTGTAGACGTAGGCGACGAGGCCGAACTCCGTGTCGTTGGCGGCGGCGATCGCATCCTGCTCGGAGTCGAAGCCCTTCACCGGCGCGACGGGGCCGAAGATCTCCTCCTTCAGGAGCCTCGCGTCGTCGGGCACGTCGGTGAGCACGGTCGGGTCGTAGAAGTATCCGGCGCCATCTCGCTCATGGCCGCCAACGAGCACCTTCGCGCCCTTTGCCGCCGCATCCTCGACCAGCTCGGCCACCTTGTGGCGCTGGGTGTCGTCGATCAGCGGGCCGACCTCGACGCCGTCCTCGGTGCCGCGCCCGACCTTCATCGAGCCCATCCGCTCGGCGAGTTTCTCCGCGAACTGCTCCGCCACGGGGGCTGCCACGTGGAATCGGTTGGCCGCGGTGCACGCCTCGCCGATGTTGCGCATCTTGGCGATCAGCGCGCCCTTGACCGCCGCGTCGAGATCCGCGTCCTCGAACACGATGAACGGCGCGTTACCGCCGAGCTCCATCGACAGGCGAAGCAGCTGCTCGGATGCCTGCTCCATCAGCTTGCGACCGACCTCGGTCGACCCGGTGAACGAGAGCTTGCGCAGCCGTGGGTCGGAGATCAGAGGTCCGGTCGTCCGGCTTGCAGATGAAGCCGTGATCAGGTTTAGAACCCCGCCCGGGAGTCCTGCCTCCTCGAGAATCTTTGCCAGCATCAGCATCGACAGCGGCGTCTGCTGGGCGGGCTTGACGACCATCGTGCAACCGGCCGCGATCGCGGGACCGACCTTCCGGGTCCCCATCGCGAGCGGGAAGTTCCACGGCGTGATCAGCAGGCACGGGCCAACCGGCTGTTGCGTCGTCAGCAGACGGCCCTGGCCATTGGGCGCGACGGAGTAGCGCCCCTCGATTCTTACCGCCTGCTCCGAGAACCAGCGCAGGAACTCCGCGCCATACGTTATTTCCGCCTTCGACTCCACAAGCGGCTTACCCATCTCGAGCGTCATCAGCAGCGCCAGCTCGTCGGCGCGGGCGATGATCGTGTCGAACGCCCGGCGGAGTATCTCTCCCCGCTCGCGCGGCGGGTGGGCGGCCCACGCCGGGCCGGCATCGACGGCGGCGTCGAGCGCGCGCTCTGCGTCCTCGACCGACGCGTCGGCTATCTCGACGAGCGCGTCACCGGTGGAGGGGTCTTCGACGGCGAGGGTTCCCTCGCCGCCGTCGACCCATTCTCCACCGATGTACAGCTGCTTCGGGACCTGGTCGACTACCTGCTGCTCTTGGGAGGCCGTGATCGTGCTCATCACACCAGCCTACCCTGGCGGTTAGGCCGCCGAACGAAGCGGTGCGGGTTCGAGCGCGACGCCCAGCACTTCGTCGATTGTCATCGCGAAGTGGAAGCTCATCGCCTCACGCACCTCTTCCGGGACGTCGTCCAGATCGCCGCGGTTGCGCTCGGGCAACACCACGTCGGTCAACCCGGCGGCGTGCGCCGCGAGCACCTTCTGCTTGACGCCGCCGATCGGCAGCACGCGGCCCTGGAGCGTGACCTCGCCGGTCATGCCGACCGTGTGCTTGACGGGGCGTCCGCTCAGGAGCGACGAGAGCGCCGTGACCATCGTCACGCCCGCGCTCGGGCCGTCCTTCGGGATCGCGCCCGCCGGGACGTGGACGTGGAATGAGTGGTCCTCGAATGCGCTCTGCTCGATCCCGAGCTCGTCCGCGTGTCCACGCACGTATGAGAGCGCGATCTGGCCTGACTCCTTCATCACGTCGCCCAGCTGGCCGGTGAGTGCCAGCCCGGGCTTGCCCTGCATCGAGGTCGCCTCGACGAACAGCACGTCGCCGCCGGCTCCGGTGACCGCCAAGCCCGTAGCCACTCCCGGGACCGCGGTGCGAACCGCGGACTCCTGGAAGAACCGCTGACGTCCGAGCGCATCACGGACCGTGTCCAGGTCGACCGTCACGGGTGCCGTCTTGGAGCCGGACGCGATCTGGGTCGCAGTCTTTCGCAACACCGTTCCGAGCTCGCGCTCCAGCTGGCGGACGCCGGCCTCGCGCGTGTACTCGATAGCGATCGTGTTCAGGAGCTCGTCTGATAGCGACACCTCCTCGGGCTTCAGCCCGTTGCGCTCGATCTGCCTGGGCCACAGGTATCCGCAGGCGATCGCGACCTTCTCAGAGGTCGTGTAGCCGTCGAACCGGATCACTTCCATCCGGTCCAGCAACGGACCGGGGATCGTGTCGGCGACGTTCGCCGTGGCGATGAACAGGACCTGACTCAGGTCGAGCTCGACGTCGAGGTAGTGATCCCTGAACGCGTGGTTCTGCGCCGGGTCCAGGACCTCCAGCAGAGCCGCGCTCGGGTCGCCGCGCCAGTCGGCGCCGACCTTGTCGACCTCGTCGAGCATGATCACGGGGTTCATCGTGCCCGCGTCGCGGAGGGCCCTGACGAGCCGCCCGGGGAGGGCTCCGATGTATGTCCGCCTGTGACCGCGGATCTCGGCCTCGTCCCTGACGCCTCCGAGGGACATCCGCACGAATTCGCGCCCGGTCGCCTTGGCGATCGACTCGCCGATCGACGTCTTGCCGGTGCCGGGAGGTCCAATCAAGGTCAGGATCGCGCCCGACCGCTTGTCCTCGTCGATGCCGCGCTCCTGGCGGAGCTTCTTGACGGCGATGTACTCGACGATGCGGTTCTTGACGTCCTCGAGTCCGGCGTGGTCAGAGTCAAGCTGCTCACGCGCGCCCGACGGATCCAGCCGCTCGTCTGAGCGCTGGCTCCACGGCACGGCGATCAGCCAATCGAGGTATGTGCGAATCACGCTCGACTCTGCGCTCTGCTCGCCCATCCGCTCGAACCGGCCCAACTCCTTCTCGGCCTGCTCGCGGGCGGCATCGGGCATGCCGGCCTCCTCGATCTTCGATCGGTACTCGTCGATGATCGACGCGTCGTCCTCGCCGAGCTCCTTGCGGATCGAATCCATCTGCTTGCGGAGGAAGTACTCGCGCTGCTGCTTCTCGGCGCCGGACTCGACGTCCTCGCGGATCCGCCTCCGGACCTGAAGCTCGGCCAGCCGCTCGCGCTGGAACTTCAGCGCAAGCTCGAGCCGCTCGGTGATGCCGAGCGTCTGGAGCAGCTCGACCTTCTGCTCATAGGGAATGTCGGGCGAGTAGCCGCTGGTGTCGGCCAGGATCCCCGGTTCGGTGATACTGCGAACGAAGGCCGAGACGCGGCCATCGTCGCCCCGCACCTCGAGGATCTCCTCGACCACGGCGCGGTACTCGCGCTCGAGATTGCGGGTGCGGCCGTCGAGTGGCCGTTCGATCACATCGGGACGTTCGTCGACCTCGACGAACAGGCGGCCATCGGGCTGCGTCTGAGCAGCGCCGGCGATGCCGCGATGGAGACCTTGCAGGGCGACCGCTGGTGCTCCCCCGGGCAGGCGGACGCGATCGGTGATCTCGGCGACGGTCCCGACGTCGGCAAACGCTCCCTCGTGATTCGGGACGAGCAGGACGCGGTCCTCATCACCGGCATCGATCGCCAAGGTCAGCGACATGCCGGGGAACACCACCACGTCGTCAAGGGGGACTAGTAGTAGGCGGTTGCTAGGCATTTAGTCAGTCTTCACTTTCGCTAGCTTCTTACGAAATGTAAGTAGTACGGTAGCAGAAGATCACGTTTTCGGACACATGATCTAAGTCTGCTTGGCTTAGATTTTACTACGCCGCCGCGGGCCGTCGTCGCAGCCGCCTGATCTGAGATGATCTGGGGCATGGCCCATACCGAGCGACCCGAGAAGCCCCACGACATCCTCGCCGCCGAGGAGTTCGCAATGCCGACCGTCGATCCGGCGCTGCGGCACGGGCCGGTCAGCCTGCCGGCGGATCCGACCGGAATCCCCGAGGCGCACGACGTGCTCGCGGCGGAGGAGTTCGCGATGCCCGCCCCGCGCTCCCGCCAGGGACTACCGACGCCGGGCTTTGCGTCCCGGGAGGACCGGGCCACGCTGGCAGCTCTCGCCGGCGTGATCGCGGTGCTGCTGCTGCTCGCGCGCGTCCTGCGCCGCCGCTAACGCCCCGGCCGCCTACGACCGCGCCCGCCGCGGCGGCATCAGATCGGTGATCGTGCCCGCCGCCATCTCGGCGGCGAACGCGATCGTCTCCGACAACGTCGGGTGGGGGTGGATCGTGAGACCGATGTCCTCGGCGTCGGCGCCCATCTCGAGCGCCAGCACGGTCTCCGCGATCAGGTCGCCGGCATTCACGCCCACCATGCCTGCGCCCAGCAGCCGCCGGCTGCCCGGCTCGAACAGCAGCTTGGTGAGCCCGTCGTCGCGGCCGAGGCCGAGCGCCCGGCCCGATGCGCTCCACGGGAACACCGCCTTCTCGAACTCGACCCCCTGCTCCTTGGCCGCGGTCTCGGTCAGCCCCATCCACGCGACCTCGGGATCGGTATAGGCGACCGACGGGATCGCGCGGCGTCGAACGCGACGTTCTGGCCGGCGACCACCTCGGCCGCGACCTTGCCCTCGTGCGTGGCCTTGTGCGCCAGCATCGGCTCACCGACGATGTCGCCGATCGCGAAGATGTTCGGGACGTTCGTTCGCATCTGCTTGTCGACCGGGATGAACCCACGATCGTCGACGTTCACGCCGGCCGCGGCGGCGTCGATGGCGTGGCCGTTGGGCGTCCGGCCGACCGCAACCAGCACCGCGTCGAACGTGGCGCTCGAGCCGTCTGACAGCTCGACCTTGAGCCCGTTCTTCTGCGCCTTGACCGCCTCGACGCGCGTCCCGAGCTTGATCGCCTCGTAGCGCTGCTAGATCCGCTGGTGAAGCGGCTCGACGAGGTCCAGATCGCAGCCCGGGATCACCTGGTCGAGCAGCTCGACAACGGTCACCTTCGACCCGAGCGCGTCGTACACGGTGGCCATCTCGAGACCGATGATTCCGCCGCCGATCACCAGCAATCGCTTGGGCGCGGCCGACGGCGACAGCGCCCCGGTCGAGTCGATGATCCTCGGGTCATCGGGAAGGTCGGGCAGCGTGGCCGCCTGGGAGCCGGCGGCGATGATGCAGTTGTCGAACGTCACCGTCCTTTCACCGACGGTGAGCGTGTTCGGCCCCGAGAACTTCGCGACGCCGGTGACGACGTCGACCTTCCGCTGGCGGGCGAGCAGGGACAGCCCGCCGGTGAGCTTGTCCACCACGGAGCGCTTCCAGCCGATCAGCTCATCCACGTTGACCTGCGGCTTGCCGAACTTGATCCCGCGCGCACCCATCTCCTCGGCCTCGGCGATCACCCGCGCCGCGTGCAGCAGCGCCTTCGACGGGATGCACCCGACATTCAGGCACACGCCGCCCAGGCGCTCGTAGCGCTCGATCAGCATCGTCTTGATCCCGAGATCGGCGGCACGAAAGGCCGCCGTATAGCCGCCGACGCCGGAGCCGAGCACCACGAGCTGGACGTCGTGGCCGCCGACGGCGCGTGTCCGCCGCCGGTGGGGCCTCCCCGGCCGCCACTGAAGCGCCGGATCCCGGTTCTTCTCGGGCGGCGGGCGCACCCGGTCCGGCCGAGTTCGCTTCCAGCATCAACAGCACGCTTCCCTCGGACACGCGATCGCCGACCTTGACGTGTAGCTGCTTGACCGTCCCAGCCTGCGGGGCTGGCACGTCCATGGTCGCCTTGTCGGACTCGAGTGTGACCAACGGATCCTCGACCGCGACCTCGTCTCCGGGGGAGACATGGATCTCGATCACGGGAACGTCCGTGAAGTCCCCGATGTCGGGGACCCGCACCTCGCGGTCGCCCCTTGCCTCACAGCAGCCCCAGCGCACTTCCGCAGATCACCGGCACGCGACGAGGTGGACCATGAACCGCGCGGCCGCGGCGCCGTCGATCACGCGATGGTCGTAGGAGAGCGAAAGCGGCAGCATCAGCCGCGGCACGAACTCCGAGCCGTTCCACACCGGCTTCATCGCCGAGCGCGTGGCGCCGAGGATCGCGACCTCGGGTGCGTTGATGATCGGCGTGAACGAGGTGCCGCCGATCCCGCCCAGTGACGAGATCGTGAATGTCGCGCCCTGCATGTCGCCGGGCGCGAGCTTGCCGGCTCGCGGCCTTGCCCGACAGCGCGGTCAACTCGCGGCGATCTCGAGCAGGCCCTTGCGGTCGGCCTCCTTGATCACGGGCACGACGAGCCCACCGGGCGTGTCCGCCGCGAACCCGATGTTGTAGTAGCGCTTCAGCACGAGCTCGTCCCCGGCGAGCGACGATTGAACGTCGGGAACTCCTTCAGCGTCGCGACCGACGCGATCACGAGAAACGAGACCATCGTCACCTTGACCCCGTCTTCGCGTCCCTGCTCCTCGTTGAGCTGCCTGCGCCACGCCTCGAGCTCGGTGATGTCGGCCTCGTCGTTGTGCGTGACGTGCGGGATCATCACCCAGTTACGGGCGAGGTTCGGGGCGGAGATCTTCTGGATCCGTGAGCGCTCGACCCGCTCGACGGGACCGAACTTCTCGAAGTCGACCTACGGCCATGGCGTCAGGCTCGAGCGCCGAGCCCGGCGCCCGGCGCCGCGGCCGGAGCGGGGCCGCCTGCGAAGGTCTCGACGTCCTCGCGCGTGATCCGGCCCTTGCGCCCAGTGCCGGTCACTGCGCTGAGGTCGATCCCCCGCTCGCGGGCGAGCCGGCGCACCGAGGGACTGGCGTAGACGGCCCCGGCGCCGTCGGGCCCCGATGCCGGCGCCTCCTCGCGCCGCGAAGGCGGCGGTTCCTCCGCCTCGCTCGGCGCCGAGAAGACGCCGGTTCCTCCGCCTCGAGCGCGCTTCGCACGGCGTCCGGCGCCGCGGCCTCGGTCGGTGCCCCGTCGGAGGCGGCCGCGGAGGCCTTGGTCCCGCCGGGGCGCTGCCGTTGGCCCGGCTCAAGGTCATCAACTGCGCCCCTGTGAGACCTTGTCGCCGACCTTGACCCGCACCTCGCGCACGACCCCCGCGAACGGCGCTGGCACGTCCATCGTCGCCTTGTCCGATTCGAGCGTCAGCAGGGGGTCGTCGAGCGCGACCTGGTCGCCCGGCGAAACGAGGATCTCGATGACCGGGACATCCTCGAAGTCGCCGATGTCCGGGACCTCGACCTCGACCACGTCGGCCGGGCTCATACGTCGTGGGCATCGGGGCCTCGGGGTCGATCTCGTACTTCTTGATCGCCTCGCAGCGAGCTTGGGGTCGAGCGCCGTCGTCGGCGACGCCTTAGCGCCGCGACCGCGACGTAGCGGCGGTCGACCTCGAAGAAGCTCCGCAGCGCGCGCGGAAGTCGCTGCGCCCGAAGCCGTCGGTGCCGAGCACCCTATACGAGGCCGGGACCCACTCGCGGATCTGGTCCGGCGAACGCGCGGATGTAGTCCGTGGAGGCGACCGACGGGCCGTCCGTCCGAAAGCTGCTCCGTCACGTACGGCCCGGCGCGGCTTCTCGAGTCGGGTGAAGCATGTTCCAGCGCTCGGCCTCGATTCCCTCGCGTCGAAGCTCGGTGAACGAGGTCACGCTCCACACGTCGGCCTCACACCTCAGTCCTCACGAGCAGCTCGGCGGCTGCGACGACCTCGTTCAGGATCGTCCCCGCCCGAGCAGCTGGACCCGCGGTTCTTTCGGTCGAGCCGCTCCGCAGCTTGTACATGCCGCGCAGGATCCCCTCCTCGGCGCCGGCGGGCATCGCCGGGTGGTGTAGTTCTCGTTCATCAGCGTGATGTAGAGAAGACGTCCTCCTGCTCGCCGACCATCCGGCGCAGGCCGTCCTGGATGATCACCGCCACCTCGTAGCCGTACGCCGGGTCGTAGGCCCGGACGTTGGGGACGACGGAGAACAGCACGTGGCTGTGGCCGTCCTCGTGCTGCAGACCCTCGCCGTTCAGCGTCGTGCGCCCAGCGGTGCCGCCGAGCATGAAGCCCCGGGTGCGGCAGTCGCCGGCCGCCCAGACGAGGTCGCCAACGCGCTGGTAGCCGAACATCGAGTAGTAGATGTAGAACGGCACCATCTGCACGCCGTGCGCGCTGTAGGAGGTGCCGGCGGCGATGAACGAGGAGATCGAGCCGGCCTCGGTGATCCCCTCCTCGAGGATCTGACCGTGCTCGTCCTCCTTGTAGAACATGAGCTGCTCGGAGTCCTCGGGCTGGTAGAGCTGGCCGACGGGGGAGTAGATGCCGACCTGGCGGAACAGCCCTTCCATTCCGAACGTCCGCGACTCGTCGGGGACGATCGGGACGATGTGCTTGCCGATCGTCTTGTCCCGGAGCAGCGCCGCGAGCACGCGCACGAACGCCATCGTCGTCGAGATCTCGCGCTCACCGGTGCCCTCGAGCTGGCTCGAACGGCTCGAGCCCGGCGGCCTCGAGCGGCTCGGCCTTGCGCCGGCGAACGGGCAGCTGCCGCCGAGCTCGGCGCGACACTCGCGAAGGTACGCCATCTCGGGGGAATCGTCGGGCGGTTTGTAGTACTCGACGTTCCGCACCCGCTCGTCTGACAGGGGCAGCTCGAACCGGTCGCGGAAGGCGAGCAGCGCCTCCTCGGTCATCTTCTTCGCCTGGTGGGTGATCATCTGGCCCTCGCCGGAGACGCCCATCCCGTATCCCTTGATCGTCTTGGCGAGGATCACCGTCGGCTGGCCCGGTGGTGCGCCGCCTCGTGGTAAGCGGCGTAGACCTTCTGCTGGTCCAGGCCGCCGCGGTTGAGCAGCCAGATCTCCTCATCGGACATCTCCGCGACCAGCTCGAGCAGCACCGGATCCTTGCCGAAGAAGTGCTCGCGCACGTACGCTCCGTCGCGGGACTTGTACGTCTGGTACTCGCCGTCGAGGCCTCGTTCATCACCCGCACGAGCCTGCCGTTGGTGTCGGCCGCGAGCAGCGGATCCCAGCGGCCGCCCCAGATCACCTTGATCACGTTCCAGCCCGCGCCGCGGAAGTCCGACTCGAGTTCCTGGATGATCTTTCCGTTCCCGCGCACCGGGCCGTCGAGCCGCTGCAGGTTGCAGTTGATACCCAGATCAGGTTGTCGAGCTGCTCGCGGCCGGCCAGGCCGATCGCGCCCATCGTCTCGGGCTCATCCACCTCGCCGTCGCCGATGAAGCCCACACTTTGCGTCCCTCGGTGTCCGCCATGCCGCGGGCGTGGAGGTACTTCATGAATCGCGCCTGGTAGATCGAGGTAATCGCGCCGATGCCCAGTGAGACGGTGGGGAACTGCCAGAAGTCCGGCATCAGCCACGGGTGTGGGTACGAGCTGAGACCGGCGGGCCTGGAAACCTCCTGGCGGAACCCGTCGAGCTGTTCCTCGCTGAGGCGACCCTCCAGGTACGCGCGCGCGTAGTTGCCGGGCGAGGAGTGGCCCTGGAAATAGACGAGGTCGCCACCGTGGTCCTCGGATGGCGCGCGCCAGAAGTGGTTGTAGCCCACCTCGTACAGCACGGCCAACGACTGATACGACGCGATGTGACCTCCGAGCTCCGAAGAGGTCGTGTTGGCCCGGATGACCATCGCCATCGCGTTCCATCGCACGATCGAGCGCAGCCGCCGCTCGATGGCGGGATCGCCGGGCAGCTGGGCTTCGTCCGCCGGCTTGATCGTGTTGATGTAGGGGGTGTTGAGGCTGGCGATCGTGCCCGCGCCCGCGTGCTGGGCGCGCTCGATCACGCGGGTGAGGAGGTGGCGTGCCCGCCCCAATCCGTCGTGCTCGACTACCGCGTCGAGCGCTTCGAGCCACTCGCTCGTCTCGACCGCGTCGATGTCGGCGCCCGCGCCGTTCTCGCTTCCCGACCTGCTATCGACACGATCGGCCATGTCGGATCGTCGCTCTGGCTTTTCACGTAGGGTGGGCGAAATATGGCGCTGAGGGAGGTGGACGGTCCAGCCGGCGCTCCTTGGGAGCCGTCGCTCGCGGGCCGGTTCGACAAGCTGACGGTCGAGTCGGAGCTCCTGGCGGGGAATCCGCTCGGCGATCCTGCGAGGCGGCCGCTGTACGTTTACGTGTCGCCGGGCGCCGGCTCTGAGCCGGCCCCAGCTGTCTATCCGCTGCAGGGATACAGCGGGCAGCTCGACGCCTGGCTTGCCCGCAAGCCGTTCGAACCGACCACAGTGGAGCGGCTTGACCGCATGTTCGCCGCGGGCACGTGCGCGCCGGCGGTCGTGGTGTTCGTGGATGCCTGGACGTCTCTGGCGGCTCTCAGTTCATCAACTCATCCGCCACCGGCCGCTATATGGACTACCTCTGCGACGAGGTGGTGCCGTTCGTGGACGACCGCTATCGGTCCCTCTGGCCGGCGGGCGGTCGCCGGCCACTCCTCGGGCGGCTACGGCGCGATGGTGACGGCGATGCTCCGCCCAGACGTGATCTCTGCGTTCGCCTCCCATGCGGGTGACGCCCTGTTCGAGTGCTGCTACCTCCCCGACTTCCGTGTCGTAGCGCGCACCCTACGCGACCGGTTCGAAGGGTCCTACGAGGTCCTGCTCGAGCACGTGAAGGAGGCCGACCCCTTCGACTGGTCGCGGTACGGGGCCCCGCTGTCGGTGTACGCGATGGCCGCCGCGTATTCGGACGGCGCCCTGCCCTTCGACGTTGAGAGCGGTCGGCTGATCGACGAGGTGTGGGAGCGGTGGCTCGATTGGGATCCGGTGCGGATGGCGCCGCGGCACGCCGCCGCGCTCCGTGGCATGCGCCGCATCTACCTCGATGCTGGACGCGCCGATGAGTTCTTCCTCGACCTCGGGGCGGAGGCATCTCGGCGGCGCTCCAGGGCCTGGGAGTCAGGCACACGCTCGAGCTGTTCGACGGTCGCCACGGCGGAACGAGCTATCGCTACCCGAGCGCGATCTCGCGAGTTGGTGCTGGCGCTGGGCGATCCCTAGGCGCCGCGGAGGATCAGGGGCGCGACGTGGGTTCGGGCAAAGTCTTTTGCCGCGTCATCGTTCTCGACCGGGATCGTCCCGCCTGGGGTCAGGATCAGCGAGTGGGCAAGGCGCGCGACGATCTCGGCTACCGGCGTCGGGTCGTAGTCGGGCGCCTCGCCGTCGTGCTGGGCGCGCCGGATCTGGGCCGCCACGTACGCCGTGCCGATCGCGATCACGGGCTTCTCGTCGATCGTGAGCAGGCGTAGCACCTGTTCGGGTTCTACCGCGAGTAGCTGCTTCATCAGCGGGTGCTCCCGGGCGACCCGCAGCAGCAGCACGAAGCTCTCGGCGATCCGGTCCGAGAAACCGTCTACCGCGCTGGTCTGAGCGTCGATGGCGGCGACGACGCGGTGCGTCTCGCGCGCGGCCATGGCCGTGATCAGCGCGTCCTTGCGCGGGAATCGCCGGTAGACGGTCACGCGGCTGACCCCGGCGCGGCGGGCGACGTCCTCGACGCTCGAACGCTTCATGCCTGTGAGTTGGAACTGCTCCAGCGCCGCGTCGAGGATTTGCTCGGCGACAGGATCCGAGTTCCTCGCCGGTCGAGTCGGCGGGGATCGTAGACACAAAGTCATGCATTCTGTATCATCGTATCACCGATGGCGACCGTGAATCGCTCCCCCGTCGCCCCTCCCGAGCCATTGGCGACCAACCCGGTGCGGGCGCTTGCCGGCGACCTGTTCAACCAGGTTCGCGTCAGGCAGGCCTTCCCACCCGGACCGAAGGACTTCGACGTCCGGCGAACACGGGATTTCACGCACGATCCGCTGCCGATCCTGCTCAGTCTGTACGAGCGATACGGGCCGGTCTTCAGCGTTCGCGTTCTACACCGCCGGATGGTGTTCATGCTGGGGCCGGAGGCGAACCAGTTCGTGCTCGTCTCCCATCCGGAGCTGTTCCACTGGCGCGAGGGGTTCTTCGGCGAGCTCACGCCCCGCTGGGCAACGGGCTGCTCGACGATCGACGAGGCATACCACGATCGCGCGCGGGCGATCATGATGCCGCCTTCCACCGCGAGCAGATCGAGGCCGCAACCGCGGCGATGATCGCCGAGACCGAGAGCGCGCTCGGGACATTGCGGCCAGGCGAAGTGGTCGACATCTATGAGTGGATGCGCACCCTCGCGATGCGGATCGCGATGCGCGCGCTGCTCGGACTGGATCCCGACGACGGGCAGCACGGCGCTGCAGCCGCGCACCACTTCGAACGGGCCCTCGGTTTCTACGGTACTGAGGCGCACATCCGGTTACTCCGGGGTCCGGGCACGCCTTGGTCGAGGATGCTGGCCTCGCGCCATGTGCTCGACGAGATCATCTTTTCGGAGATCGGCCGTCGGCGTGCCCATCCCGATGCCGGGCGGCTCGACATCCTCAGCCTGCTGCTGACGGCCCGCGATGAGTCCGGACACGGCCTCGCGGATCAGGAGATCCACGACCAGGTGATCACGCTGATGTTCGCCGGCCACGACACCTCCACCTCCACCGTCTCGTTCCTGGTCTACGAGACGGCGCGACATCCCGAGGTGGCAGACCAGCTTCGGAAGGAATCCGACCATGTGCTCGGTGGCAAACCCCCGGGGCCGGCCCAGCTTGCGCGGCGAGCTGCCGTACCTCGAGATGGTGGTCGATGAGACACTCCGGCTCTACCCGCCGGCGTGGATCGGCCCGCGGCGCGCGGTGCGCGAGTTCGAGTTCGCCGGCCACACCGTCCCCCGGGACGCCTACGTCAGCTACTGCTCGTGGGCCAGTCACCGGCTGCCGGAGGTGTTCCCCGATCCGGAGGCGTTCATCCCCGAGCGGTTCACGCCCGACCGCAAGGCTGCGCTGCCCCGCGGCGCTTACGTCCCGTTCGGCGGCGGCCAGCGGATCTGCATCGGCAAGCGCTTCGGTCAGACGGAGGTCAAGCTCGTCTCGACGATGCTGTTGCAGCGCTTCAGGCTCGAGCTCCTGCCCGGCCGGACGATGCACGTCCGGCAGATGCCGACGCTCAGCCCCGAGGGTGGGCTGCGGGTCAGGGTCCGGGAGCGGGCCTAGCGTCCTCGCCGCGGAGCTCCTCGACGCCGTCGGACCGCGAGCGCACCGGCTGGTAGCCGAGCTCCGCGCGAGCCTTGTCGATGCGGATGGTGCACTCCTGCGAGGCGATCCAGTACCCGAACCCAGAAGCGGCGGGCGACCGGGAAGCGGGAACGTTCGCCACGCCGTCTCGCCCGACGATCGCCAACGCCCGTGCGGCGGGGCTCGGGATGCTCCGCGTCGGAGGGTCAACGCCCTGGGTGCCAAGCAGCTCGCTGACGAAATCCCGAAAATCGACCGGATCGTCGTCGGTGACGAAATAAGCGTTTCCGGGCGCTCCTCGGGTAGCGCCGAGCATCAGGCCCTCGACCGTGTTCTCCACGTGAGTGGTCGCGGTCAGGTGATGGCCGCCGCCGATCCAGGCGAATCTGCCCGACCGGACCGCCTCGACCATCGTCGGCAGCAGCGTCGTGTCGCCGCGGCCCCACACGAATCGTGGCCGTATGACCACCGTCTCGAAGCCGTCGCCGTTGGCGTCGATCACCAGCTGCTCGGCCCGTGCCTTGGTCGAGCTGTACAGCGCCGGGGAATCGGGGCGAAGCGGGGCGCTCTCATCCACGTTCACGAGCGGCTGACCGGCTAGCAGGGCGGCCTCGGTCCCCACATGCACGAGGCGCCGCACGCCGTCCTCCCGGCAGGCGACGATCACGTTCCGTGTCCCGTCGACATTCCCGCGCTCGAACCCATCGCGGCTGCCCCAAGTCCCCGAGGGTCGCGGCGGCGTGAAACGCCCACTCGCAGCCGTCGGCGCCGGCGCGCAACGCGCCCACGTCCGCGAGATCCCCGCCGACCGGCTCGGCGCCCCGCTGGCGAACCCGCGCCGCAGCCTCGTCCGAGCGCGCGAGCGCTCGCACAGCATGGCCGTCGGCTATGAGCCGCTCGATCAGGCGGCCTCCGATGAAGCCGGACCCCCCGGTGACGAATGCAGCCGTCATCCTGATGCAGCCTAGCCAGGCTGTCCCCTGAGCGGGCGTCCGTTCGTCGTACTCGCGAAAACCTCAAACTTCCCTATAAGGAGGTCCAGATGAAGTACGCATTGTTGATCTACTCGAAGCCCGGCTCGCACGAGGCACTGTCCAAACAGGAGTACGAGGGAGTGTTCGCCGAGTACCTGGCGCTCGCGGACGATCCGCGCTGCGACAGCGGCGCGCAGCTCCAGCCGGTCGAGACCGCGACGACCGTCCGCGTGGAGGATGGCCGGATGCTGACGACCGACGGGCCCTACGCGGACACCAAGGAGGTCTTCGGCGGCTATTACGTGTTCGAGGCGGACAACCTCGATCAGGCGATCGAGCTGGCGGGGCGTATTCCGGCGGCCCGGCTCGGCGGCGCGATCGAGGTGCGCCCAGTGGTGGAGCAGTAGCCCTGCTGGACCGCGTCTTCCGCGAGCAATGGAGCCGCGTGCTCGCGTCGCTGGTCGGCTTCCTCGGCGATTTCGATCTTGCCGAGGAAGCCGCCCAGGACGCATTCGCGATCGCCGCCGAGCGCTGGGCCGCCGACGGCGTGCCTTCGAACCCGGGAGCGTGGCTGCTCGTGACGGCACGCAACCGGGCAATCGACCGTATCCGCCGCGAGCGGACACTTGCGGAGAAGACCAAGCTGCTGGACGCGCCGGAGGCGACCGTGGATGAGATCGACGAGACCGTGATCGAGGACGAGCGCCTCGAACTGATCTTCACGTGCTGCCATCCTGCGCTCTCGCTCGAGGGTCAGGTGGCGCTCACGCTGCGCGCGCTTGGCGGGCTCACGACCGAAGAGATCGCCCGCGCATTTCTCGTCTCCGAGGAGACGATGAAACGGCGCCTGACGCGCGCGAAGTCGAAGATCAAGCAGGCCGGAATCCCGTTCGTGGTGCCGGCCGAGCACCTCCTCCCGGACCGGCTGGACGCGGTCCTTGCCGTGGTCTACCTGGTCTACAACGAGGGCTATTCCGGCCGCGTCGACCTGGCCGGCGAAGCCATCCGCCTCGGCCGTCTGCTCACCGAGCTGATGCCCGATGAGTCGCGAGGTTCATGGCCTCATGGCGCTGATGTTGCTCCACCACGCCCGCCGCGCGGCCCGGTTCGCCGGTGGCGAGCTGGTGCTGCTCTCCGACCAGGATCGCTCGCTGTGGGATCGGGCGGAGCTCGCTGCGGGGCAGACCACACTCGAGCGGGCGATCGCGCTCCGCGGGACCGGACCGTATGTGCTCCAGGCCGCGATCGCCTCTCTCCAAACGGAGGACAGCATCGACTGGGAAGAGGTGGGGTCGTTGTACGAGAAGCTGGCGGCGGAGACCGGATCGCCGGTGGTCGAGCTCAATCGTGCCGTGGCGGTCGCCGAGTCGGGGCAGCCGGAGCGCGCGCTTCGGATCGTCGAGTCGCTGGACCTGGGCGGCTATCTCTACCTGCATTCAACGCGCGCCGAGCTGCTCCGGCGTCTGGGCCGCGTCGAGGAAGCGCGGACTGCGTTCGCACGAGCGCTCGAGCTGGCCGACTCAGAACCGGAGCGCCGCTTTCTGACGCGGAGGATCAACGAGCTCTAACGCGCGCCGGCGCGTTTGGCGCTTGACAGTCGGCCAGCGAGGGCTGCGCGCGAGCGAATGTCGAGTTTGCGGTAGATGCGGGTGAGGTGTCCCTCCACGGTGTGCACGCTCATATGGAGCGCAGCGGCAATCTCCTTGTTGGCCAGCCCTTCCGCAGCCAGCGCGGCGAGCTCGGTCTCGGTCGCGGTCAGCTCTCCGGTGGCGGGGCGTCGGCCGCTGATCCGCGCGAGCTCTTCGCGCGCGCGGTCGGCCCAGAGCCGGGCGCCGAGCTGGTCGAACTCTGGAGGGCCTGTTCGAGCGTTTCGCGGGCGGAGCGTTTCTGTCGGGCGCGGCGGCGGACGTGCCCGGCGGCAAGCAGGGTCCGTCCCCGCTCGAAGGGACAGTGCATGCGGTCGTGTTCGGCGAGCGCGCGATCGAGAGCGGCGAGGGCCGTGCTCGACCTCGCCCTCGGCGGCGGCAAGTAGGCCGCGGCCGCGGGCGGCGGTAGCGAGCGCCCAGGGGCTGTTGTGAGCGTCGAGCGAGCTGCTCGTAGCGCTCGAGGCAGGCGCGTGCCTCATCGAGCTCGCCGATCGCGATCATCGCCTCGATCGCGTTGGTCCAGGCGAAGTCCGTCGGCTCGCCCAGCCGTGAGAGTCCAGCCAGCGGGGCAGCTCGCGCAGGTGCCGATCCGCTGCCTCGGGGTCTCCGAGCTGAGAGCTCGAGGAACCCGAGCACGGTTCGGCTCTGTAGCGGCGAACAGCGAGTCCGCGAGGGATTCGGCGATCGCCAGGGACTCCGTCGCGGCGGATCGGGCCGCGTCGACGCGGCCGAGGTGAGCGTCTAGAAGCGCGCGGGCGTACAGCGCGATGCCGCGGTATTGCTCGTCGCGCAGCTGCTCGGCGAGTTCGCAGCGCGTCGGTCGCCAGGCGGTCTGCTTCGTCCCAGCGCCCGGAGAACCACTCGACCTGGAAGCGGTGGAAGAGCACGTGGGCGCGGGTTCCTTCGTCGCCGCTTGCTCTTGGCGCGTTGCCTCGGCCTCTGCGAGCAGTGGTCGCGCGGCGTCGAAGTCGGCGAGGCACATCGAGCCGCCGCGCGAGCGTGACGCGAGGGCTCTCGTGGAACTCGAGCGGCGCGCGACAAACGCTGCTCGATCTCCACGCCCGTGCTCGAGCAGGCCGGCGTGACCTGGAGTGTCCAGGTCTCCGCCATCGCAACGCGCGCGATCGCGCGCGCGAGCAGCTCGTCATCGCCGACCGACCTTCGCGTGGCCGAGCGCAGCGCGGGCGTGAGCGAGCGCTTCGCGTACTTGCCCCTCAAGTAGACGCATCCAGCTCATGAAGGCCAGGATCTCCGCAGCGCGCCGATCGATCGTCTCGCCGCCTCCTCAAGCGCGCTCTCGCACCATCTGACGATCGTCGGGAGGTCGGCTTGCCTGGTCCGGGCGAGCGCGAACAGGACGTCCGCGCGCTGTGTACCGGGCGGCGTCTCGGCGAGCAGCTCGTCGAGGATCGCGGCGCCCGATCGCGATCGCCCGCCAGGCGGTGCGCTTCGGCCGCTGCGAGGCGCCGCTGGCGACGTGCGGCCGGGTTGGCGGGCAGGGTCAGCCGGGCGGCGATCTCAGTAGAGCTCGGCGGCGGCCGCCGGCGCGCCGCGGACGAGCGCGTGGGGCGCGGCCTGGTCAAGTGCTGCCGCGACGCTGGGGTCTGGGCCCTCGGCACTGCAGCGCAAGGTGTCGCGCCCGCTCCTCGCTGATCGCTGACCGCCGTCGCCAGCCGGGCGTGCGCGTCACGGCGCCGCCACGGAGGCGCCTCGTCGTAGCAGATGGAGCGCCAGCAGCGGATGCGAGAACCGCACTGCTTGCCCGTCGAGCTCGACCACGCCTGCGCGGACGGCCTGCTCAAGCCCCTCGCGCACCGCGGCGCGGTCACCCCGTGCGGCGGTTAGCGTCTCGACTGTCGGGCGCGCGATTGCCGCGGCGAGCAGGAGCGTCTCGCGGCTTGCGGCGGGCAGCTTGGCCAGCCGCCCGCCGACCACCTCCCGGAGGCCGCCGGGGATCCGCAGCGGCTGACCAGGGGCGGGTGGCCAGAGCGCGAGCTCGCGCGCGATCTGAAGCGCGTAGAACGGATTGCCGCCCGTCACTTCACGCAGCTGGGTCAACTGCGGCCGAGAGAGCTCGAGCCCCAAGTGGTCCCTGAGGACGGCGAACAGTGCCGCCATGTCGAGCGGGCCGACGCGAAGCCGCCCGGCAGCGCCGGAGGCGAGCCCTCGCTCCAGCTCGCGAGCGCCCGGCCGGACAGTTACGAGCGTGCCGACCCGCTCATCGGTCAGGCGACGAATCGCGAACAGCAGGGTCCGGGCGGACGCGGTATCAAGCCACTGGAAATCATCGACGGCCAGGAGCAGGGGCGCATCAGCGGACAGCACCTTGAGGCTCTCGAGGACAGCCAGACCGATTGCGCGTGGTTCGGCGCGCTGCCTGCATCCGGCTTCGTCCAGCAGCAGCGCTGCTTGAGCGCGCGGCGTCGCAGCCCTCCGAGACAGGGCAGCACCTCGTCGACGACGCCCGCGAGCAGCTCGGAGACGCCGGCGAAAGCCAGGGTCGCTTCGGCCTCGACGGCGCGGTGAGCGAGGACTCGAATGCCCGCGGCGTGCGCCAGCTCAACCCAGCCTGCCACAGCGCAGTCTTCCCGATGCCCGGCTCGCCCGCGAGCACGCAGCACCGCGGGCTCGAGCGCGGCCCGTTCTAGGAATTCCTCGATAGAGCGTTTCTCGTGTTCGCGTCCCCTGAGTTCCCCGGCCATGGTCCCGGAGCCATTCTCGCGCGATCGAGGGCGTCAAAGTGCAGGGATTTCCAGCTTTCCAGCGCGACGCGCTCGGGCGTAGGGTTCGCCGACATGACGACCACCGACTACGTGACATCCCTAGCCGAAGGGTTCTCCGGCCAGCTGCTCACTCCCGAGGACGCCGGCTACGACGCGGCGCGCAAGATCCACAACGGCCTGATCGACAAGCGGCCCGCGCTCATCGCAAGGTGCCTCAACACCGCCGACGTGATCGACGCCGTAAACACAGCCAGGGACGCGCGGGCTCGAGGTCGTCTGTCCGAGGCGGCGGACACAACGTTGCCGGAAAAGCGGTCACCGAAGGCGGCCTGATGATCGACCTTTCGCTCATGAAGGGATCCACGCCGATCCCGGCTCCGCGCACGGTCCGCGCCCAGGGTGGCGTCACGATCCGCGAGCTGGACCGCACGACCGGCGCGTTCGGTCTGGCGACGCCCAGCGGCGTGGTGTCGAGCACGGGCATCGCCGGGCTCACACTGGGCGGAGGCCTGGGCTGGCTGATGGGACGCTACGGAATGGCGGTCGACAACCTCCTCTCAGCCGAAGTCGTACTCGCATCCGGAGAAGTCGCGACCGCGAGCGACCACGAGAACCCTGACCTGTTCTGGGCGATCCGCGGCGGCGGCGGCAACTTCGGCGTCGTCACCTCCTTCGAGCTCCAAGCGCACCCGGTGCCGAGCGTTCTCAGCGGACCGATTCTGCATCCCCTCGACGCGGCGCCCGCGCTGCTGCCGTTCTACCGCGACTTTTGCGCCGAGTTGCCCGACGAGCTCGGCACGCAGGCCGCGTTCATCCACGCACCTGATGGCTCCGGCGCCAAGCTCTGCGCGGTCGCGATCTGCCACTGCGGAGCGGACCCCGAGCAGGCCGAGACCGACGCCGGCGCCCTGCGGGCATTCGGGTCGCCCGCGGCGGACATGGTCGGGCCGCGTCCCGTACCCAGTCGCGAACACCGGCATTGACTGGCTGTTCAACCCCGGAACGCTCAACTACTGGAAGTCAGCGTTCTTCACGGAGCTCAGCGACGCCGGCGATCGCGGCACTCATCGAGGCGTTCGAACGGGCGCCGACCGAGTTGTGCGCGCTGGTGATCGAAGACTTCCACGGCGCGGTCACCCGGATCGACCCGACCGCGACCGCCTACCCACACCGGGAAGCCGGGCACAACCTGCTGCTCATCTCCCAATGGACCGACCCTGCGGACACCGATGCGTGCATTGGCTGGGCGCGCTCCACCTTCGAGACGCTTGCCCCCCACATGGCCGACCGCTCCTACAGCAACTACCTCCCGGCCGACGAGCACGACCGAGTCCGACAAGCCTACGGCGTCAACTACGAGCGACTCGTCGAGCTCAAACCGACGCTATGACCCCGACAACTTCTTTCACCTAAACCAGAACGTCGACCCCTCGTAGGACGCATCCCTGCGTCACGACAGCTCGGCCAGCCCCTGCGCAACCCACGCCTTCAGAGGCTCGGCCTGGGTGAACGGAGCGCCATCCGCCTCCGCCCTCGCGAGCACCTCGTCGGCCGACGCTCCTGACCTGCAGCCCCGAATATAGATACACGAGGGCCGATGAACGCGGCCCGGTGCGGCACGTCACGAGCGTCGGCCTGGGCAGCTCGTCGAGCGCCGCTACCCCGCGCCGCGCGACGTCCATGTCAAATTCCCTCGGCGGATCCGCGATCAGGTTCACCGAGTCTGGCACTGCCGCCTGAACGTCGGCGTAGGACATCCCGCCCTCCATCGAGGCGAACTCCTCTCCGCACATGTACAGCCATGACGCGGCGCCGGCGTCCTTCGCGAACGCGGTCGGATCGGCGATCAAACCGCGGTTGTGCTTTAGATCCGTCGGGCTCGGAAACGTTCCGGGTATGTCGGTATCGCTCATTGTGAGACCTTTCCGTTTGGTTGGGCACGATCCGGATGCATGGCTTGGGGTCGAAGCCGCCGAAAGATACTCCCGGCCGCGACTCGGGGAACGCTCTGCGGTCTACTGGCTTCGGGGCAGAGGCGCGGGTAGGCTCGAGTCGTGTCCGGTGAGACGCATTCGGTCAAGCGCCATCTGCGGGTCGATGCTGAGAGCTATGACGTCGAGATTCGACGGTTCATCCCGCACTACGACGAGATGATCGCGACCGGCGTCGAGGTGCTCGCGTCGCTGGTACCGGCGGAGGGTCACGTACTGGATCTGGGTGGTGGCACGGGCGCGCTGTCATCGGCGGTGCTTGGCGGGTTGCCCAGGGTGCGGGTCACTGTTCTCGATGTCGATCCGGAGATGCTGAGCGAGGCTCGACGACGGCTCGCTCCTTTCGCGGGTCGCGCCTCCTTTCACGAGGGGAGCTTCTTGGGTCCGCTCCCAGCCGCAGACGCCATCGTCGCGTCGCTCGCACTCCATCACGTTCATGATCTTCAGACCAAGACGGCGCTGTACCGGGCGATTCACGATGCGCTGTCGTCGGGCGGGGTGCTGCTGAATCTCGACGCCGCCGTGACCGAGGGTGCTCGGCTGAACGGGCTTGTGTTCGATCGCATGGCCGAGCGGATGGAAGATCACGGGATTAGCGACTCGGAGGCACGCGGACACTTCGCCTCGTGGGCTGAGGAGGACCGCTACTTCCCGCTGGACGCCGAGCTCGGCGCCCTGCGCCAGGCAGGTTTCGACGAAGTGGAATGTTTCTGGCGGCGCGGGCTCTGCGCAGTCACCTGCGCGCTACGCACCAGCTGACCGCCACCGACGCACCCACCCGCTCACGTCGGAGCGCGACTGCGGGCGCGTCTCGAGGCAACTGCGCGTCGATGAGGCAATCACGCTCATGGCGGCGACCGTCAACGCCCTTCTGGGACTAAAGCTCTAGAACTGACGCGGGCGCACCTTGGCTGCGGCGAGGTGCGGTCCTTCGTCGGCTGTCGGACGGTCATCCGGGAATGCTTGGAGGCCTCCGCTAGCGATCTGCGCCCGTGTAGTGTTGTGGTAGGCGAACACCGAACGGGTGTGCATGATGGGTATTGATTGGGAGCTTCGCGAGGCAGGCCCAGCCGATGCGGGACAGACGGTGTTGCTGCTTCCCGGTGGCATGTGCAGCGCCGGGTCATACGCCGAGCTGATGGCGGAGCCCGCCCTTGCCGGCACGAGGTTGGTTGCCGCGACCTTCCCGGGCCAGGCCGGAGCGCCGCCTCCGGATGACTACAGCGTCGAGAACTACGCGCGGCTTACGTCTGAGCTGGTGACGCGGATCGGGGCAGATGTCGTGGTGGGCTTCAGCATGGGAGCGGTGGTTGCGTTCGAGATGGTCGTCTCGGGCGCCTTCACCGGCCCGGTCGTGCTGCTTGGCGTCAGTCTGTCTACGAAGGACGAGCCCGCATTCTTCCGCGGACTGATCCGACTCGGCGGGGTGCTGGGCGACGTGCCTTTCGCCGTCCTGGCCAAGGGGGCCAGCATCGATGGTCAAGCGCATCCCGGTGTCGACCGAGCGCCAGGCTGAGTTGCGCGAGGATTTTCGAAAGAACGTTCCACGCGACATCGGCAAGAGTCTGCGCGAATACCTGCGATGGCTAAACCGTGACGACCGACCCGCCGAGCGGCTATGCCAGGCTGGGGTCCCGACTTGGGTCGTTCACGCCGAGAAGAAGGGCGACGGAGGGCTGACCGAAGACGAGCGTCGCACGCTCGAGGCGTGCCCGCACGCGCATCTGGTGACTCTCCCCGGGGACGTGTTCTTCATTCCCAATGAGGCGCCCGGATCAATCGCCGAAGTCATCGTCGCGGCCCTACGTAGCGCTGCATCATCCGCTTCAGAGAGCTGAGGGATCGGGCCAGCCGCCACCCTCGCTCGACACCCATCCCAATCTTGCCTCCGTCACACAAGCGACTCAATCAAGATCAAGAGCAGATCAAAGTTCTGCTCGGCCACGGAAGAGCGGAACGCTGGGTCAACTGTCATCGCTCCGGACGATCGACGGTTGTCTCGTCGTCGCCGCGATCGCGTCTGGCCGAGACGCGTGCATCGCGGACTACTCACGCATCAAATGGTGCGAATTTGCCGGCAATTCAGCAGGACGCCCGTGATGCCGGAGGAGGGACTCGAACCCCCGACACGCGGATTATGATTCCGCTGCTCTAACCGACTGAGCTACTCCGGCGGGTGCCGCTGATCGTACCGACCACCAGTGCGCACTGGGCCCCGATCCGGCCGGGGTCAAGCAGCGTGGAACCGACTCCCGCTCCTTGCCGATCTGGCTCGACGCCGGGCACCGCGAGGTACAGGTGTCTGTCTTCCCGAGCGACCCCCATATGATCCGCTCGAGATGCCCGACCTCAAGCCCGCAGCGGAAACGGTCGTCCGCCGCTGTCTCGCGGTCAAGCCCGGCGAGGAAGTGCTCGTGATCGCCGACCCGCGAACACGCACGATCGGCGAGGTCCTCAGGGACGAAGCGGCAGCCGTCGGCGGCGAGGCGGTCCTGGCGCTGATGGACGCGAGGGAGATGGACGGCAATGAGCCGCCGCGCTCGATCGCGGGCGCCCTCTCGGGGTGTGACGTGTTCATGGCACCCACGTCGCGGTCGCTCAGCCACACGACCGCGCGCAAGCGGGCCAGCGACAAGGGCGCCCGCGGCGCGACGCTTCCGGGCATCACCGAGGAGATGCTTGCCCGCCTGATGGCGGGAGACTTCGACCAGATGGCCGCCAGGTCGCGAGCCGTCGCCGCGGTTCTCACCGAAGCCAGCACGGCCCACGTCACGTGTCCGCTCGGCTCCGATTTGAGACTCGACTTAACCGGCCGCAAGGGGATCGCCGACGATGGCGATCTGACGGCCCCCGGCGCGTTCGGCAACCTGCCGTGTGGCGAGGGGTTCATAGCACCGGTCGGCGGCGAGGGCGTGATCGTCGCCTCCAGCGTCGGCCCGCTCGGAATCAGCGAGGAGCCGCCGAGGGTGACCGTCGAAGGCGGGTTCGTCGTGTCCGCCGAGGGAGGCCTCGGTCCCGAATGGCTCAAGCTGCTAGAGGCGCATGGCGACCCGGGTCGGAACCTCGCTGAGCTCGGTGTGGGCACCAACGAGCGGGCCCGCCTCAACGGACTCATGCTCGAAGACGAGAAGATCCTCGGAACGGTGCACGTGGCGTTCGGCGCGAGCGCGGGTATCGGCGGCACGGTGGCGGTTCCGATCCACCTCGACATCGTGATCTTGGACGCCTCGCTCGAGGTCGACGGCCGGCCGGTTCTCGAGCGCGGGCAGTTCGTGCTCGAGGCTTGACGCTGCTCGCCGTCCCGAACGTCTCCGAGGGCCGCGACCAGGCAACGATCGACGCCATCGCGGCGGGGTTCGACGCCCGCCTGCTTGACGTCCATTCCGACGCCGACCACCACCGGAGCGTGTTCACGCTCGCGGGCGAACCGGGAGCTCTCGCGGAGGCAGTGCTCAGCGGCGCCCGCGAAGCGATCGAGCGGCTCGACCTGCCTAGGCATGAGGGGCGCCATCCCCGTGTCGGTGTGATCGACGTCGCGCCGGTCGTGTACCTCGACGATGTCGAGCGGGGGGCGGCCTGCGCCGAGGCACTGGTGCTGGCCGACCTCCTCGGAGACCAACTGGCACTGCCGGTGTTCCTATACGGAGAGCTCGGAGGCGGACGGACCCGCGCCGATCTCAGGCGCGGCGGCCCCGAGGCGCTGACGGGACGAATCCAGAACGGTGAGCTCACACCCGACTTCGGCCCGCGCGCGTTGCATCCATCCGCCGGCGCCGTACTCGTCGCCGCGCGCCCGCCGCTCGTCGCCTTCAACGTGGAGCTCGGGTCGGGTGCCACGCTCGACGACGCCCGTGCGATCGCTGCGCGGATGCGCGAAGGGGGCGCAGAGGGCCTCCCGGGAGTGCGCGCGATCGGCGTGTGGCTCGAGCGCCGCGGCGTTGCCCAGGTCTCGGTCAACGTTGAGGATCACCGCGCCGTGCCGCTCGCGCGCGTGATCGAGGGTGTCGGCAGCCAGGCCGAGATCGCCGAGGCCGAGCTCGTCGGCCTCGCGCCTCGCGCCGCATTCGATGGTTTCCCGGAAGGGATAGCCGTGCGAAACCGGCGAACAATCGAAGACGCGCTCGCAAGCTAAGGCTAAGCTCCCTTACGAGATGGCCCAGACCAAGCGCAAGCGACGGAGCAAGCACCGTGGCACACCCGCGGGCAGCATCGAGGCTCGCGGTCGCACCTCACGGCCCGCGTCGCCGCAGGACCGCAAACGGCAGGCCCGCGCGGACGCGCGCGAGAAGCGGCTGAACCGGCCCCCGACATGGAAGAACTCGCTGCAGCGAGCGGGGTTCGCGGCGGCCCTGCTGTTCGTGTTCCTGCTGGTCACCGCCAAGGGCAGCAACAAGGTCGCGGTCGCGTTTCTGTTCACCGCGGTCGCGCTGCTGATCTACGTCCCCGCGGGCTACTACATCGAGCTGTTTCTTTGGAGGCGCAGGCAGCGGAACAAGGCCGGCGCCAAATGATCGACGCCCGGATGTTCACGGTCGGCCCGGTGCAGGAGAACTGCTTCGTGGTTCGCCAGCAAGGGTCCGACCGTGCCGTGATCGTCGATCCGGGCGATGAAGCCGACCGGATCTTGAAGGCCGTCTCGGACCTCGGAATCGAGACCGTCGAGGCGATTCTCGTCACTCACACCCACTTCGACCACATCGGGGCGGTAGCGCCGGTCGCCAAGGCGACGGGCGCCCCCGTCTACTGCCCCGAGCTCGAGACCCGGGTGCTTCAGAACATCATGGACTACGTGCCCTGGCCTGGGTTCGGTCCGTTCGAGAGCTACGACCCGGAGCACACGGTCAAGGGAGGGGAGACGCTGGAGCTGGCGGGCGTTGACTTCGAGGTGCTCTTCACGCCCGGGCATAGCCCCGGTCACGTGACCTACGCCGTAAAGGACGCGCGCGCCCTGTTCTCGGGCGACGTTCTGTTCCAGGGCTCAGTCGGCCGTGTCGATCTGCCCGGCGGCGACTGGCCGACGCTGCTGCAGTCGATCGAATCGCTGCTCGACGCTTACCCCGAGGACACAACCGTGTACCCCGGCCACATGGGTGTGACGACGCTCGGCCGCGAGCGCGCCACCAACCCGTTCCTGCAAGAGCTCGCCACAAACCGGTGATCAAGGCGCCGCGCGGCACGTTCGACGTGCTTCCCGACGACGCTGCCCGCCGCCGGCTGCTCGAGCGGCACGCGGAGCGAATCCTGGGCGCCGCGGGCTACGGACGGATCGAGACGCCCGCGTTCGAGGCCACGGAATTGTTCGCGCGGGGGGTGGGGGAGGCGACGGACATCGTCCAGAAGGAGATGTACACGTTCGACGATGGCGGGGGGCGCTCGCTGACGTTGCGCCCCGAGGGGACCGCACCGGTCTGCCGCGCCTACGTCGAGCACGGCATGCACAAGCTTCCGCAGCCGGTGAAGCTCTGGTACCTGTCGAGCTTCTTTCGCGCCGAGGCCCCCCAGCGAGGGCGCTACCGCGAGTTCTGGCAGGTGGGCGCCGAGGTGGTCGGATCCGCGACACCGGAGACCGATGCCGAGCTGATCGTGCTCCTGTCCGAGCTGCTCGCCGCCGTCGGCTCGAGGGACCTCCGGCTGAGGCTCTCGAGCCTCGGCACGCCCGAGACCCGAGCTGAGTACCGCGAGGAGCTGCAGCGCTATCTGCGCGAGCGCGAGGCGAGCCTGTCACCAGAGGTCCGGGAGCGGATCGACGCCAACCCACTGCGCGCGTTCGACGCCGGCGACACGGGCACCCGCGAGGTGATGGCAAACGCCCCCACGCTGCTCGACCGCCTCCATCCAGACGACGCCGAGCACTTCGCGCGCGTCCGAGAGCTCCTCGACCGAGCCGCCATCTCCTACGAGCTCGACCCGACGCTCGTGCGCGGTCTCGACTACTACACGCGCACGGTGTTCGAGTTCACGAGCGACGCGCTCGGAGCGCAGTCCGGCGTCGGCGGAGGCGGCCGGTACGACCGTCTCGTCGAGCAGCTCGACGGGCCTCCGACGCCCGCGTCGGGCTGGGCCGCAGGCGTCGAGCGGATGCTCCTCGCGGCAGGCGAGCCCGAGGTCGAGCGCGAGCCGGTCGACCTGTTCGTCGCGGTCGCGAACCCCGAGGGCTCGCAGGCGGCGTTCGATTTAACGTGGCGGGCGTGGCAGGCCGGGCTCAGCGCCCAGCAGGAGCTGGCGGGGCGCTCGCTCAAAGGGCAGTTGAAGCACGCCGACAGGATCGGCGCGCGCTACGTGGCGATCGTCGGGGAGAACGACGGCCGCGCGAGCCTCAAGGAGATGGAGTCCGGCGAGCAGCGCGAGCTCCAGCTCGGGTCGGTGATCGAGGCGATCCGGTGAAGCAGTCCCCGAGCCCGAACGTCTACCGCGATGCTTGGTGCGGGGAGCTGACCGCCGAGCGCGCCGGCACGGCGGCCCGCGTCGCGGGATGGGTCCACCGTCGGCGTGACCACGGGGGACTGATCTTCATCGACCTGCGCGATCGCTCGGGGATCGTGCAGCTCGTGTTCCATCCCGAGACAGCCGGCGACGCGTTCCGTGAGGCGCATGCGCTTCGCTCCGAGGACGTGCTGAGCGCCTCGGGGGATGTCGTCCGCCGTGCGCCCGAGAACGTCAACCCCAATATCGCGACGGGCGAGATCGAGCTCTCGGTCACAGAGCTTCAGATCCTCGCGGATGCCGAGACACCGCCGTTCCCGATCGACGAGGACGTCGCTGTTGACGAGACGCTCCGGCTGAAGCATCGCCCACTCGACCTCAGGCGCGCGCCGATGCTCGAGGCGCTCGAGCTCCGCCACCGGGTGATTGCCACGATCCGAGAGGTGTTGGATGCCCGCGACTTCTTGGAAATCGAGACGCCGTTCCTGACGCGATCGACGCCCGAGGGCGCCCGCGACTTCCTCGTACCCGCCAGGATCCAGCCCGGATCGTTCTACGCGCTGCCGCAGTCGCCGCAGCTGTTCAAGCAACTGCTGATGATCGGCGGGTTGGAGCGCTACTACCAGATCGTTCGGTGCTTCCGCGACGAGGACTCCCGCGCCGACCGTCTGCCCGAGTTCACACAGCTTGATCTCGAGATGGCGTTCGTCGAGGAGGAGGACGTGATCGGGACGATGGAAGCGGTGATGGGGGAGGTGTTCGAGCGGGCCGGGTTCGGCGTTGCGTATCCGCCGTGGCCGCGGATCACATTTGCGGAAGCGGTCTCGCGTTACGGCTCGGACCGTCCCGATACGCGTTTCGGCCTCGAGCTCCGGGACCTCGGCGAGGCCGTCGCCTCGACTGACTTCCAGGTGTTCGCCGGCGCGCTCGCGAGCGGGGGCGTCGTTCGCGGGATCAACGCGGGCCCCCACGAGCTGCCTCGTTCCGAGCTCGACTCCCTGACGGACCTCGCCAAGCAGCACGGCGCCAAAGGACTCGTGTGGGCGTTCGTCCAGGAGGACCGGTCCTGGCGCTCGCCGATCGCGAAGTTCCTGGGAGAGGGGGAGCTCAGGGGAATCAGCGAGCGGCTCAAGGCCGCGCCGGGTGACCTGCTGCTGATCGTCGCGGACGCTGAAATAGCCGCCAACAGGGTCCTCGGGGCGCTGCGGCTCGAACTTGCGCGCCGGTTCGGGCTGATCCCGGACGGTAGTCACGATGTCCGCTGGGTGGTCGAGTTCCCGATGTTCATGTGGAACGACGACGAGAACCGGTGGGAGGCCGAGCATCACCCGTTCACCGCGCCGCAGGGTGCCGGCGGCGCTCCGCCCGATCTCGACGATCCCGCGAAGCTGCTCTCACGCTCCTACGACCTGGTGCTCGACGGTGCCGAAATAGGTGGCGGCTCCATCCGTAACCACCGGATCGATGTGCAGCGGAAGATCTTCGAGTTGATCGGGATCGGCCCCGCGGAGGCCGAGGCCCGGTTCGGGTTTCTGCTGGACGCCTTGAAGTACGGCGCGCCGCCCCACGGCGGGATCGCCATGGGGATCGACCGGATCGTCGCGCTGCTGGCAGGGCGGGACAACATCCGCGAGGTGATCGCCTTCCCGAAGGCGACCAGCGGTGCGGACCCGCTCACCGGCGCACCGGCGCCAGTCGACCCAGGGCAGCTGCGAGAGCTGGGGCTGCGGCTCACCTAGTGCTCTGAGTTGGAGGTTCGGCGTCTCACCTAGACAACCGTCCGGCCGGGCTTGAGTCCGGACGCGCTTTTGCCGACAAGACGCGGTGATGGGCAACGTTTCGCGTCCACTGATCGGGTTGCTGGTGGCGGTCGTGGCGTTCTTTGCGCTGTGGCTCGTCGCGCTAAAGCCGAGCTCGTCGTCCACGTCTGGGGGCGTACCCTCGCACGCGCTGAACTCAGCGATTAATCGGGCCAAGGGCGTGCAGACGGTCGTCAACCACGCGGCTGCCGCCGCAGGCGGCACGCCTGGGGCCACGGCGGCTGCCACTGCTCGTCCCCCTGCGGCTCACACCTCAGCCGGCTCCAAGCCGGCCAGCGGCTCGAGGGCGCCCGCCTCTCACAAAACGGCCGCGAAGCACGCCGCGACCACGCCCGTAACCGCCGCCCAGCGCGTCGGCGTCGTCCAGCGCGCTCTCGCCGCACACGAGGTGCTCGCCGCGCTGTTCTACAACCCGGCCGCGTCGGACGATCGCGCGGTGAAGCAGGAGCTTCAGTCGATCCCTACCCATTCGGGGAAGGTGGTCAGGCTCACGGTGCCCCTGAGCGAGCTCTCGAGCTACAGCCTGATCACCAACCAGGTCCCGGTCGAGTTCTCGCCGACGCTCGTGGTCATCAATCGTAAGGGCCAGGCCTCGACGATCGTCGGCTTCGCGGACACATTCGAGATCGCGCAGCGAATCGCGGGCGCTCTCTGACGCCACGCCGCACACGGGCGGCGTAGCGGCAGTGCCGTAGGCAGCTAATCTCGCCCGGGTGGATATCTCGGCATTCGAGCATCACCTCGTCTCCCCTCAGGGTCGCGGTCACGCGCCCGGCTTTGCCGCGGAGGTCAGTGGATATCAGTGCGGCGACGTGCTCCGGTTCTCGGTCAGCGTCGAACGGGATCTGGTCGAAGATGCCGGTTTCGAGGCCGCAGGCTGTGGCGCGACGACCGCCGCCGGCAGCGCCGCCGTGGCGCTCGTCCGCGGGCGCCGGGCCTTGGACGCCGCGCGGATCGGAGCGCGGGAGATCGCGGCCGAGCTCGGCGGCCTCTCGCCCGGGAAGCTCCACGCCGCTGAGCTCGCGGCGGACGCGCTCGGGCGAGCGCTCGGAGCGGCGGTGCGGGCGGACGGCGCGGTGACTGCGCCGCAGGGTGGCCGCACGCTCGTCGCGATGAGCGGTGGCGTCGACAGCGCCGTCGCAGCGCTGTTGTGTGTCCGCGAGGGCGACACCGCCGCGGTCACGCTCGAGCTGTGGTCAGACAGCGAGAACGACGGCGAGCGCAGCTGCTGCTCGGCGACGGCCGTCGCCCAGGCACGCGCGCTCGCGCACTCGATGGGCCTACCTCATTTCACGATCGACCTGCGCGAGGAGTTCCGTGCCGGAGTCGTCGAGCCGTTCATGGCCGGCTACGCGGCCGGGGAGACGCCGAATCCGTGCGTGGGCTGCAATGGCCACGTGCGGCTCGACGCGATGCTCGAGCTCGCCGACCGACTCGGGTGTGCGCGGCTCGCCACGGGTCATTACGCCCGGGTGATCGACGAACCAGAGGGCCCGTTGCTGTGCGCCGCCAGCGATTCCGCCAAGGACCAGACATACATGCTCGCCGCCCTGTCGATCGACTCGCTGGCGCGGATGCGGTTTCCGCTCGGCTCGCTTACAAAGCCCGAGGTGCGGCGGATCGCCGCCGAGGCCGGCTTGCCCGTGGCGAGCAAGATCGACTCGCAGGACCTGTGCTTCCTCGCGGGAACAGACCGGGCCCGTTTCCTGGCGCGGCACGGCGGCGTGGCGGATCGTCCCGGGGAAATCGTCGACGCCGACGGTGTCGTCGTCGGGCAGCACCTCGGCCAGCACCGGTTCACGGTCGGCCAGCGCCGTGGGATCGGAGTCGACCGGCCCGGACCCCTATACGTGCTCGACAAGGACGGGGACGCGAACCGTGTGGTCGTCGGTCAGAGGTCGGCGTTGAGGACGACGCGCGTCGCGGTCCGGGCTGCACGGCTCCATCGCGATGGCGCTCGAGTGAACCGGGTGAAGCTTCGCTACCGCTCTAAGCCGTTGCGCGCGTCGCTGTCCGGCGAGCCCGGTGCCGGCCGTCATGGGCGGCTTTCGATCGAGCTCTCGGAACCGGTCGAGGGCGCCGCACCCGGCCAGCTCGCCTGTCTCATGGATGGCGAGCTCGTCGTCGGATGGGGCACAATCGGGCGGGAATGACCTCCGACGAGATTCGTCGCACATATCTGGAGTTCTTCGAGCAGCGCGACCACCTGCGGTTGCCGTCCGCCCCGCTGATCCCGGCCGAGCACGACCCGTCGGTCCTGTTCACGATCGCGGGGATGCATCCACTGAAGCCGTTCTTCCTCGGCCAGGAGCGCCCGCCGCATCCGCGCGTCACGACTTGCCAGAAGACGTTCCGCACACCGGACATCGAGATCATCGGCACAACCGCTCGGCACCTCACGTTCTTCGAGATGCTCGGCAACTTCTCGTTCGGCGACTACTTCAAGCGGGAGGCGGTCCGGTACGCGCTCGATCTCTCGACTGACGGTTTCGGATTCGCGGTCGACGACATCTGGATCACCGTGTTCGGCGGCGACGACGAGCTCGGCATCGGTGCTGACGAGGAAGCGATCGAGGCGTGGCTGGAAGTCGGGATCCCGCGCGAGCGGATCGTTGAGCTCGAGCGCTCGGAGAACTTCTGGCAGATGGGCCCAACCGGACCGTGCGGTCCGTGCTCGGAGCTTTACCTCGACCGGGGGCTCGAGTTCGGGAAGGCCGACGACCTCCCGGGCGGTGAGAACGAGCGCTTCCTCGAGTACTGGAACCTCGTGTTCACGCAGTTCGACCTGAAGCTCGACGGATCTCTCGGTGCGCTCCCGGCCAACAACATCGACACGGGTCTGGGGCTGAACCGACTCGCAGCCGTTCTCCAAGACAAGCCGTCGGTGTTCGAAACTGACCAGTTCTGGCCTCTGATCGAGCTCGGTCAGGAGCTTTCCGGCCGGAGCTACGGCCAGGACTTCCCCACTGACCGCGCGCTGCGCATGCTCGCCGATCACACACGCTCGATGTCATTCCTGATCGCCGACGGGGTGGTCCCTTCGAACGAGGACCGTGGCTACGTGCTCCGGCGGGTCATCCGCCGAGCGATCCTGCAGGGCCGGCGCACGCTCGACCTCGAGCCCGGGTTTCTGGACCGCTACGCGTCCGTTGTCACGGAGCTGATGGGTGGCGAGTACCCGGAGCTGGTCGAGCAGCGCGACTCCGTCAGGATGTGGCTCGGAGCCGAGGAGGAGGGCTTCGGCCGCACGCTCGAGCAGGGGTCGCGGCTTCTGAACGACCTGATCGCTCGCGCCAAGGAATCGGGCGCAGAGGGCGTCTCCGCCCAGGACGCGTTCCTGCTGCACGACACGTACGGCTTCCCGATCGACCTGACGCTAGAGCTCGTGGCTGAGGAGGACCTAGGGGTCGACGAGGAGGGTTTCGAGTCCCTGATGGAGGATCAGCGCCACCGGGCGCGGACGGCCCCCGGGCGTGGTGCGGGCGGTGACGCAGTGCGCGAGCGCGCGCTCGCGCTCGCCGCCGAGGCGGGCTTCGAGACCGACTTCGTCGGCTACGAGACGACCGACGCGGAGACGACCGTCGCGGCGCTGCAGGCCGGCAACGGACAAGTGCTCGTAAAGCTGGCGGAGTCCCCGTTCTACGCGACCGGCGGTGGCCAGATTGCGGACGATGGATACGTGGAGTGTGCAGACGGGGACTGCCGGGCGAAGGTCGTGGATGTGGTGAGGCTGGGGGATGACCAGGTCGTCGCGCTCGAACCCGAACGCGGCGAGCTCAAGCCCGGGGAGCGAGTCCGCGCGCACGTCGACCGCGCCCACCGCCACGCAACAGAGTGCAACCACACCGCGACCCACCTGCTGCACGCGGCACTGCGGCGGCGCCTGGGCACGCACGTGCGTCAAGCCGGGTCGTACGTGGGGCCCGACAAGCTGCGGTTCGACTTCACCCATTCCGGCGCGCTGAGCCCCGAAGAGCTCCGCGACATCGAGAACGAGGTCAACCGGTGGATTGTCGAGAATCAGCCCGTGCGGGCGCTCACGACCACATTGGCCGAGGCCAGACGGCTCGGTGCGATGGCCCTGTTCGGAGAGAAGTACGGAGACGTCGTGCGGATGGTCGAGGTCGGTGACGGGTCGTTCTCGCGGGAGCTGTGCGGTGGTACCCACGTCCGTTCGACCGCGGAGATCGGTGTCTTCAAGATGACGGGCGAGACGTCGAGCGCAGCCAACGTTCGGCGGATCGAGGCGCTCACCGGACCCGTGGCGATCGAGCTCTTTCGCGAGCACGACCGGTCGCTGGGCGAGGCCGCCGACATCCTCCGGGTGTTGCCCGAGCGCGTGCCGGATACCGTCTCGGAGCTGCGCGCCCGGGTGCGAGAGCTGGAGAAGGGCGGCGCGGCCCGCCCCGCGGACCGACTGCCTGATCTGGACGCATTGATGTCCGGTGCACTCGACTTGGATGGGGCGCGCGTGCTGGTTGCAACTGTCGACGGCGGCGACGGGAAGGCGCTGCTGGACGTCGCCGACCGGTTGAAGTCCAAGCTCGGCGACGCCGCCATCGTTCTCGGGAGCGCCGGAGACGGCAAGGTGGACCTGGTGGCGAGCGTTTCGCCGGGGCTCGTCGAGCGGGGCCTGCACGCGGCGGAGATCGTCAAGGCTGCGGCCGAGGTCGTCGGGGGCGGGGGCGGCGGCCGCGACACGCTCGCGCGAGCAGGCGGGCGCGACCCTGACAAGCTGCCGGCTGCGCTCGAAGTGGCACGCGAAGCGATCGAGTCGGCGCTCGGCAGCTGAGCGGTGACAGCCGGTGCCGATAAGAGGGTTCTCGCGCTCGACTATGGGAGTGCTCGCTGCGGCTGCGCGGTCAGCGACCCGACGGGCGTGCTGGCGACGCCGGTCGAGCCGGTCCTGCGACCGCGGACTCGTGCGGGGCTGAAGCGGTTGCGCTCGCTGGTCGAGTCGCTCGGTGTCGAGCGCGTGGTGGTGGGGCTGCCGCTGTCGCTGTCAGGTGAGGACTCGGCGCAAACTGTTGAAACGAGAGCGTTCGCGGACGAGCTCGAACGGGTATTGCCGGTTCCCGTGGAGTTGTACGACGAGCGGCTGACGACGGCCTTGGCGATTCGGATGGGGGGTACGGCTTCCGAGGACTCGCGGGCCGCCGCCCACCTGTTGGAGAGCTGGCTAGCGGCGAACGATGGCGATTCAGTTCGGAGGGGTCGAACTGAATCGCCAAAGTTCGAGGAGACGGGCAGTGGCTGACGAACGCACAGCAGAGGAACGCGAGGCAGCCCGGCTCGAGCGCGAGCGGCGACGGGCGGCGAAACGCTCGGCGGTCGAGCTGACGCCGCCCGATCCTCCCGCACCCCGACCGCCCGATCCCCCCGCACCCCGGCCGCCCGATCCCCCCGCACCCCGACCGCCCGATCCCCCCGCACCCCGCCGCCCGATCCCCCCGCGCCCGGAGCCCGATCCCCCCGCGCCCCCGGAGCCCGATCCCCCCGCGCCCCCGGAGCCCGAACCCGTGGCGCCGCCCCCGGCGGACGGACGTCGTCACCGATTGAGCCTCCCCGAGCGACCCAGCCGGCCCGCGCGACCTAGGCGCCCGCAGCGCGCGCGGGCGCCACGACGACTCCGCCCACAAGGACACCATTCGCGTCGCGCCCGCATTTTCGCCCTGCTCGCGCTGATCATCGCCGCCGCGATCGTGTGGTTCTGCTACGAGCTGTTCCAGCCGTTCCACGGATCCGGTCACGGCAGCGTCACGGTCGTCATCCCGCAGCACTCGCACATCGGCCAGATCGGGGATCAGCTCGAGCGCGACGGCGTGATCGGTTCGAGCTTCTTCTTCGAGCTGCGTGCGACCCTGAGCGGCGATCGCAGCAATCTGCGCGCGGGCACTTACCGCCTCAAACGGGACATGAGCTACGGCGGGGTGCTGACGGTCCTGACGAAGGCGCCCCCGGCGGCGAAGGTCAACGAAGTCACTGTCGTCCCGGGCAAGACCCGCCGCCAGCTGGACGCGCTGCTGCGCTCGCAAGGCGTCAGGGGAAGCTACCTCGCCGATACACGCGGCTCGTACTTCCTGCGACCGTCGTGGTACGGAGCGCCGCGAGGAACGGGCTCGCTCGAGGGCTTCCTGTTCCCCGACACCTACCAATTGCGCGAGCCGATCAGCATCGCGGCCCTGGTCGCCGATCAGCTCAAGCGATTCAGGCAGGAGTTCGCGACGGTCAACGTCGGTTACGCCCGGAGCCGGCATCTCACGCCCTATGACCTGCTGATCGTCGCCTCGATGGTGGAGGCCGAGGCGCAGACCAGCGCGGACCGCCCGCTGGTCGCGTCGGTGATCTACAACCGGCTGGCGAGGGGCATGCCGCTCCAGATCGACGCGACCACCCGCTACGCGACGAATAACTACACATCCCCGCTGACCGTGGCGCAGCTCAACTCGTCTTCTCCCTACAACACCCGCATCCACGCCGGGCTGCCGCCGACTCCGATCGACAGCCCGGGCGTCGCTTCAATCCAGGCGGCCGCCCACCCCGCCCGCACGAACGACCTGTACTTCGTGGTCAAGGCCTGCGGCAACGGTGCCGAGGTGTTCGAGTCGAACTACGGGCAGTTCCAGCGCGATGTTCAGCGCTACCAGACGGCTCGAGCTAAGCGCGGCGGCCGCTCGCCGGCACATTGCTGAGCGAGCGGGGCATCCGGTTGGGCGTCCTGGGCTGGCCGGTCGGGCATAGCCGCTCGCCCGCGATCCATAATGCCGCGCTCGCCGCGGTCGGTCTCGGCGGGTGGCGCTACCAACTCCTTCCGGTGCCGCCCCAGCGCTTCGAGGAGACCGTCAAGGCGCTACCCGCGGCCGGCTTCCGGGGGGCCAACGTCACGATTCCACACAAGGAGGCCGCACTGGCGCTTGCACGGGAGGCCACGCCACGTGCACGCGCGATCGGCGCTGCCAACACGCTCGTGTTCGAGAGCGGGATCGAGGCCGACAACACCGACGCCCCCTCGTTGATCACGGCGCTGCCGTTTCCGGCCGAGGGCAGGACGGCGCTGGTACTCGGCGCGGGAGGCAGCGCCCGGGCCGCGGTCTGGGCGCTGCTCGACGCCGGGGCGAACGCGGTGCGAGTGTGGAACCGAACGCCGGAGCGTGCCCAGGAGTTGGGCAAGCAGCTCGGCGCGATGCCGGTGCAGACGATCGACCCGGCCGACATCCTCATCAACTGCACCGCGGTTGGCATGGAGGGGACAGGCGAACTGCGGATCGACCCGGGCGGCTACGAATGCGTCGTGGACTTCGTCTACGGATCCGCCGAGACCCGTCTCATCGGCGCCGCTCGGCGGCGAGGCGTGAAGGCCGTCGACGGACTGGAGCTGCTCGTCGGGCAGGGAGCGCTGAGCTTCGAGCAGTTCACGCTTCGCGCCGCCCCGCGTGAGGTGATGCGGTCCGCCGCCAAGAGCTAACGGTTCTTCACCTGGGGTCTCGGGCTGTCCAGACCGCCTGGACGCCGCGCGTGGACGTTTAAGCAATCGGCCCCGGCGGCCGATGTCTAGGCGGGAACCCCGCCCCTTGACCCGCTCTTCATCATCCGTCCCGAGGCAGCCCCGCAGCCCATTGCCCGCGTATGAGCGACCTCGGATCACATCTCCGCGCCGTCGAAGCCGAGGGCGCTGCCGAGGGGCCGTGCGCCGACCCACGCGTCGGGGTGACGACGCCACGCAGCCGTGGCGGCTCGGGGCGATTCCTGACTGACGTGATCGTCGAGCTCGGATTCGCCGAGGGGGAGCGAGTGAAGCGCGCGATCGAAGAGGCCCGCTCGGCGGGCGTCCCCCCGGAGAAGATGCTGCTCGACGAGCGAGTGATCAGTTACGAGCAGCTTTCCCTGGCGATCGCAGAGCGCTACGGACTCGACCACCTGGACCTCGGCACCTACAAGGTCGACATGGGCGCAGTGAACCTGCTGACCGCTGCGGCGGCCCGGCGCTACGGCGCGGTGCCCGTCAAGTTCATCGATGACCACACGATCGTGCTCGCGATGTCCGACCCGGCGAACGTGCTGGCGATCGACGACATCGCGCTGATGACGCGGATGGACGTCAAGCCGGCGGTCGCGTCCGCCGAGGACATCGCCGCGCTGATGACGCGAATGAACCGGTTCGAGGACGCGGTCCAGGAAGCTGTCGACGAAGGCGAGGACGAGGCGGCGGCGGTCGAGGTCGTGGACCTGCGCGAGTCGGCCGACGACGCGCCGGTAATCAAGCTCGTGCACTCGATCATCGCCGAGGCTGCCGACCGCGGAGCATCGGACATCCACTTCGAGCCCCAGCCGGACGAACAGGGCCGCCCGGCGCGCGAGATGCGCGTCCGCATGCGGATCGACGGCGTGCTGACGGACTCGGCCATCGTCCCCAGGCGAATGATCGGTGGCGTCGTGTCCCGGGTCAAGATCATGAGCGACCTCGACATCTCCGAGCGCCGGCTGCCCCAGGACGGACGTGTGGGGCTCGACGATCGAGGGTCGCCACGTCGACATCCGCGTGGTCACGATTCCGTCCGTCCACGGCGAATCGGTGGTCCTGCGAATCCTCGACAAGGAGTCGATCCAGCTGGAGCTCGACAAGCTCGGCTTACAGACGCACGAGCTCGAGCGCTTCCGAAAGTCGTTCAAACGCGCCCACGGAGCGGTGCTCGCCACGGGTCCGACCGGGTCAGGTAAATCGACCTCTCTCTACGGGGCCTTGCTCGAGCTCAATGTGCCCGAGAAGAACATCATCACGATCGAGGATCCGGTCGAGTACCAGATCCGGGGCATTACCCAGATCCAGGTCAACAACAAGGCCGGGCTGACATTCGCCAACGGCCTGCGCTCGATGATGCGCGCCGATCCCGACATCATGATGGTGGGCGAGATCCGCGAG
>CAVPKT010000058.1:0-114423 GCA_963705775.1 uncultured Solirubrobacterales bacterium | reverse complement strand
TGGTTCAGGACCCCCACCACCGCGTTCAGCTCCGTGACCGCGGGGTCGAAATTGCCCATCGCGTCGTTCAGTTCCTGACCACGCCCAGAAGGCGGTGAACGTTCCGTTCAGGAACCGCTGGAGCGCTTTCTGCGTCGAGGGGTCGAAGGAGTTGAGGACCTGGTCTAGGTTCTGCGTCTGCTCCACGTGGTCACGCGGAATGGTGCCCCCGTCAGGCAGGCTTCCCGTTCCCGTGTTCCCGGCCGAGAGCTCGATGTACGCCTCGCCGAGCAGCGTCTTCAGCCTCAAGGTCGCGTGCGTGTCCCTCGGCACCGGCGCGAACTGCTTCCGCATGTCCATCGTCACGAGGGAGTTGAGCCCCACGGGTTGGACGTCGGTCACCTTGCCCACGTTAACCCCCGAGATCCGAACGTCCGCGCCGGTGACAAGCTGCCCTGTCTCAGGGAACAGCGCGTGGATCCGGTAGCCCGAGGGTGCGAGCGGGATCGTGCCGGCGAATTGGGTCCAGACGAAAATCGACAGCCCGATGCACGACAGCACGAACGCCGTCGCCGCGAGCACGGCCGCGCGATGCGGGGCCTGGGTAACCATTAGCGGACGTCAGCCACTGCGCCGGGTGTCTCCTCCTCGACGGCGCACAGGATATCGATGCTACGGCTTTGCTTGCGTAGCTTGCGGGTAGTAGCTCGGCCCGTTCGACGCCGCGTTGGCGGGCCACGGGAACTTCGGCTGCAGCCGACAGGGAACGTTGCCCGTGCTGAGCAGGCTGATCGCGTTGACGTTGCCCACGTTGTTGCAGTCCGAGGAGAGCAACCCGCCGCTTGCGACGTTCGCGAGACCACCTGGCGACACGTACGGGTTGTGGCGATTGGTCGACGGCCGCGAGGGCTGCCCGAACAGCCCCTCGTTGTTGAGCGCCAGCGACGCGCGCAGGTACCTGCTGACGCCGTTGGTGGCAGTGGCGCTCGCGTTCAGATCGGCAGGCAGGTTTGCGAACGCGGCACCGGTCTCGCGCGAGTACTGGGAGATCAGGTTGATGATCGGCACCACCTGGCGCGCCGCGGCCAGCAACGGCGAGAGGGCACCGTTGAATGCGGTGGTAAACGACGCGATCGACGGCAACGCGAGATTGGCGTCACGCAGCAGCGTCGGCGCCTGGCGCAGAAGCGAGACCGCCGGCTTCGAGAGCTGCACGAGCTCCGACAGCGCGGGCCGCACGAAGACCGCGGCGCCCTCGATTACCGCGAGCGTCGGCTTGGCGATCCCGAGCGTGCCATTCAGGGTCGTCAGCGTCGCCCGCAGCTGGGCCATGAATGGCGGCAGCCCGTTTACGGTGGCCGTCAGCGCCGTGTCGCGCACGGCGGTCGCAGAGAAGACCTGATCCCCTGCCGTGACCACGCTCTGCAGGTCGCTCGAACGGTTTCCGAGCGTCGTCAGCACCGACCCGAGGTTGTTCACGACCCCCCGCACGTTGCTCTGCTGATCGTTGAGCACCCCGACGACCGCTTTCAGCTCGGTCACGGCGGGGTCGAAGTTCCCGACGGCGTCGTTGAGCTCCTGTCCCCTTCCCGAAAGCGCCGTGAAGGTGCCGTTCAGGAAGTGCTGTAGGGCTTTCTGAGTCGACAGGTCGAACGAGTTCAGGACCTGGTCGAGGTTCTGGGTGGCCTCACGTTGGAACGCGGGATCGTCCCTCCATCGCGGAGGTTCCCGCTCGATTTGTTCCCGGTCGAGAGCGCGACGTAGGCCTCCCCGAGCAGCGTCTTCAGCCGCAGAATCGCGTGCGTGTCGGCGGGGAGCGGCGCGAACCGCTGCTTGAGGTCCATCGTCACGTACGAGCTGAGTCCCTGCGGCTGGACGGTCGTCACCTTGCCCACGTTCACGCCCGAGATCCGCACGTCCGCGCCGGGCACGAGCTGGCCGGTCTCTGGGAACACGGCGTTCACCCGATATCCCGCGGCCGCGAACGGGATCGAGCCCGCGAACTCCGTCCAGACGAGGATCGCCAGGCCGATGCACGAGAGCGTGAACAGCACCGCCATCATCACGGCGGAGCGCTTGGGGGCCTGGGTAACCATCTAACGGCTCACCACGCCGATCAACACCCGAGCAGGGTCGAGAGATTGGGGCCGAGCACGGTCGTCAGCAGCGAGCCGAGTATCCCGCTGCCCACGTCCGCACAAGACAGCGTGAGGAGTCCGCGCCACCCGCCACCGTTGGCGTCGGCCGTCGACAGGAACGAATCGGTGTTGTGGGCGAACCACGCGAGCCAGTAGAGGAAGCCGGGATTGCCGTTGCCCGGAGTGAACGCGATCTCGTTCGTGACCGCGCCGAGCACCTTGAACGAGCTGGTCAGCGGCGGGATCTCCTTGTTGAGGTTCGCCGTGACCGGTGGCAGCTGCTTCGCCAGCGGAATCACCGCGTTCACGAACGCCGGGATCTTGTCGAGCGGCAACAGCGCAGCACCCTTGAACAGCGTCTGCGTGTCCCTGAGCGTGCTCGGCAGTCGGCGGGCCGTGGGGATCAGCGCCGTTGCCGTCGGGCCGAGGGCATTCGCAAACGGCGTCACATCCGCGAGCGTGGTGCGGGTCGTTTGAAGCGTCCCGGGAAGTCTTGTGATCGCCGCGCGAAGCGCCACGTCCTGGTTCGCGAGCGCCGAGACGGTCTGGTCGCCTGCGCGCACGACGGTCGCCAGCTGTGCGTCCTTCTGAGCGGTCGCCTGCGAGAGTACGCCCAGGTTGTGGACGATCTGGGCGAGCGCCCCCCGCCGCGCGGCGAGCAGGTCACCGATCTGCCTGAGCTGCGAAGAAGTGGGTCCCAGGTTCTGGAGCAGTTGCTTGATGTCCTGCCCGCGCCCAGCGGTGCCCCGGTTGAGGTCGGTGACGAGGCTCGTGAACCACGTTCGCGTGTCGCCGTCGAGCGAGTCGAGCAGCTCGTCGGAGTCGGTCGGCACCCCGGTCTGCGAGACAGGGATCGTCCCGTTCTCAGGCAGCCTGGAGTAGTTCGGAGTGCCCGGGTTGATGTCGATCTCCATGTCCTTGAGCGGAGTGTTCGGGAACAGCACCGCGCTGCGTTCCCGTACAGGACGTGCGGTTCCGGCAGCTTCCCGGGGTCGAGCTTCATGCTGATGACGGCGATGCCGTCCTTGAGGGTCGTATCAGTGATCTGTCCGACGTTGACCCCGGCGATGTTGACCGGTTCGCCCAGACCGGGGACCACTCCCGCCGAGGTCTGGAAGCGGCCGCTGACGTTCATGAAGGTCGCGAACGGGTTCGGGAACCGCTGGTTGGCGAGGATGTAGGCGCCGGCGGCGATCCCGATCACCCACAGCGCGGCCATGATCGCGAAGTAGCGGCCGTAGCGTCTGATCTAAGCTTGAAGCGTGCCATCTAGTGGGCTGCGGACTTGGTGGGAGACCGAGCTCGTGCGCGAGTTTCTGGAGGCTCGCGGAGCTCGGTGGGCTCGAGTAGCCGACGTGGCGCAGATCCGGTGCCGCGGTGTTCGCCGCCAGGCTCGGTACTGGCTGGGTCGAGCACGAGACGTCGGGCCGGAAGTCGTTCGTGGTCAGGTCGCCGACCCACGTTGGCCGAGCCCCTTCGATCCCGGAGGTGCCGGGCGTAGAGCCGAGGATCTGGCCGAGCACCGGAAGCTTTCCGAGGCTCAAACCGTTGTCGCCCGTGCCGGCGATCAGCCTGATCCAGTAGCCGTTGCCATCGAAGTTCTGGGTGGCGCTCGAGAGCCCGACGAGGAAGTGGACGAAGTCCTGCCACACCGGCCTGCCGGTTGAGAGTTTTGGTCGGGGACGATCTGGTTCAGGATCGGCGTGACGTGCGTCTTCAGGCAGTCCGTCACCCGCTTGGCAACCGGGAACAGCGTTCCCAGCTGGCGCAGAGTCGACGGGAACGAGACGAACGTCGTCTTCAAGGTCTCGAGCAGGCGCCCGCGCTCAGCGGGCGCGACCACCGCGGCGAGCTGGCCGACCGCCTTGGTCACGCCGTCGATGATCGGCGGCGCGACCTTCAGCGACGGGTCGAGCGCCACGGCGAGGCTCGCGAGCGGCGGCAGCGAGTGGTCGACGGCGGCGAGCGCCGCGGGAGCGACCTGGAGTGTCTGGTCGAGCCCGGCGACGGATTGCGCCAGCGCTCCGTCGGTCGACGCGAGCGCGCTCGAGGTCCGGTTCAGGCTCGTGACGAAGTCGGCCAACTGGGCGGAGGTGCCGTTGAGGGTGGTGGTGACTGCCGAGGCGGAGGACAGCAGTCGCTCGATGTCGCCCGGCCGCGTGCCACGTAGGCCCTGCGTGATCCAGGCGATGTCCTTCAGCGTCGGTGTCAGCTGCGGCGTCGCGGCCTTGAGGCCGCCGATGCCGCTGTTCGTGAGCGACGGCGACTCCTGGACTGGGTGCTGATCCGCGGGGCACGGGTTCTCCTCGGTGCTCAGCGCAGTGGAAGCGCCGCTGGCGCAGCTGGAGGGCGCGCTGAACCCCTGATTCAGCGTGTTCAGCGTGTTCTCGAGGCTCACGCGCGTGGCCGCATCGAAGGTCGAGAGCAGCTGGAAGAACTGCACCGGGTAGGAGGTGTTCTGCGGTCGGATCGTCCAGCCGTCGTGCGCGACGGGGGCGCTCGGGCTGCCGGGATTGAGCTCGATGTAGTAGCCGCCCTCCAGGAACAATCGGTCACGGATCGTGGCGGTCGCATCGGTGTGGACCGGCATGCCGTTCGACTGGAGCGTGAACGCGACCTTGGTCATGGTGCCGTCGGGCGTGGTGCCGCTCACCTGTCCGACGTCGACCCCGGCGGTGCGGACCGGCGACTCGGGGATGATGTCGACGCTGTTGCGGACGAGCGCGTACATCGTGAAGTGGTGCACGAACGGGATCTGCTTGCCGTTGAACGCCCAGTAGGTAATTGCGACCGCGAGCAGAATCGTGACGGCGGCAACGCCCAGCGGATTGGGCCCCTTCTTCTTGCCGGTACGGCGACGCAGCCTCAAGCCCCTGATCGCGCTCATTTGTACGTCCCCAGGAGGCCGGCGTTCTTATAACGCTGGAGCACGCCCGGCGGGCGGCGAGGTATGAGGCACGACGTTCGCGCTCGAGGTGGGCTGGCCGATGTCCTGCCCAGTGGCGTAGTGCTCGTTGCCTGCCGTGCAGTGGCCTTTGGTCTCGTTCGGGTAGTAGTTCAGGTGTAGGTCGGAGGCGGTCGTCGGCGACTGAAGCAGGGTCGAGGTGTCGACCACCAGGCTCGAGCGCAGCCAAGAGCCGGCCGAGTCACCTTCCGATAGCGGGTTGTTCGGACCGCCGAAGTTCTGGGCCCAGATCCCCTCGACGTTGCACGCCAGCTGCGCCGGTGCCGCCGACTCGAGGATCGCGCCCAGGCCGACGAAAGCCGACGCGCCGAAGGTCGCCAGATCGTTGTCGCCGAGCACGTGGAAGGTCTGGATCGCCGCCGGGTTGGAGGCCAGCTTGTCGACGTCGACGAGCGCGGTCTGGAGCTTGCTCGCGAGCTGCGGCGCGAGCTTGTAGACGGGAGTCGCGGCACGGATGATGCGATCGAGGTCCTGGGCGGCGGCGGGCAAGAGCGCTGCGCCTGGCTTCAGGTCCTGGACCACCGTCGCGGCATCGGCGAGCACCGGCTGCGCATTCGTCAGGACCGTCGTTCCGACGGATTCGGTGGCGGGCAGCTGATCGATCGTCTGCCCCAGGCTCGAGTTGTTGAGCGCCTGGAACGTGACCGCGCTGTCCGACAAAAGCGCGGAGATCGTCGGAGCCACGGCTGCCAGCGCGCCGGTCGTCGCCGCGGTCCCGGAGATGAACTGCGCCAAGTGCGTGGACGGCGACGCGAATAGCCGCAGCAGGTTGTCGAGCGGTCCGATCAGCTGGCGCAGCGAGTAGATCGCGTCGTTGAACTGCGTCCCGCGGCCGGCGACCGCGTTGCCGAACTCCGCGGTCGCGTTCCGCAGGCCGCGTTGGGTCTCGGGCCCGAACGTCTTGAACGCCGTGTCGAGATCGACGATCGGGAAGTTGTGGTCGAACTTGGTGCCGAGCTGGAACGTGCCGCCGTCCTGGAGCGCCGGCGTCTGTGCCGTGTTCCTCTCGTGGCCGGGGATGATCTCGACGTACTTGCCGCCCAGCACCGAAGCGAGGCGCACCTGGTACTTGGTGTCGTACGGCAGCGGTTCGAGGCTCTTCTGCAACGACAGCGTCAGCCGGGCGAACGGCTGCGTCTGGTGCGGATCCGCCCCGGCCGGCTCGGGCGTGATCTTCAAGACCTGGCCGACCCGGGCGCCTCCGACGCGCACGTCGGCGTTCTTGACCAGCTCGGCGGCGTTCGGAACGTCGACCTTGACGTTGTAGGTCGGTACGAACGGCAGCCCGTTCTCGGCGATGTACGAGAGGAAGACAGCCACTCCGACGACCAGGATCGTGATCGCCCCGATCAGGACCGGGTTGTCGAAGATCTCAAGTGCCGCTTTTCGTCCGGATCTCATTTGAGCAAGTAGTTGATGATGTTCTGGAGCGCGTTAGCCGGCGGCGGTGAGGGCGCGGTGGGGGTCGTGCTCGGCGGCGCCGCTGCGGCTGCGAGCCCTGCTGCGATTGCCCTGCGGGCGCCTGCGTGGACGCCTGCGGTCGTGAGCGCGGGGACGCGTGCCCGCGGTGGGAGCAGTCGCGTGAGTAACCGAGCCGCTCGCCCCTCGTCTGGCCGCGCTCCTGCTCCCAGCGGGGGCGCGTCCCCTCGCCACCGACGCCGGCACAGACCCGTAGTTGGCCCCGCACCCGGGCACCGGCGTCGTCGCATAAAGGATGCAGGCCCCGTTGTTGACGTTCAGGATCGTGAAGTCGAGCAGATGCGAGATCGAGTCATACCGGGCGATCGACGCGCCGACGTAGTAGACGATCCCCAGGAAGTTCTCGACGAAACCCGACTGTTGCAGGCTCGTGAACAGCCGTCCGGCGAGCTGGGTCTTCTTCAGCGACCTGGTCGTGTAGCTGCGGAGCGCCTTGACCAACGGGGTCGTGTGCTTGACCGCCGGGATCGCCTTGTCGAGCGCCGTCGAGAGCTTCGCCAGCCCGGGCTTTGCCTGCGCGACGAACGGTCCCAGGTCGCGTGAGACGTTGTTCAAGAAGGGAGCGGCCACCTGGAGCTGTTGGAGCAGCGGCGTCCCGTCGCGAGCGACGACGTCGAGCTGCTGGAGCGACGGCCGGGCCGCGGCCAGCAGCCCCGGCAGCCGGTTGATCGCCAGCTGAAGGTTTGAGCTGTGTGCTGCGGTGGTGCTGGTGAGCGACGCCGCCTGCGTGAGGAAGCTCTGCACGGCGCTGGTGTGGCTCGCCCCCTCTGACGCGATCGTGTTGGTGGCGTCGATGATCGTCGCCAGCTGCGCCTTCTGATGGGCGAGGATGCCGATCACCTGGTCGGCGAGCTTCAGCGCCGGGTTCGCTCGGTGGAGGACGTCGTTGAAGTTCTGCCCCTCGCCGGCGGTCCCGATGCCGAGCTCGTTGATGATCAGCGCGAACCGCTCGCGCGTCGGGACGTTGAAGATGTTGAACAGGTCGAGCAGGCTGACCGGCTCGCTGGTGTTCTGAACGGGAACCGTCGGCGGCTGACCGCCCGCTCCATGCAGCACCGGCGCAGGTGGGCTGCCTGGGTCGCACTCGACGTAGTTCTCGGCGATCAGACCCTGGGGGCGGATCGTGCACTGGGCGTTCGTGCGGAAGGGCATGAACTGCGAGTCGATCGAGCCCTCGACCTTCGCCTTGTAGGAGGTTTTCGCGCCCGAGCCCTGCTTGACGACCGTGACGTTCTCGATCGAGCCCGCCTGCGCGCCCGCGACCTTCACGAGCTGACCAGCGATCAGCCCGCGGGCGTCGTCGAAGATCACATTGAAGGTCGCGGTCGAGGATCCCTGGGCGCTCGCGCTGAGCAGGATCGCGGTGAGCGCGCCGGCGGCCGCGAGCACTGCGAGGATCGTCGCCAGCCGTCTCATTGATGGTTGTTGGCCGGGTTGCAGAGGTTGCCCGTGTTCGCCGGCACGTCAGGGTTGTTCCACGGGTTGCCGCCGTTGGGCGATGGCTCGATCGAGCCGCCTGGGCACGGGGCGAGCAGCTGGTATCGGGTCCCGGTGAGGCCCGGCAGCAAGCTCAAGGGGCCGTTTAGGAGCGACAGGAGCCCGCTCGCCGAGCCCGAACCGAACTCCGAGGCGATCCTCGCGTAGTGACCGTTGGCGTCGTAGTAGCCACCGCTGTAGCCCCCGACACCGCCGAAGAATCCGGATACGACCTCCGGCGCGTACGGCCTGATACCGGCGAGGATCGGCGTGATGGGCGGCAGCGCCGAAGCGAGGGAGTTGATCGCCGGCACCGCTTTGCGTGCGACGGGCGGCAGCGCGGTCAGGGCCTGCTCGGCACTCGGCACGAGCGCGGCGACCCCCTTTACGGTCGGGATCGCGTTCGCGGCGGTCGGGACTACCTCTTTAAGCAGCGCCGCCAGCCGGGGCGCCACCGGTTGCAGGTCCGTCAGCACCGGGTTCAGGACGTGCAGCGTGTAGTCGAGGTCCGCCAGGACCCCGGTCCCCTGCGACAGGACCGCCGGAGCGCGCGCGATCGCGTCCTGGAGCGCCGCACGCTCGCTCGCCACCTCGCGCAGGGTTGCCGCCGTGGTGGTGACCGCGCCGCCGAGGTCGGCGTCGCGTGCTGCGAGTGCCGAGGCGACGCCCGCGCTCGAGGACACCAGACGGTCGAGCGCGAACTTGTCCGCCACGATTTCGGAGTTCAACGCCGTGGTCTGGCTCAGAGCCGGGTTGAAGTAGTGGATCGCCTGGTTGAGCGCGGCGGGCGTCGAGCTCGACATCAGGTAGGCGCCGGTCTTGATGATCCGTTGCAGGGAGGTGCGTACCTGCGGGGTCAGCGCGTTCAGCACCGTGTCGAGGTCGACGATCCCGCGCGTCTGAGCGGGAGGCAGCACGCCGCCGCTCGAGATCGGCTCGCCCGGACCCGGGCTCAGCGACACGAACCGATTGGACACGCCGGTCAGGCTGAGCTGGCCGACCGTGGCGACCGTGCCCGTTCGGAGCGGCGTGACGCTCGAGTTCGAGATGTCGAGCTCGACGTCGGCGAGCCCGTTGTGCGTGAGGCTGATGCTGCCGACAGACCCCACCGGATGGCCGCCTACGGTCACCAGATCGCCGCCGACAAGTTGCCCGGCGTTGGTGAACTGGGCGTGCAGGACGTAGCTCGAGCCGCCGGTGAATAGCACGATCGCGATCACGACCACGGCGATCGTGATCGCTCCCAGCGCGGCGATCCGTGCCACCTGCTCCCGCGCCACTAGGTGACCCTCCGTGGGTGCCGCTTGGTCCCGGGCACCGTCTCAGCCCCCGATCGGCGCGTGCGCGTTTCCGCCCCAGAAGATCTGAGTGCCGACCATCCCGATCAGGTGGATCCCGAGGATGTTGGCCACCATCGACTTGGCGGTCGCCCGGCCGACGCCGACGGGCCCCCCGCTCACGTGGTAGCCGTAATAGATACACACGAGCACGATGAAGGTCGCCGTGACCATCACCTTGATGCCGGAATACAGGAAGTCGGTCGGATTCTGGAACTCCCAGAACAGCTGCAGGTAGCCACCCGGAGACACCTGACCGAGCTGGACGACCACCGCCAGGTAGGAGGCGATGTAGCCGACGCCGACCGCCCCCATGTATAGGAACGGCAGTACGAGCCAGGTGCCGAGCAGGCGCGTGGAGCCGAGATACAGGATCGAGTCGAACCCCATCACCTCGAGCGCGTCGATCTCATCGGAGATCCGCATCGAGCCGATCTCGGCCACGAACCCGGTCCCGACCTTCGCCGCCATCATGTAGCCGAACGCGTAGGGGATGATCTCCCGCAGGTCACACAGCGCGCTGATCGCCCCCGCGGCCGAGGTCGCGCCCACCGATTTCGCGCCGTAGGCGCCCTCGATCCCGCACTGCAGCCCGAAGATGAACACCAGGCCGAGCACGATGATTGCCGAGCCGGTGATCAGGATCCCTGCCTGACGCACGGTCTCGCCGATGAACCTGAGCACCCGCAGGTTGAAGACCTTCAGCAAGATCCGCCAGCAGAACAAAGACGCGACCCCGAACGAGCGCAATGATGCGACCGGATTCACGTGATCCCCCTCATCTCGGCGTGTTCAGCGCCGGGTGGGTGGCGAGCAGCGTCTGGGTGAACACGTAGTCGGTGGCACCGATCGCGATGAACGCCAGCACGACGGCCTGGTTCACCGCGCGTCCGACGCCCTGAGCGCCGCCGGAGGCGGTCAGGCCCATGTAGCAGCAGACGATCGCGATCACCCCGCCGTAGATCACCGCCTTGACGAACATCGCTTGGAACTCGACCGTCGTCGCCTGGGCGAAGAAGTCAGAGAAGAACGGGCCGACCTGCGCCCCGTTTGAGACCGTCACGAGCACGCCGCCGAGCGTCCCGAACAGCAGGGCGTAGATCGTGAACAGTGGCGTGAGGAGCATCAACGAGAGGAACCGCGGCACGACCAAGCTCTTGATCGGGTCGACGCCGAGGACCATCAGTGCATCGAGCTCCTCACGGATCTTCCTCGCGCCGAGATCCGCCGTCATCGCCGTGCCCGCCACCCCTGCCATGACGATCGCGCAGATCAGAGGCGCCAGCTCGCGCATCACCAAGATCACGAACAGCGAGCCCAGGCGATCGAGCGCGCCGACGAGCTTGAGGAAGTCGCCGACCTCGATTCCCGCCGGGCCGTAGGTGAACGCCAGCGACGCGAGGATCATCGGGAACCAACCCAGGCGCAGCGCGAACAGGAACTGGTCGACGAGCTCAGGACCGTAGCTATATGGCGGGAGGATCGAGGCCACGATCGTGCGGCGGAGCAGCAGCACCATCGCACCGACGGTCTCGATGAACCCACGGACCGGCTCGTAGACCAACCTCAAGATTGCCGTCATCTGCCGGCCGCTCTCCTCCTCTCACGCCTGCCCGGACCAACGCTCGCGAGGATCATATGCGGACCGAAGCTCACATGGCAACGTGCAACCGTCCGCGCGCGCGAGCCCTGCCAACCGCCGCGAGCGAGCCGTACTGACCCATAGCTACTACATTTTGTGAAGTGGAGACTTTTAGGCGGCTGCTTGGCTTTCTGACGCCCTACAAGCGTGGGGTCGGTTGGTCTGGGGTGCTCGCCGCGGGGGCGATGGGGATGACGGTCCTGATTCCCTACCTGACGGGTCGGGCGATCGACGCGATCCGCGTGCACCACCGGCACGCGCTGGTGATGTGGGCCGTCGCAATCGTCGTCGCCGGCCTGGCGCGCCTCGGCCTCAGCGCCGGACGGCGGCTGATTGCCGGCCGCGTATCGCTCGGAGTCGAGCTCGACCTGCGCAACGGGCTCTACCAGCACCTCCAGCGGCTAGAGCTGTCTTTCTTCGATCGCCAGCAGACGGGGCAGTTGATGTCGCGCGCGACGGTCGACCTCCAGTCGGTCCGGTTTTTCCTCGGATACGGGCTGATCTTCATCGGGCAGTCGGCGCTGACAATCCTGCTCGCGGGCGTGGCGATGTTCGCCCTGCAGCCGGGTCTCGCCGCGCTGGCGCTGGCGCCCGTGCCGTTCGTGGTTCTGATCGCAAGCCGGTACGGCAAGCACTCGCGTCCGGCGATGCAGGAGGCCCAGCAGCGGATCGCGGAGCTGACCGCGGAGGCCGAAGAGAACGTCTCCGGCGTCCGGGTCGTGAAGGCGTTCGCTCAGGAGCGCCGGCAGCTCGAGCGTTTCGACCGCTCGGTGACCCGCGTATTCGAGCAGCAGGTGTACGCGACCAGGATTCAGGCCAAGTACAACCCGATGATCAGCTTCCTGCCGAACCTCGGCCTCGCGGCGATCCTGCTGGTGGGCGGGCGGCAGGTGATGCACGGCAGCCTGACCGTCGGCCAGTTCACGGCGTTCTACGCGTACCTGCTGATGCTTATTTCTCCCATGCGGACGCTCGGCTACATGCTGGGCGCCGCGCAGCGGGCGACGGCATCCGGTGCGCGGATCTTCCAGATCCTCGACCGCGCGCCGCGCATGACCGCTCCAGCGGATGCGCCTGCGCTCCCCGCCGGCGACGGCGAGGTCTCCTTCAAGGGCGTTTCTCTGACGTTCGAGGGCTCTCCGACCCCCGCACTGTCCGACATCGATCTCGAGATCCCGGCGGGACGCACCGTTGCCCTGGTCGGCGCAATGGGTTCAGGCAAGACCGCCTTGGTGTCCCTCCTGCCCCGGCTGTACGACGTCAGCTCGGGCGTTGTGGCGATCGACGGCGCCGACGTTCGCTCAGTTGACCTGGTCAGCCTGCGGGCCGCGATCGCCGTCGCCCGCGACGACCCGTTCCTGTTCTCGGCAAGCGTGCACGAGAACATCGCCTACGGCCGCCCGGATGCCACCCGCGAGGAGGTCGAGGCGGCCGCACGCGCGGCGCAGGCGGATGGGTTCATCCGCGAGCTTCCCAAGGGCTACGACACGCTGATCGGCGAGCGGGGCCTGACGCTGTCCGGGGGACAGAGGCAGCGGATCGGGATCGCCCGCGCGATCGCAGCCGATCCGAGGATCCTGATCCTCGACGACGCGACCTCCTCGGTCGACGCGTCGACGGAGCAAGAGATCAAGCTCGCATTGCGCAACGTGATGCAGGGTCGCACGACGTTCGTGATCGCCCACCGGCTCTCGACAATCACGCTCGCGGACGAGATCGTCGTGCTCGAGGGCGGGCGAATCGCGGCTCGAGGTAGCCACGAGGAGCTGCTCGAGCGCTCGGAGCTATACGCGGAGATTGTCGAGAAGGGGATGCCGGATCAGGTGTTCCTCACGGAGAAGGAAGCCGAGGCGGTGGGCCTGTGAGCCGATTCGAGGGCATCAGGCGCCGCCTGCGCGAGACCGGCGGCCGTGGCCGCAAGCTTCGCGGACTGGCGGAGATCATGGCTCCCTATCGCTGGCGCGTCCTGGCGATGTTGGTCGCGCTGGTCGTGGCCACCGCGGCGGCCCTCGCGCCGGCGCCGCTGGCCAAGCTGGCGATCGACGACGGGATCAGAAAGCACGACACGGGGACTCTCGATGTGATCGTGCTGGCGTTCCTCGTCTCGGCGGTCGTTTACGCGATCGCCACCTACCTCCAGACGTACCTGGTCGGTTGGGTCGGACAGCGGGCACTCCGGGATCTGCGTCTGAAGTTGTTCGCTCACCTCCAGTCGCTGTCGATCGGGTTCTACTCCCGAAATAGAGCCGGGGTGATCATCTCTCGCCTCACGAACGACGTCGAGGCGCTCGATCAGCTGGTCGAGGACGGGATGGCGACGCTGTTCCAGTCCGCGCTCACGCTCTTCGGCGTGGTCGCGATCCTGGTCGTTCTGGACTGGCATCTCGCCTTGCTGACGTTCCTCGTTTTGCCCGTGCTGCTGGCTGCCGGGCTGGCGTTCCGGATCGCCTCCGCCGGGGCCTACCGGCTGACGCGGGAGAAGATCGCGGCGATCACCGGCTACCTACAGGAGACGCTGTCAGGGATCCGAGTCGTGCGCGCCTTCGGACAGGAGCCCCGGCACATCGCACGCTTCGGCGAGCTGAACGACGAGAACCGGGCCGCCAACATGACGACGGTCTACCTGAACGCCGCGTACTTCCCGGCGGTCGAGCTCCTATCGGCGCTCGTGACCGTCGAGATCCTCGTGATCGGAGGGATCGAGGCGATCAACGGTCACACGTCCACGGGTGTCGTGTTCGGGTTCATCGCCGCGCTCAACAATTTCTTCGACCCGATCCAGCAGCTCTCCCAGCTCTACACCACCTACCAGTCTGGGATGGCCGCGCTCGACAAGATCTTCGAGCTGATGGACGAGCAGCCCGAGCTGATCGATGCTCCCGACGCCGTGCCGCTCGAGCGGATCCGTGGCGAGGTGCGCTTCGATCAGGTCTCGTTCCGCTATGGCTCGGACGACGACGGTGCCTGGGCGCTGCGGGACATCGACATCGAGATCCCGGCCGGCCAAACGGTCGCCCTCGTCGGCGAGACCGGCGCCGGGAAATCGACGTTCGTGAAGCTGGTTTCGCGCTTTTACGACCCGACGGTCGGGAGCGTGCTCGTCGACGGTCACGACCTGCGCTCGGTCGACTCGCATCGCTCCGCTCCCAGATGGGCATCGTCCCCCAGGAGGGGTTCCTGTTCTCAGGAACGGTTCGCGAGAACATCGCGTTCGGCCGTCCGGACGCCTCCGACGATGAGATTCGCGAGGCGGCCCGGGGAGTCGGCGCGGATCAGTTCATCACCGCGCTCGAGCACGGCTATGACACCCAGGTCGGCGAGCGCGGGGTCCAGCTGTCCGCCGGCCAGCGGCAGCTGATCGCCTTTGCCCGCGCGCTCGTCGCCGACCCGCGGATCTTGATCCTCGACGAGGCGACGTCGAATGTCGACGTCCACACCGAGGGCCTGATCGAGCAGGGACTGCGGCGCCTGGTCGCCGGGCGCACGGCGATCGTGATCGCCCATCGCCTGTCAACCATCAGACACGCGGGACGGATCGTCGTCCTCGAGCACGGTGAAATCGTCGAGCAGGGGACGCACGAGGAGCTCCTTGACGCAGGCGGCCGCTACTGGCTCCTGTACCGCGACTGGGCGGAGCAGGCCGCGGCGTGATCACGGTCGCGGCGCTGTCACTCACTCCGGTCAAGGCGATGCGCCTGGGGCCAGTCGCCTCCGTCTCGATCGGCCCCGACGGGGCCGTCGGGAATCGGCGCTTCTACCTTGTGGACGAGCGCGGGTCGATGGTCAATGCCAAGTCGGTCGGCTCGCTGCAGACGATCGTGGCCGATCTTGCCGGCAACCGGCTCGAGCTCGCGTTCCCGGACGGCACCGTGGTTGACGGAGAAATCTCATACGACAGGACGATCGAGACTTCCTTCTTTTCCCTAACGCGCGAGGCCCGGCTGATCGCCGGGCCGTGGTCCGAGGCGATCTCGAGCTTTGCCGGCCGGCCGCTCAGATTGGTGGAGCCGACCGGCGACGGCGCGGGCGTGGACCGCGGACGGATCGGCGCCGTACGCTGATCTCGCGTGCCTCTCTGCAGCGGCTCGCGGCGGAGGCCGGCAAACCCGGGGTCGACGCCCGCCGGTTCCGGATGCTGATCGAGGTCGAGGGCATCGGCGCGCATGAGGAGGATGCGTGGGTCGGGCGGAGGGCGAAGGTCGGAGACGCATTGCTCGCATGGGGCGGGCACGTCGGCCGCTGCCTGATCACGAGCCGCGATCCCGACACTGGAGACATAGACCTGCCGACGCTCGACATCCTGCGCGACTACCGCGGCGAGGCCGAAGCGACCGAGCCGCTGCCGTTCGGGATCTACGGCGAGGTGGTATCGCCCGGGGCGGTCCGCGTAGGTGACGAGGTAGCGCTGCTGTGAGGCGATAGCCTCCCGTTCCCATGGGAGTCATGACTCAGGAGCGCGTCCGGATCGAGATCGCCGACCACGTGGCGACCGTCACGCTGACACGGCCGGACAAGCACAACGCGCTCGACCTGCCGATGTTCGAGGCGATCATCGCCGCCGCCGGTCGAGTGGCCGAGGAGCCAGGCGTACGGGCGGTGGTCCTGCACGGCGAGGGTCCGAGCTTCTGCTCCGGGCTGGATATCGCGAGCATGATGGCCTCGGGGAAGGGCGTGGACGGGCTCACCGACCCTCTGGGCGGCGAGATTCCCAACTGGTTCCAGCGCGCCGCGTACGACTGGATCCGCGTGCCGGTCCCCGTGATCGCCGCAGTCCACGGCGTGTGCTTCGGCGGCGGTCTGCAGATCGCGCTCGGGGCGGACATCAGGATTGCCACCGCGGACGCGCGGCTATCGGTGATGGAGATCCGGTGGGGACTGATCCCGGACATGTCCATCACCCGGACGCTCCCTCGCTTGATCGGGATCGACATCGCCAAGGAGTTGACATATACCGGGAGAGAATTCAACGGTTCCGAGGCGCTGGAACTCGGCATCGTCACGCACGTCGCAGACGACCCGTTTGCCGCCGCCCGCGAGCTTGCGGCCGAGATCGCTTCGAAGTCGCCCGATGCCGTCAGGGGCGCGAAACGCCTCTACGACGAGTCGTGGACCGGCTCGCCAGACGAGACGCTCTCGCTCGAGGCATCGACCCAGCTCAAGCTGATCGGCTCGCCGAACCAGCTCGCGGCGGTCGCCGCGGGCATGACGAAGCAGCCCGCGGATTTCGTCGACCCCTAGGCGGCCTGCGCCAGAGGAGCTGGGTGCTCCCCCGCGCCATCTGCCTTGCGCAGCCTGTGCGCGCGCAGGAAATACGCGTCGCCCACGCTCCCGCCGATGATTCGGCGTAATACGAGTGGGGCGAGCAGCTGTGTGGGCGGAAGTGCTGCCCGAACTGCGGCGATCTCGGCCGCGTCGATGAATCCCGGCCGGTCGACTCCCATCAGCCGCCGGAGGTCGCGCGGGATCGTGGCGACCGCCGCCGTGCCGAGCACGCGTGTGCCGGGGAGAACAGCGGCCTGCTGCCACGTCCGCGGCAGCCGGCGGCCGGTCACGAACGCGACCGCCTCGACCGCCCCCTCGGTCAGGCACAGGCTCGGTCTGACGTCCTCGAAGTAGGAGCGTGCATCGGCCACCGAGCTCGGCACGAGCTGCGCCGGGGTCCCGACAAGCGTCGCTACCCGTACTCCCTCGGCGACGAATCGATCCTCTTCCTCCGGCGTCAGGTCGCCGACATACACGCGATGCGCGACTAGATAGGAGTACCACTGGGCGAGGTGGACCCAGACCTGCGCGTCAGGATCCTCGGCGCTGTACTCGCGGCCGCTGACGGGATCGTGCCCGCGGACGCGCTTGTGGATCGAGCGCACGACCCGCGCGGCACGCTCGGCCTCCTCGACGGTCCCGAGCGCCGTTGCCGCGACGTAGGTCGCGGTCCGCTGGAGCCGGCCGACCGGGCGCTGGAGGTAGTCGGAGTGATCGACCACGCCGCGCATCGCACGGGGATGCAGCGCCTCAATCGCGAGCGTTCGCAGGCCTCCGATCAGTGGGACCAGCGGCGTGGTGAAGATCCGCCACGCGACCGAGCTGGGCCCGAGCAGCCAGTCGGCGCTCGCCGGATCATCGATCTCGGCCGGGCCGTAGAGGGCTTCGCGCGGACTGGTCACTTCGATCGCCTCCGACCCGGGCGTGATTGCCGGGTCAATCCGATTCGACAACGCGCGTTATCTTATCGGCGGGGGCGGCGGGGGATTGAGGGTTCGGCGAGCGTTCCGCTATTCGAACTGCGGATCCTGGACTCGAACCAGGACTAACGCATCCAGAGTGCGCCGTGCTGCCAATTACACCAATCCGCAGTATTGATGCTCAGGATTCTGGTGAATGGCAATCCCGACCTGAGCGAAGTCCAAGATAGCGCAGCAATCCAGCGCCGATCCATCCGACCCGCGTGCGAACATATGTTCGTGACTGAGATTGGAGAACAGGTTATTGCGCTGCATCGGCAGGGTGTTCCTTCCGCCCATATCGCGCATCGCTTGAGTGTCGCCCAAGCGACGGTGCACTACCACCTTCGCAAGCTCGCGCGTCCGCTCGAGCCAACGCGGCACCGCGGTCATGGGCCGCGCCGGCCTCCGGGCCGTACCGGAGAACTAATCGCGCACTTGCTCGCGAGGGGAGTCAGCCGTGCAGAGACAGCGCGGCCCCTGGGCCTTGCGAAGTCGACCGTGACGTACCACGCACGGCAGCTCGGCGAGGAGATCGACGCGCGGTTTGCCAATCGCATCGACTGGTCGCTCGTGCAGGCGTATTACGACGCCGGCCACAGCGTGCGCGAATGCGCGAAGGTCTTCGGATTCAGCACGAAGAGCTGGCATGACGCCGCGATGCGCGGTGCTGTCGTCGGGCGACCAGCGTTCAAGCCTCTGGAGGAGGTCTTCGCTGCCAATACCCCGAGAGGCCGAGGCCATCTAAAACAGCGGCTCCTCCAGGCGGGTCTCAAGGACGGCAGCTGTGAGCACTGTGGTCTTGCAGAGTGGCGGGGCGAGGCTCTATCCCTCGCCCTCCACCACGTCAACGGGGACCGGCTCGACAACCGGGTCGAGAATCTCGAGCTGCTCTGCCCCAACTGCCACAGCCAGACGGACACGTTCTCGGGCCGGAACGGGCATCGGCAGGACGCACCTCCGCGCTGAGCTACCCTCCCCCACCCATGCGCGTCCTCGGCGTCCCGATCGAGTCACCGCAGACGGTCGTCAACCGCGCCCTCTCGGACCTGACAGCGATCGCACGCCTCGCGCGGACGGCGCCGGCGCAGATTGACCGGATGCTCGATCTCGGGGAGGAGATCGCGAGCATCGGGCGGGGCGTGCTCGAGATCGCCGAGCGGCTTGACCGGCGGGCCGAGGCGGTCCTCCAGGTCGGGAACCGGCTCGACGCCCGAGCATCGGAGATGCTCGACCTCGGTTCGAGCATGCAGGCGCTCGGCGAACAGGTGGACGCGCGCGGAGCCGAGATCGTCGACCGCGCGACGAGGGTGGTCGAGACCGGTTCGGAGCTGATCGGCGTACTCCCGGCGCTGGAGAAGGCGCTCGAGATGGCGAGTCCGCTCGAGGGCGCGATCGACCGGTTCGGGAGGTTGGTGGATCGTCTGCCCGGCGGCGCGGCCCGCAGGCAGGCCGACGCGGCCGCGACCGAGACCGCCGCGCGAGCGCGGGAGAGCGGACCGGAGCCGACCGTGGCTCCCCGTCAAGCCCCCTCCGAATAGACTCACCGGCCGTGAAACTGGCGGGTGTGGTGCGCGAGCGGGCAGGAGCCCTGGCCGGTCCCGCCCGCAGGGCGGGGCTCGAGGCGCGCTCGGCCGTCGTCTTGAGGCGCGCGGGGTTGCTCGGCGCGGAAACGCCGCAGCAGCTGCTCCAGGGGCTCGCCGCGCTTCGCGCCTACGGGACATTCGGCTCGGCGCCGCGAATCGCGGCCATCCGACACGGTGATCGCCCGGCGATCGAGGACGAGCTCGGAGTCATCACGTACAACGAGTTCGACGAGCAGGTGAACCGGCTGACGAGCGCGATGCGCAGCAAGGGGCTCGCCCCCGGCTCGAGCGTCGGAGTGCTCTGTCGCAACCACCGGATGCCGCTGATCGTCGCGTTCGCCGCCTCACGGCTTGGCATGAACGGCATCTGGCTGAACACGGCTTTCTCCGCACGCCAGGCGAAAGAGGTGTCTGAGCGCGAGGGCGTCGAGCTGCTCATATTCGACGAGGACTTGGCGGACGTCGCCGAAGATATCGAGCCCCGGTACGGCAAGCTCGTGACTGCGACCGAGGACCGGAAAGCCGACGAGCTCGCGCGGCTGATCATCTCGGGAAATGCCGAGCTCCCGCCGCCTCCGTCGCGGCCAGGGCGGATCGTGCTGCTCACGAGCGGGACGACCGGCACACCAAAGGGCGCCCCGCGAGCCGATGCTCGCTCACTGACAATTCCAGCCGCGGTACTCGAGAGGATGCCGATGGGCGCGCGCGAGACAACGGTGGTCGCCCCGCCGCTGTTCCACGGGACCGGCCTTCTGATCGCGCTGCTGACGATCGGCCTCGGCTCGAAGCTCGTCGTCCGGCGGCGATTCGATCCGGCCCAGTTCCTGGATGACATCGAGAGCCAGCGTGCGACCGGCGTGTGCGTCGTGCCGGTGATGCTCCAACGCGTGCTCGCGCTAGGCGGGGACGAGATCCGCAAGCGGGACCTGTCGTCCTTGAGGGTGATCTTCTGCGCGGGCTCGCAGCTGCCGGCCGAAGTCGCGCTCAAGGCGATGGACATGCTCGGGGACAAGATCTACAACCTCTACGGCTCGACCGAGGTGTCCGTCGCGACGCTCGCGACCCCGGAGGACATCCGCGCGGCGCCGACCTCGGTCGGCAAGCCGGCCCTCGGCTCGCAGGTGAAGATCCTCGACGAGCACGGACACGAGCTGCCACAGGGTGAGACGGGTCGGATCTTCGTCGGAACCACAACTCCGTTCGAGGGCTATACCGGAGGCCAGCACAAAGAGATCATCGACGGGCTGATGTCGACCGGCGACGTCGGGCACTTCGACGAGAACGGGCGGCTCTACATCGACGGCCGCGACGATGAGATGATCGTCTCCGGCGGCGAAAACGTTTTCCCCCGCGAGGTCGAGGAGCTGTTGATCACCCATCCAGGAGTCGCGGACGTCGCGGTGATCGGCGTCGACGATCAGGAGTTCGGCCAGCGGCTGAAGGCGTTCGTCGTAACCACCGACAGCGATCAGGTCACCGAGGAAAGCCTCAAGGCTTTCGTCAAGGACAACCTCGCCCGTTACAAGGCGCCGCGCGAGGTCGAGTTCGTCGACGAGATCCCGCGCAACCCGACGGGGAAGATCCTCAAGCGGGTGCTGGTCGCGCGCGAGGACTGAGCCGGCGCTACAGCTCGGCGAGGTCCGTCGAGGGGTCCCCGATCGCGTCTGGCGGCACTCGGGCGCCGGCTGCGATCAGCCGCCGGGCGTGCTCCAGATCGTCCGAGCGCCCTACCGAGAGCGCGGCGGCGAGACGGCCTCCGTCGAGATACCAGACGCTGAACTCACCCTCCTCGAACGACCCCCGCACGACCTCCTCATCCCAGTGGAGAGCCGGCCCGACGTATTCGAGCGACGCCCAGGTCGACAAATCTGAGAAGAAGTAGGGGATCACGTCGTGGTCCTGAGCCTTGCCGAGCATGTTGAGCGCGGCCGTCTTTCCGTGATTGAAGGCCACGTCCCAGTGCTCGATCCTGATCTGCTGGTCGCCGTGGATGACGCTCTCGTACTCGGCGATGTCGCCCGCGACGAACACGCCCGGCACCTCGGTCTCGAGCAGCGAGCTCGCGAGCACCCCGCCGCGCTCGCCGAGCGCGAGCCCGGCACCGCGGGCGAGGGTCACGTCGGGCATGACGCCCACGCCGATCACCACCGCGTCGGCGTCCAGGGAGCGGCCCGCCTTGGTGATCACCTTCGTAACGCGACCGTCGGCGCCCTCGAACCGCTCGAGCTCATCGTTGCCGAACACCGTGATCCCGTGCTCCTCGAGCCGATCCTGGAAGAACCGACCCGCCTGCTCGCCGAACCCGCGGCTGAGCACGACCGACTCCAGCATCACGAGGCTGCAGGTGCTGCCCAGCTCGGTCAGGGACGCAGCAACTTCAGACGCGATGTACGACCCGCCGATCAGCACGACCCGCTTCCCGGCGCAGTCCTCGCGAATCGCGTCGCTGTTACCGAGGGTCCGCAAGTAGTGAATTCCCTCGAGCTCGCAGCCGGGGACGTTCAGCCGCCTGACGTTCGCCCCCGTCGCGAGCAGGAGCTTCCCGTACTCGAGCTCGGTCTTGTCCGCCAGCGTCACTGACCGCGTCTGGAGATCGAGCTTCATCGCGGAGGAGCGCATGAGCCACTCGATCTCCTGCTCCGCGTACCACTCGAGCGGGCGGAAGAACGTGTCTTCGCGGGACTCCTCATTGCGCAGGTACGCCTTCGAGCACTCTGGCCGGTTGTATGGCGGGTCGGGCTCGCGGCCGACGAGCGTGATCGACCCATCCGCGCCGGATTCGCGTAGCCAGCGCGCGCAGTTGCCGGAGGCGAGGCCGCCACCGACCAGGAGGTAGTCGACCTTGCGATCAGCCATGGCTCATCGGCGGCGCCGCCCGCCGCCCGCCGCCGCGGCCCCGTTGGCCGCAAACTGAGGCGTAATCCGATCCTCGAGCCCGGGGTCGAGGATGAGCAGCACCTGGTCCCCGGCCTCGATCACCGACTCGCCCTTGGGAACGAACCCGTTGCCGCCGCGGAGCACCGAGATGATCAGGGAGCCGTCGGGCAACACGACGTCCTGGACGCGCCGGCCGGCGGCGACCGACCCTTCGCCGACCTCCACCTCGATGATCTCGAGCCGCTCCTCCTCCAGAGCCAGCAGCTGGACGAGTCCGTACTCCGGGACCTCGTGCTCGATCAGGCGCAGGATCAGATCGGTCGCCGAGACCGCGGGCTGGATGCCGAGCAGCTTGAAGTGCTGGAAGTTGCGGGGGTTGTTGACGCGCGCGACGATTCGTTGGACGCCGTACTTCTCTTTCGCGACCTGACAGATGAGGATGTTGTCCTCATCGTCGCCCGTTACGGCGATCATGAGATCCGCTCGCTGGATCCCGGCTCGCTCGAGGATCCAGAGTTCGGTCGCATCGCCGTAGGCGATCGCGTGCTCGAGCTCCTCCTCGACGATCCGGTATCGGCGGTGGTCGGATTCGATCAACGTGACCTCGTGATCTCTGGAGAGCAGCTCCCGCGCGAGGTTCCAGCCCACTTTCCCGGCTCCGGCGATGATCACGTACACGCGAGTCCCTCCTTGTCCCTATTCCACGAGCGCGACTTGCGTCGCCTGGTCGATCGCCTGCTGGGTCGGGGAGATCGTGTGGAGCCCTTGTTCGGCGTACCAGGCTGCGCGCGCCGGGTCGGCCACCCGTACCACCACTCGCGGCACGTTGTATCGGCGCTGCGCAATCTGCGCGATCACGAGGTTCGTATTGTCCCCCCGTGTCGCCGCCAGGAATACATCGGCGCCCGCGATCCCGGCCGCGACCAAGGCGTCGATCTCGAGCGCGGCGCCGACGGTGAAGCGTCCACCGGCATCTTCCCAGCTCGTCGATTGGTCCTTGTCGAGGCGCTCGTGCGAAAGCGGATCGAGGTCGAGCACGGACACGTTATGGCCCGCTTCGAGCGCGCGCTTTGCGACCGCCGACCCCACGCGTCCGGCTCCTACGATGACGATGAACATCGAGGCGGGACTTTAGCTTTCTGAGCGCTCCGATGTGAGTATTCACGGGGCGTTCACGGATGTGTTCTCACCCCGCTACCCGCTAGCCTCGTCGTACAGATGAGCCCACGGTTGCGGCGCAGCCTCTACGAGGGGGGGCAGAAGGTCGAGATTGACGAGTCGACGCAGGTCGGCGATGAGCGACCGCCGTCGAAGGACGGCCAGCGCAAGGTCCTCCACGAGGCCGCGCACAAGCTGCAGACCTTCGAGGAGCCCCAGGAAGCGGAGAAGCCCACTCCACGTGAATTTGAGGTGGAGCGCGACGTGGTGGCCCACGCCGGCCGGGCTGCCCTCGCGCTCGTGGCGCTCGGCGTGGTGTTCGGCGACCTCGGTACCAGTCCCCTCTATACCGAGCAGGTCATCTTCACCACCCATCGAGCGGCGGCGCAGACGACCGCGGCGGGCGTCTACGGGATCGTCTCCCTGATCTTCTGGTCGCTGACGATCATCGTCTCCTTCAAGTACGCGACCCTTATCATGCGAGCCCACAACCGGGGCGACGGTGGGATCCTGGCGCTGACGGCGCTGATTCGCCGCTGCCGTCCGGCGCATGGCCTGATCCTGGTGACGCTCGGCATCTTCGGCGCGTCGCTGTTTCTCGGAGACGGGATGATCACGCCCGCGATCTCCGTCTTGTCGGCCGTCGAAGGCTTGAAGGTCGCAGAGCCCGGCGTCAGCCACCTGGTTGTGCCGATCGCGCTCGCGATCCTCATATCGCTGTTCCTGATCCAGCGCCGGGGGACGGGAGCGGTCGGCACGCTGTTTGGGCCTGTGATGCTGCTCTGGTTCGCGGTGCTCGCGATCCTCGGCATCCGGGAGGTCATGCACCATCCCGCGGTCTTCCAGGGCCTGTCCCCCACCTACGGCGCCAGGTTCCTCGTCGACCACGGCGGCGCGGCATTCCTCACGCTGGGCAGCGTGGTGCTGGCGGTCACGGGGGCCGAGGCTCTGTATGCCGACCGCGGCCACTTCGGGACAGCGCCGATCCGGATCTCCTGGTTCGCGATCGTGCTCCCCGGAGTGCTGCTCGCATACCTGGGGCAGGCCGCACTGATCCTCTCCCATCCGGGCACGATCCGAAATCCGTTCTACCTGCTCGTCCCTTCGTGGGGCCGGTTTCCGATGGTGTTACTGGCGAGCGCGGCCACCATCATCGCCTCTCAAGCTGTGATCTCCGGGTCGTACTCGGTGGCCAAGCAGGCGGTCCAACTCGGCTTCCTGCCGCGGCTGAAGATCACGCACACCTCCAAGGAGGCCGGTCAGATCTACGTGCCTGCCGTGAACTGGGCGCTGTGCCTCGGCGTGGTCGCGCTCGTGCTCATCTTCCAGCGCTCGTCGCGGCTGGCGGAGATCTACGGCGTGGCGGTCACGGGAACATTCATCCTCGACACGGTGCTGTTCCTCGTTGTCGGGCACGTGATGTGGTCGGTTGCAAAGTGGAAGCTGGCGGTCCTGGGCACCCTCCTGCTGATCGTCGAGGGTTCATTCTTCGCCGCGAACCTCGCGAAGGTCGAGCATGGTGCGTGGCTCCCGCTGCTCGTCGCGGCCGTGATCTCCACGGTGATGCTCACCTGGCGCCGGGGACAGGTAATCGTCTCCCGGAACCGGACGGAGAAGGAGGGCTCGCTCGAGCAGTTCCTCGATGGGCTGGCAAACCAGGACCCGCCGCTACGCAGGGTCCCGGGTACGGCGATCTTCCCCAACCCCAGCAAGGACACCACGCCGCTCGCGCTGCGGGCCGAGGTCGAGCACACGCACGCCCTCCACGAGAAGGTCGTGGTCATCTCCCTGGACCGCGTCAGCGTCCCGAACGTCGACCCCGACGACCGCTTCGTCGTGACCCGCATGGGCCACGGCTTGTTTCAGATCTTCCACGTCGTCGACCGGGTCGGCTACCGCGACGAGACGAACATCCCGCGCGCGTTGGCCCTGGCGCGCAAGCAAGGTCTGCTCGACCGCAACCTCGACCTGGAGCATGCCTCCTACTTCGTTTCTCGCATCGCGATCACGCCCACTGACGCGCCGGGCATGAAGCTATGGCGCAAGAAGCTGTTCGTCGCCTTGGCGCGCAACGCCGCCAGTCCCATCGAGGCATTCGGACTTCCTACCGAGAGGACCGTCATGATGGGCTCGCAGGTTCCCGTCTGAGCGCGGCATGATGCCGGGACAGCGCAATAGGGCGTCGACGGCGACCGTTCCCCGCACAATCGGGTTTGCGGCGCTCGAGGCTCTGATCGCCGTGGCTGTCGCCACCGGCGCGGTCGCAGCCCTCCAGTCGACTACCGACCCCGCGGGCTTGGGGGCGATCTACTTGCTGGCCGTGCTCGAGGTCGCAATTCGCCGGGGCGAGATACCCGCTCTCGCCACCGCGGTCCTGAGCTTCCTGGCGCTGAACTTCTTCTTCATCGCTCCCCGATATCGGCTCGCGATCGCACACTCGCATGACGTGGTCGAGCTGGTCGTGTTCCTGATCGCCGCGGTCGTGGTAGGGCGTCTTGCGGCAACCAGCCGCTGGCGCGCCGCGCAGGCCGAGAGCCGGGCAAAGCTCGCCAGCGCGCGGGAACGGGAGGCGACGTTGATCGCCGAGGTCGCGTCGGCGATCGTGGCTTCCAACAACCTCGCCGCCCAGCTTCACAGCATCGGCGAACGGGTCGCGCATGCGACTGGTGCGAGCACGGCGGAGGTGATGCTCGAGCCAGAGCCCGCTCGCATCCACGATCGGATCGTCGTCGCGTTGCGCTCGCGCGATCGAGTCGCATGGCTGCTGGTCGATCGCGACCTCGCGTGGTCTGCTGACGACGTCCAGCGCCTGTCCGAGCCGCTTGGGCGGTTGATCGACCTCGCGCTCGAACGCGACCGCCTCGCCGAGCAAGCGGCCGAAACGGAAGCGGCGCGCCGCGCGGAGAGCGCTCGGACCGCAATCCTCCACGCGATCTCGCACGACCTGCGCACGCCGCTGACCGCGATTACGACGGCGAGTTCGGCGCTCCGGGCGCCCGGCCTGACCTCGACCGAGCGCGTCGAGCTTCGAGACGTGATCGACGCCGAATCGAGCCGTCTGGCGAGGATGGTGGACGACTTGCTCGACCTGTCCAAGATCGAGGCGGGCGCTGTCGCGCCCCAGGCTGACTGGTGCGACCTGCACGACGTGGTTGCCTCGGCGGCCGCACACGTCCGCGCCGAGAACCCGATCGAGTTTGCGCTTCCCGCCGACCTGCCGCTGATTCGAGCTGACGCTGCACAACTGGAGCGTGTGTTCTCGAACCTGATCGAGAACGCCGTGAAGTTCTCTCCGCCCGGTTCAGCGGTCCGGCTCGACGCGCTCCTCGATGAGGACACCGTAACGGCGCGGGTCACCAACGCGGGGCAGGGGATTCCCGATCGTGATCGTGCGCGGGTGTTCGAGCCGTTCTTCCGCGTCCCCGGTACGACCGGGTCAGGCTCGGGGTTGGGCCTCGCGATCAGCCGCGGCTTCGTGGAGGCGAACGGCGGCACGATCTCTGTGCGCTCGGATCCCGGCGGGGACACGACGTTCGCGGTCAGCTTTCCCGTTGCGCCGCAGCCGGCGACCGTGGCATGAACTCGGCGCGCGTCCTCGTGGTCGAGGACGAGCCTCACATCGTGCGCGCGCTCAAGATCATCCTGCGCAACGCGGGCTACGCCGTCGAACCCGCGGAGACGAAAGCCGACGCACTCGCGTCGCTCGCGGCCCACCCGCCCGACGCGGTCGTCCTGGACCTGGTGCTCCCGGATGGCCAGGGCGTGGAAATCGTGGAGGACGTCCGCCGCTGGAGCCGGCTGCCGATCGTCGTCCTTTCAGCGGTCGGTGACGAACGCGAGAAGGTGCGCGCGCTCGACGCTGGTGCCGACGACTACATCACCAAGCCGTTCGGCACCGACGAGTTGCTCGCCCGGCTGCGAGCCGTGCTAAGGCGCTCTTCGGAGGCGGGAGGCAGCCCGCGGCTCGAGCTCGGCGAGCTGACCATCGACCTCGCGGACCGTCGCGTCACGCGAGCGGGCGAGGAGGTCCACCTAACGCCGATCGAGTTCGACCTGGTCCGCGTCCTGGCGCAGCATCACGGGCGACTCGTGACGCACCGGCAGCTCCTTCAGGAGGTCTGGGGACCGGAGTACGGCGACGAAACCCACTACCTGCGCGTGCACGTCGCCCACATCCGCGCGAAGCTCGAGCGCGACCCGGCTCGGCCGCAGTACCTGATCACCGAGCCCGGGATCGGATACCGGCTGCGCGACCAGCCGAATTAACGGATTCTCTACGCCCAAGGGCGGATCTTTAGCGCGTTCTTGACGGGCTCGAGCCTACCGTCAGAAGGTGGCATGGCTCGCGTTCGAAGAAACGGTCAGGGACGCAACGGAAGCCCCGTCCTTCACAGGGTCGCGACCGACGAACTGACGCGCGCCGGCAACGGCGATCCACAAGCGGCGGTCGGCCCCCAGCGCCGGGTGCTCTACGAAGCCGCCCACAAGCTGGAGACGCTCGAGGCCCCGCCTGAGGCCGACAAGCCGGCTCCCCGGGTGTTCGAGACCGACCGCGACGTGGTCGCTCACGCGGGGCGTGCGGCGCTCGTGCTCGGCGCGCTCGGCGTGGTGTACGGGGACATCGGCACAAGCCCGCTTTACGCCGAGCAGGCGATCTTTGGCTCCTATCGGGCGACCGCCCACATCACGCCGGGCACCGTCTACGGAGCCGCGTCGCTGATCTTCTGGGCGCTGATGATCATGGTCTCGATCAAGTACGCGGGCTTCATCATGCGCGCCCACAACCGTGGCGACGGCGGGATCATGGCGCTGGCGGCGCTGCTCCAACGCCATCGGGTCGCCACCGGCGCGTTCCTGGTCACCTTGGGCATCTTCGGCGCGGGGCTGTTCTTCGGCGATGGCATGATCACTCCCGCGATCTCGGTCCTCGGCGCCGTGGCAGGCGTGCAAGTCGCGACGCCGACGCTGAACCACCTCGTTGTGCCGCTCTCGGTAGCCATCCTGCTCGGATTGTTTGTGCTGCAGCGCTTCGGCTCGGGCACGATCGGATGGCTGTTCGGTCCGGTGATGGTCATTTGGTTCGCAGTGATCGGCGCGTTCGGGCTTGATCAGGTTGTCAGGGACCCGGCGGTGATCCAGGGACTATCGCCTTCCTGGGGGATCAGGTTCTTCCTCGACCACGGTGTGTACGCGTACCTGATGCTCGGTGGCGTGGTGCTGGCGGTGACCGGCGCCGAGGCGCTGTACGCCGACCGCGGTCACTTCGGCGCGAATCCGATCCGCTTCGGATGGTTCGTGATCGTGCTGCCGGCGCTGATGCTCAATTACCTTGGCCAAGGCGCGTGGATCGCGCACCACCCTGCCGCAGCGCATCGGTCGGGCTTCAACCCGTTCTTCCAGATGCTGCCGCACTGGACGCTGTGGCCGATGGTCGTGCTGGCGACGGCGGCCACGATCATCGCCTCCCAGGCGGCGATCTCAGGCTCGTTCTCGGTCGCCAAGCAGGCGATCCAACTTGGCTTTCTGCCGCGGCTCAAAGTGCTGCACACCTCGAAGACCGAAGGCCAGATCTACGTTCCGATCATCAATTGGGGCCTGTGCATCGGTGTGCTCGCGCTGACGCTCGTGTTCCGCTCTTCCAACAGGTTGACCGACATCTACGGCGTGGCGGTCACCGGCACGTTCATCCTCAACACCATCCTGTTCCTCGCGGTCGCGCGGCTCATCTGGCGCAAGCCGAGGATCAAGCTCGTTCCGCTCGCCCTGTTGTTCCTGACGGTCGAGGTCGCGTTCTTCAGCGCCAACATCGCGAAGATCGAGCACGGCGCGTGGCTGCCGCTGGTCGTCGGGCTAGCCGTGTCGATCGTGATGATCACGTGGCGCCGCGGCCAGATGATCGTCACCCGTAATCGGAGCGAGAAGGAAGGGTCGCTAGAGGAGTTTCTCGATGGCCTGGCGCAGCTGAAGCCGCCGGTGCTCAGAGTCCCAGGCACGGCGATCTTCCCCAACCCCGGCAAGGCGACCACGCCGCTCGCCCTGCGCGCCACGGTCGAGCACAGCCACGCGCTGCACGACAAGGTCGTGATCGTTTCGGTCGAGCCGGTCTCGGTCCCCAACGTCGACCCGGAGGACCGGTTCGTCGTCACCCGGATGGGTCACGGCCTGTTCCAGGTCTTCTACGTCGTCGACCGCGTCGGCTACCGCGACCGCGTGAACATCCCCAAGGCGCTCGCCCTCGCCCGCAAGCAAGGTCTGCTCGAGCGCAACCTCGATCTCGAGCACGCGTCGTACTTCGTGTCGAAGATTACGATCAATCCCACTGACGGGCCGGAGATGCAGCGCTGGCGCAAGGACCTGTTCGTCGCGCTGGCCCGTAATGCCGCGAGCCCGATCGAAGCCTTCTGCCTGCCGGGCGAGCGGACGGTAATGATGGGCTCGCAGGTCGACGTCTGAGCCGCTACGGGTGCGCCGCGCCGAGCCGCGCCGCCGGCGGCGGCGTAAGCGCGGCGGAGACGATCACGAGTGCGAACGCCAGCAGCCGGACCGTGAGCTGGAACCCTCCGGACGGGAGCGGTTCGGCGAACACGATCGGCCCAGCAGCGATCGTCGTGAGGTTGGCGGCCGCACTCGTGATCGCAATCACAGGGATGGCATCGCCCAACTGAAGGCTTCGCGCGGAGATCAGCAAGCCGATGAGCGAGGCGACGAGGATCACGAACGCGAGCGGGTGCAACAGCACGAGGAAGCCGAGATGGTGCAGGTGCGAGCTCAGGGCCTTGATCGACGTGTCCGACGCAGCCCACAGGAGGCCGGCCGACACGGCGAGCGCCGGCGCGCTTCGCGACCGTAGGGCGACCAGGAGCCCGGCGGCCCCAACCGCACCGAGAAAGATCGCGAGCGTCGCGGGATCGTAATGGGACTGCGCGCTCCGTCCGTCCCCGTGTAGCGTCGCCGCAAGGAACGCCAGCCCAGCGGCCGTCATCGCCACCCCGATCCATTCGCGCCGCGTCACCTCGATCCCGAACAGCCGATCGGCCAGCACCGTCACGAGCACCAGTCCCCCGGCGATCACGGACTGCACGAGCGAAATCGGCGCCAGGGAGAGAGCGGCGACGTGAAGTCCCCAAGACCCGAGCGCGATCACGATCCCGAGTGTGTAGACGGGCGAGCGGAACAGCAGCACAGTGCTGCGGAAAGGGCGGGACATATCGACCGCCGGCGCCAGCCGAGCGCCACGGAACTTGTATAGAAACCCCGCTACTGAGCCAAACGCTGTGCCGAGGGCAAGCAACAGCCCAAGCTGCACGGAGAGGGACATGCTTGCCCGAGCGTACTAGGGGTGCGAAGAGCTACGTGATGATCGGAATGATCAGCAAGGCCACGATATTCGCGACCTTGATCATGGGGTTGATCGCCGGACCGGCGGTGTCCTTGTACGGGTCGCCGACCGTATCGCCGGTGACGGCCGCGGCGTGGGCCTCCGAGCCCTTGCCGCCGAACGCTCCGTCCTCGATCAGCTTCTTTGCGTTGTCCCACGCGCCGCCGCCCGATGTCATCGAAACGGCCATGAACAGGCCGACGACGATCACGCCGATCAGCAAGCCGCCGAGCGCCTGCACGCTGATCAAACCGACGACCAACGTAATCACGATCGGGATCAGCGACGGCAAAATCATCTCCCGTTGCGCCGCCCGTGTCACGAGGCTGACGGCGACGCCGTACTCCGGCTGTTCGGTCCCCTCCATGATCCCCGGCTTCTCCCGGAACTGGCGGCGGACCTCCTCGACGACCGACGCCGCCGCGCGGCCAACAGCCTCCATCGCGAGCGAGGCGAACAGGTACACCATCATGCCTCCGACCAGGAGCCCGATGAGCACCGGCGGGCTCGAGATCGAGAAGTCGTAGGGATGCGGGAGCTCGCGCTGGAAGGCGTTGAAGAGCACCAGCGCGGCGAGCGCCGCGGAGCCGATCGCGTATCCCTTGGTGACGGCCTTGGTCGTGTTGCCGACCGCATCGAGGGGGTCGGTGACGTTGCGGACCTCCTCCGGGAGGTCTGCCATCTCGGCGATTCCGCCGGCATTGTCCGTAATCGGCCCGAAGGCATCGAGCGCGACGATCAGGCCGGTCAGTGACAGCTGCGCCATCACCGCAATGCCGATCCCGTAGATGCCCACAGTCCCGCCGCCGGCGAGCTTCCACGCGCCGAGGATCCCCAGCGCGATCACGATCGCAGGCGGAGCGGTGGATTGGAAGCCCTGCGCGAGACCCTGGATGATGTTGGTCGCGTGGCCGGTCTGCGAGGCGCGGGCTGTGCTCTTGACGGGGGCGAAGCGAGTCGAGGTGAAGTAGTCGGTGATCACGAACAGGAACGCGGTAATCCCGATCCCAATCAGGGCGCAGAGATAGAACTTCCACCAGTGCGGAGCTGCGAGCCCGCCTTTATAGGTCAGGCCGCGCATCATCCAGTAGGTGATCGGGATGAACGCAGCGGCAGCGAGTCCGCCCGAGACGACCAGGCCCTGGTACAGGGCCCGCTCGACGTTGCCCGCGCGCGAGCGAACGGCGAACGAGCCGATGATCGAAGCCACGATCGAAACTGCACCGAGGACCATTGGGAACAGCGCGACCTTGGTCTCCTGGCTAAACAACAGCACGCCCAGCAGCATCACCGCAACCGCGGTGACGGCGTAGGTCTCGAAAAGGTCGGCGGCCATCCCGGCGCAGTCACCGACGTTGTCGCCGACGTTGTCGGCGATCACAGCCGGGTTGCGCGGGTCGTCCTCGGGGATCCCCGCCTCGATCTTTCCGACCAGGTCGGCGCCGACGTCGGCGGCCTTGGTGAAGATCCCGCCGCCGAGTCGCGCGAACACGGAGATCAGCGAGCCGCCGAAGCCGAGCCCGATCAGCGCGTCGATCGCGTGGCGAGTGCTCTCGCCGACGATGAGCGTGAGGATGCCGTAGTAGGCCGCGATCCCGAGCAACGCGAGGCCCACGACCAACATTCCGGTGACAGATCCACCCCTGAACGCCGCCGACAGCGCCGGCGCGATCCCGCCGCGCGCGGCTTCGGCGACGCGCGCGTTTGCCCGCACCGACATGTTCATGCCGATGTAGCCGGCGGCCGCCGACAGAATGCCGCCGATCGCAAACCCGATCGCGACGCGGATGTTCTGCAGCGGGATCAGCAGCGCGAACACGACCACGCCAACTCCGGCGATGATCGTGTATTGGCGGTTGAGGTAGGCGCGAGCGCCTTCCTGCACAGCCGCGGAGATCGCCCGCATTCGCTCGTTGCCGGGCGACAATGCCAGGAGCTGTTGCGAGGTCACAACGCCGTAAACGACTGCGGCGGCGGCGCACACGAGCGCGACCACGACGCCGTGATGCGTCAGAAAGCTAGTCAAGAAGGTCCTCCGGGGAAGCTCTTAGGTCGAAAGCGATGGGCGCGCTGACGGGCGCAGCCAAGAACACAAAAGGGCCGCCGCCCGAGTCGCCGAGCGGTGGCCAAGAAGCGGGCAGTGTACCGGTCGCGCCCGAAAAACGGCGGGCGAGGGCCTACTGCCCGGGCACCCAGAGCTTGCCGCTGCGCTGCGCGGGACCTTCCTCGCCGGGCTTCGGTGGCGGTGGCTCGGCCTCGCGAGATCCGGCCGGCGCGGGCTCCGAAGCGGACTCCGTGCTCTCCTGGGCTCCGCCGATCTTCACAAATGCGAGCTGGAGCTGCGAGAGCGCATCGCGGATCGGCCCGACCTGCTGGGGCGTCGCGCGCTCCAAAACCGGCAGCAGTGCACGGATCGAGTCGATCGACAGGCGAACCTGCTCGACGTCCCGCTCGTCCTCGGTCCCGGGCGAGAGACCCGTGCGGCGCATGCCGAGGTTGACGAGCGACACGACGTGCTCGAGCAGCACCTGCTCGACGCGGATCTTCTTGATCTCGGCCTCGTAGGCGGCGCGGAGCTCCTCCTCGCTGGGTTCTTGTTCCTCGTTAGGGGTCATCTGCTCACCTCCGGTACTCCAGCATACGTCTCGCGTGTCTGGGCGACGGTCGCGGCGTAAACCTCCGCCATGCTCATACCGGCGTCGATCATCCGCCGCTGGCGCTGGGCCCCGTTCAGGTCCGGGAACTGAGGGTCGATCCCGAGATCGGCCCGGGCGGGAGCGGTCCATGCGAGCAGCCGCTCGACGGCCTCGGATCCGGGGTAGGGCTCGCGGGAATCGAGATCGAGCAATTCCCCGTCAAGCCCATAGCGAACCGCGCGCCACACGTTTTCTTCGATCAGTCGTCTCGCAAGCGGCTCGTGCGGGACTCCCTCATCGACGTCTCTCGCCGCCTGCGCGATGCAGGCCACGATCAGACCCGAGAGGGCCTCGGACTCGACGGCCGTGGCCTGCGCGTCGCAGATCCGCAGCTCGACCGTGCCGAACGCGAAGTGCGGCCGGATCGACCACCACACCTGCGTGTATTCGACGATCGACTGCGTGTCGATCAAGAACTGGACGTAATCGACGAACTCCCCCCAGCTTCCGTACGCATCCGGCACACCGCAGCGGGGGAAGCTCTTGGTGAAGATCTGCGTGCGGGCGGAATGCAGTCCCGAATCCCTGGCGTCGAGGAACGGCGAGCTCGCTGAGATCGCGAGCAGCAGCGGGCAGGACCGGCCGGAGCCGGTCGCATACCTGCACCGCGCGGTCGGCGCCCCGAATCCCCACGTGGACGTGCAGCGAGAAGGTGTTATTGCGCCACGCCACGTACTTGAGCCCCTCCTCGACCCGGCGGTAATGGTCGGTCTCGATGATGTGCTGCTCGCGGTAATCGGCCCAGGGATGGGTTCCCGTTGCGCCGAGAGCCACGTCGTGGTCGGCGGCCAGGGCGAACAGCCGCCGGCGGCGGTCCCGCTGGGCGGCAACGGCCTGCTCGAACGTCTCCCCGCGTCCCGAGCGGATCTCGATCTCCGAGGAGATCAGCTCCTCGGAGATCGACTCGGCGAGGATCGGCTCTTTCGCGACTGCAGCGTCGCGGAGCTCCTCGAACTGCTGCACCAGTCCGAGGTCGGCGGGGTCGAGCAGCGCGAACTCCTCCTCGATCCCGACCGTGAAGTCGGTCGAGTCCTCGAAGGCCGCGCGCGCGGTTTCGAGGTCGAGGGTGCCGCGCCCATGGTATCTAGGTCAGATAGAAGTAGAGGGCGTAGAGCAGGTCGACGGCGGGGCTTGATGTGTGGACCGTCACCTCGGGCGGAACGTGGATCAACGCGTCCGAGTAGTTGAAGATGATCTTCACGCCCGCCTCGGCGACCTCGTCGGCGAGCTCCTGGGCGGCCGCCGAGGGGACCGCAAGCACGGCAACGACGATGTCCTGCTCGTCGATGACGTGGCGCAACTCCGACTTCGGCCGCACGTCGAGGTGCCCGATCTGGTGCCGACCTTCTCCGCGTCGGAGTCGAACACGGCCACCACCCGGAACCCGTGGTCGGCGAAGATGTCCGACGTGGCGATCGCCGTCCCGAGGTGGCCTGCGCCGAACAGGGCGATGTTGTGCTGGCCCGAGGTGCGCAGGATCTTGCGGATCTGCGTGACCAGCGAGTCGACGTTGTAGCCCACGCCCCGCTTGCCGAACTTGCCGAAGCCTGACAGATCGCGGCGGATCTGGGTCGAGTTGACGTGCGTGTAGTCCGCGAGCTCCTGGGAGGAGATCGTGTCCTTGCCCATCTTTCGCGCCTGGGTGAGGACCTGGAGGTATCTCGACAGGCGCGCGGCCACGCCCGAGCGAGAGCTTCTCCCCTGGCTTCTCGACGTCCAGCTGAGCGATTTTCGGTGCCACGCCCGACCGTGTAGCTCATCCGGCCTCCACTCTACACAGCAAACGCTCCAGCTCCGCCGCGTCGACGAACAGCGCGAACGCCTCCACACCGTCGATCGTGACCACCGGGATCCGCTCCAGGTACGCCCGCATCAGCGCCTCGTCGGTCTCGATGTCCCGCTCTTCGAGTTCGAATCCGTGACGGTCGCGCGACCGCGGTCGAGGATCTCGCGCGCGTCGTCGCACAGGCAGCAACCCTCGCGCCCGTAAAGCACCACCGTTCGTCATGCGCCGCCCGCCAGCGCACGTTCGCCGGTCGCGTACACGTCGAGGTCGAGGTAGGCCGGATACGGCTGCGCGTCGACGTACCGGCGCGGCGCTCGCGATCATCGCCGCGTTGTCGGTGCAGAGCTCGCGCGGCGGCACATCGAGTTCGACGCCGATCGCCTGCAGCCGCTCGCGGAGCGCGCCGTTGGCGGCGACCCCGCCGCCGATCGCGAGCCGATCGAGTCCGGTCTGGCGCGCAGCGCGCGCTCGACCCGGATCGCAAGCGCCTCGACGATCGCGCGCTGGTAGGACGCGGCCAGGTCGGCCCGCCGTCGCGCCGCCTCGGCCTCGCCGAGCTCGCGGATCCGGTACAGCAGGGCCGTCTTCAGGCCGGCGAAGGAGAAGTCGAGGCCCGGCGAGCTTTGCCCCGGTCGGGAACGCAAACGCCTCGGGATCGCCGTCGCGCGCCAGTCGCTCGAGTGCCGCGCCGCCCGGATAGCCGAGCCCAAGCAGACGCGCGCCCTTGTCGAACGCCTCGCCGGCGGCGTCGTCGAGCGTCTGCCCGATCACCTCGAAGTCGGGGCCGCGGTTGGCCACGCGCGCCAGGAGCGTGTGGCCGCCGCTGGCGACCAGGCTGAGGAACGGCGGCTCGAACGGCGCCGGCGCCGAGGAAGCTCGCCGCCACATGCCCGTGCAGGTGATCGACCGGCGCCAGCGGCAGCTCGATAGGCAGCGGCCAGCGCCTTGGCCGTCGATACCCCACGAGCAGCGCCGCCACGAGCCCCGGGCCCGCGGGTGACCGCCACCAGCTCCAGTCTCAGCAGCGCGGCGCCGGCGGTGCTCAGCGCGTCGTCGACGACGGCACCGATCGAGCTCGAGGTGGTGGCGCGAGGCGATCTCGGGCACGACCCCGCCGTAACGGTCGTGGACACCCTGCGAGGAGATCACGTTGGCGCGGATCACCCCGTCGCCGGTGATCACCGCCGCACACGTGTCATCGCAGCTGGTCTCGACCGCCGAGGATCATCAGGACTCCGCGAGGCGGACTCGTTGTCGGCGGTCCGCCACATGATCAGCGCGTCCTCGCCCGGTGTCCGCGTAGTAGCGCGGTCGTGTTCCCGCCGCTCGGAAGCCGAACCGCTCGTAGAGCGCGATCGCGGCGGCGTTGGAGGTCCGCACCTCCAGGGTGTAGGGCGCGTCCCGGCCGGCCCGCTCGAGCATCTCCTCGAGCAGCGCCGTGGCCGAGACCGCGACGGCGCGCCGACGGGTCGACGGCGATGTTCATCAGGTGCCAGACGCGGTCGTAGCGCGAGCACACCAGGTATCCCGAGCGAGCGGCTGCCGCCTCGACCGCCGCAGCGCGGCAAGGCAGACGCCCGGACGGCTTCGAGAGCTCGAGCACGAACATCGCCAGCGACCAGGGCGTCGGGAACGAGCGGCGCTCGATCGCGATCACCTGCGGGAGGTCGGAGTAGCCGAGCGGGCGGATCGTGGTGCTCTTCTCGATCGTCATCTGTTCTTGGAGGCGGCGCGGCGGGCGATCTCGGCGTCCGGGAGGCGGAGGTACTCCGGGCGGATCTCATCGGGATCACGCGGGCGGCCGCAAGTCGGGCGAGCTGAACGTGACCTGTCGCCGCGACCCTGTGAAGCTCCGCGTGGTCGTCTGGAATCAGCGCACCCGAGCGCTCGAGGACTGCCCTGAATTCTACCGCGCCCTCCCCGATCGCCAGCGTGCGCGGACCGAGGCCGGGGATCAGCTCGGCGAGCGCCCCGGGGCCGATCGCGCGAGCGGGCGAGAACCGGAGGAGCCCGTTGTCACCGGGCGCGGTCCACGCCCCCGCGAACGCCTCGCCCCGCCGCGCGTCGAGGACCGCAAGCAGCGCATCACCTGGCGCAGCCTTGACCGCCGGCACATACCGCGAGCGACTGGAGCGTCGAGACGCCCACCAGCGGGATCCCGCGGGCGTGCGCGAGCGCGCGGGCGGTCGCGATCCCGATCCGCAAGCCGGTGAATGTGCCGGGGCCGACCCCGACCGCGATCAGGTCGATCTGCGTCCCAGCCCGGCGCCGGCACGGGACATGGCTTCGGCGATCAGCGGCAGCAGACGGGTCGTGTGGCGAGGGCGCGCCCCGGGCGGGGGATCGTCGCGGAGTTCGAGTCGCCGAGGGCAACGGCGGTCGCGCGCGGTCGCCGTGTCAAACGCGAGGATCACCACCGTTCGACGTCGATCACGCGCCGGTCGCCTCCTCGCATGCTCGATCCGCACACGAGCCGCGACCCGTGCGCCGGCCAGAAGCTCGCACGCGCCGGCCGCCGGCCACTCGACGAAGCCGATCGTGTCCGGCGCCCAGATAATCGTCCAGCAGGCCCGGATCCTCGAGGTCCAGGTCCGAGAGCCGGAACAAGTCGAGGTGCGAACCGGCACCGGCGCCGGGTAGCGCTGGCCGATGTGAACGTTGGGCTCGTCACCGGCCCGGTGACGCCGAGCGCTCGGGCAGGCGCCCCGCACGAACGTGGTTTTTCCGGCACCGAGCTCGCCCTCGACCAGCACCACGTCTCCCGGCCCGAGCGTCGCGGCCAGCTCGGCCCCCTAGCGCTCTGTCTCGGCAGCGCTGATCGTCTCGATGCGGCGGGACATGGGCTTAGCATGTCCTTAGTGACAACCTAAAGATCCGCTTGAGTGGATCGACGCCATCTCCGATACGGTGATCCAGAGTCGTGAGCGGTGATTTGACACCTGCGGGGCCCGGCGCCGCGCCGGGACCGCGGCCGGGCTCGATCCGTCTGCTCGCGGGCCTGCGCGGACCCGATACGGCCAAGGCCGCGGGTTTGGCCGGGGCGATGATCGCAAACAACGTGATCGCGCTCGGCTCGACGTTCGTGTTCGCCCGCCTGATCGGCGACTACGGCTCGCTCGCGGCGCTGATCTGCTACCTGCTGATCCTGACGGTCATCGGCCAGGCGATGCAGGTCGCTACGGCCCGCGAAGCGGTGCACGGCCACCTGGGTTTCGGCGAGGGCATGGCCGCCACGTGTCAGCTGGACCAGGGCGATGCTGGTGTTCACCGCGCGCGATGACCGTAGTGTCGATCGGCTTCGCCAGCCGATCGCCGACCTCGTGGGCGTCAAGCACGACCAATGGGCAGCTGCCGCCGGCCTTCCGGCGGGGTGTGTGTACCTCGAGCTGTCGTTGCTACGAGGCGCGCTTCAGGGATTGGTGACTACAAGCGCGTCGGCATCAGCCTGATCGGCGAGCAGGGCGCACGGCTGGTGCTGGGAACCTTCTGGCCGTCGCCGGCCTCGAACTGACCGGGCCTATCTCGGGTCGCTGCTGTCCTACGTCGCGATGTGCGGATACTGCGCGTTCCACCTCCGCCGGACCTGATCGGCCCGACCGAGCCAAGGCGCCGGCCGCCGCTCTTAGCCTGTGGGCGCACGTCAAGCAGCCTGGGCGCCGATCGCGGGCCTGATCGTGATCGCCGTCCTTCAGAACATTGACCTGATCGCCGCCAAGCACCGGTTCCCCTCCGCTATCGCGAGCTCGTATGCGGCCACGGCGGTCGCCGCGAAAGTGCTGATCTGGGTCGCGATAGGCGCCGGCTTCTATCTCGTGCCGGAGGTCTCACGCCCGAGCGGCAGGCGAGGACACGCGGGGTGTGCTGATGCGCGCACTCGGGATCATCCCCGTCTGTGCGGTCCCGTGCCTGCTGATCTTCGCGGTCGCGGCACATCCGCTGCTGACGATCGGGTTCAGCCACAAGCGCGCGACCGCATCGAGCTCGCTGCTGCCGCTGGGAGCCGCCTTCACCGTCCTGGCGGCGACGTACCTCGCCGTGCAGTACATGCTTGCGCTGAAGCGGACCTGGTTCCTGATCGCGATCGCGGCCGTCGCCGCGGTGGAACCCGTGGTGCTGCTCGGGCTCGCGGAATCCCGCCGGATTCGCAGGCGTCGTCCTTGCCGTACAGGCGGTCGGCGCGATCATCGCCTTCGCCCTCGCGTTGCGCGGCCACCCGAAGACGAGCCGGCGACGGCGGTCAACCCGGAACTCGCTTAGGACCTCGCTCACACGGACGCCGGCGTCCGGATAGGGTCGCCATCACCGCACCCCAGCAAGGAGGAGAGATGGCGGTCACCAAGATCATCGAGCTCGTCGGGAGCTCCTCGAGCAGCTCTGACGACGCGGTCAAGGCCGCGCTCGCGGACGCCCAGCAGAGCCTGCGCAATATCAAGGCCGTTGACGTTGTGTCGACCGGGCTCCGTGGCGACAACCTCAGCGAGTGGCGCGCCCTGGTGCGCGTTTCGTTCCTCGTCGAGCGCGTCAGCGAGTAGTCAGTGGTGGGGGGCAGCCACTAAAACAGCCCGAGCTGGGGCGCCGGCTCCGCTTCGGCCGCCGGCGGCCCCTCGGGCTCTGGCTCGGGCTCTGGCTCGTCGAGCTCCGGCATCTCCTCGATCGGCGCCGGCTGGGCGGGCGGTCCTTGCGCGAGGAGCTCCGGAATGCCGATGGAAGTCGTTGCGCAGCGCCTCGAGCGTCGATGGTGTGTACAGCGCCGCCGCAGGGTGATAGAGCGGATAAAGCCTGACCGCGCGGGCCCCGATCATGCGCTTCCTCGGCTCGACCGTGCAGCCGCGAGATCCCGGTCGTGTCGGCGCGAAGGAGCTTTGTTGAGAAGTTGCCGAGCGTGCAGATGACGATCGGCTCGATCAGCTCTATCTGCTTCTCGAGATAGCTGCGGCAGGCCTCGATCTCATTGGGATGTGGGTCACGGTTGTCGGGGGGCCTGCATTTCAGGGTGTTCGCAACGAACACGTCGTCTCGCGTCAGACCGATCTCCGCGAGCAGCTTGTCGAGCAGCTTCCCGGCCGCGCCGACGAACGGCAGGCCCATCCGGTCCTCGTTGGCCCCGGGTGCCTCGCCGACGAACATCAAGTCGGCGTTCGCGTTCCCGTTGCCGAACACCACCTGGGTTCGCGTCTCGTGCAGCGGGCACCGGACGCATGTCCCGTGCCTCGTGATACAGGATCTTCAGAGCTTCGCGGCGCTCGGCGGCGCTCATCAAGCTCGATCGTAATAGCCCTCCGAGACGGCGTCGGCGGTCGAACCCGCAAGCTCCGCGAACTTTCACGGATCGTGTGTGACGCGGTTCACCTAAACGGGCGGCTGAGTCAGCGCTATGCTTTTCGCGAGGCCGTCACCCGACGGGACGGACCTCGAGAAGTCACGAAACAACTTCACCGCCGACCGGTATCTCTGATGCGAGAACTGGAACGGAATTCCGTAACGGACGACCCCTCTTGTTACGTGCCTGGCGATTATCGGCCAGGGCCGGCTCGGTACGGCGCTCGCCGCCGCGCTCGAGGACGCCGGCTACGGCGTCGAGCGGGCCGCTCGGCCGCGGCGCTGACGCGGCCGGCGCAGACGCCGTGCTGCTGTGCGTCCCCGACGCCGAGATCGCCAACGCCGCCGCGACTGATCGCCCCGGGCCGCTGGTCGGCCACTGCTCGGGCGCCACGGCCTCGACGCGCTCGCCGCCCACGAGGCCTTCTCGCTGCATCCGCTGATGACCGTCACCGCCGACGGCGCGGCGTTCGCCGGCGCCGGCGCGGCGATCGCCGGGTCAGCACGCGCCGGGCGCTCACGTTCGCGCGCCGGCTCGCCCAGGCGCTCGGCATGCAGGCCGGTCGAGGTCACCGACGAGGATCGCACCGCATACCACGCGGCCGCTTCGATCGCCTCCAACTTCCTCGTCACGCTCGAGGCGGCCGCCGAGCGGCTCGCGGCGACCGCAGGCGTCGACCGCGGAGCTGCTGGTCCCGCTGGTGCGGGCGTCGGTCGAGAACTGGGCCGCGCTCGGACCCGAGCGGGCGCTGACGGGCCCGTCGCGCGCGGCGACGAGGCGACGATCGCAGCGCAGCGGGCGGCGGTCGCCGAGCGCGCGGCCGACCTGCTGCCGCTGTTCGACGCTCTCGTCGAGGCCACGCGCGGCGCTCGCGGGCCGCGCCGACAGGCGGAGCGTGCAGAACCGTCAGAACTGTCGCCGAGCTTCGCGATGCGCTGCGGCCAGCGCGAGCCGGGCAGGCCGAACGATCGGGCTCGTGCCGACGATGGGCGCCCTGCATGAGGGCCACCTGTCGCTGATCCGCCGGGCGCGGGCGGAATGCGACGAGGTGGTCGTGTCGCTGTTCGTCAACCCGACGCAGTTCAACGAGACGGCCGACCTCGACGCGTACCCGCGCGACGAGCACGTGACGCCGAGCTGGCCGCGGCGGCGGGCGCCGATTATCTGTTCGCGCCCGGCGTCGAGGAGGTCTATCCCCCGTGGGTTCGCGACCACGGTCGTCGGTCGCGCGCGTGACCGAGCCGCTGGAGGGCCTGCTGCGAGGCAAGAGCCACTTCGACGCGCGTGACGACGGTCGTCGCGAAGCTGTTCAACATGGTCGGGCCCGACGTCGCGTACTTCGGCCAGAAGGACGCCCAGCAGGCGGCTGTCATCAGGCGTCTCGTGCGCGACCTCGACTTCCCGGTCAAGATCGAGGTCTGCCCGACCGTCCGCGAGCCGGACGGGCTCGCGCTTTCGAGCCGCAACGCGCGGCTCTCGGCCGCCGAACGCGATCGGGCGACCGCGCTCTACCGAGCCCTGCGCACGCTCGGCGACTCGATCTCGGCGGGCGACCGGAATCTCGAAAATCTGCTGGCGGCGCCGCGCGAGCGGAGATGACTTCCTCAGACGGGATCGAGCTCGAGTACCTCGAGCTCGTCGACCCTCATACGTTTGCCTCCGTCCAGCGCCTCGAGCCCGGCGAGCTGCTCGCCGTGGTCGCGGCCCGGGTGGGCGCGACGCGACTCATCGACAACCAACCGATTCACGTGCCCTCGACCGCGGCTGGGGAACGGGACCCCCAGCGGGCGGGGAGCAACGAAACTCAGGAGGCCCTGGAATGCAGCGCATGATGCTGAAGTCCAAGATCCACCGGGCGACCGTGACCGACTGCGACCTGCACTACGTCGGTTCGATCACGATCGACCCCGAACTGCTGAAGGCAGCCGACATCAACGAGTTCGAGCAGGTGGCCGTCGTCGACGTCGACAACGGCGCCCGGTTCGAGACCTACACGATCGCCGGCGAGCCCGGCTCGGGCGACATGAAGGTCAACGGCGCGGCCGCGAGGCTCGTCCACCACGGCGACACGATCATCGTGATCTCCTACGGCGGATATGACCCCGAGGAGCTCGAGCACTACCACCCGCGCGTGGTCCACGTCGGCTCGGGCAACGAGATCGTCGCCGTAGACGAGAACGTGTCCGCCCTGCTGAGCACGCCCGCTACCGCGTAGAGGAGGCACGAGATGTCGCACATCCCACAGACACCGTTCCCCGCGATCTGGGCGAGCCATTGCCGATGACGCTGCCTCGGCTACAGGAGAAGAAACGTCTCGGTGAGCCGATCGTGATGATCACCGCCTACGACTACCCCTCGGCCCAGGTGGCCGAGGAGGCCGGCGTCGACATGGTGCTCGTCGGCGACTCTGGCGCGATGACGGTGCTCGGCTACCCGTCCACAGTGCCGGTCTCGACCGACGAGATGCTGATGCTGTCAGCGGCCGTTCGTCGCGGCCTGACGACCCCGCTCCTTGTCGGCGACCTGCCCGTTCGGGTCCTATGAGGCGTCTGACGAGCAGGCGATGGCGACCGCCCAGCGCTTCGTCAAGGAAGCTGGATGTGACGCGGTGAAGCTCGAGCGAGGCGGCACCAGTGTTCAGCGTGCTCGCGCGATCGTGGACTCCGGGATCCCCGTGATGGGCCACGTTGGGCTTACGCCGCAGACCGCCACCGCCCTCGGCGGACATAAGGCGCAGGGCCGGACGGCCGACCGGGCGCTCCAGGTCGCGCGTGACGCGCTCGCGCTCCAGGACGCGGGCTGCTTCTCGATTGTGTTCGAGGCGATCCCGGCCCCAGTGGCCAAGGAGGTCGTCGAGCGACTCGAGATTCCGGTGATCGGGATCGGTGCCGGCGCGGAAACCGACGGCCAGGTGCTCGTGTTCCACGACCTGCTCGGGATCTACGATGGCCACGTCGCTCGCTTCGTGAAGCGCTACTCGGAGATAAAGGCGCAGATGGTCGCCGGTGTGGCCGAGTATGCGGAGACGTCCGCAGCCGGACGTTCCCGGCCCCAGAGCACACATATACGATCGACGACGAGGAACTCGAGCGGTTCCGAGCCGAGCTCAAATAGGTCGCCCCCCGTGGCCGGTCGGGATTAAAAGCGCAATCTCGAGCGCGGAAACCCCCCGTTGACACTCTCCCGGGCGCCGAGGAATACCATCAGGACATGCCCCGCTTAACGCAAGTGCTGATGCCTCACGACCGGGTCTACTTCGAACTGTTCGAGGAGGCAGGTCAGAACGTGCTGCGCGCGGCGAGCCTGCTGGACGAGATGCTGTCCACTTACCCCGACAGCAAGGCGATGGCGCAGCAGATCACGGAGTGCGAGCACGAGGGCGACCGGATCACCCACGACATCTTCCATCGCCTCAACCAGACCTACGTCACCCCGATCGACCGCGAGGACATTCTCGCCCTGGCTTCGGCGCTCGACGACATCGTCGACTACACCGAGGAGGTCGCGGACTTTCTGGGCCTGTACAAGATCGAGGCGCCGATGGATCAGGCGATCAAGCTCGCGCACGTGTTGAGCGCGGCCGGCCACCAGATCACCGACGCCATCCCGCGCCTGCGCGGCTTCCAGGACATCTCGCATTACACCGTCGAGGTCAACCGGCTCGAGAACGAGGGCGACCGGATCAGCCGCGAAGCAGTCGCTTCCCTGTTCGACACGGGGATCGACCCGATGGTGGTGATTCGCTGGAAGGACTTGTTTGAGAGGCTGGAGTCCGCGATCGATGCGACGGAGCACGCGGCGTACATCCTCGAGGGCATCGTCATCAAAAACAGCTAGGGCGGGTCCGCGAGCCGTGCGGGCGCGTAGGCGCGGGCTAGCCGAGCGGCGGTCGCTCTCCCCGCGACGCGCCCGAACGGCATCGTGGCCCGCCTTGGCGAGCCCTTACTCGATCTTCTTCAGCACGCGTGCTGGCGTCCCGCGGCGATGGAGAAAGCGGGGATGTCGCCGTGACGACCGAGTTTGCCCCGATCACGCACCGCTCGCCGACCGTCACCCCTCCCGTGATCACGACGTGGGCCCCGCACCAGACGTTGTCGCCGATCGTCGTCGGCCCCTTGGACGTAAAGCCCTGCCAGGAGACGGGCTTGTCGGGGTCGTCGAAGCGGTGGTCGGCGTCCGTGACGAAGCAGCCATTGGCGAACATGCAGTCCTCACCGATCTCGACAAGCCCGCGGCGGCGATCATCACGCCGATGTTCAGGAACGCAGCCGCCCCCGATCCGGATCCGCGCCTGTCGGGCGCGGTCAGCCACACGTCCGGCTCGAACAGCACCCCCTCGCCGATCTCGAGCCGGCCCTCGCTTAGCGCTTCAAGCACGTTGCCGTGCAGCGGCCAGCGCGCGAACGCGCCGCCGGCGCATCAGCTCATAGTGGATCCTCGCTCGGTTCCAGGGCAGCGAATTGCGCTGATACCAGGCCCATTTCTGGGCCCACAGCTTGAGTTGGGCGGCTGTCGGGGCGGGAATCGTCAAGTCCGCCGGCGCCGTGGCCGCCGTACAGACGGTCCCGGATCGCCTGCTCCACGTCCACCTCGTCATAGAGCCCGCGATCCGGCGCGGAGGCCTCGGCGCGAGGCGACGCGGCGGCCTGGGTGGGCGGGTGGTGCTGGGGCGGAGCGGGCGGCACGGGCGACTCGGATGCCGCTACCTGCAGCGAGCCTTCTTGGACTCGCCCGAATCGCAGATCTCCGAGCATGAACCGCGCCAACTCGACGAGCAGCCAGGCGATCAACACAGCGGTCGCGACGATCAGGATGATCAGGAAGACCAGCGTCCCACCTCGCTGGACATGCGCAGACGGACGTAGAGCTTCGAGAGGCCCACCGCAGCGGTGTGAGGTCCGGCCCAAGCGCTCACGCGCCGCGGCGTCCGTTTCTCGACGGCACCCGGCCGAGCAGCGGCGAGGTAGCCGCCGGTATACGACCCTGCCACGCGGGCCACCTGCTCGGGTGTGCCCGTCGCGACCACCCGGCCCCCTCGTCGCCGCCCTCGGGCCCGAGGTCGATGATCCGGTCGGCGACCTTGATCACGTCGAGGTTGTGCTCGATCACGATCACGGAGTTGCCCGCCTGCGACGAGCCGGTCGAGAACCTCGAGCAGCCGCTGGATGTCGGCGAAGTGAAGCCCGGTTGTCGGCTCGTCGAGGATGTACAGCGTCCGCCCGTCGCCACTTTGGACAGCTCGGCCGCGAGCTTGACGCGTTGCGCCTCGCCGCCCGAGAGCGTCGTCGCGGGCTGCCCCAGCCGCATGTACCCGAGCCCGACGTCATTCAGCGCCTGAACCCGTCGGCGGATCTTGGGGATGTGGGCGAAGAACTCGAGCGCCTCCTCGATCGGCATCTCGAGCACGTCGGCGATCGTCTTGCCCTTGAAGCGGACCTCGAGCGTCTCGCGGTTGTAACGCTTGCCGTGGCACTGCTCGCACGGCACGTACACGTCCGGCAGGAAGTGCATCTCGATCTTGATCTGGCCGTCTCCCCGGCACACCTCGCAGCGCCCGCCCTTGACGTTGAACGAGAAGCGCCCGGGCTTGTATCCGCGCGCCCGCGCCTCCTGTGTCTTCGAGAAGAGATCGCGGATCTGATCGAACAGCCCGATGTAGGTCGCGGGGTTGGACCGCGGCGTGCGGCCGATCGGCGACTGGTCGACGTAGATGATCTTGTCGAGCTGCTCGAGCCCGGTTATCCGTCGGTGGGCTCCGGCCCGCTGTCTGGTGCGGTGCAGGCGGTTGGCGACTGCCTTGTAGAGCACCTCGTTGACGAGGGTCGACTTGCCCGAGCCCGAGACCCCGGTCACGCAGCAGAACACCCCGAGCGGGATCTTGACGTCGATCTGCTTGAGGTTGTGCTGGGCGGCACCCTCGATCTTGACGTAACCACTCGGCCGCCGCCGGCGGCTCGGGACCTCGATCGACTGCACGCCCGAGAGGAATTGGCCGGTGAGCGACTCCTTGACCCGCTCCACCTCCTCCGCCGTCCCCTCGGCGACGACGTGGCCGCCGTGCTCGCCGGCGGCGGGCCCCATGTCCACCAAGTGATCGGCGGCACGCATGGTCCCCTCGTCGTGCTCGACGACGAGAACCGTGTTGCCGAGGTCGCGCAACCGCTCCAGGGTCGCGATCAGCTTTGCGTTGTCGCGCTGATGCAGCCCGATCGACGGCTCGTCGAGGATGTAGAGCACGCCGACGAGAGACGAGCCAACCTGGGTCGCGAGCCGGATCCGCTGCGCTTCGCCACCCGACAGGGTCGAGGCGGCACGCTCGAGCGTCAGGTAGCCGATGCCGACGTTCTCGAGGAACTGGAGCCGCTCGGAGATCTCCCGCAGCACGAGCCGTGCGATCCGCTGATCGTGGTCGGAAAGCTGAAGCCCGTGAACCCACTCGAGTGCCCGCCGCGCCGATAGCGCGGCGAACTCGTGAATCGGCGTGCCCGCCGACGAGCACCGCCCGGGACTCTGGCCTCAGCCTCGCGCCATGGCACTCGGGGCACGGCCTGAGCGTCATGTACTCCTCGATCTTCTCCCGGAGAACTCCGACTCGGTCTCTCGATAGCGGCGCTCCAGGCTTGGGATGATCCCCTCGAACCGCGTCGAGTACGAGCGCCGGCGGCCGAACCGGTTCCGGTAGGAGACCTGGACACGCTCGCCGTTGGTTCCATGCAGGAAGAACTCTCGCTGCTCCTGCGGTAGTTCGTCCCACGACGTCTCGAGGTCGATCGCGTAGCGCTCGGCGATCGCCTGGGTCAGCTGGTCGTAGTAGTCCGATGCGCTTTGGGCCCACGGGGCGATCGCCCCCTCGCCGATCGACAGCGTGGGATCGGGGACGACGAGCTCGGGGTCGATTTCCATCTGCGATCCGAGCCCGGTGCAGCGCGGACAGGCGCCGTGGGGCGAATTGAACGAGAAGATCCGCGGCTCGAGCTCGATCAGCGATGGACCGTGGACGGGGCACGCGAACCGCTCGAATAGGTCTGGACCTCCTCGCCGTCGACCAGCTCGATCTCGACCAGCCCATCGGCTAGCGCCACGGCCGTCTCGATCGAATCCGCGAGTCGCTTGCGGAGCTCGGGCTTCATCACGAGCCGGTCGACGACGACCGCGATGTCGTGCTTGTACTTCTTGTCGAGCGCGATCTCCTCATCGAGCCGGCGCAGCTCGCCGTCGACCTTCACGCGCGAGAAGCCCTCGTCCCGCGAGCTCCTCGAGCTGCTTGCCGTATTCGCCCTTGCGTCCCCGAACGATCGGCGCAAGCACCATGAACCTCGTGCCCTCCTCGAGCTCCATCACCTGGTCGATGATCTGCTCCGCCGACTGGCCCGCGATCGGCCGCCCGCAGATGTGGCAGTGGGGATGGCCGATCCGCGCCCACAGCAGCCGCAGGTAGTCGTAGATCTCGGTCACCGTCCCGACCGTCGAGCGCGGGTTGCGCGAGGTCGTCTTCTGGTCGATCGAGATCGCCGGCGACAGCCCCTCGATCGAATCGACGTCCGGCTTGTCCATCTGCCCGAGGAACTGGCGCGCGTACGCCGACAGCGACTCGACGTAGCGACGCTGGCCCTCGGCGTAGATCGTGTCGAACGCCAGCGACGACTTCCCCGACCCGGACAGGCCGGTGATCACGGTCAGCGACCCGCGCGGGATGACGACCGTTATGTCCTTGAGGTTGTGCTCTCGGGCGCCCGAGACGACCAGCTGATCCACTAGTTCGAGTCTAGAGGACCGAACAGACGTTCCCCTGCGTTCCCGCCCGCAACGTGCGGCGGATACCTACCCCTCGACGCTGGCGTATACCTCGTCGAGCAGCTGGCCGCGGTCCGGCAGCTCGAAGTTCTCGGCCAGGTAGCGGTCGGTCTCCTCGCGCGGGGTGCCGTTCAGCGCCATGTTGAGCGCGATCAGCCGCGCGCCCTCGGTGTCGTCGGCGACCGCGGCGTGCGCGGCGCGTCCGCCTCGGCCTCGTGCTCCTCGGGCTCGCTCCTCGAGGGGTCCCCGGCTCCTCGAGAGCCCTCCTCCTCGTGCTCGACCTCGTTCCTCGGGCTCGGCCTCCGGCCTCTTCGGCGCGGCTCGGCTGCATCCTGCGACCGGGACGCTCGGGCCGACCGCGGACCGGGTGGTCGGCGCCGCTCGAGATCCTTCATTTCCGACTCGAGCAGCTCCGAGCTCCGCGTTCAGGCGGTTGGCGCCGGTGCGCAGCGACTCGATCAGTGCGGTCAGCTCGCTCTCCATCGCCTCGAGCCGCTCGAGCATCTGGCGGTCGACTCGGAGACCTTCCCGACGTACTCGCGCGCCTGGCCCGAGCCTGCTCGCGCTCGTTGAGCGGCGCTGCAGCCTGCGCGCCGCGTTGGCGCCTCGCGCGCGGCTGTCGGCGCGGCGTCTCTCGGCCTCGTCCTCGGCCTGCCCTGGATCTCGCCGGCGCTCTTCTCGGCCGCCTCGACGATCGCCCGGACCTGCTCGCTGGCGGCCTGGGCGAGCGTTTTCCGTGCGCTTGCGCGACGGACGCGCTGAGCTCGTCGACCTCGTCGGCGACGCGCTCAGGTGGGAGTCGACGGCCGCTGGGTCGTAACCCCGGCGCCCGACGGGAAAGTCCTTCTTCTCGATGTCTCTGCCGTTCCAGGGCCACGCCGCTACCTCCGTATCATGGTGGGATGACGCAGGCGCAGCGTAGCGGACGGAGCGGCGCTTCGCCTCGCGGCCGACGCCGATCGCCTCGGCGCGGGGCGCGAGCCCGTCGGCGATCGCCTGGTCGAGCTCCCGCTTGAGGTCGCGGATCTCGTCCCGCAGCTTGGCCGCGTACTCGAACCGGAGCTCCTCGGCGGCCGCAGCATCTCCTCCTCGAGCCCGACGATCGCCCGCTCGATCTCCGCCGGCGGCATCGCCTTCGCCGCCTCGCGGAGCCGCCGCCGCGCCGGAGCGCGGCACCTTCGACTCGGATTGGAGGAACTCGGCGATGTCGGAGATCCCCTTGACGATCGTCTCCGGCGTGATCCCGTGCTCCTCGTTGTAGGCGCGCTGGATCGCGCGCCGGCGGTCGGTCTCGTCGATCGCCGCGCGCATCGCCGCCGTCTCCTTGTCGGCGTACATGAGCACCTTGCCCTCGATGTTCCGGGCCGCCCGGCCGATCGTCTGGATCAGCGAGGTCTCGCCGCGCAGGAACCCCTCCTTGTCGGCGTCGAGGATCCCCACCAGCGAGACCTCGGGCAGGTCGAGCCCCTCCCGCAGCAGGTTGACGCCGACGAGCATGTCGAACTCGCCGAGCCGCAGCTCGCGGATGATCTGGATCCGCTCGAGCGTGTCGACCTCCGAGTGCAGATAGCGGACCTTGAAGCCCATCTCGAGCAGGTAGTCGGTCAGGTCCTCGGCCATCTTCTTGGTCAGGGTGGTGACCAGCGTGCGCTCGTTCCGGTCGACCCGCCCGCGGATCTCGTTCATCAGATCGTCGATCTGGTTGCGCGTCTCGCGCACCTCGACCTCCGGGTCGACGATCCCGGTCGGGCGGACGATCTGCTCGACGATCCGCGGGCGAGTGGCTGCGCTCGTACTCGCCCGGCGTGGCCGAGACGAACACCATCTGCGGAGTGATCGAGAGGAACTCCTGGAAGGTCTGGGGCCGGTTGTCCAGCGCGCTCGGCAGCCGGAACCCGTAGTCGACCAGCGTCTGCTTGCGGGAGCGGTCGCCCTCGGACATGCCGCCGATCTGCGGGCACGGTCTGGTGGGACTCGTCGATGAAGCACACGAAGTCGTCGGGGAAGTAATCGAGCAGGCAGTAGGGCCGGTCGCCGGGGTTGCGGCCGTCGAGGATCCGCGAGTAGTTCTCGATCCCCGAGCAGAACCCGAGCTCGCGAAGCATCTCCATGTCGTACTGGGTGCGCTGGCGCAGGCGGTGGGACTCGAGCAGCTTGCCCTCGCCTCGAGCTCGGCGCAGCGCTCGTTCAGCTCGCGGCCGATCTCGGCCACCGCGTCCTCGATCATCCCCTCGCGCACGTTGTAGTGGGTCGCGGGCCAGATCCCCACGTGCTCGAGGTCGTCCTTGATCAGCTCGCCGGTGAGCGGGTCGAACTGCTGCAGGCGCTCGACCTCGTCGCCGAACAGCACCACGCGGAAGGCGGTCTCGGCGTAGGCGGGGAAGACCTCGAGCGTCTCCCCCGGACCCGGAACGTTCCCGCGGGCGAGCGCGGTGTCGTTGCGCGTGTACTGGATCGAGACGAGCTTGCGCAGCAGCGCGTCGCGGTCGATGAACTCGCCCTTGCTGAGCGTCTGCAGGTTCTCGTCGTAGACCTCCGGCGAACCGAGGCCGTAGATGCAGGACACGCTGGCGACGATCAGCACGTCGCGGCGCGCGAACAGCGCCGCCGTCGCCGAGTGCCGAGGCGATCGATCTCCTGGTTGATCGCCGAGTCCTTCTCGATGTAGAGGTCCTTGCTCGGGACGTACGCCTCGGGCTGGTAATAGTCGTAGTAGGAGACGAAGTACTCGACCGCGTTGCGCGGGAAGTAGGTCCGGAACTCGTTGCACAGCTGCGCCGCGAGGGTCTTGTTGTGCGCGATCACGAGCGCCGGCTTCTGCACCGCCTCGATCACGCCGGCCATCGTCATCGTCTTGCCCGGTACCGGTCGCCCCGAGCAGCGTCTCGGAGCGCTCGCCGGCCCGATCCCCTCGGCCAGAGATTCGATCGCCGCGCGGCTGGTCGGCGGTCGGCGTGTATGCGGAATCGAGCTCGAACTTCGGCATCTACTCCAGCGTAGCGGTGGGCGCCGCGGCGGCGGACTCGCCGCGGTCAGCTACGGTCCGCGGCATCGCCCGAGGTGAGCGGCGCTACGCGTTTCCGCGGAAACGCGCCACTACCGCTCGCGGCGAACGGCTTCGCGCGGTCGTCTCGACCGACGTGTCCCTCGCAGCGAGCTGGTCAGCTCGGGCGCAGAGCAGAGCGACCAATGCCGCGGTGCGATGGAACGGGTCGGCGACGGCCGCCCGATCGCGGAGCGACAGCGCGGCGCGCAGCTCGCCCTCGACCTCGGCGACCAGCATCGGCTGGGACGGCGGCTCGGAGCTGTCGAGCTCTGCAAGCCGCATCAGCGCAAGGGCGTCGTCGGGAAAGGCATACCGGATCGTGACGTTCGTGATATTGTTATAGTACAAACTCATGCTTGATGTAGAACAATATCAGGACGGACCGAGCGAGTCCAACGAGAGGGGTGCGCGGCTCAGCGGTTCAACCGCCCGTGAGATCGCCGCCAGCGCCGAGACCGCGATTCGGGACGGCGAGCTCGAGACGGGCGATCCCCTGCCAACCGTTCGCGCGCTGGCGACTGCGCTCGGGACGAGCCCTGCGACCGTCAACGCCGCCTACAGAATCCTTCGCCAGCGAGGCCTCGTAGTCGCCGAGGGGCGGCGTGGGACGCGGGTCGCGCCGCGTCCGCCCCTGCGGGCGCCGGTTCGGACGGGCTTCGGCGCACCGTCAGCCGACCTCAAAGGGCTGCGGGATCTCACGATCGGCCTCCCCGACCCGGCTCTGCTGCCTCCGATGGCGCCGGCGGTCGAGAAAGTCGACCTGGACGGAAGGCTCAAGATCGCGGGCCTCGATGGGCCTGATCCCGAGCTGCTCGGAGTCGCTCGCCGGATGTTCGACGCGGACGGCTTCGCGCCCGACGCGATCGCGATCGTGTCGGGCGCGCTCGACGCGGTCGAGCGGGTTCTCCAGGCCCACCTCCGTCCCGGTGACCGCGTCGTGGTCGAGGATCCAACCTACCCGCCGATTCGGGACATTCTGCTCGCACTCGGGCTGGTCGCGGTCCCGGCGCGAGTCGATGAGCGCGGCATCCTTCCCGACGCGCTTGCGACCGCCCTCCGGCGGGGGGTTGAGGCGCTCGTGCTCGTTCCCCGCGCCCAGAACCCGCTCGGCGCCGCGCTCGACCAGGAGCGCACTGAGGAGCTGCGCGGCCTCCTGGAGAAGACGCCTGACGTTTTGATCTTCGAGGACGACCACGCCGGCTTGATCTCGGGGGCGCCCTTCGCGACGCTGATCGGCCCCGAGCGAACCCGGTGGGCGGTCGTCCGCTCGACGTCAAAGATGCTCCACCCTGATCTGCGTGTCGGACTCCTGTGCGGGGATCAGACGACGATCGCACGCGTCGAGGGGCGGCAGGCACTGGGGCCGCGCTGGGTCAGCCACCTGCTGCAGGCGGTCGCGGCCGAGCTGATGGACGACCCAGGCTTCAGCGCTACGTGTGCACGCGCCGCCGACGTCTACGCGTCGCGCCGCCAGTCGCTGATCTCGGGACTCGCCGACCACGGACTGGCGGCCTATGGCCGTTCGGGTGTCAATGTCTGGATCCCGGTGCGTGAGGAGGCACCGGTGGTGCGGGCATTGCATGACGCCGGTTGGCTGGTGTTCGCGGGTGAGCACTTCCGGCTCGCGACGGGTCCCGGAATCCGGATCACGATCGCCACCCTCGAGGACGGCGAGGCCGCCGAGCTTGCGCGCGTCATCGCCGGAGTAGAGAACGCCCGGCGTCCGCGCCGGGTTTACTGAGGCGCCGCGCGGCGGGTCGCCGAGCCGCTGCGCTGGCTACCCGTAGCCGAGGCGCTTTGAGTACGTGCGTCTGTAATCGCGCTGGGCCTGGAGGACCTTCTGCACGTACGCGCGCGTCTCAGGGAAGGGAATGTCGCTGATCCCGAGCGAGCCGCCCGCTGCCCGGGCGGCGGCCACCCATCGGTCCACGTTCGTCATGCCTGCGTTGTAGGCCGCGATGGCAGGCAGCACCTGACCGCCGTAGTGATCGATCAGATAGCGCAGGTAGTAGCTCCCGTAAGCGATATTCACTTGCGGGGTTCCGAGATCGGCCGTGGTGAACGTCGTCGCGCCCGACCGGCGCGCCAGGAACTCCGCAGTCTGCGGAAGCAGCTGCATGAGACCCTCGGCTCCCGCCGACGACTGGCGGGGATCGAACTTCGTCTCGGCGTAGATGACCGCAGCGATCAGAGCCGGATCGAGGTGCTTCTCGGCCGCCTGCTGCCGGATGATGTCCTCGTGCGACAGCGGCAGCGTCAGCTCCTGGATCGCCTTCTGGAACAACGGCGCGACGAGTACCGCCACGATCACGACAAGCCCGAGACCGGCGAGCCCGAGGAGCGATCTGCGCCGTCGCGAAGCCGCGCGGCTCGAGGCGCTCCGGCGGGCGGTGACAGTGGCGGCGGACGGACTCATCCGGGAAGCTTCTCAAGCACGGCCGACAGCTCGCGTTCGAGCTGCTCGACCGTACCGTCGTTGGCCACCACGTAGGTCGCGCGCGCCGCCTTTTCCTCCTGGGTCAGCTGGCGCGCGGATCGTTCGTCAAGCGAACGGTGATCCCGCGATTCAGCGCGCTGGGCTCGCACTTCCTCGTCCGCGACAACGGTGATCGTCGCATCGAACGCGCCTTCCATCCCGGATTCGAACAGCAGAGGCACCTCGACCACTGCAACACGCGGACGGGGCGATAGTCGCTCGACTTCTTCGCGCCAGGCGACCATTCGCGCGCCAACCCGTGGCCACAGCAAGTCCTCGAGCCACGCCCGGTCCTCAGCGGTCGCGAACGCGAGCTCGGCAAGAGCACCGCGGTCGACCACGCCATTGGGGGCGACGACGGTGTCAAACCGCTCGCGGACGGCATCGCGCACCTCGGGGGATCCGTACAGCTCGTGCACCACTTGATCGGTTGAGAGCGTGGCAGCTCCGAGCCGCTCGAGCGCATCGAGCGCGGTCGACTTGCCCACGCCGATCCCGCCCGTGAGCCCGACGAACGGGATCACCCGGTTAGGGGGTTTCGGCGGGAGGCGCGTCGTCTGAGTCCGCTGCCGGGGGCTCCGCAGCGGGAGGCTCGGGGTCTACCTCCGCAGCGGGCTCCGGTTCAGCGACGGCCGCCTCGGACTCGGGCTCCGGGAGCGAGCTCCGCCTCAGGCTCGGGAGCGAGCTCCGCCTCGGCATCCGGACCCGGCTCGGCGTCGGAGGAGACGTCAGCGTCCGAAGCAGTCGCGTCCGAGGCAGCGGCCTCAAGATCGGTTTCAAGGACGCCCCCTGCTTCGGAGGCTGAAGTCTCCTCCGACAGCGGCGCAGCGTCCTCCGGAGGCGTGGCGAACACGTCCTCAGACAACCCAAGGTCGGGCACGTCATCCAAGTCGGGAGGAGGCGCGTCCCGGTGGACCGGCAGCACCTGCCCCTCCACCCGCTTGATCGACAGTGACAGCCGCCGTCGCTCGGAGTCGATTTCGAGGATCTTGACGCGGACCGTGTCGCCCGGCTGAATCAGCTCGCGCGGGTTCTCGACGTGGTGCTGGGCGAGCTCGGAGATGTGGACGAGCCCCTCGACGCCGTCGAGGATCTCTACGAACGCGCCGAAGGTGACGACCTTGGTGACCGTGCCCTCGAGCTCGTCGCCGACGTTGTAGGTGTCGACCACGCGCTGCCACGGATCCTCCTGGGTCTGCTTCAGGCCCAGCGAGATCCGCTGGCGGTCGCGGTCGATGTCGAGCACCTTGACGCTGACGGTGTCGCCGATCGAGAGGATCTCGCTCGGATGGTTGACATGCGACCACGACAGCTCCGAGATGTGGATCAGGCCGTCGATCCCGTCGAGATCGACGAACGCGCCGAAGTCGACGATGTTGGAGATCGTTGCCCTCGACCACCTGGCCCGGCTGGAGCCGATCGAGGATCCGCTCGCGGTCCTCCTTGCGCTGCTCCTCGAGCACGGCGCGGCGAGAGAGCACGACGTTGTTGCGCGAGCGATTGAGCTCGATCACCTTGCACTCGATCTTCTGGCCCATGTACTCGTCGAGGTTCGGCACGCGGCGGATGTCGACGAGCGACGCGGGCAGGAAGCCGCGGACGCCGAGATCGATGATCAGGCCGCCCTTGACGACCTCGATCACCGCGCCTTCGACCGGCTCGCCCGATTCGGCCGCGGCCTCGATCCGGCGCCACGCCTTCTCGAAGCGAGCGCGCTTCTTGGAGAGGATCAGCCGGCCGTCCTGGTCCTCCTTGGTGAGGACGAGCGCGTCGACCTGCTCGCCGAGCTGGACTTCGTCGCGCGGGATCGACCGACTTGCGGATCGAGAGCTCGGTGGCGGGGATGACGCCCTCGGACTTGTAGCCGATGTCGACGAGGACCTCGTCGTTGTCGATCCGGACGACGTGGCCGGTGACGACATCCCCCTCCTGGAAGGGGTGCAGGGTGGCGTCGTAGTTGGGGACGATCTGGCCGTCGATCTCGAGCAGCAGCCCGTCCGAGCCTTCGACGACCTTGGCGTTGGGCGGTTCGGTTGGGGGGATCAGAGTGCGTTGTGGAAGCCATTGGCTGCGAGTGAGGATAGCCAGCTAGGGCCGCAGCTCGAGCCCGCTCCGTATCATCGGTAACCCGATGCCAACCGCGTGCCACCAAGCGCGGCGCCGAGCGCACGCCGCTGGATCGCGACTGCGACGTGCTGATCTGCGGCGCCAGCTTCGCCGGTCTGGCGGTCGCGCGCGAGCTCGCCGGTAGCGGCGCAGACGTGCTGGTGATCGACCGCTACGAGATCGGCGAGCGGCAGACCTCGGCGTGCGGGATCCCGACCGACTGGCTCCATGCGCTCGACCTGCAGGACTCCCTCCAGCAGACGTTCCCGCAGTTGGTGATCCACACCCCGCATGCGACGCGGCGGTTCGATCTCCCGTGGACGTTCTCGACCTTCGATTACCGCACGCTCTGTGGCGCTGCTCGCCGATCAGGGCGTCGTTCGAGTTCGAGACCGCAAAGGTGGACGGACGGACCGGGCAAACCGTCCACACCGACCGCGGTGACATCCGCGCCGCCCTGATCGTCGACGCGCTCGGCTGGCGACGGGTGCTCGGCGGCGGCGAGCCGATCCAGCCGCCCGAGGCCTACCTGTCGCGCGGCCTCGAGGTCCATCCGTTCGGATCCGGCGACGAGCTCGAGGTGTGGATCGACCGCTCCTATGTGCCCGGCCGGATACGGCTGGAGCTTTCCGGCCGACGATGAGATCCGCGTCGGCATCGGCTCGTTCGACCCGCGCTTCCATGTCAAGGAGCCCACGGTGAGGCTGGCCGAGGATCTCGAGCGCGATCGCGGTCCGCTATCAGGGCAACTGGATCCCGCACAAGATCCGCGAGGCGACCGAGGACGGGATCTTCTTCGCCGGCGACTCCGCCGGCCACTGCCTGCCGCTGACCGCCGAGGGGATCCGGACCGCGCTCTACTTCGGCATCGCCGTCGGCCGCGAGCTGCGCGGCGTGCTCGCGGGACACCAGACGAAGGAGCAGGCGCTCGAGCGCTACGGCGCGTTCAGCGCCGCCCACGCGCGGAAGTTCGACTGGATGCTGCGGGTGCAGCGGCTGATCCCGCGCGTGCCGCCTCGCGCTCCTGACGCGGGCGCTTAAGGCGATGGAGCGCAAGCGCTTCGTCGACTGGTCGTTCGGCCACTACCTGGAGATCGCTCACCCGCGGTTCGTGGGCGAGCGCTCCAAGGTCGCCGGCGCATCGCCTGCCGCGAGCGACGTTTCTGCCCTATATGGGCAGAACGCTCGCTCTCGTCACTTGGCCGACAGCCAATCGCGACCCGATCCCAGCGTCAACCGCGAGCGGCGGATCCATCTCGAACGCCGCGGCCATCTCCCGGCATGCGATCTCCTCGACCTGCTCGGCCTCCCGGCCTCAGGTCCCTCGAAAAGCAGCTCATCGTGAATCTGCAATATCAACCGCGATCGAACCCCGGAGTCCGAGAGCGCGCGCACGCACCGGACCATCGCCATCTTCATGATGTCCGCTGCGGTCCCCTGGATCACCATGTTGACCGCGAAGCGCTCTCCCTGCTTGCGCAGGTCCCAGCGCCGGGCGCGCAACTCCGGGCACCTGGCGGCGGCGGCCGAACAGGGTCGAGACGTAGCCATGCTCGGTCCCCTGCTCGATCGTCTCCTCGATGAAGCGCGCGACCGCCGGGAATCCCGCCATGTAGCGCTGGATGAACTCGTCGGCCTCCTCTTGGGGGATGTCGAGCCGGTCGGCCATCCCCCACGCCGACAGCCCGTAGACGATCCCGTAGTTGATCATCTTCGACTTCGAGCGCATCCCGGGATCGATCTGGTCGGGCGTCACGCCGAATACGCGCACGGCGGTGGCGGTGTGCACGTCCTCTCCTCGGCGGAAGATGTCCTTCAGCGCATCCTCGCCCGCTATGTGGGCCAGCAGGCGCAGCTCGACCTGCGAGTAGTCCGCGGACACGAGCAGGTTCCCGGGCTCGGCGACGAACACGAGCGGATCTGACGCCCCAGCTCAGTTCGGATCGGGATGTTCTGGAGGTTCGGGTTGTTGGAGGAAAGACGCCCGGTCGTGGCCGCCGTCTGGTTGAAGGTCGTGTGCAGCCGGCCGTCCGGTCCCAGCAGCAGCGGCAGCGCGTCGAGGTACGTCTGCGCGAGCTTTGTCAGCTCGCGCCAGCGCTCGATCTTCGGGATCACCGGGTGCTCGTGGCGGATCGCCTGAAGCACGCGTGCGTCGGTCGAGTAGCCGGTCTTCCCGCGCCGCTTTCGGGATAGGGAGAGCTTCCCGAACAGCACCTCCTCGAGCTGCTTGGGCGACCCGATCATGAACTCCTCTCCGGTCAGCTCGAAGATCTCCGCTCCAACGCGTCGGCCTCCGCCTTGACCCGTGACGAGATTTCGCGCCAACCGCGCGGTGTCGAGCTTGGACCGGCCAGCTCCATGTCACGCAAGATCCGCACGAGCGGCAGCTCGACGTCGAGCAACAGGTCCTCGAGGCCACGCCCCCGGATCTCATCCCGCTGCCAGGACGCCAGCGCATGGACGAGCAGCGCGTCGGCGCCGGCGGGGTCATCGACGCTCGCGGCAAGCCCGCGCTCCTCGCACAGCTCCCGGAACGGGTATGCCCTCCGGCCGGCTCGAGCAGATATGCGCCGATCTCCGTGTCATGGGCGAGCACCTCCGGCACTTCCCCGAGCGACTTTGCGTCGTGCGCGATCGCGGGCCGGTCTCCGATCGCCTCGACCAGCTCCTCGGGGCGGGCGCACTCGCCCGCGACGAGCTGGCCCCGCGCTGTCGGCGTGAACGCCGAAGCGCCAAGCGTCGGTCTCGGCGAACAGGGCCTCGGCCGGCTTGCCGGGCGTCGCACGGCGAGCGCGACCTCCGTCTCCGGCAGCTTTGAGACGTCGGCCAGCGTGCCCTCGATTACCCTTGCCGAAAGCGCCCGCTCGGCAACCGGCGCCGGCGCGGCGGCATCGGCGGACCCCAGCGATTCCTCCAGCCGGCGGAGCGGCTCCCGCAGCTCGTACTCCCGGAAGACCTCCCGCAGCCGTGAGCGATCGGGCTCTTGCGAGGCGAACGAGGAAATGTCGAGTTCGATCGGGATGTCGCGCTTGATCGTCGCCAGCTGCTTTGAGAGCCGAGCATCGTCGGCGTGGTCGATCAAGTTCTGCTTGCGCTTGGCACCGGAGATGTCGTCCACGTGGGCGAGCACCTCCTCGAGCGAGCCGAACCGCTGCAGCAGCTCGGCGGCGGTCTTGTCCCCGATCCCCGGAACACCCGGGATGTTGTCGCTGGTGTCCCCCTTCAGGCCGATGAAGTCCGGCACGAGCTCTGGCGGGATCCCGTACCGCTCCACCACCCCTTCGCGGTCGTAGACGCGCGTGTCGGTGATCCCCCGCGACGTGGTCATGATCTGCACGCCCTCATCGACCAGCTGGTACGCGTCACGGTCGCCGGTGACGACCATCACAGGAACAGGCGGGTCGGCGTGCCTTGCCCGCTCGACGATCGAGGCGATCACATCGTCGGCCTCGTACCCCTCGACGGCGAGGTTGCGATAACCGAATGCATCGACCAGCGGCTCGAACGCCGGCCACTGCTCTTTGAGGAGGTCAGGCCGCGAGGTCCGCTGCGCCTTGTACTCGGAATACACCTCCCTGCGGCCCGTGTCGCCCTTGTCCCACACGACCACCGTGGCCTTGGGGCCGTAGTCGGTCAGGATCTTGACCAGCATCGAGGCGAAGCCGAAGATCGCGTTCGTGGGAACCCCCGTCGAGGTCGCGATCGACTCGGGCAGGGCGAAGAATGCGCGGTACGCGAGGCTGTTGCCGTCGATCAGGAAGAGCTCGTCCGCCATCTCTCCTGAATTTAGGTCGCCCCGGCCAGCGACCCGGACGCTGCGGGGCGGGTCGCCCCGAGCGGCCCGGGCGCTGCGGAGCGGAGCGGGCCGGACGCTGCGGGGCTGCCCGGCGGCCGAGGGCGGCTCGACCCGGCGCCCCATAAGATCCGGAGCCCGATGGCCTCCACTCCCAGCGCTCAATACAGCCTCACGCTCCGCGTGGAGATCGATCACCGCCCTGGGATGCTGGGGAAGGTCGCGAGTGCGATCGGCGAGGCCGGCGGGACGATCGGCGCTGTCGACCTTGTGCAGGTGGAGGGCCAGCATACGGTCAGAGACATCACCGTCGCAACCGGGGACGCGACCGACTGGCCGCGGCTGACGGAGGCCCTCAACGGCGTCCCGGGCGTGCGGGTACTCGACACGACCGACCGGACCTTCCTCATGCACGTCGGGGGCAAGATCGAGCTGCACAACAAGAGTCCGCTGAAGACGCGCGACGACCTCTCGATGGCCTACACACCCGGCGTCGCGCGTGTCTGCAACGCGATCCGCGACGATCCCGACAAGGCCTTCCAGTACACGATCAAGCGCAACACGGTCGCGGTCGTCTCAGACGGGACCGCTGTCCTGGGGCTGGGCGACATCGGTCCCCGCGCCGCGATGCCGGTGATGGAGGGCAAGGCGATGCTGTTCAAGGAGTTCGCGGGGATCGACGCGTTCCCGATCTGCCTCGACACACGCGACCCCGACGAGATCGTCGCGACGGTGAAGGCGATCTCCCCGGCGTTCGGCGGCGTGAACCTCGAGGACATCTCCGCCCCGCGGTGCTTCGAGATCGAGGAGCGGCTCAAGGCGAGCTCGACATCCCCGTGTTCCACGACGACCAGCACGGCACCGCCGTGGTCGTGCTCGCCGCGCTGTTTAACGCACTCACGCTGACCGGCCAGCGGATCGACGACATCCGGATCGTGATCTCCGGGCTCGGCGCGGCCGGGATCGCCGTGACGAAGATCCTGATCGAGGCGGGAGCCCGGCACATCATCGGCTGTGATTCACGCGGGGCCGTCCACGTCGACCGCGCGGACTACGCCGACGGCAGCATGCACGAGGTCAAGCGCTGGCTGGCATCGGTGACCAACGACGAGCGCCGATCCGGGCCCCCGAGCGACGTGCTCGACGGCGCGGATCTGTTCATCGGCGTCTCCGGAGCGCGGGTGATCGACGCGGACTCCCTTCAGCGCATGAACCCCGACCCAATCGTGTTCGCGATGGCCAATCCGAACCCCGAGGTGCTGCCCGAGGACGCGGCGCCGTACGCTCGGATCGTCGCCACGGGCCGCTCCGATTACCCCAATCAGATCAACAACGTGCTCTGCTTCCCCGGGATCTTCCGCGGCGCCCTCGACGTCCGCGCCACGGCGATCACCGAGCGGATGAAGATGGCCGCGGCGCGGGCGATCGCAGACATCGTCTCCATTGACGAGCTGCGCGAGGACTACATCATCCCTTCGGTGTTCAACCGCGAGGTCGTGAGCGCGGTCGCGGCCGCCGTCGCCGACGAGGCGCGCGAAAGCGGAACCGCTGAGGCGGGCGCGGAGCTCGGCTTTGCACAGACTGAGGAGTTCGGGGCGATTCCCGGGCGATGAATGTCGCGGTCACTGGCGCCACCGGCCTGATTGGCTCAAAGGTGGTGGCGGTCCTCCAGGAGCGTGGCGACAGCGTGGTTGCGCTGTCGCGTAACCCCGATGCCGCGCGCGAACGGCTAGGTACCGAGGCGGTTCGCTGGGACCCGATGACCGGTCCCGCGCCGGAGCAGACGCTGTCCGAGGCGGACGCGGTGATCAACCTGGCGGGCGAGCAGATCGCGCAGCGGTGGACCCCCGAGGCGAAGGAGCGAATCCGCTCGAGCCGGGAGCTCGGCACGAGGAATCTGGTCGAAGGGATCCAGGCCGCCTGGCCCCGGCCGCGGACCCTCGTATCGGGCTCGGCCGCGGGCTACTACGGCGACCGGGGCTCGGACGAGCTTGCCGAGACCGAGCCCCCCGGCACGGACTTCCTGGCCTCGCTTTGCGTGGACTGGGAAAGCGCGGCCGAGGGAGCTTCGGAGCTGGGTGTCCGGGTCGTGCGCGTGCGGACCGGGGTCGTTCTCGACCGCGAGGGCGGGGCGCTGGAGAAGATGCTGCCGCCGTTCCGGGCCGGGATCGGCGGCCCGATCGCAGGCGGGCGCCAGTACATGTCGTGGATCCACATCGAGGATGTCGTGGGAATCATCATCGCCGCCCTGGACGGGACGAGCGGGCCGGCCGGTGGCCGCGGGATCTGGTCAGGGCCGGTGAACGCGTGTGCGCCCGGCCCCGTGACCAACCGTGAGTTCTCTCGTGCGCTAGGCCGCGCGCTCAGACGGCCTGCGGTCGTCCCGGTCCCCGAGTTCGCGATCCGCGCGATGTTCGGCGAGATGGCTCGGTGCTAACCGCGAGCGAGCGGATGATCCCCGCGCAGGCGCTCGAGCTCGGGTATGAGTTTCGGTACCCGGAGCTGGCCGCGGGGCTGCGCGCGGCCCTGAGGTAGACCCGGCGCTAAGAACGCGGCGCGCCGCGGTTCCGCGGCAGCCAACCGTCCACCTTCCACGCCGACCCCGGCCGCCCGGAAGCAGCAGGACAATCAGCAGGCCGAGCACGGACAGCAACAGCCCGAACGCGAGTCCGACCCGTTCGCCATAGCCCTTGCGCTCGGAGACCCACGAGCCGATAGCTGCCGACAGAAGCCAGGCGAACAGCAGGTATAGGCCGTGGCACCGATGATGGCGACGACGATCATGTGCCCAGGTACGCCCGCTGAACCTCGGGATCGGTCCGCAGCTCGTCGGACGAGTTGGCGAGGGCGACCTGACCGGTCTCGAGCACGTAGCCCCGCTTGGAGACGTCGAGCGCGTAGTTCGCGTTCTGTTCGACAAGCAGGATCGTGACGCCCTGCGGTTGATCTCGCTCGATGTCTCGTAGATCCGCTGGACGAGGATCGGCGCGATTCCCATCGAGGGCTCGTCGAGCATCAACAGCTTGCGGCCGGGCCATCAGCGCCCGCCCGATCGCGAGCATCTGCTGCTCGCCGCCGGACATCGTGCCCGCCTTCTGGCGCTCGCGCTCCTGGAGGCGCGGAAACAGCTCGTACACGCGGTCGAGATCCTCGGCGACCCGGAGCCCCGTCGGCGGTACGCGCCCAGGTCGAGGTTCTCGCGGACGGTCATCCGCGGGAAGCAGTGACGTCCCTCCGGAGACGAGCGCGATCCCCGCCCGACGATGTCGTGTGCGGGGATCCGCGTGATCTCCTCCCCGGCGAACACGACTTCCCTTCGATGGCCGGCGTCAGGCCGGAGATCGAGCGCAGCGTGGTCGACTTGCCGGCGCCGTTGGAGCCGATCAACGTCACGACTTCGCCTTCGCTCGACCGTCAGCGAGACGCCCTTCAAGGCCTCGATCGCGCCGTAGTAGGAGTGGATCTCATCGACCTCTAGCAGCGCCATCAGCTCCTGCTTTCCGAGGTACGCCTCGATCACGCGCGGATCGTCGCGGACTTCGGCTCGGCGGCCCCTCGGCGATCTTCTCGCCGTGATCCAGCACCGTCACCCGTTCGGAGACGCCCATCACGACCTTCATGTCGTGCTCGATCAGGAGATCGTGAGCTCCAGCTCCTTTCGCAGCTTGCGCATGAACTCCGTCAGCGCCCGGACTCCTGCGGGTTCATCCCGGCCGTGGGCTCGTCGAGCAGCAGCAGCTTCGGCTCCGATGCCAGCGCCCGCGCGATCTCCACCCGCCGCTGGTCGCCGTAGCTGAGGTTGGTCGCGAGCTGGCCGAACTGCCGGCGGACGCAGGCCGACGTACTCAGCACCTCGGCGCTCGCTCGCGAACCGCCCGCTCCTCGGCCCGCACCCAGGGCGTGTGGACGATCGAACCGAACATGCCGGCGCGCATCCGGCGAGTGACGGCCGACCATCACGTTCTCGAGCGCGGTCATCGCGCCGAACAGGCGGATGTTCTGGAACGTCCGCGCGACCCCGAGCTTGGTGATCTCGTCCGGGCGCGACGTGCGTGATGTCCGCGCCGCCGAACACGATCCGCCCGCTGGTCGGCTTGTACAGCCCCGTGAGCATGTTGAACAGCGTCGTCTTGCCGGCGCCGTTCGGACCGATTATCGAGACGATCGACCGCGCGGGATGTCGATCGAGACGTCGTTGACGGCGACCAGGCCGCCGAACTCCTTGGACACGTTCGGCCTGCAGGAGCGCTGTCGCGGCGCGCAGGCGCCGGCGACGGACGGTCTCGACGCTCTCCGGCCGTCACCGCGGTCCAGCCCGTCGGGCTCCTCCGAGCTCGGTCTCGCCGATCCCCTCGGTCAGCTCGAGCTTTCGCCGGCGCTCGGGGATCAGCCCCTGCGGGCGCAGCACCATCACGAGCACGAGCAGGAAGCCGAAGATGCTCGACCTGGAGATCGGTCAGGTTGAAGTTGAGCCCGAATGTGTGCCGGGCAGTGCGTTGAGCACGTCCGGGATCAGGTAGTAGTTGATGTTGGCGAGCAGCAACGCCCCGATCACGACCCCCCAGATCGACCCGAGGCCGCCGAGGATCACCATCGCGAGAACGAAGATCGAGAACGCCGAACTGGAACTCGTCGGCGTCGATCAGCGTCGTGTACGCGCCGAGGAAGGCGCCCGCGATGCCGCCGAACGCCGCGCCGAGCGCGTAAGCGAGCAGCTTCGTGCGCACCAGCGGGATCCCCATCGAGACCGCCGCGACCTCGTCCTCGCGCAGCGCGATCCAGGCCCGCCCCAGCCGGGAGTCGCGCACCCGCAGGTTGACGAACAGCGTGATCAGGACGAGCGCGAAGATCGTGTAGTACCAGGGTCTGATGTCTAGCTGGTCGAACTGGCCGATGCCGGGGAAGTACGGAGGGTCGAGCGCCGCTGATCCGAGCTCGCCGCCGGTCAGCGGCATTCCGACGATCTTGATCGCGGCCCTTGAGCGCGAACACCCGGATGATCTCCCCGAACGCGAGCGTCACGATCGCGATGTAGTCGCCGCGCAGCCGCAGCGTCGGCACGCCGATGAGCGCGCCGGCGAAAGCGGTGATCACCCCGGCGCAGATCAGGATCAGCACGAAGTTCAGGTGGATGCCGGGCAGCGTGGCCGGGACCCGTGCACGAGCACGTGCACGTGCGCCTTGAAGAAGAAGCCCGACCCGAACCACCCGAACGCGTACGAGCCGAGCGCGAAGAACGCGACATAGCCGAGGTCGAGCAGGCCGGCAAAGCCGACGACGATGTTCAACCCGAGCGCGAACATCACGTACGTCAGCGCCAGGATCTCCGTGTTGACGAAGTTGCTGGTCGGCGAGAAGAGCGGGCAGCACGAGCCCGAACACGATCAGCACCACCGCCAGGGCGCGCGGCCACCAGGCGGCAGCCGCGCTCGATCGCCGCTCGCCATTCGCGCAGCTGGGCCTGCAGCTCGTTCATCCGGCCTCCCTCGTCTCCTCGCCGAGCAGGCCGCGCGGCCGCAGGACCATGATCACGATCAGGTAGCCGAACACGAAGCAGGGGTCCACTGGGGGCCGACGCGGGCGTCGACATCTGTGGATGCAGCCGATGATCAGGCCGCCGAGCACCGCGCCGCGGATGTTGCCGATTCCTCCCATCACCGCGGCCGTGAACGCGATCAGCCCCGCCTCGAACCCCTGGAAGTACCAGATCGTCGTCTCGTAGAGCGCGTAGACGAGGCCGGCGGCGCCGGCCAGCACTCCGCCGATGAGGAACGTCAGCGAAATCGTCCTGTCGACGTTGATCCCCATCAGCCGCGCGGCCTCAGGATCCTGAGCGGTCGCGCGCATCGCCTTGCCGTGACGGGTGCGGCCGACGAACCACCCCAGCAGGATCACCAGCGGCACCGTGACCCCGATCGCGAGCACGTCCGCGCGATGGATCACGACGCCTGAGATGTGGAACACGGTGTTGTTTTCATGGACCAGGTCGGAGACGCCCCGACGGCGAGCCCCCGAGCCACAGTAGCCCGACGTTCTGGAGGATGAACGAGAACCCGACCGCGGTGATCAGCGGCGCGAGCTTCGGCGCGCTCCGCAGCGGCCGGTAGCCGACCCGCTCGATCAGCACGTTGAGGACGCCGCAGACGAGCATCGCACACGAGCAGCGTCAGCGGCAGGCCGAGGATCAGGCCGAGCGGTCCGGTGGCGAGGCCGAGCCCGATCGTCGCCCAGAAGCCGGCGCCCGTGAACGAGCCGATCATGAACACGTCGCCGTGGGCGAAGTTGATCAGCTCGATGATCCCGTACACGAGCGTGTACCCGATCGCGATCAGCGACCAGATCGCGCCGTTGGAGATCCCCTGGACGATGTTGCTGCCGATGTAGGTGAGGTCGTGGATCGCGTCGCGTGTGCCGTGCGCGAACCCGCCGGATACCCGCGACGTCAGGTCGTGGACGCACGTACTACGATCGGCAGCGCCGCCAGCGCCGCCACGAGCCCCCACCGCCCCGAGACCTGCCGCACCGCGTCCAGCGCCGCCGCGACCGCCGGCGCGATTCTGGCTTGGCACGATCGTTGGCTTCCATGGGTCCCGCGGTCCAGCCTAAGGAGCGGAGCGGGGCCATTGACAACGGCTCCGCACCACTTTTGACTCCTTAGCCGACCGTGATGGTCTTCACGAACATCGGGGTTGCCGTCCGGGCCAACTTTGTACAAGCCGTACGACTTCAGCGTCGTGTCGCCGTTGGCGTCGAACCCGTAGGTCCCGAGCACCGAGTGCGCGCCTTGGTCGCGAACAGCGCCTGTGAGGACGGCGGACTTGTTGTTGCCCTTGGCCCCGAGCTTCGCGATCGTGTCGAGCGCCGAGTTTCATTGCCTCGTAGCCGTAGATCGCGTACGGGTCGGGCTCCCCCGCCGTACTTCGCCTTGTACGCGGCGAGGAACGTCCGCCGCCCGGGTAGGCGGTCAGGTCCAGCGTCGCCACCGTGCAGAAGACGATGCGACGCGAGGCTCGCCGGAATGCCGCCCTGATCTTCGGATTCGTGATCGCCGCCGAGCAGATTCCGTCGCCGCCGAAGATCTTGGCGGTCGGGATCGCGGCCGTTGATGTCCTTGATCAGCTCGACCTCGCCGGTCGGGTTGAACGCGGTGTAGACGCAGTTCGACGCCCTGCGACTTGATCGTCGACGCGTACGAGCGGAAGTTCGGCGAGGTCGGATCGACGTGGCTGAGGCTGGTCACCGTCAGCCCGTTGGACTTGCCCTTCAGCTGAACCTGCGTTGCCAGCCCGGCGCCGTACGCGGTCTTGTCGTCGGACGTCAGCGACCCGCGCTGCAGCCGTGCTGCTTCATCGCGATCAGGCCCGGCGGGCTCTGAATCGTGTCCCGCGGAACGAGGCGCAGGTATGTCCGCTTCCCGGTCGGGTAGTACTTCTGCGGCTCACCGGGCGCGCTGCCTGGGTCGTTGGTCGTCAGCCCGACGTATGTGTTCGCGGGGCTGACCTGCGGGATTCCGGCCTGGTTGAGGATCGGGATCGTCACCTTGCTGCAGCCGGAGTTGAACTCCCCGATGTAGTAGACGGTCTTCGAGTCGGTCGCCGCCTTGCGGGCGTTGGCCTGTGACTGGTTCACGTCGCACGTCGTCGCAGCCGAGGTCGCCGTCGAGTCATTGAGCGACTGGTGAGTTGACAGTGAACTTGCCGGCCTTGCTGCCGGCCTGTGACAGGGCGAGCTTTATCCCGTTCACCAGCGGATCGGTCTGCTTCGTGACGGCGCCCTGCAGCGGCAGGTCGAGTAGATGTCGATCGTGTTCCCGCTACTGCTACCGCCGCCGCTGCTGCTGCTCGTGCTCTTCTTGCTCGAGCCGCACGCGGCGAGTACGACCACCATGCTGACCGCGACGCACCCCGAGGTCAGCTTCCCGAGAAAACGCATGCTCCTCCTCTCTGTGGGTTTCCGGGCTCCTAGTGCCCCGGTAGGGCGGAGACTACTCGCGCCCTCGGACCGCAACAATCGCCGATACGGCGGCCTAACGCAACCGAAACGGAGCGCTGGCCGTCCATTTTCCCCCAGAAACGGAGCTTTCCGTCGGCGATCGTCCACACGCCGAATGTCCTGGCAGTGGTGTCCCCGTTCGCGTCGACGCCGTATGGCCCGAGCACGCTCTGCCGGTCGCGCGTGGCGAAGATCGCCTTGACGACCTTCGCGCGCTCCGCGGGGTGCCTGCCGTGGTCCGTGGCGCGCGAGATCGCGTTCAGCATCAGACTCATCGCCTCATAACCCAGGATCGTGTCCGGTTCGCTCGGCCCGTACCGGGCGCCGTAGCCGCGAGGAAGGCGCGGCCCGCCGGCGGGTAGGCGCTGGCGCCCAGGGCGGGTCCCGTGATCATGATCCGCCCGTCGAGCTTGTCGGGAATTCCGGACGCATAGGTGCTCTCAGCCACCCCGGCGGTGGCGAAGATCCGCGACGCTCGGCAGCCGGCCGCCAGCTGCTTTGTCAAGATACGCCGCGTTGGCATCTGTGATCGCCGTGATCAGGACGCAGTCGGGCCTGGTGCTTGCGGACACTGACGGCCAAGGCAGCGGTAATTGGTCGCCTTCTGGTCGAACTGCTGTGTCGCGATCACCCCCAGTCCCGCCGAGCGGGCCGCGAGGTCGAACCTCGTCGCCATGTCCTCGCCATCGACCTCCCCGTCGTCGACCACGAATGTGCGCTCGCACCCGAAGCGCCGCTGGAGCGACACCTGCACTGCCGCCTGGACGGCGTCGCTCGGCGTCACGCGCGCGAATGTCCGCGCGCCAGTCGGGTAGTACTTTGCGGGCTCGCCGGGCGCCGCGCCGGACCGGAGGAGGTGAGGCCGACCGCCGTGCTCGTGGGACTGATCTGGGCGATGCCGGCCCGGTTGAGGATCGGGATCGAGACCGCGCTGGCACCCGAATCGAGCTCGCCGACGTAGCCGATCGCAGTCGGGTCGCGGACTGCGAGGCGAGCGTCGTCGGTGGTCCTGCCCGGGTCCCACTCACCCCGCGTGGGGGTCGCGTCGTTGAGCTGCGCGACCGCGATCCGAAAGCGCCCGATACGTCGGCCGGCGCGCGCGAGCGCCAAGCGGGCGCCGTTGACGACCGCGGTGCCCGACACCGCCGAGGGGCCGTTGAGCGGGACGCTGACGTACACCGTCAGCGTCCGCCCGCCGATCGTTGCGCTGGGTTGATCCTGCTTGGCGCCGCACCCGGCGAGACAGCCGGCCGCCGCCAGCGGGGCGACGAGCGTCCGAATCCGGGCCCGCGCCGGTCAAGGTGAGGCTTGCGCGAACTTGTACGGCACCAGCGCGCCGGAGCGCAACCGGCTGAAGACGAACGGCGCGATGCTCGGATTGCCTCCGGAGTCGATCGAGTAGGTTCCAAGGACCGACTGGCGATTCTTGATCCCGAAGAAGTCGTGCACGACCGTGGTCCGGTTGTTGGCCCTGGACCCCTCCTGGCGGAGCACCGACAGCACCGCTGCCATCGCTTCGTAGCCGAAGATCGCCTCCGTCGCCGGGGCTGGCCATACGCGGCCTCGAACGGTTTGACGAACTGGGTCTGGGCGGCGGCCGGGAGGTTTTTCGGCAAGAACCCCGGCTGCGAGGCATAGAGCTGGAGCTTCGCGGCGCCGAGCGATGAAGCGATGCGCCGTTGTCCAGGGCCGAGGGCACGAACAGCTTCGTGCGCTGGCCGAGCTGCTCGAACAGCGCCGCCGCGCGAGCCGCGGCTGCCGAGGCGCCCCGAAGAACAGCGCGTCCGCGCCCGAGGACGAGACGGACGCCGCGCTCGGGCGCCGCTCGAGACACTGTCAGACCCGGCGCCCGGCGCATCCTGCTGACCGCATATGCGATCGCCTTGCCGTAGTCGGAGCCGTCGTTGGCGACGAACAGCTTCTTGACCCGCAGCGCCTGCATCTCCTGCACCTGAGCGCGCGCCTCTGCCGCGGCGGAGGGCGTGATGCGGGCGAACGTGTGGCCATAAGTGCTGTATTGCTCGTAGTAGTTCTTCGGCGCGCCCGGAACCACCGGTGTCTTCGTCGTGAGCGCGATCGCCGTGTCGGTGGGGCTCACCTGGAGCAGTTCCTGATCCTCGGTGATCCCCATCGAGTCCGCCGACGCGCCCGGCTGGATCTCCCCCAGGTAGGCGATCGCGCTGGTGTCGTCGATCGCGGTTCGGGCGTTATCGGACGGCCTATGGGTGAGCTCGCCGAACCGGATCGAGAACGCTCCGACCTTCGCGCCGGCTTGCTTCAGCGCGAGCTTCTCAGCATCGAACAGATCCTGGGCCTGCGAGGCCGGAACGCTGCTCGGCACGCTCGCGTAGATCGTGAGCGTGCCGCCCGAGACGGTGACCGTCGAGTTGCTCGCGCCCCCGCAGCGGGACGCGCCCATCGTGGTGAGCGCCGCGCCCACAAGAGCGATCGCGAGCGTGACCCGCGGCCCCACAGCCGATTCAGTCCGACCATAACCAGCCGGCGCCTACTGCCGTCGCCCCGGCAGGAACGGCAGCAGGTTGCGGACGCCGATGGCGGTCACCACCATCCCGGCCGCGATCAGGATCCCGTCGAAGCCCTTGATGTTCAGTGACCACAGGATGATCCATAGGCATAGGCCTGCCGTGCCGGTGGAGAATCAACCCCATCGCCCAGGGATCCTACTCGAAGGGAGTCGGTTCGCTCTCGATCACGGGCCGGTCGGCGAGCGCTCCGGCGAGCTCCTCCACCAGCGAGCCGACTGCCGCCGGAGGATCGTCGGCCTCGCCCGCGGCGCGGACCAGCCGGCTGCCGACGATCACGCCGTCCGCCCCCGCGTCGGCGGCAGCCCGCGCCTGATCGGCTGTCGCGATCCCGAAACCAACCGCGATCGGAACCGTGGTGCTCCGCCCGGCGCGGGCCAGCAGTCCGGGCAGCGTGTCGGCAAGGCCAGCGCGCTCCCCGGTGGTTCCCATCAGGGGAAACCGCGTAGAGGAACCCGCGGGCCCGCTCACCGATCCGCCGCAGCCGCGCCTCAGGGGTGCTCGGCGCGACCAGAGGCACCAGCGCCACGCCGCGCGCGTCGCAGGCCTGCAGGGCATCGCCGGACTCCTCGAGCGGGAGGTCGGGCACTATCAGTCCGCTGACGCCGTGGGTCACGAGCGCGTCGACGAACCGCTCGAGCCCGCGGGAGAAGATCTGGTTCGCGTAACACATACGACCACTGGGACCCCGTCCGCGGCGATTGCGCCGGCGACTTCTAGCACCCCCTGCACCGTCGTCCCCGACCGGAGCGCCGCGGTGCCCGCTGCGTGGATCACCGGCCCGTCGGCGAGCGGGTCTGAGAACGGCACCCCGAGCTCGATCAGATCGGCGCCTGCCGCGACATAGGCGCGGCCGATGTCCGCCGAGGTCCCGAGGTCGGGAAAGCCTCCCATCAGGTACGGCATCAGGGCCGCCTTCCGTCCCTCGGCGCGGGCGGACTCGAACGCCGCTGAGATGCGCTCAACCCCCGAGATGCGCCAACGCCTCCTCGAGGTCCTTGTCCCCGCGCCCTGAGAGGCAGATCAGATCGAGCTCGCTCGAGCCATGCTCGAGCGCCCACGCGATCGCGTGCGCGCTCTCCAGCGCCGGGATGATCCCCTCGAGCCCCGCGGTGAGCGCGAACGCCTCGAGCGCCCCGATCGGTGACGGCGTCGTAGCGAGCGCGCCCCGAGTCGCGCAGCCATGCGTGCTCCGGACCGCTGCCCGGGTAATCGAGTCCCGCGGAAATCGAATGCGCCTCGAGGATCTGCCCGTCCTCGTCCTGCATGATCGCCGAGTAGGACCCGTGCAGCACGCCGGGCATCCCGCGCGCGGTGAGTGGAGCCCCGTGGCGAGAAGAGTCGAGCCCCTCACCGCCGGCCTCCACACCGATCAGCTCGACGTCCGCGTCGTCCAGAAAGGCCGTGAACATCCCGATCGAGTTCGACCCGCCGCCGACGCATGCGATCACCCGCTGCGGCAGGCGGCCCGAGCGCTCGAGCAGCTGCGCGCGTGCCTCGTCGCCGATCACGCGCTGAAGGTCGCGCACGAGCGCCGGATATGGCGCCGGCCCGACGCACGAGCCGATGATGTAGTGGGTCGTCTCGGCGTTCGCCACCCAGTCACGGATTGCGGCCGAGACCGCCTCCTTGAGCGTTCGCGCGCCGGATTCCACTGGCTCGACGCTGGCGCCGAGCAGCCCCATCCGCTCCACGTTGGGCTTTTGGCGGCGCATGTCTTCGGTCCCCATATACACGACGCACTCGAGGCCCAGAAGTGCACAAGCGGTTGCCGCGGCGACCCCGTGCTGGCCGGCCCCGGTCTCGGCGATGATCCTCCGCTTTCCCATCCTGATCGCCAGCAGCGCCTGTCCGATCGCGTTGTTGATCTTGTGGGCCCCTGTGTGGTTGAGGTCTTCGCGTTTGAGGTAGATGTCGTGGCCGGCGGATTCGCTCAACCGCGCAGCGCGGTACAGCGGCGTCGGCCGGCCGACGTAGTCCCGCAGCAGGGCGTCGAGCTCGTCGCGGAAAGCCGGGTCGTCGCGGGCGGTGATCCAGGCGCGCTCGAGCTCGTCGAGCGTGACCATCAGCGTCTCGGGCACGTACTGGCCCCCATAGGGGCCGAACCGATGCTCGACCGCCTGCTCGCGCTCACTCATCGCAGCGCGGCTGCCGCGCTGGCCGGAGCGCCGCGCACTGCCGCGGCGAATGCCTCGAGCTTCTCGCGGTCTTTGCGTCCGGGTGCCGCTTCGACCCCGCTGGCGACGTCCACGGCGAACGGCCGCACCGCTTCGATCGCGCCGCCGACGTTGTCGGGGCTGAGCCCGCCCGAGAGAATCACGGGTACGGGGCCGGTGTGGGCGCGGGCGAGCTCCCACTCGAACGGCTCCCCGGTCCCCCCGCGGCGCCCCGCGACGAAGCTGTCGAGCAGGTGGTAGTCCGTGGCAAACGGGCGCAGCGACTGGATGTCCGCGCCGGTGCGAACGCGGGCCGCCTTGATCACCTTGCAGCCGGTGCGGCGCCCCGCCTCGGCGCAAAACGCGGGCCCTTCGTCGCCATGAAGCTGGACCATCGTCATCCCGACCGCCTGGCCGTGCGGGACAGCTCCTGAGCGTCGGGTTCACGAACACCCCGACGACCTCGACTGACCGCTTCACGGCGGCGGCTATCTCTGCGGCGGTCCCCGGATCACAGTGGCGCGGCGACCCGGGCCAGAAGATCAGCCCAATCGCCCACGCGCCCGCGGCGACGGCGTCGCTTGCGTCTGCAAGCGAGGTGATCCCGCAGAACTTGATCTTGGGGGGCGTTTCGGCCACGCCCCACATGCTAGGGCGCGCTTCGCGCGCGTCCGGTCTCTCTAAACGCCCGTGAGGTCTCTGCACGCCTGCTCTATGTCCTTGGCGCGCATCAGAGCCTCGCCGATCAGCACCGCGTCCACGCCGTCGCCGGCCAGCTCCTCGAGCTGATCGCGAGCCGAGAATCCGGACTCCGCCACGGTCAGGCGGCCCGGCGGAATCCGCCTGCGCAGCTCAGACGTGGTGTGCGTATCGACCCGCAGGGTCTTGAGGTCGCGGTTGTTGATCCCGATCACCTCGCCGTTCGCGGCGAGCGCACGCTCGAGCTCGCGTTCGTCATGGACCTCGACCAGCGCGCCGAGGCCCAACTCGAGCGCTTGCGCGTGAAGCGCGCGCCAGCTTCACCGTCATCGAGCGCCGCCACGATCAGCAGCACTGCGTCGGCACCCGCGGCGACGGACTCGTGCAGCTGATATGGGTCCCACGCGGTCCTTGCGCAGGATCGGAAGCTCGGTCATCGCGCGGGCGTGGACGTAGGTCGTCCAGCGAGCCGCCGAAGCTCGGTCCCCTCGGTGAGGATTGAGAGGGCCGCCGCGCCACCGCGTTCGTACGCGCCCACGACTTCCTCCAGCGTCGAACCGTCGCGGATCACTCCCGCCGACGGCGAGCGCCGCTTGTGCTCAGCGATCACCGAGACCCCGGGGCGCCTGAGCGCTGCCTCGAACGCCTCGCCCTCCGGACCGCGACCCACCGCCTCCCGGTCGAGCTCGGCGGCGGGGACGGCCCGGCGGCGCCGCTCCACCTCCTCCCGCGTCACCGCAACGATCTGATCGAGGACGTTCACGTTGCCCCGGCCTTCGCCGGCGCCAGCTCGTGCGTGCGAGCCACGAATCGTTCCAGCGCCGCCGCTGCCGCCCCGGTGTCGATCGCCCTCTCCGCCGCACGGGTTCCCTGCTCAAGCGATTCGGCACCGCCCGCGGTGTAAATGGCCGCCCCAGCGTTCAGCACAGCCAGATCGCGTGCCGGGTCGCGCTCGCCGGCTGAAGATCCGCCCGCGTCGTCTCGGCGTTCTGGGTTGGGTCTCCTCCGGAGATCGCGTCGGGGGCCCGCCTTGGGAGAGGCCAAAATCCGGCGGTCTCGACCGAATACGCCTTGAGCTCCTCCCCGATCACTTCGACCACCTCTCGTCGGGGCGGAGATGCTGAGCTCATCGAGGCCGTCCTCGCTCGAGACCAGCAGAGCGTGCCGAGTACCGAGGCGGTGCGAGCGCGCCGGCCATCGTCTCCAGATACGACGGCTCCGACACGCCGATCAGCTGACGCGTCGCCCCGGCTGGATTGGTCAGCGGGCCGAGGAAGTTGAAGATCGTCCGCACCGCCAGCTCTCTTGCGGACCGGCACCACGTATCGCGTCGCCTGGTGGTGCGACCGGGGCGAACTGAACCCGAAACCCGTCTCCTCGATACAGCGCGCGACCGCGTCCGGGGAAAGATCGATGCGGGCCCCCAGGGCTTCGAGCAGGTCGGCCGAGCCGGACAGGCCGGTCGCCGAGCGATTGCCGTGCTTGGCGACCGTACATCCCGCCCCGGCAGCGATCAGCGCGGCGGTCGTAGAGACGTTGAACGTGCGTCGGCCGCCTCCGGTGCCGGCCGTATCCAGCAGGTCGGCGCGATCGACGCGCACCGGAGTCGCGAGCGCGCGCATGGTCCGGGCGAGACCTGCCAGCTCATCGACGGTTTCCCCTTCGTCCTCAGCGCGACCAGGAAGCCGGCGATCTGGATCTCGGTCGCGTTGCCGGACATGATCTCCTCGAGTACGGCGGAGGAAGTCTCGAGACTCAGATCCTTGCCGTCGCATAGCGCGTCGATCGAGTCGGTGATCAGGTCGGTCATCGGGCGCCCTCGAGGAAGTTCCGAAGCAGCTTCCGGCCCTCTTCGGTGAGCACCGACTCGGGGTGAAACTGAACCCCTTCGGCGGGAAGCTCGCGGTGCCGGACCGCCATCACGATCCCATTTCCGGCGGCGCTCTGCTCAAAGGAGTCGGGCAGTGCCGGATCCACGATCAGCGAGTGGTAGCGACCGACCTCGAGCGGGTCGCGCAGACCGTTGAAGATCGTGCGTCCGTCGTGCTCGATCGCGATCGTCTTGCCATGCACGGGCTCGCCGACCACGACCTTTCCCCCATGCCTGGACGAGCGCCTGATGGCCGAGGCACACGCCGAGCGTCGCGATCTTGGCCAGCGGAAACCGGCGCACTGCCTCCAACGAGATTCCGGCCTCATTCGGCGTGCACGGACCGGGAGAGACGATCATCCGGTCGTAACCGCGGATCAGGAGGTCCTCCACCGAGGCCTGGTCGTTGCGCACCACCTCGATCTCGGCGCCGAGCTCGCCGAGGTATTGCACGAGGTTGTACGTGAAGCTGTCGTAGTTGTCGATTACGAGAACGCGCATCGAGCGTTCAAAGGTATCGGGGGCCGTCTACAAGCCCGGGGTCGGGGCGCACCGATCCACCAGGGCGGTGTGTTGTACACCAGGTAATCCTCGAACACGGGAGGGTGCTTGCCCACCAGACGCGAATACGGAAGGATCGAGTCCCCGTTGTCATATCGGGCGCTGCTTCGCTGGCTGGTGGCTGCGACCGCCGCGATTTGGGGCTTGGGGCAGGTGGCTCCGGCTCACGCTGCCCGCGTGCTCGTACTCGGACGCGACGGTCACGTCAGCGTCCAGAATCAGCCGCTGCCCTTCTCGGTCACCCCGACTCCACTCGGCGCACGGACGGCTCGGGCGATCCCGCACGCGACGCACGCCGACGTGCTCGCCGCGCTCCAGCGACTCGAGCAACGCGGCGCGATCTCTAACGCCTCGTACTCGCGCTACGCGGCGAGCATGCGCGCCGCGCTCGCGGCGCTCCCGCATCTGAGCGGCACCCGGGCCACCGAGCTCGGAGCCGTGATCGGAATTCTGCGCCAGGTCACGGCGGAGGGGATGCTGACGACCGGACGCCTGCCGGCGCTGTTCTTGACGCTGGACCGCAACCGGCAGTGGTGGACGACCGGACCGCTCCCGGGCTCCGGCCAGCTGATCAACTTCAGCGGCTCGCAGATCAACTGGGAGTACTACGCGGGCCAGGGCATCCAAATCCAGCAGCTCTCGAGCTTCGGCAAGGCCAGCTACCTGATGAGCCACGGCCCCCGGGGCTACAAGCAGGGAGCCTCGCTGCTGGCGGAGCTCGTCCCGCTTGCATCCAGACGCGCGGGCGGGCTGACCTGGGAGTACTACTTCAACTTCGACGGCGGGGCGCCGCCGTGGACCAGCGCGATGTCGCAGGGGACCGCACTGCAGGCGCTGGGGCACGCATATCAGGCAACCGGCAACGGCTCGTATCTGCTCACCGCACAGCAGGCGCTGCCGGTTTTCACCAGCGCCCCCTCGCGCGGCGTGGCGGTGAAGACGTCCCGGGGCATTCGGTTCATCCAGTACACGTTCGATCCGGCCCGCAGCGACGAGGTGATCAACGCGTTCCTGCAGACGCTGATCGGCCTGAACACGTACGCCCAGGCCAGCGGCAATCAGCTCGCCTGGCGACTGTTCAACGCCGGCAACGCGGAGGCCAAGCACGAGCTCCCCTCCTTCGACACGGGCTCATGGTCGTTGTACCAGCCCGGAATTGCCGACACGATCAGCTATCACCAGCTGGTGACAGGATTCGTCCAGCAGCTGTGTTCGCTCACGCACGCCCACGTCTACTGCACAACCGCAGCCCACTTCCAGGCCTACCTGGCCCACCCGCCCGCCTAGACGGGACCGAACTGTGATTGCACCCTGCACCGCCCGCGTTCCCGTGGCGCGGCTCCCCAGCCGCGTCGCGATAATCCGGCAGGGCCGGACCGTGGGGACACCGGGCCTGTCGCTCCAGGCAGGCGATCAGATCCGCGTTAGGGGCGGGGCGTCGTTCACCCTCCGCTACGCGGGCAACAGCTACAGCCTCAGCGGAGCCCTCGCGCAATTGGAATGCCGGCGCGTTCTGCTCAAACCGAGACGAGGGCGGCCGGCCGTGCTCGCCGTCGTGTTGCAATTCGGGCGGGTGCGGGTGCGCTCGGGGAGCCATGCCGGCCGCGCGCTCTTGATCAGCCACGAGATGCTGGCGTTTGCGACCGCGCCAGGCACCACGTACATCGTGCAGCGCAGTCAAGCGGCAGGCGCCACGCGGGCCTGGACGCGCAACGGGATCATCGTCGCCGCGCGGGCGTCTGATCAGACGCTCCGGCTCAACGCCCGGCTGACCTACACCGCGATCGCGGACACCAATGGCCTGCGTCTCGACGTGTGGCCGTTCTCCATCTCCGCGCTGCAACGCCCCACGACTCCGGCGGACCGGCTGCCCGCCTACTGGGCCGACGGGCTGCCGTGCTCGGCCGGCTGCACGGCCCCCGGCGCGATCCCCGGCTGGCCGCTGAAGCCGTTTCACGAGCAGCACGCGATCCGTGCGGGGATCAACGAGCTTCGTCCGGCCAACTTCCACGTGGCGGTCGACATCGAGGCGCGCAACTTCCAGCCGGTATACGCGATCCAATCCGGCTACGCGACGATTCGCTACCCGGGGACGGGCGACGTCAACGTGGACGTCGGCAACTTCTACTACTGGCACATCAAACCGACCGTTTCGAACGGCGAGTTCGTCACGGCTTACAAGACGGTGATCGGCAGGGTCCTGTTCGGCTTCTACCACATGGCTGCTATCGGAGGGGAGCACCTCCGATTACCTCAATCCCCTGCGGCCGGGAGGCAGCCTCATCCCGTACACCAACACCGAGCCTCCGGTCATTGGTGTGCCTCGGAATCTTCCCGGACGGGCGCGTGGAAGTGGGCGCCTTCGGCCCGCAGAGCTCATCGCCCAGGGGCTCCCCTATGAGACTCCAGTGCTTGCGCCTTCATCGCTCGCATGGCGGCTGTACGACGGCGGTGGTCATGCGCTCACCGGCCTGGAATGGGCGATGCGGGGCTCGCAGCATTACCCGAACTCGTTGAAGCCGGCGATCTTCGCGCCGGGAGCGTCGAACCCCGGTTTCGACTGCTTCTTCAGGAGGCACCGCTGCATCCCCAACTGGGTCTATTGGCTGGCGGGTGGGCTGTCGCCGCGGCTCCCGCTCTCGAGGCTGGCGCCCGGGCGCTACCGGTTGACGGTATATGCCTGGGATTGGGCGCACAACACCTCGGCGCTCGACTACGGGTTCACCCTCCCCCTGGGAGCGGCCGCGAGCCGAAGCACCGAGCGCGGCCCGCTCCGCCCGCGGTTCGACTACGACGAGACGGGCTAGGGCTAAGGCCAGTCGGGCTGCCCGACCGCCAACTCGATCGCCTGAAGCACCGCCCGGGCCTTGGCCTCCGACTCGCGCTGCTCAAAGTCGGGTTTGGCGTCCGCGACGGTCCCGCCACCGGCCTGAATGTGTGCGATGCCGTCCTTGACCACGACCGTGCGGATGTGGATGCAAGTGTCGAGGTCGCCGGTATAGCTGACCCAGCCGATCGCGCCCCCGTAGCCGCCGCGCTTGACCGGCTCGAGCTCGTCGATGATCTGCATCGCCCGCACTTTTGGTGCGCCGGAGAGCGTCCCGGCGGGGAGAACTGAGCGCAGGGCGTCGAGTGCACCGACCCCTTCACGGAGCCGTCCCACAACGCTCGAGACGATGTGCATCACGTGGCTGTAGCTCTCGACGGCCATGAACTCCTGGACCTCGACCGTCCCGTATTCGCACACCCGGCCGAGGTCGTTCCGCCCGAGATCGACGAGCATCACGTGCTCGGCTCGCTCCTTCGGGTCGGCCAGGAGCTCCTCGGCCAGCGCTCTGTCCTCCTCCGCCGTGGCGCCCCGCGGGCGGGTGCCGGCGACCGGGCGTGTCGAGACGTTCCTGCCCGAGACGGTGATCAACGGCTCCGGACTCGCCCCGGCGACCTCGAAGTCGCCGAAGTCGAGGAAGTACATGTACGGGCTCGGGTTGACCGCCCGCAATCCGCGGTAGATCGAGAACGCCTCGACCGGGACGGGCGCCGACCAGCGCTGCGACGGGACCACCTGGTAAGCGTCGCCGGCGCGGATGTACTCGATGATCCGCGCGACGATCGCCTCGAAGCGCTCGGACGACATATTGGATTTGAAGTAAGGGGACCTCACGGTCCCCCGTTGGCTGGCCCGGGTTGGGGACCGGCCCCGCCAGCCTCGAGCGGATCTCGGCGATCGTCTCGAGCGCATGCGAGTACGAGCCCTCGAGGTCTTCGTCCGCATAGGCGTTCGCCAGCACCGTGATCGTGTGCTTTAGGTGGTCGAAGACGACGAGCGCGTCGGTCAGCATCAGCGCCAGGTCGGGAACTCCGACCGGATCGGGGTTCGGCTCGCCGAGCGGCTCGACCGTACGGACCAGGTCGTAGGCGAACACGCCGACCGCGCCGCCCGCGAACGGAGGCAGCTCATCGAGAGGCGCAGGGCGGTATTGGGCGAGCTCGGCGGCGGCGAGCGCGTACGGATCACCGCCGTCGCCGAGCGACCAACGGAAGACCTTCCGCGGCCTGAAGCCGATGAACGAGTAACGCCCGACGCGTCCATGCTCGGCGGACTCGAGCAGGAACGACGGGGGGCGGGCGGGCCCCCAATCCCGGAGCTTCAGGAATGCCGAGACGGGCGTCTCGCAGTCGTCGATGAACGTCTCCCGGACCGGGATCAGGTTGTGCTCGACGGCAAGCGCGCGCGCCTGCTCGAGGGTCGGAGTCGCCTCCGCGCGACTACCGCTGACGACGGCCATCAAGTACCCGCTGCGCATCGGCGAGCGTCAGGCCGCGCCCCCAGAGCAGGACGGCGAGGTGGTAGAGCACGTCAGCTGCTTCCTCGGCGACGCGGTCCTCGGATTCCTCGCGGGCGGCACGAACGACTTCCTCGGCTTCCTCCTCGACCTTGGCGCCATTGAGGCGCGGGTCGTCGAGCAGCTTCGCGGTGTAGGACCCGTCCGGTCGCTCGTCGGCTCGCGCCGAGATCGTGCGCTCCAGGGTCGGCAGCGCCTCGTGGGGAGCTGCGGGCTCGAGGTCCCCGCGGTGAAAGCATGTCCGCTCTCCGGTGTGACACGCGGGACCGGCCGGTTCAACCAGCGCCAGCAGCGCGTCCCCGTCACAGTCGTAGCGGATCGCCTTGACCCTCTGCGTGTTACCGGAAGTCGCGCCCTTGTGCCACAGCTCCTGCCGCGAGCGGCTGAAAAAGTGGGTCTCCCCCGTCTCGCGCGTCAACCGGAGCGATTCGGCGTTCATGTAGGCGAGCGTGAGCACCTCGCCGGTGCGCCAGTCCTGCACGATGCAAGGCACGAGTCCGCGCTCGTCGTACGCGATCTCCGAATCGTCCATCTCCCGGCCGATTCTGGCAGGGCCGAGAACGGCACCGGCGCTAGGCCGTCGCCGCCTGCTTTATGCGCGCGGGCGACCAGCCCGCGAGCAGGGACGCCGTGGCCTGGGCGTCGAGCGGCTCGGAGAACAGGAAGCCCTGTCCATACTCGCAACCCAGGGCGCGCAGCCGATGAGCCTGCGCCGACGTTTCGATCCCCTCGGCGATCACCTTCAGGCGGAGGCTGTGCGCCAGCGCCACGGTCGAGCGCACGATCACCTCACTGCCGCCGTCGCTGCCTCCCTTGCCGATCGGAGAGACGAAGCTGCGGTCGATCTTCAACGCCGCGACGGGAAACTGGTGCAATCGCGCGAGCGACGAGTACCCGGTACCGAAGTCATCGAGGTGTAGCCCGGCGCCGCTGGCGCACACCTCAGAGAGGATCCCGTGGATCCTCTCTGAGTCCTGCATCAGCGTGCTCTCGGTGATCTCGAGCCGCACCGCAGAGGGCGGGAGGCCCGCAGCGGCAACCGCGATCCGCACGTGGCGGGGGAACGCCGGATCGGAGAGTTGCCGGACGGAGACGTTGACGCTCATCTGCGCATCGGCTGAGAGGAGCCCCGACCGGCGCCAGGCCGACAGCGACAACAGCGAGGTGCGCAGCACCTGCAGGCCAAGCTCGGAGATCATTCCGGTCTCCTCGGCGATCCCGATGAACTCGAGCGCCTCCACCTCCGGCCAGCCGTCGGGCCAGCGAGCGAGCGCTTCGAGCCCGCGGATGCGGCCGGTCCCGAGTTCGACGATCGGCTGGTAGTGGACCTCGACCAGCCCCGCGTCGACGGCTCGCCGCAGATCGCGCTCTCGCGAGAGCCGGTCCACCATCAGCCGGTGCATGCTCTCGTCGAAGAGCGCACTGCGGGAGCGGTCGCGGCGCCGTGCGTCGTACATCGCAATGTCGGCATTACGAACCAGATCGGCAGCTGTCATGTCGGGCTTCGAGAGCGCGACGCCGACGCTGACGGCGAGCACGAGCTCGTGGCCGTCGACGGCGAACGGCGTGGCGAGCGACGCCTGGACCCGCTCGGCCACGGCCAGCGCCTCATCGCCCGAGGCAACTCCGTCGAGCAGGATCGTGAACTCGTCGCCGCCGAGGCGCGCGACCGTGTCGCTCGGGCGGAGCACGGCCTCGAGACGGTCCGCCAGCGCCACCAACAAATGGTCGCCAACGGCGTGACTGAGGCTGTCGTTGACAAGCTTGAACCGGTCCACGTCGAGGAACAAGACCGCGCATGCCGCGCTGTCTCGCTCGGCGCGTCGCAGGACCTGATCCACGCGATCGAGGAACAGAGCCCGGTTCGGCAGCCCGGTGAGCGAGTCGTGGAGCGCGTCGTGCTGAAGTTGGCGCTCGGCGCGCCGGCGGTCGGTGACGTCGGACATCGATCCGGCCATGCGGGTGGCGGTCCCGTCGGGGCCCCGGATCGCGAGCCCTCGCGTCAACACCCAGCGCCAGCTTCCATCGAGATGTCGCATACGGTGCTCGGACTCCAGATGCGAAGTCCGTCCGCCCAGATGCGCATCGATCGCCGCCCGTAGCCGCACCACGTCATCCTCATGGACCAGCTCGAGCCACGATGAGGGGTCGGAGTCGTCGAAGCTGTCCAGACGACCCAGCATTGCGTGCCACCGCGGAGAGAAGTAGATCTTGTCGCTGACGAGATCCCAGTCCCAGATGCCGTCGTTTGCGGCGCGCACAGCGAGGGCGTAGCGCTCCTCGCTCCGGGCGAGCGCGTGGAGGTCGTTGTAATGGGAGATGGCGTATCGGAGCGAGCGCTCGAGCGACTGGGGCGTGAGCTCCTGCTTGACCAGATAGTCGGTGACGCCGAGCGCGCTCGCCTCGAGATCGATCTCGTGGTCGCTTTCGCCGGTCAAGATCAGCACCGGCGCGAGCGGACGGGTCGCGAACCCTTCCTGGATCAGCTCGAGCCCCGTGTGCTCGCCGAGGCGGTAGTCGATCAGATATACGCCGTGGCGCAGCTCGGCGATGGCCTCGAGGCCCTTGTTGAAGCTCGGGCACCAGTCGAGCTTGAACCGCCCGCCGCCGGCGGCGAGGAGCATGTCGCGGGTGATCAGGTAGTCGTCCTCGTCGTCCTCGACGAGGAGAACCGCGAGCGGCTCAGTCTCTGCCGCCATGGCCGACCGCCCCGTTTGGCAGCTCGACGAGCTCGAACCAGTAGCGCGTCCAGGTTCGCATCGCCTCGACCAGCCCCGCGAATGTGACCGGCTTGGTGATGAACGAGCTGACGCCCAGCTCGTAGGTCTTGACCACGTCCTCCTCGTCCTTGGAGGTTGTGAGCACGACGACCGGGATCCGGCGCAGGTCAGGGTCCTGCTTGATCTCGGCCAGTGCCTCGCGCCCGTCCTTCTTAGGCATGTTGAGATCCAGCAGGATGATCCCCGGCCTGGGAGCATCGGCCGCGGGGTCCGCGTATTCGCCCTCCCGCCGCAGGTAGTCCATCAGGTCCTGCCCGTCGACCGCGAATCGCATCTCGTTTGCGAGATGCGAGGCCTGGAGAGCGTCGCGAGCGAGCTCGCGGTCCTCGGCATCATCGTCCGCGAGCAGGATCGTGACGGGCCTGCCAGCTCTGTCAAGCGGCGACATGCGCCTCCTTGTCCTGGCTCGGAGGCGGCTCGCCGCCGCTTTCGAACGTTGCGGGTGGGATCACCTCGTGTCGCTGGTTGACGGGGAGCAACACCGTGAAGGTGGCTCCCTCGCCGGGCGTTCCGTCGGCGATGATCCCCCCACCGTGACGCTCGGCGATCCGCCGGCAGAGGGCCAGACCGATGCCGGTGCCTGGGTACTCTCCGCGCCCGTGCAGCCGCTCGAACACGCGGAAGATGCGGCGGCTGTAGCGGGATTCGAAGCCGATGCCGTTGTCGCGCACGGTCAGCTCCAGGCGATCGCCGTCGACGGTTCCCTCGATCCGCACCTCGGGCACGACTCCCTCCCGCCTGAACTTGAGCGCATTCGAGACCAGGTTCTGGATCAGCTGGCGCAGCTGAAGCGCGTCGCCCGAGACGGTCGGCAGCCCGGAGACCTCGACCACCGCGCCCGAGCGCTCGATCTGAGTCTCCAGGTCGTCGAGCACCTCGTGGGTGAGCTTGTCCAGATCCACCGGCGCGAACGGCCGGCCATGGGTCGCCACCCGCGAGTATCGGAGCAGATCCTCGATCAACTTCTGCATCCGCGCGGCGGCGGAGTTGGCGCGGTCCAGGTAGTCGCGGCCCTGGTCCGAGAGCCGCTCCTCCTCGATCTCGGTCACCCTTTGGGTGAACGTCCGTACCTTGCGCAGCGGTTCCTGCAGGTCGTGGGACGCGATCGAGGCGAACTGCTCCAGCTCCGCGTTCGAGCGCTCGAGCTCGGCCGCGCGGCGACCCAGTGCCTCGTTCGCCTTCTCGAGCTCGTCGTTGACGAGCTCGAGCCGCGCGTTGGCGTCGCGCACCTCGTCGGCCGCCCGCAGCACCCGGCGTGCGAGCAGGATCGCCGCGAGCGCGACCAAGGCGAATGCGGCGAAGATCGCCCATGGGACCCACTTGCGCCCCCCCGAGACGCTCGCAAACAACGGTCCATTGGGCGCGGCCAGGACGATCCGCCACGTCGAGTTGACGAGCGGCACGCTGTCGAAGTACTGGCCGCCGGCGTCGCCGGAGCGATGGCTCAGGACCGGCAACGCGCTCGGCTGGGGAAACACACGCCCGACCCGAACGGCCGGGTCGGTGGACGCGAGCACCACGCTCTTGCCATCAACGAGATAGTTGTGCGCGCCCTTGACGCCGGGGATCTTGCGCAGGTCGGTGGCTAGGAAGGAGCTGAGTACGCCCGGCGTGAACCCCTGCACGAGCGTGCGCTCGCCGTAGGGCGTCGGGAGGGCGACCGCGTAGTCGATCACGCCGGTACGACCGAGCGGAAGCAGGTTGCCCAGCCCGTATGGGCGCCCGCCACGCACCAGCGAGAGCGCCGCTGAGGAGTCCGTGGCGGCTTCTGCCTGCGGCGTCAGCGAGCTCGAGGCCGCCAGCACATCACCGGCGTGGTCGAGCACCGCGAGATACCCACCCTGGCTCTCCGTGCGCAGCTGCCTGTCAAGCGTCCGACTGCTGACCGTGCGCGTGCCGTACAAGCGCTCGTACTGGGGAAGCCGCTGCTGGACCGACTGAAACAGGCCATCGATCAGCGCGGTGGCGAGCACGGCGCGCTCGTGGACGCGCGCCTTCACGTCCTGCTTCGACTTCGCCTGCGTGTTCGACAGCTCGATCGCGAACACGGTCAGGAGCGCCAGCACGACGATCGCAGCAGCGATCAGGGCCAGACCGGCCTCTCTCCTCTTCACGCTCGGCTCCTTCCGGCAAGCGGTTCGCGCCCCGAACCACAGTTAGGCAATCCTTGCCCCAGTTATCGGCAACAACTGGTGCGGAATTTACACTGACTTGAATGATTCAAGTCCGAACTGGACGGGTGTCGTAGTCACTCGATCCCAAGGCGGTCGAGCATTTGATCGTCGGCCCGCCAGTGGCGTCGCACGCGCACCGACAGCTCGAGATGCACCTGGGTCGCCAGCTCCTGCTCGATCGCGCGGCGGGCGGCGATGCCGATCGACTTGACCATCCGGCCCTTGGCGCCGATCAGAATCCGCTTCTGCGACTCGGTCTCGACCAGCAGGTCGGCCTCGATCCGCACCAGATCAGCCCGGCGTTCGATCTCCTGCACCTGCACCTCGACCGAGTGCGGGACCTCGTCCCGCGTCCGGGCGAGCACCTGCTCTCGTACCATTTCTCCGAGCCGGACCGCCTCGGGTTGGTCGGAGTGCTCGTCGGGTTCGAAGTAGAACGGACCCTCGGGAAGCACGTTGACCAAATGTTGGGCGAGGGACCCGACCCCTTCGCCCGTCAGCGCGGACACCGCGAACACCTCATCGGCCACACCGAGCTCTGCGGCGGCCTGCAAGGCGGCCACAGTCATAGCGCGGCCTGCGCGATCGACCTTATTGACCGCGATCACGACCGGAACCGGCGCTCGCTCGAGCAACCGGGCGATGAAGCGGTCGCCGGGTCCGATGCCCTCTTCCGCGTTGACCACGAACAGGCATGAGTCCGAGTCTTCGAGCTCGCTCTCGACCCGGCGTTGCATCCTCGCGGTGAGCGCGTCGCGGGGACGCTGCACGCCGGGGAGGTCGACCAGCACGAGCTGCCAGTCGCTTCCGCTGGCGACGCCGCGGATCGCCCGGCGCGTGGTCTGCGGTTTGTTCGACACGATCGCGATCTTCGCGCCCACAATCGCGTTGGCGAGCGTGGATTTCCCCACGTTCGGGCGACCGGCGACCGCGACGAAGCCCGAGCGGGTCAGCGCATCCACCGCAGCAGCTCGGCCTGGAGCGCGAGCATCTCGCCGTCGTCGCGCGCATGATCCATTCCAGTGAGGTGCAGCGCTCCGTGCACGACGGCTTCGCGAATGTCTTCGGTGTGCGCCGGACAGATCACGATGTCGCCGAGCTCGCGCGGCCCGGATGCCGGACCGTCCTGGTCGATCCCGAACGAGAGCACGTCGGTCGGCTCGTCGAGGCCGCGGTGGTCGCGATTAAGCTCCCGGATCCGTTGTTCTGGGACGAACTCGATCGCGACATGACCGTCGTCGATCCCTGCGCTCGCGAGTGCGAGCGCGCAGAGTTGCTCGAGCTCGGCCGCTGACGGAACGTCGGGTCCCAGCGCAGCCGTCGCGATCACCTCGACGTCGAGCATCCCAGGGATTTGTGCGTTAGGCCCGTTTACGCGAACGCAGCTCGGGGGCCAGCCGCTGCGTGTGCTCGTTATACGCCGCAACGATCCGCTGCACGAGCTTATGGCGCACAACATCCTCCTCGCCGAAGCGGATGAACTCGGTGCCCTCCACGTGCTGAAGTACGTCAGCGACGACGACGAGACCCGAATCTTGCTCGCGCGGCAGGTCGATCTGGGTGATGTCGCCGGTGACGACCATCTTCGAGTTGAACCCGAGCCGGGTCAGAAACATCTTCATCTGCTCGGGGCGGTGTTCTGAGCCTCGTCGAGGATGATGAAGCTGTCGTTGAGCGTGCGCCCACGCATGAACGCCAGCGGTGCCACCTCGATCACCCCGCGCTCGAGATGCTGATTGACACGCTCCGGCTCGAGCATGTCATGCAGCGCGTCGAACAGGGGCCGCAGGTAAGGATCCACCTTGGCCATCAGGTCGCCGGGCAGGAACCCGAGCCGCTCGCCGGCCTCGACCGCGGGGCGGGTGAGGATGATCCGGCTGACCTCGCGCGCGGCTAGCGCTGCGGCCGCGAGCGCTACGGCGAGGAATGTCTTCCCCGTGCCGGCGGGTCCGATCCCGAACGTGATCGTGTTGTTGCGGATCGAGTCGACGTAGCGCTTCTGGTTGACGGTCTTGGGCGCCACCTTCGTCGTCCGGTGGCGCCAGACGACGTCCTCGAGGATCCGGGCGGGCGACTCGTGCTCCTCGAGCGCGCGCTGCACAGCCTCAATCGTTCCCGGGCTGATCGCGTGGCCCTGCTCGATCAGCTCAGAGAGCTCCCGCACGACCGCGCTCGCGTTCTCGACCGCCGTGTCGCCGCCGTCGAGCGTGAGCACATTGCCGCGGAGGTATATCTCGCAATCCAGGTGGCCCTCGAGCGAGCGCAGCACTGCGTCCTCTGAGCCGGCCAGTTCGGCCGCAACCGTGTTGTCTAGCTCCAGCTGCTTACGCACCCAATGCCTCGCGCACGCGTGCGGACGCGTGCTTGCCGTCGGCTCGGCCGCCTGCCTTGGCCATTACGACCTTCATCACCGCCCCCATCTCCTTCGGCGAGCCGGCACCGGTTTCTGCGATCGCGGACTGAATGATCGCGTCGAGCTCGGCGTCGCCGAGCTCGGCCGGCAGATAGCCACCGATCAGCTCCGCCTCGGCTTCCTCGCGCTCGGCGAGCTCGGGGCGCCCGCCGTCGCGGAACTGGCCCGCGGCTTCGAGCCGCCGCTTGCGCTCCCGACGGAGCACCGCAAGCTCATCGGAGTTGCCGTCCTTTGCGGCTTTCTGAAGCTCGGACAGCACCAGCCGCAGGGCGCCGACCCTGTCAGTCTCGCGCGCCTTCATCGCGCTTGTGATGTCCGTGCGTACCTGGTCGATGACGGCCATGTCAATCAGGATAGACGCAGCACCTGACCCCATCGGCGTGCAGCTCCTCGCAAGCGACGTCGACCAGCCGCCCGCGGACTCCCGCGGCTGCCGGCAGATAGCAGCGCGTGTAGTCGCCGGTGTAGCCAGAGCACTGGGTCTCGGCAGCCTTGTCGACGAGGACGGTTTCGCGATGGCCAAGCTTGTTCGTCCGCCATTGGCGGGACCGGAGCTCGGAGCGACCGCGCAGCTCGCGCGAACGCTGTTTCTTCTCCTCTGGCGGGATGCGGTCTCCGAGCGCCTCGGCCTTCGTCCCCGGTCTGGATGAATAGGTGAACGTGTGTACGCGGGAGATGCCTGCGGCGTCTATCGCATCGAGCGTTCGCTCGAATGCGGCCTGCGTCTCGGTCGGGAAGCCGACGATCACATCCGTGGTGACGTTCACGTGCGGGACCGCATCGCGCAGCTTCGCGATGTTGTTGAGGTAGTCATCTGCCGTGTAGTGACGGCCCATGTCCCGGAGCACGCGATCGTCGCCGGATTGCATCGGCACGTGCAGGTGGGGGCAGATCTTGGGTTCCGTCGCGAGCGCCTCGAGCAGCGATTCCTTGACGTGGATCACCTCTACGCTCGACAGCCGAACTCGGTCGACGCCCGGCACCTGCGCCACCTCGCACATGAGCTCACCGAGCTCGAGACCGTGGTCGGGATCCCGGTAGTCGCCGACGCTGATACCCGTCATCACCATCTCTGGCTGACCCTGGCGAACGCGTCGCCGCGCCTCCTCGAGTACTGCGCTGGCCGACCGCGAGCGAGCGGCGCCTCTGACCGTGGGGATGATGCAGTAGGCGCAATGGCAGTCGCACCCGTCCTGGACCTTGACGAAGCCGCGCGTTCGCGTTGCGGTCTCCGGAGCGCGGGATTCCCGCCCCCGCACATCGTGCTCGAGGTCGACGCAGCCTCCCATCTCGGCTGCAACATCGTCCGCGGTCCCGACGAACGGCTTGACGCGCGCATCGATCTCGGCGAACTGCCCAGCGTTGAGGTTCACCGCACACCCGCCGACGTACACCTCCCGCGCAGTCTTGAGCGACCGGCGGACCGAGTACCGCGACTTGCTCTCCGCCTCGCTCGTGATGCAGCACGTGTTGATCACGTGCAGCTCGGCCTCCGGCTCCGGAGCCTCGGTGTACCCCGCGGCCAGCAGGGCGCTCCGTGCGAGCATCGCGTCGGCCTGGGAGACCTTGCAGCCCAGGAACTTGACCGCGAACGTCGTCACGGACGGGACGGTAGCGCCTCTCGGTAGAGTGCTCGCGGCAGGGTGGCGGATCAACTCATCCGACCGAAACGGTTCGTCCGCGACACGCAGGTGGCGCTGGACGTCAGCGGCCGAATCGCCGGTGCGGCGGTCCACGAGTCGCGGGCGGCGCTGCGACGACCCGCGAGGACGCTGCGCCTGCGCGGTTCAGAGGCGCCGCCAGAGTGCGAGTTCGATCCGTTCGACCGTGCTGTGCTCCGCGACCCCTATCCGGCGTACCGCGCGCTGCTCGCCGGCCCACGGGTCGTCTACGCCCCGCGACGCCGGATCTGGGTCATCTCCGGCTACGACGAGGTGCGTGCGGCCGGCCGCGCGCACAGCCACCTCTCCTCGGCCGACAGTGTCACCGCTGTCCGCGGCCGTCTGCCGATGATGCTCACCGTCGATCGACCCGATCACACGCGGCTGAGACGGCTCGCAGCCGCGGCATTCACCGGTGAAGCGGTTGCACGATGGGGCTCCGACATCGAGCGGATCGCGTCAGAGGCGATCGGCGTTCTGCTCGATCGCCCCGGCGCAGACGCAGTCGCAGTGTTGGCGAAGCCGCTGCCGACTGCGGTGATCGCGAGGATCCTCGGTGTGCCCGGGGACCGCAGGGCTGAGTTCGCTAGCTTGGCCGATCGCGCCGTCGAGGGCTTCAGCACGATCCCTGGCCTGGGGGCGATTCCCCGCTCGGCGCGGGTCCTGCGCGCCACTGTGCGACTCCACGTGTTCCTCGCCGAGCTGATAGCCCACCGCCGGACGGCGCCGGCCGACGATCTGATCAGCAAGCTGACGCACGACGCCGTGGAGGGCGAGCTGTCGGACAAGGAGCTCCTGTGGTTCGCGTTCCTGATCTTGATTGCCGGCTTTGAGACGACGACCAACCTGATCGGCACCTTGCTGCTCGCACTCGCGCGGCATCCCGACCAATACGCGCTGCTGCGCCGGCGTCCGGGGCTGACGGACGGAGCGGTCGAGGAGTCGCTCCGATGGGTGTCGCCGATTCAGGGTCTCTACCGCACGACCCTCGTCGACTACGAGACGGGCGATGCGAAGATCCCCGCGGGCGAGCGGGTCCTGCTGCTGTTCGGCGCCGCTAACCGGGATCCCGAAGAATTCGACGATCCCGACAGCTTCGTGATCGAGCGCAAACCCGCGGACCACCTCGCCTTCGGCTCCGGCATCCATTTCTGCCTCGGTTCGCATCTGGCGCGGCTGGAGGCGACCGCCGTCGCTCGCGTGCTGACCGAGGCAGCCGCGCAAATCGAACTCGCCGGCCCGGTGCGCTGGACCCAGAACCCAACGCTTCGAGGGCCGGCGCACCTGCCGGCCCAGCTCGTCGCGCGCTAGCGCCGCGGCGCCCACCCGCCGGCGACCGGCGGCCCTAACTGCTACTCGACTACCGCGGTGTCCTCGAACGGGCCGGTCTGGCGAGCGGAGAGAACTCGAACTGAGCCAGCCCGAGGCTTGGGCCGCGGCGCCACGATGTCGAGCAGCAGGCCACCAAGGGTCACGCCGATCGCAAGCGGGTTGGGCACTTAGGGTCTACCTCCTTCGTGTGTTCCTGTTCGCAGCGTGGGTCCAGGATGAACGAGCGCGCGTCGCCGGTCATCGTCCACGCGGACAAGATTTGAATGCCGACGGTTGTCCACGCGGGATCAGCGCTCGAGCAGCAGCCCGACCCAACCGGCCTGGGCGAGCCGGTCGGCCTCGGTGAAGCCTGCCTGGGCGAACGCCGAGGCGACTCGATCGGCCTCGCCGGCCAGGATCCCGCTGGCGATGATCCGTCGCGGCGTGGTCTCCCCGAGCGTGCCCGCCCAAGCCAGAAGCGGATGTGCGAGCAGGTTCGCCGCGACCGTTTCGGCCCGTGGCGCCAGAGCGCTCCGCAGGTCGGCACGCAGCACCTCGACCCGAACACGGTTCGCGACCGCATTGGCGCGGGTCGCCTCGACGGCGGCTGGATCGTTGTCGACGGCCAGGACCGGCTGGAAGCCGAGCGACGCCGCGGCGATCGCCAGCACGCCGGAGCCGCAGCCAAGGTCGAGAAACGAGCCCTCAGCGGGACGCGCGAGCATCAGTTCCAGGCACATGCGGGTGGTCGCGTGGGCGCCGGTCCCGAATGCTCTACCCGGGTCGATCACCAGGTCGATCGGCGTCGATCCGCCAGGCTCCCAAGGAGGCCGTACCGTCAGCTTGCCGTCGAGGACCAGCGGCTTGTGGAACTCACGCCAGCGCTCGGCCCAGTCGTCGGCGATCTCCTCGGTCGAGATCTCCACGAGCGCCTCGCCGGCGGCAGCGCGGAGCTCGGGCAGCGCCGGCAGCTCGCCAGACGGTCCGTAAACGGCGTATTCGACCGCGTCCGGGCCGGCATCCGTCTCCTCGACCCCGCCCGGCGCGAGCTCGAGCAGCTCGGCCAGCACGAGCTCAGCGTGCTCCCGCTGGACCCGTACGGCGAGGCGGATCAACCGCCGAACGCGCGCCGGAGCTTGCCGAAGACTCCCTCGTCGGTGCGCAGGTTCTGCTCGGTGAGCGTCTCGGCGAGCTGCTCGACCAGCTCCCGCTGCTCGCGGCTCAGGTGCCTGGGAATGACCACGTTCACGACCACGCGAAGATCACCGGTGCGACGGCCACGGAGAGCGGGAACGCCCTGGCCACGCACGGTCAACACGTCGTGCGGCTGGACGCCGGCGGGGATCTCGAGCTCGGCTTCGTCGTCGACGGTCGGCACGCGGACCGTGGTCCCCAACGCGGCGAGGGGCGCGGCCACGTCGACGACCGTGACGAGGTCGTCACCGTCGCGCACGAATCGCTTGTCTTCGCGTACCCGCACCTGTACGTACAGATCGCCCGGGGGACCGCCGCGCTCGCCGGCGTGGCCCCGGCCGGCGACCCGGATCCGCTGACCGTCGGCGATCCCGGGCGGCACATCAACCGAGAGCTTCACGCGCTCGACCTTGAGCCCCCGTCCCTTGCATTCGTGGCACGGCTCCTTCGGCACCCGCCCGTCGCCGCCACAGCGATCGCACACGGCGCTTCGGACGACCTGCCCAAACGGGGTCCGCGTCACGGCGCGCAGCTGTCCGGTTCCGCCACAGCGGTCGCAGGTCTCGATCGGGGTTCCGGGTTCGGCGCCGTTGCCGTGGCAGTGCTCGCAGCGGGCGATCGCCTCGAACGAGGCTGGCACCGAGGCTCCGTGAATCACGTCGCGCAGCTCGATCTCAACCGCGACGGCGATGTCACCTCCCTGCATCGGCCCGGCCGCCCGGCCGCTGCCGCCGCCGAAGACGTCGCCGAACGGGCTGCCGGCGCCCCCGAAGAACGCCTCGAAGATGTCCGCTACCGAGCCGAAGCCCTCGAAGTTGGGGGCGTAGCCCCCTGAGCGCAGGCCTTCGTGCCCATACCGGTCGTAGGTCGCACGGCGCTCCGCGTCAGAGAGCACCTCGTACGCCTCGGCGGCCTGCTTGAACTTGTCCTCGGCGTCGGGATCGTGCTTGTTGACGTCCGGGTGCAGCTCGCGCGCCAGCCGCCGGAAGGCTTTCTTGATCTCGGCCTCCGACGCGTCTCGCGAGACACCGAGCACCTCGTAGTAGTCGCGCGTGGCGCTCATCGCTCGTCGTACACCTCGGTCACGAAACTGGACAGCTGTGACGCGGCGTCACGAACCGAGCGGATCGCGCGCGCGTAGTCCATCCGCAGCGGCCCGATCACGGAAACGGTGCCGAGCGTGCGTTGCGGGAGGCCGTAGCTCGAGGCGACGAGCGCGAGCGAGTGAAGCTCCGGCGCGGCGTTCTCAGCGCCGATCCGCACGGACACACCCCGCTCGGCAATGGCGATGCGCAGAACGCCCAGGAGCGTCACGCGGCGCTCGAGCATGTCCATCAGGGCCTGCAGCTCGGACACATCCGCGAACCGGTCGAGCTGCAGCAACCTCCCCGCGCCCTCGACGTACAGCGTCGCTTCAGCCGACTCCTCCAAATCGGTGAACACGGGCGCCAGAGCGTCCAGGAAACGTCCCTCGATGCTCGACATCGAGGGATCGTGGAGGCGTTGGTGGATCATGCGGGCGCCAAGCCCGAGGCCGACGAGCCGCTCGTTTAGGTATGAGGCGGCCCAGTGCGCGAGACCGGGGTCGACCGGCTCGGAGAAGGTGAACATCCGCTTGGTGACCCCGCCGGTCGACGTGATCACGACCGCCATCAGCACCTGCGGCTGGAGCACGAGCACCTCGACATGCCTGATCGTGGACGTCTCGATCGGCGGGGCGGTCACGATCGCCAGCAGGTTGTTGACCTGCGACAGGGTCTCGGTCGTCACCCGCATCGCGTCGTCGAGCTCACGGCGCACAAGGGACAGCGACAGCGACGGCCGTCTGTCTTGGTCGGGCAGCAGGCGGTCGACGAAGTAGCGATAGCCCGCCTCGGTCGGGACCCGTCCCGCGGAGGTGTGGGGATGAGCGAGCAGCCCCAGATCTTCGAGCGTCGCGAGCTCGTGGCGGACTGTGGACGGTCCCCACTCCACGTCGGCGTCGGCGGACAGGGCCTTCGAGCCGACGGGCGCGCCGGCGGCGAGATACTCCTCGATCACTTTGCGTAGGACCAGTTCTTGGCGATCGCTGAGCATGACTCTTGATTGTAGGTGTAGGTTTTTGAGGTCCCCGAGGGAGGTCCAGAGATGTCTGCCCAGTTGACGCGCCGTCAGGCGCTGCAGGCGGGCGCCGCAGCGGGCGCGTCCGCAATGTTGTGGAACGGCCTGATCGCGAAGGCGCTCGCCAACCCGCCGCGGTGCGGGAGCCTCAACGACATCCAGCATGTCGTGATCCTGATTCAGGAGAACCGCTCGTTCGATCACTACTTCGGCTCATACCGAGGCGTGGCCGGCTTCGCCGACCCGAACGTCCTGCCGCTGAGTGACGGCAGCGGACTCAACATCTTCGCCCAGCCCGGCTATCCCGGGGGGTTTGACGGCGGCCACCTGTATCCCTTCCACCTCGGCTCGTTCAACAACGGCGAGTGCACAAACGACATCAACCACAGCTGGGGACCGCAGCACACCTACTGGGACTCCGGAAAGCTCGACGGCTTCGTGACCGGTCATCTGGCCGCGGACGGCGCTGCCAACGGCCCGCTGACGATGGGCTACTACACCCGCAAGGACCTCTCGTTCTACTACGCCCTCGCGGACGCATTCACGATCTGCGACCACTACCACTGCTCGGTGATCGGTCCGACGGACCCGAACCGCCTGTACTCGATGTCGGCCACGCTCGACCCGGCGGGCGCAGCGGGCGGGCCCATCCTCTCGACCAGCTCGACGCGACTCGAGCGCTACGGCACCCTTAGCTGGACCACGATGCCCGAACAGCTCCAGGCTCGCGGGATCAGCTGGAAGGTGTACGGAGATCCCGACGGGAACTTCGGCGATAACGTCCTGCCCTACTTCAAGCAATACCTGAACAATCCCGTGCTGACGGCGAACGGGCTCACGCCCACGTACCCCGGCACGTTTCAGGCCGACGTGGCGCTGGGGACGCTCCCGCAGGTTTCCTGGATCCTCGCGCCGCTGATCGACTCGGAGCATCCCCCCGCGCCCGAGATCTATGGCGAGTTCGTCGCCGCCAATGTCCTGAAGACGCTCGTCTCGAATCCGGCGGTGTGGTCCAAGACGGCGCTGTTCATCACCCACGACGAGAACGGCGGCTTCTTCGATCACGTGGCGCCGCCCACCGCGCCGGCGGGGACCCCGGGAGAATTCCTGACGACCAACCCACTGCCTGCGGACGCTTCAGGCGTGGCCGGACCGATCGGCCTAGGCTTCCGCGTCCCGCTGATGATCGCCTCGCCGTTCGCGCGAGGCGGCCTCGTGAGCCACGATACGTTCGACCACACGTCGCTCCTGCGCTTCATTGAAACGAGATTCGGAGCCGAAGTACCCAATCTCTCTGCGTGGCGACGATCGGTGACCGGCGACCTGACGAGCGCCTTCAACTTCGTCAAGACCGACCCATCTGTGCCCTCGCTCCCACAACCCTCGCTGATTGATTCGCGGGTCACGATGAGCACCTGCGCGACGAGTGCACCCTTCGACCTCGCCACCGATACGACCAACAGCCTGAAGACGCTCGAACAGACGCTCGTAGCGAACTACCCGGTCACGGTCAACTCGGCGCCTCCGCCCCAGGAGCCGGGCACGGCACCGACGCCGAGCGGGCCGGTCGCGTGTAGACAGTAGCCGGCGCTACTCGACGGCGAGCTCAGCAACCGCGTTTCGGACGAGGCGGTTGTCGCCCTGCCTGGCCTCGGAGTCGACGATCGCGATCCCGTCGTTCACCTCGCGGACCGTTCCCTCGACCACAACCTCCTGGCCAAGCTGGCCCATCCCTCGGAACTGAACCGAGAGCCGCTTGAGCTTCTCTGGCCCCCCGGCCGCGTCCGTGTGCGCGCGGGCAACCTGCGCCATCGTCCAGAGCCCGTGGAGGATCCGTCCGGGCAGGCCCACCCGCTGCGCGAACTCCTCGTCGATGTGGATCGGGTTGAAGTCGCCTGACGCCCCGGCGTAGCGGACCGTGACGTACGGGTCCGGCGTCACCTTCAGCTCCATCTTGTCGCCTGGCTTCACGACTCACCCCTCACGATGATCGTCCAGGTCCCGGTGCACACGGTTTCGCCCCGCTGGTTGTCCGAGACCGCCTCGAAGATGAAAAAGCCCATCCCGCCGCGCTCCGAGACGTCCTTAACCGTGGTCGTGGTCGTGACTTCGTCGCCCGCGACGACGAGCGGGCCCCAGACCAGCTCCTGGGCGCCGTGCACCACCCGAGCGAAGTCGATACCCAGCTCGGGGTCGAACATCCCCGGCGTCACGGCCGGCGAGCTGTAGACGACCGCGAACATCGGCGGCGCGACGACGTCGGCGTATCCGGCCTCGCGAGCGGCGTCGACGTCGAGGTGGACCGGGTTGGTCTCGCCCACCGCGGACGCGTACTCCTTGATCTTCTCCCGGCCGACGGCATACGTGACCGGGGCATACGTCTTGCCGATCGTGCTGGTGTCCATTGCCACGGCGCGGCAGTCTTTCAGATGATCACCGGCACGGTGCCGCCGTCCACCGACCAAGCCGCGCCAGCGACGTTCGCGGCTTTCTCGGAGCACAGGAACGTGATCACCGCGGCAATCTCTTCGTCGGTCCCGAGCTGTCCGCGTGGCGTGCGCGCGGCGACCTGCTCGATGATCTCTTCCGGGGTGGTGCCGTGAGCCTCCGCCTGCTGATCGGCCAGCCCTCCTGGCCCGAGCCACAACCGGCCGGCGACCGGACCTGGCGCGACGGCGTTGACCAGCACGCCCTTGGATGCGAACAGGTCGGCGAACGCGCGCGACAGCGAGAGCTCCGCCGCCTTGGTGACCGAGTACGCCATGTTGGTGCCGGAGGGCCGCTTGCCCGAGGAGGAGGAGACGTTGACGATCCGGCCCCACCCGCGTTTCGCCATCTCGGGTGCCGCGGCCCGCATCAGCCGCATCGGCGCCATGACGTTCAGCTCCCACTGGTCCTGCCAATCGCGGTTGGTGAGCTGGTCGAGCGACTTGAGCGCGCTTGTGCCGGCGCCGTTGACGAGCACATCGATCCGGCCGAAACGCCGGTTGCACTCCTCGACCACCCGCTCGTCGGCTTCGGGAAAAGTGATGTCGAGTACGAGCGTCGCGCTCCGCCCGCCGGTCTGCTCGCACGCCGTTGCCAGCTCCCCGAGCGCCTCCGACCGCCGTCCGACGAGGAGCGTCGACGCGCCTTCGGCCGCGAGCGCGAGGGCCGTCGCCCGGCCGATCCCGCCGGTGGCGCCCGTGACGATGCACGCGCGATCGCTGAGTCCGAGATCCATCGAGTGGGCATTCTCACATGCGGTGCTCTTGTGGCGGTCAGCGGCGCGCGCTAGCCTGATGTCGCGCTGGCGGACACCGACTGCGGTCCGTCAGCGAACCGATATATGGCTAGCCGCAGCACTCTCAGAGCATCCGACGCAGACCGCGAGCATGTTGCCGAGCGGCTCCGCCAGGCGGCTGCCGAGGGCAGGTTGCTCGCGGAGGAGCTCGAGCAGCGACTGGGGTCAGCACTCAGGGCCCGCACGTACGGCGAGCTCGATGCGGTCGTCGCCGATCTCCCCGTGACGCGGCCCGCGCCGCAGCGTTCTCGCTCGGCGACGCTGATCGCCCGGCCGGTGGTGGCGCTGACGGTCGCGTTCGCAGTGCTCGCCGTGATCGCCGCGGCGGTGCTCGTGATCACGGGTGTGCTTGCCGCTTGGGGCCTGTGGATGCTGGTCGCTTGGTGGGTGTTCGGCGGGCGCTCCCATCAGCGCAGGCGGGCGATCCGCCACCAGCGCCAGCACCAGTTGCCCGGTCACCCTGTCGGCCGCCCGCCGAAGCCGAGCGCCTGGCCGTAGGCCCTAGCTCTTCTCCCCGAGCTCCAGCACGGCCAGGAACGCTTCCTGGGGTACCTCGATCCGCCCGACTTGCTTCATCCGCTGCTTGCCGCGCTTCTGCTGCTCCAGCAGCTTGCGCTTGCGCGTGATGTCGCCGCCGTAGCACTTGGCGGTCACGTCCTTGCGGTAGGCCTTGATCGTCTCCCGGGCGACAATTCTTGACCCGATCGCCGCTTGGATCGGGACGTCGTACTGCTGCCGCGGGATCTTCTCGCGGAGCTTGTCGGCCATCGTCCGTCCGGCGTCATACGCCTTGTCGCGATGGACGATCATCGAAAGGGCGTCGATCGGATCGCCGGCGAGCAGGATGTCGAGCTTGACGAGGTCGCCCTCGCGCAATCCGATCAGCTCGTAGTCGAGCGACGCGTACCCGCGGGTCCGTGATTTGAGCTGGTCGAAGAAGTCGAGCACGATCTCGGCAAGCGGCAGGTCGTAGGTCAGCTGCACGCGCTCTGGCGATAGGAAATGCATCCCGGCATGGGTACCGCGACGCTCCTGGCAGAGCTCCATGATCTGCCCCACGTACTCCTTCGGCGTAAGGATCGAAGCGCGAATGTACGGCTCGCGGATCTCCGCGACCTTGGCGGGGTCTGGCATGTCGGTCGGGGAATGCACCTGCACCACGGTGCCGTCGGTCAGCGTGACCTCGTATTCCACGCTCGGCATCGTCTGCAGCAGTTCGAGGTCGTACTCGCGCTCGAGTCGCTCGCGGACGATGTCCATATGCAGCAGTCCGAGGAATCCGCAGCGGAAACCGAACCCGAGGGCGTCCGAGGTCTCCGGCTCCCACGAGAGCGCGGCGTCGTTGAGTGACAGCTTCTCGAGCGCGTCGCGCAGATCCGGATAGTCGTCGGAGTCGAGCGGGAACAGCCCGCAGAAGACCATCGGCTTGACTTCGCGGTATCCGGGCAGGGGCTCGGTCGCAGGGTTCGCCATGGTGGTCAGCGTGTCGCCTACGCGGAGCTTCGTCACGTCCTTGATGCCGGTGGTCAGAAATCCGACCTCGCCGGCGTGCAGTGCATCGGCGGAGGTCATCTCGGGCGTGAAGAAGCCGATGTCGTCGATCTCGGCTTCCGTCCCGGCCTGCATCGCGCGGATCGCCTCGCGTTTCGAGAACGTCCCATCCACCACTCGGATATAGGCGATCACGCCGCGGTACTGATCGAACTCGGAATCGAAGATCAGCGCTCGCGGTGGGCCGTCCGGATCGCCCTGTGGCGGGGGCACGCGGGCGACCAGCTCGTCGAGGATCTCGGGTACGCCTTCCCCCGTCTTGGCGCTGATCCGCCTCACGCTTTCGCCGGGCTCCCCGAGCAGATCGGCGACCTCTTCGGCGACGCGCTCGGGCTCGGCTCCGGGCAGGTCGACCTTGTTCAGGCATGGGATCAGCTCGAGGCCCGAATCGATCGCCAGGTAGGTGTTGGCGACCGTCTGGGCCTCGACCCCCTGGGAGGCGTCCACGACGAGCAGGGCCCCCTCGCACGCGGCCAGCGAGCGCGACACCTCGTAGGTGAAGTCGACATGACCCGGCGTGTCGATCAGGTGCAGCTGATAGGTCTCCCCGTCGCGCGGCGACGTGTAGAACACCCGCACGGCCTGCGCTTTGATCGTGATCCCGCGCTCGCGCTCCAGCTCCATCGAGTCGAGCACCTGGGCCCGCATCGAGCGGGGATCGACCGTGTGGGTGAGCTCGAGGATGCGATCGGCGAGCGTCGACTTGCCGTGGTCGATGTGGGCGATGATCGAGAAGTTGCGGATGTGAGCCTGGTCGGGCATCTACTTTGAAGGGTATTTCGGAGGTGGGCGGGCCGGGTTACGCGCGGCGCAGGCGACCGCCGACCAGATCCTGGATCTGCCGCGCTTCGGGAATCCGCATCAGGAGCACGAGCCTGCCGTACAGCGCGATCGATATCCCAAGCGCCAATCCGACCGAGACGATCTGCCCGATCAGCGACGTGCCGACGATGCTGTTTGCGAGCGCCCAGATTCCGCGGGCGAGCGCGGCCATGATCGCCGTTGCGATCAGGATCCGCAGCGTAATCATCAGCGTCTGGCGGCCCTCGAGCCGGCCGCCCAAGCCGAGCCGGAGGCGGTCGAGCAGCAGCCAGGTCATGACCGCGTTAGCCACTGCAGTTCCGATCACCAATCCGGCGATACCGAGCGGCTTGTAAAGGACGATGCTGATGATGATGTCGACCACCATGTTCATCGCAGCCAGTCCAGTCGGGATCCATGGCCGCTTGACGGCGAAGAAGCTCCGCGTCAGCAACAGGTTGATACCCCCGAACGGGAGGCTGAACGCGAACCAGAACAGCGCGATCGAGACCAGATGCGTGGAGGTCGAGTTGAACTGGCCGCGCTGGTAGACGAGCCGTACGATCGGCGTCGTCAGGACGATCATCAACGCCGCCGACGGGATCAGCAACAGGTTGATCTGGCGCATGCCCGCGCCGACCGCGCGCCGCATCCCGCCCGCGTCGCGCACGTTCGCGAACCGGCTCAGCGTGGGGAACAGGACGGTCGCCACCGCGACGCTGAACACCCCCTGGGGGAGCATGTAGATCCGGAACGCGTTGTCGATCGCTCGCGGTGCCGCGCTCGAGACGAGCGACCCGAAGGTCGAGTTCAGCAGCTGATCGAGGTTCACGATCCCCAGCCCGATCGTGATCGGCAGCATCAGCACGAACACCTGCTTGACCCGTGGGTCGTGCCAGTCGATCGAGAACTGGAGCCGGAAGTCGATCCGCCTGAGCGCCGAGCCCACCATCAGCATCTGGACGACGGTCGCGACGAGCCACGCGATCGCGTAGGCGAAGATGCCGAGGTGGCTGCCGCGGAAGCTCGGGCGCAGGGCCACCAGCAGGATCAGGATCACGATGTTCCACACTGCCGGGGCGATTGCGGGGATCGTGAACTCGTCGAACGACTGGAGGATCCCGACGAGCAGCCCGGTCAGACCGAGCAGCAGAACGACCGGAAACAGCACCCGCGCCAGATCCGCCGTCAGCCCACTCGGGACGTGCGCGCCCGTGAACAGCGGCATGATCAGGTTCGCCCCCAGGATCAAGATCAGCGTGATCGCGCCCAGCCCGATCAGGATCAGCCAGAAGATCGTCGAAGCGAGCCTGAAGGCCTCGCGCTTGCGGCCCTGCTGGAGCAGATCGGTGAACACCGGGACGAACGCCGCCGACAGCGCCGCCTGCGCGAACAGGTTCGCCACCAGGTTGGGGATCTGGTAGGCGATCGTGAACGCCGACCCCGCCGGGGAGGTTCCGAAAAAGCTCGCCGCGACGATCTCGCGGATCAGCCCGGCGATCCGCGAGAATGCGGTCGCGATCGAGAAGATGGCGGTTGACAGGGCGAGCCGGCGCCGCGGTCTGGGGGCGCTCACGGCGATGGTCTCGTCCGACACGTGGCCGCTATAGTAGGCCCGCGCCGCGGCGGAACTCTTGGCCGCGGCATTTCCCTGTTATGGCCAACATTCATTCCCAGAAGAAGCGGATTCTCCGAGCCGAGCGCGAGCGATTGGAGAACCGGCGCTACACGACGAAGATAAAGACGTACTTCCGCCGGTTCGAGCAGGCGCTGTCCGCAGGCGATGCTGACGCCGTCGAGTCGGAGCACCGGGTGCTGGTGCAGACCATCGACAAGGCCGTCAAGCGCGGCGCTCTGCACCGCAATACCGGCGCGCGGAAAAAGTCGCGCGCGGCCCGCCTGCGCAGCGGCGCGAGCGCCTAGGGCTCCAGTCCCCCCGGACGGCTGTCTCAGCCCGCGATCCGCTCGATCGCGGCCAGCATCTCGGTGTCCTCGCTCGCACCCCCGGGACCGCCGCCGCGCGAGGCCAGCTCGAGGTCTGCCAGCTGCTCGAGTGCGTCGCGGAGCTTTCCGGCCCCGGCACGTGTGGCGTCGGCGATCAGACGGTCAGCAGCGCGTGCCGGCATCCTCAGCCCCCGCTTTACCTCAGCCGCCGGCAGTCCCGCCTCGAGCGCCTGAGCGACTTCGACACCGGCGCGTACCCGACTGGCCATCCAATACATCAGGCCCGGGACCCGCTCTCCCTGCGCCCGCAGTGAGAGGAACAGCCGGATGGCGGCGCTCTCGTCGCCGCTGACGAGCGCGTCGGCCAACGCCCAGATCTTGCGCTCGGCCGATGGCGCGGTCAGCTCTTCGATCTCCTCGGCCCCGATCCGCCGGTCGCTACCGGCCCATAGCGCGAGCTTCTCGAGCTCCCGCAGAAGACGCTGCTGGCGCTCGCCGACGTGCTGGATGAGCGCACTGGCGGCGTCCGAGTCGAGCTCAACGCCCAGCTCGCGGGCACGCGCACGCACCCACTTCGGCAGCTCCCAGGGCTTGACGCTCTCCTCCGCCGAGACGTCGCCACCGGCGTTCTGGACCGCGTCGTGGAGGCGTTTGGAGACCTTCGAGCGGCTGTCCTCGCGGGCGAATAGCGCGACCGTCGTGTCAGGCGGGATCGCCGCTAGTGCCGCCTCGACCGGCTCGAGCTCCTTGTCCTTCCAGCGCTCGACGCCATCGACGATGATGAATCGTCGCCCGATGGCGAACGTCATCGCGCTCAGCGCCGCGACGACGGCGTCCGGGGTCGCGGCATCGCCCTCGAACACCTCGATGCCCTGCGCGCCGCTGCCCGCCTCGGCGAGCGCCCGCAGGCGCGCGCGGCGCTCGGCGATCCGCCCGTGGTCGTCGCCGTGGATCAGGTAGGCGGGCTTGAAGGCCGGCACTAGCGGACGACTACGTTGACGAGCTTGTCCGGCACGACGATGACCTTCGCCAGCTCGTGCCCATCGAGGTACGTCTTGACCCCATTTGTCGCCAGACACAGGCGCTCGAGCTCTTCGCGCGGCGCTCCCGTCGGCGCCTCGACGCGGTCTCGGACCTTGCCGTTGACCTGGCAGACGAGCTCGAACGTGTCGGTCTGGAGCATCGCCGGATCGGCGACGGGCCACGTCTCCTCCCACACGCGGGCGCCTGTCAGCAGCTCGTACACCTCCGCGCCCAAATGGGGCGCGAACGGGAACACGAGCGATGCGGCCGTAGCGGTCGCGAAGCGACGCGCCTCGACCTCCGCGTCGGGGTGGCGATAGACCTCGTTGACCAGCTCCATGATCGCCGAGATCGCGGTGTTGAAGGCGAACCGCTCGGCGAGGTCGCCGGTGACCTTGTCGATCGCCCAGTTCGCCTTTCGCACGAGCGTCAGCGCATCCCCCTGAGAATCGAGGGGCTGTTCAGCCGGGCTCTGTCCCTCGGCGCTCAGCTCCGAGCCCAGCCGCCACACGCGCGCCAGGAACCTGTGAATCCCCTCGACGCCGGCGTCTGACCACGCCGCGTCCTGATCGAGAGGCCCGATGAACAGCACGTAGGTGCGGGCCGCATCGGCGCCGAGCCGCTCGACGATCGGACGGGGCTCGACGACGTTGCCCTTCGAGCTGGACATCTTGTTGCCGTCCGACCCGAGGATCATCCCCTGCGTGAACAGCGCCCGGAAGGGCTCCTGCACGTCCAGCAGCTCCATGTCGGCTAGCGCCTTCACGAAGAAGCGCGAGTACATCAGGTGCAGGATCGCGTGCTCGACGCCGCCGATGTACTGATCGACGGGCATCCATTGCTTGAGAACACGGCGATCCCAGGCCGCCTCGTCGTTGTGCGCGTCGCAGTAGCGCAGGAAGTACCAGCTCGAGTCCACGAACGTGTCCATGGTGTCCGTCTCGCGTGTGGCGCGGCCACCGCACTCTGTGCACTTGACGTTGACCCAATCCTCGGCGGCCGCGAGCGGCGAGCGCCCCTTTGGCTGGTAGTCGGCGATGTCGGGAAGTACGACCGGCAGGTCTTCCTCCGGGACCGGCAGCATCCCGCAGCGCTCGCAGTAGATGATCGGGATGGGGCAGCCCCAGTAGCGTTGCCGCGAGAGCAGCCAGTCGCGGAGCTTGTAGCTGACCGATGCGTGACCCTTGCCCTCGTTGTCGAGCCAGGCGACGATCGCCTCCTTGGCCTCGACGGAGCTCATCCCCGTGAACTGGCCGGAGTTGACGAGCACCTCATTCTCGGAGTGGGCGACGAACGCCTCGCCTTCGGCGGCATCACCCTCGGCCGGCGCGACCACCTGCCGAATCGGCAAGCTGAACGCCTGCGCAAAGTCGTAGTCGCGCTGGTCGTGCGCGGGCACGGCCATGATCGCTCCGGTTCCGTACTCCATCAGCACGTAGTCCGCGACGAACATCGGGATCTGCTCCCCGTTGACCGGGTTGGTGACGGTGCGCCCCAGCGGGACGCCGGTCTTCGGCTTCTCGACGTCGCCGCGCAACTCGGTCGACTCGGTGACCGCGTGGTTGACGTACTCGTGGACCTGCTGTTCGTACTCGGTGCCATCGGCGAGCCGGAACACGTCAGGATGCTCGGGCGCCATCACGAAGAAAGTGGCGCCGAACAGCGTGTCGGGCCGGGTGGTGAAGACGGGGTAGTCGATGCCCAACTCCTCGGAGCGGAACACGACCTCCGCACCCTCGCTGCGACCGATCCAGTTGCGCTGCATCGCCTTGACGTACTCCGGCCAATCGATCTCATCGAGGTCGTCGAGCAGGCGGTCCGCGTAATCGGTGATGCGGAAGAACCACTGTTCCAGCTGGCGCGCTTCGACCAGAAAACCGCAGCGCTCGCAGTGCCCGTCGATCACCTGCTCGTTCGCCAGAACCGTCTGATCGTTCGGGCACCACTTGACGGCGGCCTGCTTGCGGTACGCGAGGCCGCGGTTGTAGAGCTGCAGGAACAGCCACTGCGTCCAGCGGTAGTAGGTCGGCTCGTGTGTCGCCAGCTCCCTGGTCCAGTCGATCGAGATGCCCCACCGGTGGAACCAGTGGCGATAAGAGGCGATCGACTTGTTGGTCGCGTCGCGGGGATGGACACCGGTCTTGATCGCGTTGTTTTCGGCCGGAAGGCCAAACGCGTCGTAACCCATCGGGTGCAGCACGCGGCGGCCGATTCGGCGGTTGAAGTGTGCGATCGCGTCCCCGAGCGCGTAGTTCTTCAGGTGCCCGACGTGTGGCTCGCCGCTCGGATAGGGCAGCATCTCGAGCACGTAGCACTTCTCGCGCATGTCGTGCTCACCCGTCGCGCCGCGCGCGTCGACCGGCTCGTTGGCGACCTCCCACGTGCCCTCTCGAGCCCATATCTCCTGCCATTTGGGCTCGATTCGGGCTGGATCGTAGCGCTGTTCGGACATGCTTCTTGGAGGTTAGTGAGGCAGGATCTGACGCGTAGGCGCGATGCTGACGGCCAGTGTCGGGCGGGCGGTCTACGATCCCTGAGATGAGGGACGAGCCCTCACCGCCTTCCTCGCCCGCGGCGGATCTCGCCAGCGGAGACGTCGCGAACGCTCGGAAAGAGAATTCAGCTACGGCCTCACGCTCTGCGAACGCCGCGGCCGACAGGGTCGCGTTGATCCTCGATGCGGCCGAGAAGACGGCATCCGATATCCGGCGTGAGGCCGAGGACCGGGTCCGGGACCGGATCGCGGAAGCCGACCGGGGTGCCGAGAACCGGGTCAACGCAGCCGAAGAGGAGGCAGCCGAGATCTTGGCCGCCGCGCGCGCCGAGGCGGCCAAGTTGCGAAAGACCTCCAAGGCAGACGCGAAGCGGGCGGTCGATGAGGCGACGAGCAAGGCCCTCGAGATCGCGGGCCGCGCGCAGGAGGAGGCGGACCGGACGCTGGCCGAGGCTGCCGAGGAGACGGAGAAGATGCGCGAGGACGTCGCCTCCCGCGCGCGGGAGCTGATGCGCCACGCCGAGGAGACCGCCAGCGAGATCAACCATGAGGGGTTTCACATGGTCGGCAACCTGCGCGAGCTGGGCGACTCGCTGCGTACCAACGCCGACCGGCTGCTCAAGGACGTCCAGATGATCCACACGCGGATGGTGGCCCAGATCGACCGGGTTCGGGACGAAGCGGGTCCGGCGCGGCCGCTGCGGCGGCCCGCTGCGGCGGACGAGGACAAGGGCGACGGCGAACGGCGTTCAGGGCGCGGGACGGATCGGGAGACGCCACCGCCCCCGGACGATGACGAGCTCGACGTTCCGGAGTTCGTGCCGCCGGGGTAGGGCCGACGGGCTCTCGCCCTCAGAACGAGGCCTCCTACTCGTCCGAGGCGTGTGGGAACATATGTTCGTATGGACGACCCGAACACCAAGGGCGCCGTTGCCGAGCAGGCGATCGTGCTGGCCGCCACGAAATTGCACATCCCGGTCCTCAGGCCCGTGGCCGAGCACGGGCGCACAGACCTCGGTTTGGAGATCGGCGGTGAGCTCTATCGCGTGCAGGTGAAGTGGGGGCGGCTGAGCCCGGACGGCGACGTGATCGTCGTTGCCAGTGGCACCTCAAGGTGCACCCCGAACGGCTACATCCGCGGCACCTACAGCGAGCACGAGATCGAACTGGTCGCTGTCTACTGCGGGGACCTCGACCGATGTTTCTTGCTGCCCATCTCGCTGGTGGCAGGCAAGTACGCCATCCAGCTCCGCCTGAAACCCGCTCGTAACGGACAGCGGGCATGCATTAACCTTGCGGAGAACTTCGATTTCGAAGGGGCTATAGCTCAGCTGGGAGAGCGCCGCCATGGCATGGCGGAGGTCGTGGGTTCGAGCCCCACTAGCTCCACTTCACAACGTCTGCCGATCCCCGTCGGATCCGACGACTTCCGCGACCACCTGGGCTACTGGTCCGAGAGAGCAGAACGTGGTGACTCTCTCGTTGTCACGTACCGTGGCAAACCGAGGCTGAAGGTCAGTCCCGCGAATCCACCGCAACCGCTGTGGCCCCTGCCCGCGACCGCGCGCCACGCCGCCTACCCGCTCCCCTCCTTCGCCGCCTCCAAAGCCGCTGGCGCGTCGAGCGACCGCTCGAGCGCGAGCGAGACGGCCCGGTCGGCGAGCTCCGCCGCCTCGGCCCCACCAATCGACTCGTCACGCAACGCCAATGCAAGAACCACCTGACGGAGGAGCTCGGGGCTCTGGGTATCCGGCGCGGGACCCGCCGGCGGCAGCGTGCGGAGCGTCGCCAGCAGGCGTGAGGCGTCGAGCCCGCCTCCGAACAGCCGCCCCGGTTGCTTGTCGGGGATCGTCGCCGCGATCCCGCCTGTAGCCGGGTTGACGACCGCGACCTTGCTGCGCAGCCCGTGCCGCTCCAGCGCGAGCCGGTAGCCAGAGAGGCGCATCAACCCGAGCTGGGCCGCCAGCTGCATCAACGCCGCCACCTCGCCCTCATCGCGCACGCGCCCGTTGTGCAGCGCGATCTGCGTCCCGGCGTCCGGGAGCGCGGGATCCGGGTCGGCCGCGATCAGCAGGAACGCATGCTGGCCGAGTCTGCCGGCACCCACGCCCGCGACCTCGGCGAGCAGCTGGTAGCCCTGCAGGCCGAGCGCTCCGACGATCCCTGGAGGAAGGGGATTGGCGGCTAGATGGCCAGGAGGGAAGCCGCCGGACCCTCTGGGCGCATCCGGGGCCGATCCGCCGGGCCGATCAGGAACCCCCATCAGTTATCGAGCAGGCCGCGAGCGATCCCACCGATCAGGCTTGAGCCGCCCTCGCGCTGGGCATTGCCGCCCGCTCCCTCGGAAACCGGTGGGTGGAAGTACGCGCTCTGGAGGCAGATCCGTCCGGGGCCCGTGAAGCGGTTGAACACGAGGTTGCCGGCGCCGCTCAGAAAGCCGGTCTTGAACCCGTACACCTCCTGTGACATCTCGACCGAGTGGTCCCGATACACCCAGCCACCGGGCTCGATGTCGATGGACTCCCCTGCCTCGAGCTGCTTCTCGAACAAATTGCCGTAGCCGTGAATCCAGACGACCCCCTCGCGATCGGCGGCGAGGAAGTGGTCCACCCAAGAAGCCGCCGCCGTAGAGCATGTTCGCGAACCCCTTGATCCGGCTGTAGTCGTACTCGACCCCACCGGTCGCGGCGAGGAACTGGTGCTCGCGCACGACGATCCCCTCACCTGGCTGCAGATGCAGCGCGGCGATGTGGCCCGGTGCGTCGCGGCTGAACGCAATTTCTCCCGCCGACTGTGCCTCGAGCATCAGCAGTGGCATCCCGCCGAAAACCCGGCGCTTGAGGCCCTTCTTCAGCGGATGCATCCCGATCTGCATCTGCGGGTACTTCCACAACAGGACGTGATGCTCGAAGTACACCGGCACCTGGCCGTCGAGCGACATGTGCAGCACCGGGACGAGCTCTCCCTCAAGCCGGTAATTGAGCCCGGGCGCGGCGCCCTCGGTGATCTGAGTCGGGAGAATCTGAGGTGCGGAAGGCATGGCCCCCTCTTTAGTCGTGGATTCCTCGGCACCGTACCGGGATAATCGCGATCCGTGTCGGTCGTCTACGTAACCGGTCACCGCAACCCGGACACGGACTCGATCGCGTCCGCGATCGGCTACGCCGAGCTCAAGCACCGGCTCGACCCAAATAACGACTACCGTCCGGTGCGTCTCGGCGCCTGCAACGCGCAGACCAAGTGGGTGCTCGAGCGGAGCGGCGCCCCGGAGCCCGAGTTCCTCCCCCACATCATGGTCCGCGTATGCGACGTGATGCAGACGAACTTCCCGGTCGCGGGTCAGGACCACCCGATCCGCGAGGCGGGGCTCGCGATGGCGCAGGCGCGACCTCGAGCTGGTGCCGATCGTCGATGATGACGGCGCGCTGACCGGCGTCATCACCGAGCGCGTCGCTCGCGCGGCGCTATATCCGCGAGTCGCGCCAGACCTCGACCCTCGAGGACGCCCCGACGTACGTGCAGCGCGATCGTCGAGGTGCTCGACGGCGAGCTCGTCGCTGGCGAAGACGAGCAGCTCTCGGGGCGCGTCTGGGTCCAGTCGATGGACGTCGCGATCGCCAGAGCGGGATTTCCGACGGGCGATGTGGTCGTCGTCGGCAACCGCGACGACGCGCAGCGGCTGGCGATCGAGCTCGGGGCCGCACTGCTCGTGCTCTCGAACGGCTCGCGGCCCGCCGACGACGTGCTCGCGCTCGCCGCGCGAGCACGGCGACCGCGATCATCGTCTCGCCGCTCGACACCTACGTCTCGGGCCGGATGATCACCCTCGCCGCGCCTTGCAAGGCGCTGATGGAGAAGGACCCTCTGACCGTCACCGCCGACTACCTGCTGGCCGACATCTCCGAGCAGATCAAGGAGAGCCACTACGGCGCGGCGGTCGTCGTCGACTCCGGGCGCCAGCCGGTCGGGCTGCTGACGCGCTCGGACCTGGTGGCGCCCCCGCGCCGCCGGGTGATCCTCGTCGACCACGCCGAGCAGGCACAGAGCGTGCCGGGCATCGAGCGAGGCCGAGATCGTCGAGATCCTCGACCACCACCACATCGGCTCGATCGAGACCCGGGTGCCGGTCACGGCGACCTTCGACCCGGTCGGCTCGACCGCAACGCTGGTCGTCGAGCGCTTCCGCCAGAACGGGATGGAGCCCAGCCGACTCCGCCGCGATGATGCTGCTCGGCGCCGTCCTGTCGGACACGGTGATCCTCAACTCGCCGACCACGACCGAGCGCGACCACGCCGTGATCGAGTACCTCGAGCGCGTGCTGAGCGATCGACGCGCACGCAGTTCGGCCGCGAGATGTTCGAGGCGACCGCCGACGTCTCGGAGGTGAGCGCCGAGGAGATCGTCACGCGCGACGCCAAGGATACCAGCTCCGCGGCGGCACAGCGATCTGCATCGCCCAGATCGAGGTCGTCGGCAGGGCCTGCTCGAGCGCAAGGAGGAGCTGCTCGAGGCGATGCGCAGCGAGCGCGAGAACCGGAGGCTGCATGCTCTACGCGCTGATGATCACCGACGTGCTCGAGAAGGGCACCGAACTGCTCGTCGCCGGCGACGTCGGCGCCGTCGCCCGGACATTCGGCGTCGAGCCGCGAGGACAGCATGATCGAGCTCCCGGGCGTGATGAGCCGCAAGAAGCAGGTCGCGCCGAAGCTGCTCGCGTCGCTCTGAGCGCGGCTAGCGCCCTAGCGCGCCGGCGCCCGACGGCCAGCGCCGGCGCCTCGCCCCACAGCTGCTCGAGCCGGTAGTACTCGCGCGTCTCCGGCGTGAACACGTGGACGACCACGTCGAGGTAGTCCATCAGCACCCAGCGCGCCTCGGCGAGCCCCTCGACGCGGCGCGGGCAGCATCCCGTGCTCGCTCTTCATGCCCGGCGTGGATCGCGTCGTGGATCGCCTTGACCTGCCGGTCGCTGCGACCGGTGCAGATCACGAAGTAGTCGGTGTAGCCGATGATCCCGCGCAGATCCAGCTGCACGATGTCCTGCGCCTTGCGGTCGGCGGCGAGCTCGGCGATGGCAGCGGCGATCTTCGGGGGTCATGCGTGCTGCAGGCTCCATACAGGCCATGCTCCTCGATGTAGTCGCGCGACCGCGTCGGGGACGATGTAGCGGATCGGCTCCCCGGCTCGCACCCGCCGCCGGATCATCGTCGAGGAGATCGCCGATCCGCGGCATCCGGAAGAACTCGCGCCCGCTCGCCGCCTGCGCAGCTCGCTCGAGCGCCGCCTCGACCGACTCGCCGCGGGCGTCCCGCGCCGCTTGGCGACCGCCAGCGTCGCCAGCGACAGCACGCGCTCCGGCTCGCGCCAATCGGGCAGACCCGCCGCGACGTCTCCGCCGACGATCAGGAACAGCTCGTTGTCTGGCGCGTTCGCGATGCAGCTCCTGAAGAGTATCGACCGTGTACGACGGTCCTGTCGCGCTGCGATCTCGAGCGCGGAGACCGCGAAGCGCTCGTCGCCCGCGACCGCCAGCCGGCACAGCTCGAGCCGGTGCTCGGCGCCCGGGCTCGTCCTCGACGCGGCTTGTGCGGCGGAATCCGCGCGGGCATGAGCAGCGACCCGGTCCAGCTCGAGCTGCATGATACGCCTCCTGGGCGCAGACGAGGTGACCGAGATGTGGCGGGTTGAAGGTGCCGCCGAGAATGCCGACGCGCACGTATGCGGGCAGCCCGGGCGGCCGCTCACGGCCGGACGTGGCCGGCGCCCTCGACCAGGTACTTGAACGTGCACAGCTCGCGCAGTCCGATCGGCCCGCGGGCATGGAGCTTCTGGGTGGAGTTACCGATCTCCGCACCCATCCCGAACTCGCCGCCGTCGGTGAAGCGGGTCGACGCGTTGACGTACACGCACGCGGCGTCGACGCCGAGCTGGAAGGCGCGCGCGGCCTCGGTGTCCCGGGTCACGATCGCCTCCGAGTGACCCGAGCCGTGGAGGTTGATGTGCTCGATCGCCTCCTCGGCCGAGTCGACCACGCCGACCGCCAGCTCGAGCGCCAGGTACTCGGTGTCCCAGTCCTCTCGGTCGCCGGCGTCGACCGGGATCGCCGCGGCCAGCGCCGCGCGCACGCTCGTCGCCATGCAGCGTCACGCCGGCGTCGCCGAGCGCGCTGCAGCACCCGCGGCAAGAACGTCGCCGGCGATGTCGCGCGTGCACGAGCAGCGTCTCGGCGGCGTTGCAGACGCCCGGGCGCTGGAGCTTGGCGTTCAGCACGATCGCCTGCGCGTCGTCGAGATCGGCGCGCGCGTCGACGTACACGTGGCAGTTGCCCGACGCGGCGTAGATCACCGGCACCGTGGCGACGCCCTTGAGCGCCTGCTTCAGCCCCTCGCCGCCGCGAGGGATGATCAGATCGACGAGCCCGCTCTGGGTCGCGAGCTCGGCGATCTCGTCGCGGCCGCCGCCGGCGACGAGGCCGATGGATCCTTCGGGCAGTCCGGCCCCGGTCGCGGCGTCGACGGCGACCTCGGCGAGCACCGCGTTCGAGTTCGGGCCGCGCCGAGGATCCCCGCAGCACGATCGCGTTGCCCGACTTCAGGCACAGCGCCGCGGCGTCGATCGTGACGTTCGGCCGCGCCTCGTAGACGACCGCGATTACGCCGAGCGGCACGCGCACCTTCCGCACATCGAGCCCGTTGGGCAGCCGTGCCGCCGTCGATCACCTCGCCGACCGGATCGCGCAGCGCGGCGATGTCGCGCACTCCGCCCGGCGATCCCGGCGATCCGTCGGTGGTCGAGCTTCAGCCGGTCGATCAGCGCGTCGAGTAGCCCGTCCTCGCGCGCCGGCCTCGATGTCGCGCGCATTTGCCTCGAGGATCTCGTCGCGCTCGCTCCATCGAGCGCGTCGGCGACCGCCTCGAGCGCGGCGTCCTTGTGCCGGAGCTCGAGCGTCGCCAGCTCGCGCGAGGCCCGCTTCGCGGCGGCGCAGATCTCGGTTACGCGATGTGGGCGGTGGTGGCCATCGCTGCTTAAGTACGAGGTTACGCCAGCACGAAGTAGTCCCGTGGACCGCCTCGTCGCTGGCGCGCGGCAGCAGCTCGCGGACCGCCGCGACTTCAGCCCGCGGACCTGCCGCAGCTCGTCGGCCGAGTAGTTCGAGATCCCCTTGCCGACCGTCGAGCCCGTCATGCGCCACCTCGACCGCGTCGCCGGCGTCGAAGTCCCGCCATCTCGACGATCCCGACCGGTAGCAGGCTCGTCCCCCCTTCGCGCAGCGCCCGCGCGGCGCCGGCGTCGATCACGACTCGGCCGCGCGCCGGCTTGGCGTACTTGAGCCACAGCTTGAAGCTCGAGTAGCGCCCCTCGCGCGCCGCGAAGCGCGTGCCGACCTGCCTCGCCGCCGGCCGCCGCCGCCGTGATCACGCCCGGCGTCAGCCCGCTCGCGATCACGGTCGGGATCCCGGCCGCGGTCGCCATCTCGGCGGCGACCACCTTCGAGCGCATCCCGCCCGAGCCCAGCGGCGAGGTCGCGTGACCGATGTCGAGCGCCTCGAGCTCATCGAAGTCGGTGACCTCGCGGACCAGCTCGCGCCTCGGGGTCGGTGCGCGGATCGGCCGTGAACACGCCGCCGGCGTCGGTCAGCAGCAGCAGCTGCTCGGCGCCGAGCAGGATCGCGACCTGGGCGGCGAGGAAGTCGTTGTTCCCGAACGAGATCTCGTCGGTCGTGGTCGTGTCGTTCTCGTTGATCACCGGCACGACCCGCCAGTCGAGCAGCTTGCGCAGCGTCTGGCGGGCGTTCAGGTAATGGGTCCGCGCGCTCATGTCGAAGAACGTGAGCAGCACCTGTGCGGTCGGCACACCGCGCGCCCCAGCAGCTCGTCGTAGACCTGGTAGAGCTTGCCCTGGCCGACCGCGCTCGCGGCCTGGAGCTCGTCCATCGCCCGCGGCCTGAGCGGGATGCCCCATCACCCCCATCCCGCGCGCGATCGCGCCGCTCGTGACGACCACGACCGCATCGCCGCCGTCGCCGTGCAGCGCCGCGATCTCGTCGCAGACGCGGCCGAGCACGTCGGCACGCACCTCGCCGCGCTCGTCGGCGACGATGCTCGACCCGAGCTTGACTACCAGAGCAGCCCATCGTCCGGAGATTAGGTGGTGGGCGGCTAGGCGCCCACCTCGCTACGGGTTCTCTACCCGGTGAAGGCCCGCAGGTGCAGGCTCGCGCGCCGCGCGTGCTGGTGGCGCGAGCTGCCTGCAGCGTCACCGGACGATGCCGCGACCCACGCGGTCACCTGGCCGCGCACCAGGGTCCGACGGCACGCCCGGCACGGATTGGGCATCGTCGGCAGCTGCTTCGCCGGCGGGAGCGGGTGCATGACCGACCTTCGTCCGACGCGGATAGTGATCGCCCGGCAGGCACGCCGAACGGCCGCCGACCTCGAGCGACCTGGAGTCGCACAGCGACCTCGTCGAGGAACGGGGACGTTGGGGTTCGGCGGCACCTGCGCCGTTCGAACACGTCGGGTACGTCTGCTCGGAGCGCCGGCGAATCCGTCAGGCGTGCCGCCTGGGTCGGTGTTGCCGCTGAAGCAGTCAGTCGGTGCCGGCTGAAGTTCAGCTGCGTCGAAGTCGCCGTTGGTCGGGTTCCCGAAGAAGCCGTTGTGCGATGAACGTGTTGTCGATCAGCGCATCGCCGTACTCGTCGTACAGGCAGCTGCCCTGCCGGGATTGGCGAGTTGGTGCCGCCGGTGCACGGCGGTACCGCTGTCGGGAAGGGCACGAAGATCATCGCCCCAGGCGCCGTTGTTGACGAACGGTTGTCCATGACCGTGTCGTTGCGGCCGCCCGACAGCGACATGCCGGTGCCGACCGGACCAGCCGCCGCGAACCCGCGCGCGGGACGTTCGGGTTGTTGTTGTCGTGGACGTAGTTGTGCATGAACACCCAGCACGAATGGGTGTGCGTGATCGGGCTGATGCCGTTGTTCGGACACGCGCCGTTCTGCGGCGGCGGGTTGTCGCCGTTCTGGCTGTTGGTGTCGAACCCGTCCTCGTTGTTGTCGAACTGGGAGTTCTCGACGACCAGCTGCCCGCCGGAGTTCGAGCCCGAGTAGCCGAGCGCGTTGTACTCGGCCCAGGCGTGGTTGACCGTCTGGTTGCACTGTCCTGGCAGGCCCCGATGTAGTAGCCCGAGTCGTTCATGTTGCTGGCGTAGGTCGTGGTCCCACGTGCCGCCGCTCCAGTTGCTCGAGAAGATCCCGTACTGGCGCCGGGTCGATGTCGCCGCCGGTCTGAAGAACGTGCTGGTCGCGTTCAGGTAGGCGCCGAGATAGCCCCAGCCGCCGATCTTGCCGCTGCCGTCGCCGCCGTTCCACCAGATCTCGTTGCCGGCGTCGCCGCGTGCCGCCGAGGAAGTTGCAGGCGGTCATGTTCTCGACCCTGACGTTGTTGGCCTTCCACACCAGGACGCCGTTCAGCCCGCGCGTACCGCCCGTGGTCGCTCGGCCCGAAGTTCTGGTCCCCGACGTTGGCGCTGCACGCCGGGCCGGCTTGGTCGCCGTCGACGATCACCGCGTTGCGGTTCATCCCGCGCAGGTACAGCCGCGGCCTGGTGATCAGCACGCCGGCCGGGAAGTGCGTCGAGCCGGTCGGCCGGGGGCTCGTCGACGTCGTCTTGTAGTCGCCCGGGCGCGACGAGGACCCAGTCGCCGGGCTTGGCCGCGTTGACCGCCGCCTGGATCGTCGTGAACTGGCCCTGTCCCTTGTAGGTGCCCACTCGCAGCACCTGTGCGGCGCCCCGGCGGCGGATGGCAAGGCGGCCGCCGATCACCAGCGAAGCTCGATGACCTACTCTCTCCGCTTCGTTACGGTCTCCGGCCGACGGGGATCCTACACGCCGGGGTCGAGCTCGAACTCCACCCCGGCGATCTCGACGTCGTCACCCGGCTCGAACCCCTGGGCCTCCAGCGCTCTGATCACGCCGATCCCGCGCAGCCGGTGCTCGAGGTGGACGAGCGCGTCTCGTTGTCGAGGTCGTAGCGCGCCACCAGCCGCTCGACGCCTGCGCCGGTGACGCGGTAACTGCGCTCCCCGACGCGCTCGACCCGGTAGGCGCGATCCGCGGCGGGTCTGAAAACTCGGTGCTCGGCGAGCTCTTCGGGCGCCGTGGCAGGCACGGCCGGCTCCGACGGTCCCCCGCCGATCGGCACGCGCTCCGCCAGCACCGCGGCGAGCTCGTCAAGCCCGGACCCGGTCGCGGACGAGGTCACGACCACCGGAACAT
>CAVPKT010000057.1:0-20941 GCA_963705775.1 uncultured Solirubrobacterales bacterium | reverse complement strand
CGACAACACGACGCGCAAGCTGATGTCCGACGGCAAGCGCCCGCTGGGCGTGGGGTTCTTCTTCTCCCTGGGCCACTCGACGATCGTGTTCGCGCTAGCGGTTTTGCTCGCCGTCGGCTTCCGCTCGCTGGGCGGCGCCGTCAGGAACGGCTCATCCGCGCTCCACAGCGTGACCGGCCTGATCGGGACGTCCGTGTCGGGCGCGTTCTTGTACGTGATCGCGCTCATCAACCTGGTCGTCCTGATCGGGATCTTCCACGTGTTTCGCCGCATGCGGGAAAGCGTGTTCAACGAGGCCGAGCTCGAACGCCAGCTCAACGCCCGCGGCTTCATGAATCGAATTCTCGGCCGGCTCACGAGGTCGGTCAGCGAGTCGTGGCAGATGTACCCGGTCGGCGTCGTCTTCGGGCTTGGATTTGATACCGCGACCGAGGTCGGGCTCTTGTTCCTGGCCGCCGGGGCGGCATCGAGCGGCCTTCCCTTCTACGCGATCCTCTGCCTGCCGGTCCTGTTCGCCGCCGGAATGTCGCTGCTCGACACGATCGACGGCTCGTTCATGAACTTCGCGTACGGCTGGGCGTTCTCAAAGCCGGTGCGAAAGATCTACTACAACCTCACGATCACCGGCCTGTCGGTGGCCGTGGCGTTCATCGTCGGGTCGATCGAGCTGCTGTCGATCGCGGCGGACCGCCTCTCGCTCCACGGTGGCTTCTGGACCTGGTGTCGGGCGTCAACCTCAACCTCGTCGGCTACTTCATCGTCGGCCTGTTCGCCCTCACGTGGGCGATCGCATTCGCGGTCTGGCGATTCGGGCGGATCGAGGAGAAGTGGGCCGCCGGCATCGGGTCCTCGTAGGCCTGGACGGCGCGCTGCTCGTAAGCTCCGCGAAATGAGCACGACCCCCGCCCTTCTGCTCGCCGCCGCGGAGTAGGCGTGGGTCACGCGATCCTGCCGGACCATTGGGCGCCACTCGCCATCGTCAGCCGGACGCGGCGATACCCACTCGGTCGCGTCGCACGCCTCTCCACCGCCGCGGGGATCGCGCACGTGGTCGTGTCGCTCGCCATCGGCGGGGTGATCGTTGCCGTGGGGTTGCAGCTTCGGCGGAGCGTCGAGAGCGCGGAGTCAGCGATCGTGGGATCGATATTGATCGGAACCGGGCTCCTGTTCCTGGTGCTCGAGCTCACGGGGCGAGGACACCACCATTCGCCTGACGCCGAGCATCATCACGACCATCACCACGAGCACGATCCGCGAAGCTCGCGGCTCGGGTTCCTCGTGTCGTTCGGTGCCGCGGCATCGCCCGACCTCACGATCCTGCCGGTGTTTCTCGCGGCCACCGCCGTCGGCGTCGGTGCGGCCGTCGGCTCGCTGATCGTTTTCGCCGCGGCGACGGTGGCGACGTTCGTTTGCGTGACCGTGGCGGCGACAGCGGGGGGCTACCAGCTCGGCGGCACATGGCTGGAGAAGAGCGGGAACCTCATCACCGTCGTTGTGCTCGTCGTACTGGGCGTGCTCGTACTCGTGGGCGTGCTCTGAGCGCTGGGTGGGGCGGGCTCAAGCCTCCCCTATGTCGAGTCGATCAGCCGGAGGCGAAGGGCTTCAGCGGAAGCCTCTCCTCGCGTGCGGACGCCCAGTTTGCGCAGGATCGCTGAGACGTGATGATCGACGGTCCTCTCGGACACGACCAGGCGCTGAGCGATCTGCGCGTTCCGCATGCCCTCGACCAAGAGCTGCAGCACCTCGAGTTCGCGCGCCGTGAGACCGGAAGGATTCGCGCGCGTTTGCGGCCGGGGCCCACGTGGAAGGCCGCGTGCGCCGCGTTTGCGCAGCCGGTGGGCGACGATCGCCTCTGCGCGGGTGGCGCCAAGCGCGCGCAACTGATCGAGCGCCTGACGCAGTGCGTCTTCGTCGTGGTTTCGGCGAGGGCCTGCGCTGCCTCGTATGGGCATCCCAGCTCGCGCCAGTGTGCGGCGGCTCGCTCAATCGCCCGCAAGTTCGAGCACGTACGGTCCCGTTGCTTCTTCGTCAGGGACCTCATCGTTTAGCCCCGCTCGCGCCGCCACGAGACGAGCTCCCGCGGCGGCCCAGGCCGATCGTCGCAATCGCGCAAGGTCCAGAGCCGCGGCGGTCGCTTCCTCGACGCGGTCGAGCTCGCCCTCAGCCAGTGGGCCTCCGCGCGGGCGACCGCGACCGGCGCATCGGCCTGGAGTTCAGCACCGTGCCTCGCGAGCGACAGCGCCTCGTCTAGCAGCGGCCACACATCCGGGTCTCCCCGGCGGGCGCGAACGCGGGCGGTTACGGCCAGCGAGATGATCCGGGGAATGCGCGAACGGCGTGGCTCGCGGAGAACAAGCGCCGCCGTGTCCACGGCATCCTGCCAGCGGCCCAGATCGAATTCGACTCTCGCTCGATAAGCAAGCAGGTAGCCGCGGAACAGCTCCCAGCCGCGGTCGCTCGCGTAGCGCAACCCTTCGTCAAGGTAGTCGAGCGCATCGGCGTATTCCCTTCCGAGCTGCGCGGTCCACGCGAGATGGACCAGGGCTCTGGCGACGTCCCCATCGAGACCAGCCTCTGTCGCGAGCGCACGGCTTCGTTCGATCAGGTTCTTGCCCTCGGCCTCACCGCTCAACAATTTTGCGGTGCCTGCGCTGTTGAGGGCGTGAATGGCGAGCTCCCTCTCCCCAAGCGCTTCTGCGAGCGCGACCGCTTTGTCGCCCCAGATGACGGCACCGTCGGTGTCCTCTGCGTCCATGCACAGTTGCGCCGTCCTTGAATACGCCATCGCCAGCTCCCGGCCAGGGGCGGCCTGTTCCAATAGGGCGACCGCCTGGTGAGCGGCGTCGCGAGCCTCAACGACGCGGCCCGGACACCAGAGCACGTTGGCGAGCTGCTCGAGAGCCCGGCCCACGCCGCGCACATTAGCCAGCTGCCGCCGAAGCTCAATCGCGACCGCGCCGCGTCGATCGCCGCATCGACCTGGTCGGTCACCGTGCACTCCGTGGAGTAGCCCTCTAGCAGGTCGGCCTGTTGCTCGGGTGAAACGCCGTCCGCGATTCGGAGCGCCCGCGCATACTGCGCCGCGCTCTCGCGGTGCGCGCCGAGCGCCGACGCACGCTCGGCGGCCTCGGGCGCGAAGCGCAGCACAGCGGCGGCGTCCCCGGCCCCTTCCGCATGGTGCGCAAGTCTCGCGGGATCGGGGCGATCTGTTGCCGAATCGCTCAATGCCCGCAACGCGCGCCGGTGCAACGCCATTCTCCGGTGCGGTGGCAGCGACTCCTCGATGACCAGCCGCTCGAGCTCGTGCCGGAACCTGACGCCCCGCCTCCCCGCTACGACCATGCCGGATCCAAGGCACTCGTCGAGGGACGCCAACCCATCTCCCGCGATCGCTTCCAACACCTCAGGCTCGGCCTCAGCGGGAGCGACCGACAGCGAGTCCAGCAGACCCCTCGCTTCAGCGCTCAGGTGTGCGGTGCGTGCGAGAACTGCATCGCGCACCGTCGGCGGGATCTCCTTCGTGCCTGCCATCAGCGCCTCACTGACGAAGAACGAATTCCCGCCAGTTGCACGGTACAGCGCGTCAGCATCGACGTCATATGGATTGGCGAGCTGCGCGACTGCATCCCGCGAGAGCGGCGCCACATCGAGCCGCTCTACTCCGCGGCTGGTCGCCAGCTCTCCGAGGACGATGCGAAGTGGGTGCAGCCGGGCGAGCTGGTCGTCGCGATAGGTACCCAAAACCAGCGCGCGGACCCCTGTCACGCGGCGGCCCAGCAGCCGAAGAACATCCAGCGTCGCCTCGTCCGCCCAGTGGAGGTCCTCCAAGACGATGACCGTGGGTGACCGCCCGGCCACCTCGCGCATTAGCGCCGAGAGCACCTCGTGCGGCTGGCCGCCGCGCTCGACGAGCTCCGCGAGCTCGCCGCCTGTGGCATGCGCCACGTCTACGAACGGGCCGAGCGCGCGTGGTGCAAACAGGTCCTCGCACCCGCCCCAGAGAATCCGCACCGGCGACCGCTGAGAATCAGAGAATCGACGCACGAGCGCCGTCTTCCCGACACCTGCTTCGCCGCCGACAAGCACCAGCCTCCCCTGGCCCGCCGTACGCACGTCAAGCAGAAGCTCTTCGAGGAGGGACAGGGCCTCCTCCCGCTCGAGTAGGTCCTCGCCTACGCCCAGCGGCGGCACCGATTCTTGGAGACGCCCCGGCCCCATGTCACTGATGAGTCTCTCACGCCTCGCCGCACGCGTAAAGCGACCGGCCGGAGGATCCCCCGGCCGGTCTGCCCCAGCCCTCAGCTCACGACAGGACGCCGACGGCGGCGGGTGGCAGTCGCGCCAAGTGCGCCCGCACTCAGCAGCACGACGGCCCCTGCCGCGCCGATCCCCGCGTCACCCCATTGGAACCCGGAACTGGTCCGGGCAACCGATGCGGACGGCAGGCTCGCCTGCTTGGTGAAGTAGCCGCCGGAGCTCTCATCCGTGTGGAAACCCGGCGGCAGCTCGCCGGTTGCAGTACTCGAGACCGGCGTCGGCGAGAGATTCGACCCGCCGTTGTTCTGCATGGCCTGCGCCGCAGATGGGAAGCCGACCGCGGCGATCACGGCGATGCTGGCCAGGGAGCGCTTGATCAGATGGTGGTTGGACATTGTTGCCTCCTCGTCATGAATAGAAGTACGGGTCGAGCACGCTGACCCGGGTGATCTGGTCGACCGGCAGCTCGTTCCGAGCGGCGGTCTTGCGGATCGCCTCGGGGGTGGGAGCGTCGTAGATGCAGAACGTGTGGGTCTTGTCGTCCGAGACGTACGAGCTGATCCAGGTCACGCCCTCTTCGGCGTTGCGCTCGACGACCCCGCGGCAGACATCCGCTCCGCCGTTCTCGACAGGGATGTGCAGGCCCTTCGGGAAGGTGCGCTGCACCATGTATCGCGGCATGTCTGTCCTCCTGTTTGGTTGGCCGCTGGACATGCAGCGAAACTACGCGCACCACCACACAGGCACATCGGGTGAACCGCCTACGTTGGCCGCGACCGATGCCTACCTTGGTTCATGGGCACCGTTCTCACCGCCGCGGGTTGTGGTGCTCCACCAGCCGGGTCAGGAGCCGCTCGAGCTCGCGACGGTCCTTCGCCGAGAGGGGCGCGGTCAGCGCCTTCTGCGCTGCCTCGATCCGCTTGTCCATCTGTTTGAGCGCACGGGTTCCGGCCGGGGTTAGAGCGACGAGCATTCGTCTGCGGTCGCCCTGGTCTTGGACGCGGGCAACCAGTCCGGCCTGCTCGAGGTCGCTCAGCAGAGCGTGCATGTCACTGCGGTCGATCAAGAGGCGACGGCCCAGAGCCGCCTGGCTGGCGGCGCCGCGCTCGGCCAGAGCGGTCAGCACCGTGAAGTGCTGACGGCGGACGCCGTCTGCGGCCAGGGCATCGGCCACGAGGTTCCCGCCGGCTGCCGCGACCTGACTCACGAGCCAGCTCGGCAGGCGCTTGATCCGCTCGGGCGGGTCATATTCGGCTAGGTCGGTTTCCGACCAGGGCATCGCGGAGTCATGTTATCTTGGGCGGCCCAACGTTGGCTAGGCCAACGAGCCGTCAGTCGTCCGGAGCCGCGGCGATCTCCGCGGGGGAAACCGCGAAGAATCCGAGAACCACCGTCGCGAGGAGGCACGGAACGCCGATCGCGTGGGCCCACGGCGCGTCCGCCACCGTGAGCAGCCCGAAGCCCACGATCGCGCAGGCCGCCGCCGACCTTGTGAGCAAGCCCCGCCTCGATGCGGAGATCAGCGCGGTTATACGAGTGCGCTCGACGCCGGCCACTTCGGCATCCGGGTCGAAGCGACCGCGCAAGATGAGCCCGAACAGCAACGCGAGCGAAGGGAACAGGAGCGCGCCGCCCGCGAGTACGGCCACGACGACCAGCACGAGCGTGTCATGCGGCGCCGCGCCTTGGGCGAGAGTCAGGCCCGGGAGGATCAGCGGCTGCTGCGCCACGGCCCAGCTGGCGATGATCGACGCGACCGCCAGCGCCGCCGTGTACCTGGCGAGCTCGTAGCGCCGCGCGAACACCAGCGCCAGCGCCGCAACCCCGAATACGATCGAGAGGATCAGGACGGCCAAGCCGGCACCATGCACGAGGCGGTGGAACAGCGGGTGGGCGTCGGCGTGTAGGACGGCCAGCCCAGCGACCGCGAGCCCGCCGGCGAGCACCCCTGAGATCAGGGCCCGGACGCGGAACTCACGCTCGAGCTGGTCGTCCCCCATGCGGACCGCGTCCGCCGCCAGGTATACGGCGGCCAGGTAGGCGCCGGCGACGACGGCGAGCAGCCCGACCACGATCGACGTCGAGCTCGTCCAGCTGCTGATCAGGTCGCCGGCCGCGTTTCCGACCGGAACCCGGCGTGAGGCGACCGCGCCGACGACGGTGCCCAGCGCGAACGGCGTCAGGATCGAAGACACCGCGAACCCGGTATCGATCGAGCGGATCTCCATTGGCGTTCTCGCCCCCGAGCGCAGGGCGTACGCCGCGCCGCGGAAGACGATGCCAACGGCGGCGATGAAGAGCGGGACGGACAGCGTCGTGGCGATCGATCCGAATGCGACCGGATATGAGGTCCAAAGCACCGTGAGGACGAAGATCAGCCATACGTGATTGGCCTCCCACACCGGCCCGATCGAGTGATGGGCGTGATCGCGGACCCGCTGTCCGTCCGGTCCGGTCCCCGCCGTCAGCTGCCATAGGCCCGCTCCGAAGTCTGCTCCCGCGAGCACCGTGTACATCGTGAGGCCGATCAGGACGAACAGCATCGGGAAGATGTAGAGATGCATCGCTCAGGCTCCGGCCGTCGCGGCTGCGGGCTCGAGCGGGGCGCGCGCGAGCCTGTGGAGGAGCCAGCCGGCGGCGACGATGACCCCGACGTAGACGACGACCAGCGTCGCGTATCCGACCGGGATGCCGCCGGCGTTCGTCACCGCCTGCGAGGTGCGCATCACCCTGTAGACGACCCACGGCTGGCGCCCGACTTCGTTCGTGACCCATCCGGCGACCAACGCCACCACCGAGGCGGGGCCGGCGAGGATCACGGCGCGGTAGAACCAGCGCGAGATGGGCAGGCGTTTGCGTCGCACGCGGATAACGAGGTAGGCGATCCCGAGCAGCATCATGAGCGTCCCGATCCCGACCATCAGCTGAAACGCGACGCGGACGATGTTGACCGGTGGGCGGTCACTTGGGGGCACGGTGTCGAGCCCCTTCACGGTCGCGTTCCAGCTGTGGAACGCCAGCAGCGAGAGCCCATGCGGAATCTCGATCCCGTACTTCACACGGCCGCCGGAGTACCAGCCGAGGACGTGCTCCGGTGCGCCGCGGGTCGTCTTTCCGAGGCCTTCGAGCGCCGCGAGCTTCACCGGCTGCGAGGTGGCGACGTCACGCCCGATCCAGTCCCCGATCAGAACCTGCACGGGGGAAGCGAGCGCGGCGATCGTGACCGGGATCGCGAACGCCGTGCGGTGATAGCGGCTCCACCGCCCGCGCGAGCGTCCGACGGCGTAGGCGGCGGCGACCACGAAGCCCGTGACGATGTATCCCGCCACGTACATGTGGATCAGCTCGGGCCACAAATAGGAGTTGCCGAACAGCGCGGCGAGGGGGTGGACGTGCGTGACGTGGCCGCCCCGCAGCTGGAAGCCCGTGGGGTGGTTCATCCACGCATTGACCGTGATCACCATCAGCGAGCCCGTGAAGCCGGCGAGTGCCACCGGAATCCCAGTCAGGAAGTGCTTGCGTGGCGATAGGCGTCCCCAGCCGTAGATGTAGATGCCGATGAAGATCGCCTCGATGAAGAACGAGAAGCCTTCGATCGCGAATCCGAGGCCGAACACCGACCCGAACGTCGCGGTGAAGTTCGGCCACAAGAGGCCCATCTCGAAGCTGAGGATCGTGCCGGTGATCACGCCGACCGCGAACAGCGCGACGATCACCTTGCTCCAGCGCCTGGCGAGCGTCAGGTACACGCGGTCGCCCGTGCGGAGGTAGCACCACTCGACGAACATCACCATCGCCGGGAAGGCGATCGCGAAGCAGACCAGCGGGATGTGCATCGTGAAGGACAGCGCCTGCATCTGGCGCGCTTCCAGTAGGTACCGCTGGTGCACCGGCGACAGCGCGAAGGCCGTGGCCACGGATTACCTCGAGCCCACTACAGCGAAGCTGGGGCTGCTGTTCACGCCAGGGACGGTAAAGGTCGGCGGGCGACCTCTGCAGCGTCCTCAGGGGATAGGCCGAGGCTGCGCAGAACTCCTTCGGCGTGGTAGGTGTCCGCGTCCGCTGGAACGTCGCCGTCCAGTACCCCGCGCATCACCGCGAGCAGCGCGCCGCCGAGCGCGAACAGCGCCGTGCGCTCGTCGGGGACCTTGAGGCGGCCGGCCTCGATGCCGCGGCGCAGGTCGCGGCGGGCGAATGGGCCGAGCGCCTCGAGCGCGACGTTGTGCGACACGTCCAGGCGGATCAACAGCCAGGCCCACTGCGGGTCAGTCCGGGCACGGCGGACGAAATAGCGGTGAGCGGCCGAGATGACTTCCGCGGGGTCTTCGAGCTCCGTGGTGAGGGAGTCGATGGCGGCGCCCTGGGCGCTGATCGTCTCGGTCAGGACCGCCTCGACGATCGCCTCCTTGCTGTCGAAATGGTTGTAGAAGGAGCCGAAGCCGACGTCGGCCTCCTCGGTGATCTCGTTGATGCGCGTGTTGTCGACGCCCTGGCGCGCGAACACCGTCCTCGCGGCCTCCATCAACCTCGCTCGAGTTCGCTCGCGCCGGCGCGCGTGGCGATCGGGGGCGGGGGATGTGGGCGCGCTCTCGGTCATGCGGGGGTGAACCTCGCCGGTAGCCGGCTGATGCCTTGAAGGGTGTTGTTCAGCACCCGCTCTGGGGCGCCGACCTCGACCTCGGCGACACGCGGAATCATCGCCTTGAGCAACGCCTGCATCTCGAGCTTGGCGAGGTGAATGCCGACGCACGTGTGCGGGCCGTTGCCCCATGCGAGCTGGACCTGGCTGGTGCGGTGCAGGTCGAAGCGCTCGGGATCGGGAAATTGCCTCTCATCGAGGTTGGCGGCTCCGAATAGGAGGACCGCCCGCGCTCCGGTGGGGAGCATGATGCCGTCGACGGTGTGGTCCCTCGCCAGCCGGCGCGTGAAGCCGCGGATCGGGGCACGCGAGGCGGACGGTCTCGACGACCGCCCGGCCGACCAGGTCAGGATCGGTGCGGATCTCGCGCCACGACTCTGGGCTGTGCGCGAGAACCCAGAGCATGTAGGTCGAGGCGAGGATCGTGGTGTCGAGCGACGGCGCCACGAAGTCGATCACGAGCGACTTCGCCTCGGCTCTGCTGATCTCCTTAGCGGCCTGGGCCTCGAACACGGACGCCGCCCAGCTCCCGGGGGCGACTCGCCGCGAGTTCAGCAGCCGGGTGTAGAGGAGCAGCCCCACCCCGGTCGGCGCCGCGCGGAAGCCCCGCCGGTTCAGGGGGCCGAGGGCGTCGAAGCTTGCCCCCGCCCAGCGCAGCAGCCGGTCGCTCGGGGCGCGGACGCCGACGAGGTCCGCGACGACGGCGAGCGGCAGGTAGCTTGCAAAGTCCTGCGCCGCCTCGAACCAGTCCGCCTTCAGCAGCCGCTCGACCAACCGCTCGGCGTGCTGGTCGACGCGGTCCTGAACGGCTGCCAGCGCTTGGTGCCCGAGCGATCGCATCAACACCTTCCGACGCGTGTCGTGGGTCTCTCCATCGCTCGCGAGGGTCGTGCCGCGAATCAGCCGGTTTGTCATCGGGTTGGCGGCAACGCCTTCTCCGCTTCGAAACACGTCATCGTTGCGGAGCGCGGCGCGGACGTCCTCGAAGCGGCCGATCGCGTACATGCGGTGCCGGGGGAGCCACACGGCTGGGCCCGTATCCCGCACGCGCGCGAACAGCTCGCGCGAGTCGCGCTGGGCGGCCTCGTCATAGAGGTCGACGTCCAACGGTGGGGCCGCGATAGCTGATGCGGTACTCGTATTTGACAATCCTATCAGAAATGTGTTAGGATCCGCAACATGAAATTGCGAACCGGACCCGACGGCGTGCTGATCGCACACAACGGAGGCTGGGTGTCGCTGTCGCGAGCACTGCTCGCGACGGGGCACGATGACACGGCAGCGGCGCGGGATGTGGTCGCGTTCCTGAAGGGTGGGGCGGCCGGTCAAGCCGCCGCGGCGTCGGCGCTCGAGGCGGTCGGGGAGGACTCGACGGTCGCCGCCGATCCGACCGGGGCCGGGCTCCCGTTCGTTCCCCGGTCCATCCGCGCATTCATGTTGTGGGAGCCGCACGTGATCCAGTCGAGCCGGATGCTCGTCAAGCACTTCTTCCCGGCGCCGGCGTGGCGAGCCGTGAACGCGTATGAGCGGCTGACCGGACGCACGTTCCCGAAGCTCAAGCCCAACCAGCGCTTCTGGGAGGCGCCCATGTTCTACGTCGCGAACCACACGATGGTCCTCGCGGACGATCAGGACATGTGGTGGCCGTCCCACACCAAGTACCTCGACTTCGAGCTCGAGCTGGCGTGCGTGCTTTCGAAGCCCCTCGTGGATGCCTCGCCCGAGGAGGCCCGCGGGGCCGTCGGCGGCTGGCTCGTGCTCAATGACTGGAGTGCCCGCGACGTCCAGGCAGACGACGCTCGGCGAAACGTCTTCGGCCCCGTGATCAAGTCAAAGACGTTTGCCAACTCGATCGGGCCCGACGTCGTGACCGCCGACGAGTTCGGCGACTGGACGAGGGCAACCGGCCGCGTCCGCGTCGACGGCGAGGTGTGGTGCGAAGGCAAGACTGCGGAGCCGGCTCACGACATCGGCGAGATGCTCGCCTTCGCATCGAAGGGCGAGCGCCTCGACGCCGGGGACGTCATCTCCACCGGAACGATGCCCGGGTGCTGCGGCCTAGAGCTCGAGCGGTGGATCAGGCCGGGCCAGACGATCGAGCTCGAGATCGACCCGGATCGGCACAGTCAGTAACCGGGTCAGCGCGGAAGCGCGCCCGACGACCGCATTGCCGGTGTGAGCCACGACTGCGACGTTCTGATCTGCGGGCTCGGGCCCGTGGGACAGCTACTGGCGCTGCTGCTCGGGCGCTTCGGCGTGGACGTGATCGCGCTCGACGAGGCCCACGAGCCTTACGGCTTGCCCCGGGCGGCGGTCGTAGACGACGAGGTGTTGCGGATCTTCCAGGCCGCGGGCGTCGATCAGCAGATATTGGCCGACGCGCAGGTCCAGCGGGCGGTCAGCTTCGTGACCAGGCGGGGGAGGGCGATCCAGGTCTTCCGCACCGAACACGGAGAGCTCGGCCATCCGCCGCTGGCATCGATCCACCAGCCGACGATCGAGCGGACGATGGTCTCCGCGCTGGCCGAGCACGACACGGTCGACGCACGCTGGGGCCAGCGCGTGGAGAGCGTCGAGCCCGGAGGCGACGAGGTCACGGTCGTGATACGGGACGACGCCGATGGGGGAGACGCGCGGCCGATTCGCGCGCGCTACTTGGTGGCTTGCGACGGTGGGCGCGGCGGTGTCCGCGACGGTCTTGGGATCGCGTTCGGCGGCTCGACGTTCGCGCAGCGGTGGCTCGTGGTGGACGCGCTCGTCGACCGGCCGCTGGCCAAGGTTCCCCATCCCCACTTCGTAGGCGACATCGACCGGCCGATCGTGTCGCTCCCGATGTCCCCCGGCCGCCACCGCTGGGAATGGATGCTTCACCCCGGTGAGGATCAGGCGCCGTTCCTCGTCCCGGCCCGGATCGACGAGCTACTCGCCCCTTGGATCTACGACGAAAAGGTCGAGGTCGAGCGGGCGGTCGTGTACACGTTTCACGCCCGCACGGCCGAGCGCTGGCGGGAGGGCCGGGTGCTGCTCGCCGGGGACTCGGCGCACGTGATGCCGCCGTTCGTCGGACAGGGCTTCTCGTCGGGCGCGCGTGACGCCGACAACCTGGCGTGGAAGCTCGACGCGGCACTGCACGGCGCGCCCGAACGCCTGCTCGACACCTACGAGACCGAACGCCGGCCTCACGTCCGCAAGATGCAGCGCCTCGCGGTGCGCTGGGGTGGAGTCGTACAGACAAGAAATCCGGCGGTTGGCGCGGTGCGCGATGGCGCCATCGAGCTGCTCGAACGCAGCCGACTGCTCGGACTCATCAGCGACCGCGCGAAGCCGCTGCCCACCTACGGCGGTGGCGCATTCGCCGATCGACCCGATCGACGCCCCTGGCGGCGCGGAGTGGGGTCGCTGTTCCCTCAGCCCGATCGGCTCGACGACGGTCTTGGCAGTGGCTGGGCCGTCGTGTGCGCGACGGGCGACGCAGCGGAGACGTGGGCGGCCGAAGGAATGCGCGTCGAGACTCGTCCGGGCGACGCTTGGCTTCAGAGGCACGGGGCCGAGTGGGCGCTGCTGCGACCCTGACCGCTATGTCTTCGCTTGTGAGGACATGCCGCATGCGCTCAGCGCGTTGCATGCGATGGTTGGCTCTGGGCTGCGAACCAAACGGTCCTCGACGCAACTCTCAGAACAGAAAGCGAGCTGAACGAAATGGTCATCCGAATCGGTCACATGGGTCTTCGCGTCCCCGATCTCGACGCTGCCGTCGACTTCCAGCGCGAAGTCCTCGGCATGGTCGAGACCGAACGCACCGCGGGCGCCGCCTACCTGACGTGCAACGAGCGTCACCACGAGCTGATCCTGATCAGGGACTCCGCTCGGCGCGGCTATGACCACATCGGGCTCGAGGTGGCGGACGCCGGCGCTCTCGAGGACGCGAAGCAGCGGGTCACGGCCGCGGGGGGACGCGTTCACGGCGACGTCTACGACGGCGAGCCGGGTATCGACCGTGCGCTGCGCGTGCAGGGTCCGGGGGGACACGTCTTCAAGCTGTTTTGCGGGATGGAGACGGGCCAGGTCCTCGAGCGCGGTGACCGGCCGCTCAAGTTCGAGCACGCCTCCGTCAAGGTGCGCAACCCCAGGCCCTTCGAACGCTTCCTCGAGGACGGCCTCGGCTTTCGGTTCAGCGACAGGATGGGGCCGTTCGCCAGCTGGTGGCACTGCGACGCCGATCACCACGGCATGGCGGTCGTCCTCGCGCCTAAGAACGAGCTGTCGCACTACGCGTACTCGGTGCCGGACCTCAACGCGATGGGCCGGGTCGCAGATCGGCTGAAGCGCACGCGAAATCAGAAGCTGATCTGGGGGCCGTCGCGCCACGGTCCCGGGAACAACCAGTTCACGTACTTTCTCGACAATGACCGCGCGATGATCGAGCTCTGCGCCGACCTGGCGCAGATGCCGGCCGAAGGCGACTACGCGGCGCACAAGTGGCCGATCGACCCGACGACGATCAACCAGTGGGGCGGGCCACCACCTCTCCGTTTCATCCGGGCCGGCTTCCCGACCGTCGCGCCTGACGAGGGACGCCCGTCGTGGATCACGCCGGCGAGCCAGCCGGTGGGCGTGAGCGCATGAGCACCGTTCGCGGTGATCACGGGCAGCCGTCGAGCGGGATCGGGGAGGCGACCGCGCGTCGCTTGGCGCGGGAGCCGGACGCGGAGCTGGTGCTGGTCGCGCGCCGCGAGGAACGGCTGCGCGAGCTGGCCGAGTCACTGCCGGTGCCGGCGACCTATGTAGCCGCGGACCTGACGGACGCGGACGCGCCCGCGCGGATCCTCGGCTCACGTCAGCGAGCGTCACACCCGTCTGACGCTGCTCGTCAACAACGCCGGCGCGTCGCAGCGCGGGACGTTCGCCGAGGCGGGCTACGCGAACGTGCGCCGGACGATGGAGCTGAACTTCGATTCAGTCGTACGGCTGACCGAAGCGCTGCTCCCGCTGCTTCGCGCGTCGGCACCGAGCGCGATCGTCAATGTCGCCGAGTACCGCGGGCCGTGTCGCGAGGGCAGGGACGGGGGCGTATTCCGCGAGCAAGTTCGCGCTCGTGGGGTGGACCGACTCGTTGTACCTCGAGGAGCTGCCGCACGGCGTTCACGTCGGGCTCGTGCTGCCCGGGTTTATCGCGACCGAAGGGTTTCCCGGCGCACGAATTGCGCGCGCGCCGGCTTACGCGTTGGATGGTCTCCGACGTCGGCACGGCCGCCGAAGCGATCGTCGACGCGGGCCTGAAGCGCCGCCCCGAGCGTTACGTGCCACGCCCATACGCGCTCGCCGCCGCGGTGCGTGTGCTCCTGCCGAGGGTCGTCCGGCGGGCGCTTTCCGGCGGGGCGGGCGCGGTCATGACGACCAGCACGAGTCCGGGCGGCAAGCCGAGCCAGAGCTAGGCGCGCGCCTCGAGCACGACGCGGGCCTGGTGGGATGGCACCAGCAGTGGGTGCGCGCGGCGCGGGCGCTCGCTGCGCTCGCCCAACGCGATCAGGGTTCGACGCTGGAGCAGCGTGCGCAGCAGTACGCGTGACTCGAACTGGGCGAATGCGGCGCCGAGGCAACGGTGCACGCCGCCGCCGAAGGGCAGCCACGTATAGGTGCCGGGGCGAGTCGTCGAGGAATCGCTCGGGGCGAAACTCGAGTGGCTCCGGGTAGATGTCCGGCCGCTCGTGCAGGGCCATGATCGAGATCACGATCAGCGCGCCGCCGGGGACGTTGATGCCGTTCAGCTCGAAGTCGCGGATTGCGCGCCGGCCGGTATATGGAAACACCGGCCGGAGTCTGAGCGCTTCGGCGATCGCCGCGTCCAGGTAGCGGTCGTCTCCGGCGTCGGCGCCGCGTACGAGCTCGGCGAGGACGTCCGGACGATGGGCGATCAGTTCGACCATCCAGGAGAGGGAGATCGCGGTCGTCTCGTAGCCGGCGAGCATCAGCCCGCGCATGTCCCGCGCGATGATCGCGTCGGCCTTCGGCTCGGGATCATCGGCGTTCAACTCGAGCAGCAGCGCGAGGCAGTCGTCGGTGTGCGGCGAGCCGCCCCGACGCCGCTCGGCGATCTCCTCGAGCACGATCTCGTCGACGGCGGCCGCGGCTCGCTCGAGTGGGGGATAGCGCCGCCAGCGCCCCGTCAGGAGGACGCCGAGGACGCCGAGCGCCATGAAGCCGTCGCTCTCCGCCAGGCGGCAGTACTTCGACATCGCCTGGTGGATGCGACGCATTCGCTCGCCCTCGGAGACGCCGAAGATCACCGATCGCATCACGTTCAGGACGAACTGCTGGGCGAGCGGCGCGAACGGTGTGGCGTCGCCGGTCGGCCACCGCTCGATCTGCTCGGAGGCGATCTCGGCCATCGCCCGCTCGTACGACTTCATCAGCCCGCCGTGAAACGGCGGTGCGATCTTCCGTCGCTCGCGAGCGTGAGCCTCGCCTTCGAGGAAGATCAGTGAGTCGTCGCCGAACAGCACCGGATGCGGCGTCAGCCGGTGGAGCGCACCGCCCAGCGAGAGCGACTGCTCGCGATCGGTCAGGACCGGCTTCGGGTCATCGGGCGACCGGGTCACGAGCAACTTCGGCATCCCGGGGAAATCGACCACGAACCGCTCTCCGAGCCGGTGAAGCGGCGAGCGGTGCGTGCCGGGCCGGAAGTAACGCTGCAGCCCGCCGAACGTGTTGCGGAGGCCCGCCCTCGGGAGCGACCCGAGCCCGCTCGCCGAGGCGGTGACGGTCGTCACTTTGGGACCTCGAGCAGCTTGGTGACCGCGTCCACGGCTTTGTCGGCCGCCGCTTCTGCCGCGCCGCCGCTCGCGATCGCGTCGAATAGGAGATCGTGAACGGCCCCGACCGCGGCCGCGTAGCGGCCGTCCGGCACGGCCGGCCACCCGCGCGTGCGCTCGCGGGCGGCGCGATGCCAGCCGCCCAGCAGGGCGGCGATCCGCCGATGGACGGCGAGACGCGCCTCAAGGCCGGCGGGGCCGATCGCCTGGAGCTCGACGAGCATGCAGCGCGCGAACTCCGGTTCCTCGCTTGCCATCCGGAAGTAGGCCACGATGCCTCCCGCGAGTTGCGAGCGCGGGTCCCGACCGGCGTCGCCTGAGGCCCACTCGGCTAGCCGCGCGAGCAGGATCTCGACGCCTTCGGCGTGGGCCGCCAGAAAGCACTCTTGCTTGTCGGCGAACAGCTCGTAGAACGACTGCTTTGAGACTCGCGCGCGGTCCGCCAGGTCGGCGATCCTGACGTTTGCATAGCCACGCTCGGCGACGGCGGCGGTGACCGCACGCAGGATCCGCCTGCGCTGGGCCGCGAGGACCTCATCCGGCGGGAGGCTGCCGCGCCCGCGGGGGAGGCCCCGGTCGGTGTGGACCTCGGCGAGCGTTCCCATCCTGTCTAGCGTACCAGCGAGTGCTGTTGTACTGTTAAGTACAACTGTGGCGGTCGCGACACTCGATCAGATCCCCAGCGCCGGCGGCCTGACGCGTGGCCTCGACCGTTGGTTCGTCCCCCAGCGGTTCACCCGCTGGACCGACTCGCAGCCCGAGCGTTACATGCTCAAGCTCCCGTTCGCGCCGCGACTGCTGTTGACGTGCTCAGAGGAGGACTGCCGGGCGATCTTCACCGAACGTGACGGGGCGCTGCTGTTCGGTGAGGGACTCCGCAGGTTCGCGCCACACGAGGCGATGTTCGGACACGATGCGATCGACGCGCTCGACGGCGAGGGCCACACGGAGATGCGCCGCCTGCTGACCTCGGCGTTCCACGGCGAGGCGCTCAAGGGCTACGAGGCGGGGATGGTCTCGATCACCGAGCAGCACGTCGCGCGCTGGCCCGTCGGCCGACCGCTGCAGTTTGCCCAACTTGCGCAGGACCTCGCCCGTGACGTGATCGCGACGACCGTGTTCGGCGTGACGGAGCCGGGTCGCGTCAAGCGGCTGCAGAATGCGCTCGACGACCTCGACCGGACGCTGAACTCATTGGAGCTCTCGGCGCGATTCGCAGCCGCGATCCTGATGCGCGGGCGCTGGGCACCGTTCCGGCGGATCGCGGCGATCCACGAGGAGATAGCCGCCGTCACGCGCGAAGAGATCACCGAGCGCCGAGCGAAGGCGGCCGGGCAGCGGGTCGACTGCCTGCAGTATTTCCTCGACCTGGAGATCGGGGACGATGAATGGATCGTCGGTGCGATGCGCGTGCTAGTGATCGCCGGGTGGGCGACGACGGCCAACACCCTGGCTTGGATCGCCGAGCGGCTCGCGCGCCATCCCGACGTGCTCGACCGCTGCCGTCAGGACGCGATCGAGGGCGGCAACCGATATCTGATGGCGACCGTGCAGGAGACGCTGAGAATGCGTCCACCCGTGCCGGTCACCCTCCGTTACGTGGCGCGTGACTTCGACCTGAACGGGCTCCGCCTTCCAAGGGGACGATGATCGCCGCGGACATCGAGCGGATGCACTACCGCTCCGATCTTTATCCGGACCCGCGGCAGTTCCGGCCTGAGCGATTCCTCGACGATCGGCCGGGGACCTACACCTGGATCCCGTTCGGCGGGGGCGTACACCGGTGCATCGGGGCGGGCTTCGCGCTGACCGAGGCGCGGCTGATCCTGGGGACGATCCTCCGGCACCTCACGATCGCGCCCGACGCATCGCGCGGCGAGCCGTCGAGCCGTCGCAACCTGATCACGGCTCCGGCCCGGAAGGCGACCGTCACGTTGCAGGCGATCGCATAGCCTTTCTGGACGAGGGGGCTACTCGCCCAAGATGTGAGCTGTCGCGTCGAGCATCACCGGCTTGATCGCCTCCCAGCGCGCGGTCACGGCGTCGGGGCCCCAAACCGGGATCGCGAGCACGAGCCCGCGGATCAGCGATACGGCGGCATCGATCAGCGCCGGCAGCCGGCGATCGTCCGCGAGGTCCGGAAACAGTGTCGCCGAGGTGCTGACGATGATGCCGGTGAGTCGCCCCTCGAGCTCGCGCAGCACGGGGGCGAGCTCGGGCTCGCTCCAGACGGCTGCCCACAGTTGCGCTGCGGCGAGCGCCTCTGATGAAGTGAATTCGGACCACGCCTGGTCGAGTACCGCCTCCCGGTGCTCGGGAGTCCTGAGCGCGACGAAGTCGATCTGGTTGAGCGCCTGATCGGCGAGCCGGATCGCGACCTGGATCACCGCTTCGACCAATAGCGCTTCCCGCGTCTCGAAGTGGTGCATGACCGTGCTCTGGGCGATCCCGACGCGCTCGGCGACGCGACGCGTGGTGAGCGCGGCGTAGCCCTCCTCGACCAGGCAGTCGATCGTGGCGTCGATGATCGCCTGGCGCGTCGCGGCGCGCTGCTCCGCGCGTGTCTGGCGGGGTGGTGGATCGCTGATGGCTTGACCGATCATCTGATCGGTGAAATGCTACAGTGCCGTCACCGATCACTTGATCGGCGAAAAAACTGGAACCGGGAGGTGACGGTATGAGCGCGACGGCGGCGGCCACGGAGCGGGTTGGACGGGTGAGCGGCACTCGCGTCGCCTACGACCTGCTGTTGCACGGGTTGCGCACCGACGGGCCGCTGGTACAGGGCGCGACGGGGACGGACATCGCGAGGTTCACTTTCAACCGGCGCACCGCGTTCCTGCTGACCCATCCCGATCTCGTCGATCACGTGCTGTTCGAGTCGGTCGAGCGGTACCACAAGTCGATCGAGTACGAGCTGTTGCGGGCGGCGCTGGGGCTCAGCCTGTTCACCGACGAGGACGAGTCGTGGCGCAAGCACCGGATGCTGCTGAACCCCGTGCTCGCCAAGCGTCACCTCGAGAGCCTGTTCGAGCTGATGGTGGAGCCAGTCGAGTCGTTCGTCGACAAGCTCGACGACGGCTCTGACCGGATCGCCCTCGAGATGTCCGATGGTATGACCGAGCTGACGCTGGACGTCGTCGGCTCGGCGCTGTTCGGGCGCGGGATGGCGGATCTGGCGCGAAGAATCGGGCGCAATGTCACGTTCGGGCTGCGGGCGGCCGAGCGCGCGACGCGTCTGATCCTGCTCTTCAACCCGCCGGCCCTGCTCGCCCGCGCGGTGGCGCTCGCCGTGCGGCACGTGCCGCTGTGGCCGCCGCCGATCAGCGGCCTCCACAACGTGCTTGCCACGGTCGATGAGACCGTCTGGGGAGTGATCCACGAGCGCCAGCGGCATCCCGGTCGCGATGATGACCTGCTCGGTCAACTCTTGTCGGTGCGCGACGAAGAAGGCAACCGGCTGCCGTTGAAGCGGGTCCGGGACGAGGCCTGCACGTTCATGCTCGCCGGACACGAGACGACCGCGAACGCGCTGTCGTGGATGTGGTACCTGCTGGCGCTGAATCACGATGCTCGTGAGCGGATGCTCGCCGAGGTCGATGAGGTGCTCGGCGGCAGGCGGCCGACGTTCGCCGACGTCGAGAGGCTTCCGTGGACCCAAGCGTGCTTCCTCGAGGCGATGCGGGTGTTCCCGCCGGCCTGGATCATTCCGCGCCAATGCGTGAAGGACGACGTGATTGCGGGGCATCGAATCAGGAAGGGCGACTCGGTCCTGATCCCGATCCACGCGCTTCATCACGACGAGCGCTTCGTGGCCGGAGCCCGAGGTGTTCGACCCGACCCGCTTCCTTCCGGAGAACGCCCGCGAGCATCACCGCTGCTCGTACCTGCCGTTCGGCGCCGGGCGGCGCGTGTGCGCCGGCAAGGCGTTCGCCGTGATCGAGGGGACCGTCGTGACCGCGATGATGAGCCAGCGCTTCACCTACGAGTTGGTGCCCGGCTATCCGGTCGAGCCGGAGGCGACGCTGACCCTGCGCCCGCGGCACGGGATGCCGATGATCGCCCGCCGCCGCGGGGTGGCCGGTGCCAGCAGGCGGTGGCGGCATGACCCGCCCGATCACGAGGTCGTGGTCGTGGGGGCCGGGCTTCTCCGGGATCGGCGCCTCGATTCGCCTCTTCCAAGGCGGGGATCGACGATCACATCCTGATCGAAGAGGGCGACGATGTGGGCGGGACCTGGATGTGGAACCGGTATCCGGGCGTGGCGGTCGACATCCCGTCGTTCAGCTATCAGTTCTCGTTCGAGCGCTCGAGCAGCTGGTCGCGCGTGTACGCGCCGGGCGAAGAGCTTCGTGACTACGCCCGTCACTGCGCGGACAAATACGGCGTGCGTGAGCGGGGAGGTTCGGCACGCGGGTCTTGGGCGCGACGTTCGACGACGACTCCGATCTGTGGCGGCTTGAGACCTCCGGGGGCGACGAGGTCACCGCGCGGTACGTGATCGGCGCAACCGGGGCGCTGACTCAGCCAAAGCCCCCGGACATCGACGGCCTCGCGACGTTCGGCGGAGCGGTCGTGCACACGGCGCGGTGGGACCCGATCTCGACCTCGCGCGGCCGGCGCGTGGCGATCATCGGCACCGGCGCGTCCGCGGTCCAGGTGATCCCCGAGATCGCACCGGTCGTGGAGCAGTTGACCGTCTTCCAGCGGACGCCGATCTGGTGCATGCCGAAGCCCGACGCCGCACTGCCGGGCCCGCTGCGGTTTCTGATGCGGCGCCTTCCGCTCGGCGATCTGGTCGCCCGGTTGGCGAGCCAGCTGTTCGTCGAGGTGACGTTCCCGCTGCCTGCGCACTTCAACGGGGTGATCCCGGTGGCGGCGTCGCTGGGAGGCTCGGGCGCGCGTACCTGCGCCAGCAGGTCCGCGACCCCGTTGTGCGCGAGAAGCTGACGCCCAAGTACGCCGTGGGCTGCAAGCGGCCGAGCTTCCACAACGAATACCTCGCCACGTTCAACCGGCCGAACGTGCTGCTCGAGACGAGCCCGATCCAGCGGATCACCAAAACCGGGATCAGGACCTCGGAGGGGACCCTGCACAAGACCGACGTCTTGATCCTGGCCACCGGCTTCAAGGTGTTCGAGTCCGGCAACATGCCGCCGTTCCCGATCAGGGGGTCGGGCGGCCTCGATCTCGAGTCGTGGTGGGACGAAATCGGGTCCAGGCCTATGAGGGG
>CAVPKT010000056.1:0-23879 GCA_963705775.1 uncultured Solirubrobacterales bacterium | reverse complement strand
GTCAGCTGAACTACAGGGTAGGGATGGGAAGGAAATGAACGTAAGAACCGAAGGAAGGGCCAACCTAATGTACCCTAAAATGGCGCCAATCTTTTTTAAGCGACAAGCGCCCTTAACGACATCGCATCTAAATATTGCCTATCGTCGATGGTGGATGCCAGAATCTTCCCTTACACTATAGAAGCACGCACATTATGGACGATTCTCAAGCCACAAAAGGTGGATTTTGCCTGGAGATCTTGGAAGAGGCCGCGCGCGCGGGCGCCGAGCTCGCGTCGGTCAACCAGTTCCTACGCAGCCATGGCGGACGCCGGCGCGTCTCGCGTGGCTGACAGCTCCACGTCGATCCGTGACCAGAGCTCGCGATCGCCGCCGCGCTCGACGGCTGGTTGCGCGCCGCAGTGGCCGCCGATCGCGACGAGGCCGGGCGGCTGACTCGACGGCGCCGGCGCCGACGGCGGCCGGGTGCTCGGGGCAGGCGAAGCCGCGGCGTCCGGCAAGCTGATCACCCGAGATCCGGGCCGAGCGGCGCCGAACGCCTGTCGAGACCATGTTCGCGGCGACTCCCGAGCGGCCGGTGCTCGCGGGGAAATGACTGGCAGACACCTGGGTGCTCGACACGCTCGACGGGATCGGCGACGGGTTCGGCGGCGTCGCGGTCACCCGCTCCGGCCGGGTGTGGTCTCCCCGCACCGGCGAGCTGCGGCATGCTCCCGCGCTTGGCGAGGAGCGGGTGCTCGCGGAGCGCAACCGGCGCGAACAGCCGATCGAGGCAAGCGCGACGGCTGTCAGGGCAGAGCTGGCGCGACCGCGGGCCTTGAGGCGCCACCGCCGTCGCATCGGAGCGCGACGCAGAGCGTGACCGAGCTATCGCCGTCGATCGTGCTGCGGTACGCGACGGGACGAGGCGGCTGAAAGGTCGTCGGATCGGCCTGCAGATCGATCGCCGGCGTTCGGCGCCGGATGAAGGGGCTTGAGGGGAAGCGGCGCGCGCAGCTTCGGGGTGAGCTCGAGGCCGAGCGCAGGATGCTCGAGCGCGTGCGGCGGAGCGCGACGAGCGCAAGGCCGGGATCGGGGAGCTCGCCGACGTGATCTCGCGCGACGAGAGCTTGGCGCTGGAGCTGCGATGACTCTATCGACGCGTCGAGGCGCGCGGGCGAGGCCGGATCGGCACAGCGGGAGCGCTTCGAGCGGGCGCTTGAGTCGGACCGCGAGGCGGGGAGCAGGTCGCGGCGGAGCTTCGCGTATGCGCGCAACAGGAGGCCGCCCTCCAGGCACGCCTGCACGGCGAGAACGAGTCGCTGACCGAGGCCGAGGTGCAGGCCCAGCGGGTGCGGACCGCAACGCCGACGCCGAGGATGAGCTGCGGAACTGGCCGGCCGCCTCCAGTTCGACCGGGCCGCGACACTGGAGCTGGCGGAGAGCCGAGCGCGAGGCCCTTGAGCAACGGATTCAGCGCCTCGCCCGGCGCCGCGAGCAACTCGGTCCGGTCAATCCGCTCGCCCAGCAGGAGTACGAGGACGCGCTCGAGCACGTCGAGGAGCTGGAACGCCAGCGCGAGGATCTGGAGACGGCGCTGCGAGAGCTCGACAACCTCATTCGAGACACCGACAAGCAGATCCGCGAGACCTTCGAGCAGACGTTCTCCGCAACCGCACGCTATTTCGAGGAGCTCGCGGAGCGTCTGTTCCCGGGCGGCAGAGGGCGCCTGTCGCTCGTCAACGAGCGAGAGGGGCAGGCCCGCGTTCTCGGTGGCCAGAGCCCGGACGAGGAAGGATCGGAGGGGCGCGAAGCTCAGGAGCCGAGCGAGGAGGACGAGGAGGACATTCTCGGCGTCGAAATCGAGATCACCCCCGCCGGAAAGGAGATGAAGCGTCTGTCGTTGCTTTCCGGCGGCGAGAAATCGATGACAGCGCTCGCGTTCCTGTTCGCGGTCTTCCTCGCCCGGCCCTGCCCGTTTCTACATCCTCGACGAGGTCGAAGCAGCGCTCGACGACCTCAACATCGATCGCTTCCTCGACCTGTTGCGGTCGTCCTCGGCCCGGGCCCAATTCATCGTCGTCACGCACCAGAAGCGCACCGATGGAGGCCGCTGACCCGCCTTACGGCGTGTCGATGGGCTCCGACGGCATCTCGAAGGTGATCTCACGGCGGCTGCCCGAGGCAGAGGAGCCCGATGGCTCGGATGCCACGCCGCAGGCGAGGCCCGACGCCGAGCGCGCGGCGGGCCCGAGGGCGGCCTAAGCGATAACGTCGCGCGCCGCATGGCACGCGAGTGGCGGATCTGTTCATCGTCGAGGGCCAGCCGGCGGACGCCGGCTCCCAGCAGCCCGAACCGGAGGAGCGTCGCTCGGGCCGCTTTCGACGGCTCCGCGAGAACCTCCGCAAGACCGTCAGGCGCTCACATCGGAGATCCAGGCGACGCTGTTCGAGGACCTGAGCGAGGACACCTGGGAGCGCCTCGAGGAGGCGCTCATCTACGCCGACGTCGGCGCGCGCACGACCGCCGAAGTCGTCGGAAACTCGAGCGTGAGACGACCGACGGTCGCTGGCCGCCGCGATCCCCTGGTCAATCGCCTGGTCGAGCTGCTCGCGGAGATCGGCCGAACTGGCCAGGACAGGATCGACATCCGGCCAACGCCGACCGTGATCCTTGTTGCGGGGGTGAACGGAACCGGAAAGACAACCACCATCGGCAAGCTCGCTTGGCATCTGCACAACGAGCTCGGGCGTTCGGTCGTGCTCGGAGCCGCGGATACGTTCAGGGCCGCCAGGGATCGAGCAGCTCGAGATCTGGGCTGAGCGCGCGGGCGCCGGCTTCGTCACGCGCGGCGCCGGCGCGGACCCAGGGTCGGTCGCCTACGACGCGATCGAGACCGGACGGCGGATGGGGCGACGTCGTGATCATCGACACCGCCGGGCGGCTTCACACCCAGCAGGATCTGATGGCCGAGCTCGAGAAGGTCGCCCGCGTGATCTCCAAGCAGATCCCCGACGCCCCGCACGAGACGCTCTTGACGGTCGATGCCACGACGGGCCAGAACGGGCTTCGCCAAGCGCGGCTGTTCTCGGACGCCGTCCCGGTCTCCGGGCTGGTGCTGACGAAGCTCGACGGGACGGCCAAAGGAGGAATCGCGCTCGCGATTGCCCACGAGCTCGGGATTCCGGTCAAGCTGATCGGCGTTGGTGAGAAGCTCGAGGACCTCCGGCCGTTCGAGCCCGAGGAGTTCGCTCGGGCGCTGTTCGGTTAAGCTCGCGCCCGACATGGCGGGATGGGTCCTGTGGCTGATCGTCGCCTGCGTCGTGGGCCTGGGCGAAGCCCTGACGGGCCGTACCTTCCTGCGGCCGTGGGCCCTCGGCGCGGCGCTCGCCGCGATCGCCGCTCTCGCGGGCGCGAGCTCGTTCGTGCCCTGGGTCGTGTTGGTCCTCGGCTCGGTCCGCGACTCGCCCGCTGATCGGAGCGGTGCGCGGCGCGCGCTCCCGTCCGCATGTCTCGAGGCCGATCCGGTCGGAGCCGATGATCGGCAAGCAGGCGATCGTGCTCGAGCAGATCGCGAACCAGTATGGGGTCGGCTGCATCGACCTCGAGGGCGAGCTCTGGACCGCGCGTGCGTTCGACCGTGACCAGGTGATCGATGCCGGTGCCCGCGTGACGGTCGTCGACGTCCGGGGATCCACGGCGCTCGTCGCTGACTGAGGGCTAACCTCATCAGCTGATGTTCGACACGCTCGGAGAGAAGCTCCAGGCCACGCTTGCCGATGTACGCGGCCGTGGCACGCTGACCGAGTCAGACGTATCTGCGGCAATGCGCGAGATCCGGCTCGCGCTGCTCGAGGCCGACGTCAACTTCAAGGTGGTCAAGAGCTTCACGGACGCGGTCAAGGAGCGAGCGCTCGGTGCTGACATCGTCGGCCAGCTCAATCCTGGCCAGCAGGTCGTGAAGATCGTCTCGGATCAGCTCACCGAGCTGATGGGGGGCGCGGCGCACGAGTTGTCATTCTCGCCCCGGCCGCCGACCGTCGTGGTGATGGCCGGCCTGCAGGGCTCGGGCAAGACGACCGCGACCGCGAAGCTCGCGCGCTATCTGCGCGAGGAGCACGGCTCTTCGGTTGCCGTCGCCGCATGCGATGTGTACCGGCCGGCGGCCGTGGAGCAGCTGATCAACGTCGGGGCTCAAGCCGGCGCCGACGTCTACGAGCAGGGAACCGACGCCGACCCGGTCAAGATCGCGGCTTGGGCCCGCGACCGCGCGGAGACTGAGGGTAAGGACGTCCTGATCATCGACACCAGTGGCCGCCTCCATGTCGATCAGGATCTGATGGACGAGCTTCGGAGGATCAACAAGGCGGTCAAGCCGCACGACGTGCTGCTGGTTGTGGACGCGATGACGGGACAGGATGCGGTCGCGGTCGCGGAGCAGTTTGCCGAGGTCGCCGACTTCGACGGCGTTGTGATGACGAAGCTCGACGGGGATGCTCGAGGCGGCGCCGCCCTATCGGTCAAGGCGATCACCGGCAAGCCGATCCTGTTCGCCTCCACGGGCGAGAAGCTCGATCAGTTCGAGCGCTTCCACCCAGACCGTATGGCCCAGCGGATCCTCGGCATGGGCGACATGATGACGTTGATCGAGAAGGCCGAGACCGCCTACGACGAGGAGGAGGCCGCGGAGCTCGAGAGAAAACTGCGTAAGGCGGAGTTCGGCCTCGACGACTTCCTCGACCAGATGCGCCAGGTTCGCCGGCTCGGACCGCTTCAGTCGCTCCTGGGGATGATCCCCGGGCTCGGCAAGGAGCTTCGCGGCGTCAACATCGACGACCGTGATTTCGACCGCATCCAGGCGATCATCCTCTCGATGACGCCGCACGAGCGGCGCCACCCCGAACTGATCAAGGGCTCACGACGGCTCCGGATCGCCCAAGGCTCGGGAACGAACGTCCAGGCCGTCAAGCAGCTGCTGAAGCAGTTCGACCAGATGCGCAAGGTCATGCGTCAGGTTTCCCAGGGGCGGATGCCGGATCTGGGCGCCTTGATCAGGCAGGCACGCTAACCTCATCCGCCCATGTCTGTGAGACTTCGCCTAACTCGCGTCGGCAGCCGCAAGAACCCGATCTGGCGGATCGTGGTCGCCGACCAGCGCGCCAAGCGCGATGGCCGCGTGATCGAAACCATCGGTCATTACAACCCCCAGACAGATCCCTCGACGATCTCGCTGGATGAGGAGCGCGTCCGCGACTGGCTCGCCCGTGGGGCACAGCCGACCGACACTGTTCGCAAGCTGCTCCACACGCAGGGAATGACCTAGGCGGGAGCCTTCGGCGGTGAAGGAGCTCCTCGAGTACATGGCCCGCGGGCTCGTGGATCAACCTGAACGCGTCCACGTAAACGAGGTCTCCGAGGACGACGGCTCGCTCGTCCTCGAGCTTGCGGTAGGCGAGGACGACTATGGCAGCGTGATCGGCAGGGGCGGGCGCACCGTACAGGCGCTGCGGACCGTGATCAAAGCGGCCGGTGCGAAGGACAACCGCCGCGTGTTCGTGGACATCGTCGACGCTTGATGAATCCCCGCGGGCCCTGGCTCCGCGCCGGGGGAGTCGGCAAGCCGCACGGCCTGGACGGAAGCTTCTACGTGATCGACCCGAAGCCCCAGCTGCTCGACCCCGGGCGTCGGGTGGTGTTAGCCGGCAACGAGGTCGAGATAGCGGCGCGCAAGGGCTCAGATCGCCGACCGATCGTCAGGCTCAATGAGGTGTCAGACCGTTCTGGCGTGGAGGCGATTCGCGGCGAGCAGCTGCTCGTCGCTCGCGAGGACGCTCCTGCACCGAAGAGGACGAATGGTGGGAAGAGGATCTCGAAGGCTGCATGGTCCGGGCAGGCGACCGGCCGCTGGGAGTGGTGAAGCGGTTGGTGGCGCTGCCCTCATGCGACGCCCTCGAGGTCAGAGGCATGGACGCGCTGATCCCTCTGGTCCGGGACGCAGTGCTCGCAGTGGACGTGGAGCGCGGCGAGATCGACATCGACGCCGACTTCCTCGGACTGAGCTGATGGAGATCGACATCTTCACGTTGTTCCCCGACGCGTTCCGCTGGTTCCGAGCGCCAGCGCCACGTCGCCAACGTCCCTCGCCGAAGGGCCACACGCTCCCGTCTACGTCAACTACCGAGATCACACGCCCCTGAGCGCTGGTCAAGTGGACGACACGCCGTTCGGCGGCGGCGCAGGAATGGTGCTTCGGGTCGATGTCGTCGAAGCCGCGCTAAAGGCGCGGTACGGCGTCGATCCCGTCGAGCTGCCCCGTTCTCCCGCCGAGTGATCGCGCTCACCCCGACCGGTCGTGTGCTCGATGACGCGCTCGTTGACGAGCTCGCATCCGAGCCGGAAGCTGACGCTGCTCTGCGGACGCTACGAAGGGTTCGACGAGCGGATCGTTGAGCACTTCTGCTCGGATCGCCTGTCGATCGGCGCTACGTCCTTGCCGGGGGGGAACTGGCCGCGATGGTCGTGTGTGACGCCGTGCTGCGCAAGCTCCGGGCGCTCTCGGCCACGCCTCTTCGGCAGTGGAGGAGTCCTTCAGCAGCGCGCTGAGGGCGGGCCCGAATATCCGCACTACACGCGCCCGGCCGAGTACCGGGGTTGGAGCGTGCCGGACGTGCTGCTGTCAGGACATCACGCGCGAATCCAAGAATGGCGGTTGGAGCAAAGCCGCTTGCGCGCATCGGAGCCGGGGCCGCCCGGCGTGAGACGTCCGCTAGCATAGGCGCCCGCGTCGGCCGGACAATGCGCCCGGGATCGCTATCCCGCGGGTCCTTCCGGGCCGCCGCGGCCTATGGGCATGCCATGAGTACCGTGATCGACAACCTCGAGCGCTCGCAGCTTCGCCGCGTCCCCCGCTTTGACGCCGGACACCGGTTGCGCGTGCACTTCCAGGTGACGGAGGGCACCAGGCGTAGGACCCAGGTGTTCGAGGGCGTCGTGATCAAGCGCCAGGGCCACGGTGTCCGCGAGACGTTCACCGTACGCAAGCAGTCGTTCGGCGTCGGCGTCGAGCGGACATTCCCGCTGCACTCGCCGAAGATCGAGCGGATCGAGGTGGCGGCGCGCGGGGACGTTCGGCGGGCAAAGCTCTACTACCTGCGCGAGCGCGTCGGAAAGCGGGCGCGGGTCCGTGAGCGGCGGTCGATCGGGCCGGAGGAGGCTGTTCAGAGGGAGCTCCTGTATGGGCCCGAGGCCCCCGTGGACGAAGCCGTTGAGGCCGGCGCCGGCGCCAGCTCCGACGCTCCGGAGGATGAAGAGCAACACGCTGTACGCGTCGGAGGACGCGCCAGCGTCGGAGGCAGTCGCGCCCGAACAGAAGCTTCCCCGTCGGACACAGAGGCGCACCCTGCATCCGACGCTGACGCGTCCTCCGAGGCTGAGGAGTGACGAGGGCGAAACGGTCCTTCGCTGGCTCGGTGATCGAGCTGGTCGTGATCGTCGCTGCCGCGCTCGGGCTCGCTCTGGCCATCCAGGCCTTCATCGTCAAGCCGTACCGCATCCCGAGCGGCTCGATGGAACCCACTCTGCACATTGGCCAGCGCATCCTGGTGGACCGGATCGCGGCTATTTCAGCTCACCTCACGTCGGTGAGATCGTCGTCTTTCACCCTCCGGCCAACTACGCGCAGGGTTGTGCCAGTCCCGGTCAGGGTCAGAACCAGTCCGGTACGGACAGCGCGCAGGCCTGCGGCCTCGCGTGGAAGCACCCCTCGTCGCAGACCTTCGTCAAGCGCGTGGTCGACGGTCTAGGTGACCGCATCTCGATCCGGGGCGGACACGTGATCCGGGATGGTGTCGAGGAGAAGGACCCTTACATCGCACCGTGTAATGGCTCCGGCTCATGCGACTTCGCCGGCACGATCACGATTCCGCATGGCGATTACTTCATGATGGGCGACAATCGAGGGCAGTCCGACGACAGCCGGTTCTGGGGTCCGGTCCCGAAATCGTGGATCATCGGCCAGGCGTTCTTCACCTACTGGCCGCCGGACCGAGTCGGCACGCTATGAACAATGCCTAGGTCTCCCATCCGAACGAAATACCGTCGGGGCTCGAGCGGGGCGCGATCATCGGTCAAATCGCTGGTCGAGCTCGTTGCGACGGTCGCTATCGCGATCGGACTCGCGCTCCTGATTCAGGCGTTCATCGTCAAGCCCTACCGAATCCCAAGCGGCTCCATGGAGCCCACACTTCACATCAACCAGCGGATCCTCGCCAATCGGCTGATCTCCCACCCGAGCGTCGGCGACATCGTTGTGTTCCACCCGCCCACGGGCGCAGAACAGGGCGACGGCCTGTGCGGGGACGCGAACCAGGGTCCAGGGCACTCGCAGGCCTGCGATCAGCCGACCTCCCAGGAGTCGAGCACCACCTTCATCAAGCGCGTCGTCGCCGGGCCCGGCGACCGAATCTCGATCCAGAACGGGCACGTGATCCGCAACGGTGTGCGAGAGAAGGACTCCTACATCCTGCAATGCGGCGGCGCTCCTGCATGCACTTTGCCGAAAACGATCGTGATTCCCTCCGGCGACTACTTCATGATGGGGGACAACCGTGGCGCTTCCGACGACAGCCGGTTCTGGGGTCCGGTCCCGAACAAATGGATCATCGGTGTCGCCTTCTTCACCTACTGGCCACCAGATCGCATCGGATTCCTCTGACGCGATCCCCTACGCCGAGGCGCCCCTGTCGGCCAACGGCACCGACGGCTTGGAGCTCGGGGCCGACGGCGAGGCCCGGGCCCAGCGGAGGAAGCCTCGACGGCGGACCGGCCGGCGCCTGTTCGCGTTCGACCGGTCATTCGGCGCGCGGTATGTGGCGGGAGCGGACGAGGCCGGACGGGGCGCCTCGCAGGTCCGCTGGTGGCTGCCGCGGTCATGTTCGACCTGGAGCGGCTCCGGCCGGCCGACGTGCGGGTCCTCGGATCGCTCAACGACTCCAAGCAGCAGACAACGGAGGGACGCGCGGAGCTGTTTCCGTTGATCCTGCGGATCGCGGCGCGCGTCGCGGTCGTAACCCGCTGCGCTCCGGGAATCGATCAGCGCGGCCTGCATGTGACGAACCTCGCGGCGCTGCGCGACGCGCTCAAGCTGGTCGCCTGCTCGGGTTGCGTCTGCCTCAGCGACGGCTTCTCGCTGGGGAAGATCGGCTACGAGCATCGAGCTGTCGTCGGCGGCGATGCGCGGAGTGCCGCAATCGCCGCCGCGTCGGTGATCGCCAAGGAGACACGCGACCGGTACATGCGCCGGGCTGACGCCGACCACCCCGGCTTCGACTTCGCCCAGCACGTCGGCTATTCGACGCCGGAGCACCGCGATGCGATCGAGCGGCTGGGCCTCTCGCCGCTGCACCGCTTGTCGTTTCAGTCGATCGCTTATCAGCAGCTGCAGCTGTAGCGCCCTCGGCGATGGGGCCGGTGCACCCTAGGGATGTCTTTGTCGTCTGACGACATGTTTCATCCCTAGCGCTCAGAAGGCCCCTTCGAGATGCTCCAGCCGGACGCAGCCGGCCGTCCGGCATGATCCGTCACGCCGATCGCGTCGTATCGCAGGCAGCTCCGCGTAGGCCGGTCTGCCGCGGTCGGCGCAGCCATTGCGCGCCATCATCGCGGACCTGGGCCTGCTTGCGACCGTGCAGCGATATCGGCGGGTCGCGCCCGGCGGCCGACCCGCTCGCCGCGCATTGACCTCACAGAAAACGATCGTCCGGCCGTCGGACGCGACGATGTCGAGCTCGCCCCAACGCGTCCGGTAATTGCGCTCCACGATCTCGAATCCTCGCCGGGAGAGGTGCTCGGCGGCTAGGTCTTCGCCCCGGCGGCCGATCCTCTTGCGGGGGTCCGTGCTCACCATCGTGACGCTACGCGCGCAGGCCGCAAGGCGTGGGTGACGCGCGTGTGCCAATCCTGGCCAAACGCCTGAGGCGCGGGCCGAATTGACACACAATCGGCACGGGGGGTGACCCACGCGCGAGGCGCGACGGCCTAGCGTCAGCGACGTGCTTGCGCGCGTCTGCACCTTCGCTATCGACGGGATTCAGCCACGCCGGTCTGGGTCGAGGTCGACGTCCGCTCCGGGCTCCCGGCGTTCACGATCGTCGGTCTCGGCGACGCGGCCGTGCGCGAGTCGCGGGACCGCGTCCGCTCGGCGATCCAGAACTCGGGCTTCGAATTCCCTCAGACGAGGATCACCGCCAACCTCGCGCCCGCGTTCCTGCGAAAGGTGGGGCCAGGATTCGACGCCGCGTTGGCAGTCGCTGTGGCAGCCACCGGCCAGGTGCCGCTCGAAGCGCTTGGGGCCTACGCGGTGTTCGGCGAGCTGTCGCTGACGGGAGCGCTGCGGGACACGCCCGGCGCGCTGGCGGTGGCCGAAGGCGCAAGCTGGCGAAGATTCGAACGGCTGATCGTCCCCCACGAGCGCGCTCGGGAGGCCGCGCTCGTCGAGGGGCTCGAGTCGTGGGGATGACCACCCTGCGCCGCGCGGCCGAAGTGCTCACAGGCGCCGAGCCGCCGCCGCTGCACGAGCGCCCGTACGAGGTCGCCGCCGGTCCATCGGAGCCGGACCTGGCCGACGTCCGTGGCCAGGCCGGTCCGCTTTTGGCGCTCCAGATCGCAGCGGCCGGCGGCCACAACCTGCTGCTGGAGGGCGCCCCCGGGACCGGCAAGACGATGCTCGCCCGGCGGCTGCCGTCGATCCTGCCGCCGATGACCCGGGCCGAGGCGATCGAGGTCACCCGGATCCACAGCGTCGCCGGGGTTCACGCCGACGGCCTGATCGCCGCGCGCCCGTTTCGCGCTCCGCACCACACGATCTCCCCGCCGGGCTGGTCGGTGGCGGATCTCCGCCGCGCCCCGGTGAGGCGACGCTCGCTCACCGCGGCGTGCTGTTCCTCGACGAGCTGTCCGAGTTCCAGCGCCCGAGCCTGGACGCGCTGCGCCAGCCGCTCGAGGACGGCCGCGTCACGATCGTCCGCGGTCAGCGTCGCTCCGCTTCCCGACGCGCTTCATGCTCGTCGCCGCGACCAACCCGTGCCCGTGCGGATTTGCCGGAATCGGCGACCGATGCGCCTGCGCCGAGCCGGATCTGCGGCGTTACGGCCGCAGCCTGGAGGGCCGCTGCTGGACCGTATGGACCTGATGATCAACGTCCGCGCCCGACCAATGACGAACTCCGCGGCGCGCACGGTCGCCGTCTCGGCCGGTCGCGCGATCGGGTCGCGGAGGCCCGCGAGCGTCAACGGCACCGCCTCGCCGGGACGGCGCCGCTGCAACGGGGAGATGGACGCGCGCCTCGTCGCGCCGCGCGTCCGCCTCGTTCCCGGCGCAGAGCAGGCGCTGGGGCAGGCGTACGCCGCGGTGCGCTGAGTGCCCGCGGGCGCCACCGGGTCGCTGCGCGTGGCGAGGACGATCGCCGACCTCGACGGTCAGGAGCGCGTCAGGCGAGAGCCGGATCTGCTGATGGCCCTCGGGTTCCGCCAGCGGGGGGACGGGAGCGGCGCTGGGCGGCATGACCGAAGCCCCGCTTGCGACGCCTGTCTTGCGCGGGCTTGGCTGATCGAGCGGCTCGCAGGTCATCTCGACCGTCGCCGGCGGCCAGATCGCCGGACTGCTGGAGCTCGACGACGGCGAGCTGATCGATGCGGTCGCCGGCAAGAAGGCGGACGAGGTCAGGGATGGGTACGAGCGGCTGGATCTGCGAGCTGCTCCGCGAGCGGTCCGCGGCTGCCGGGCTCGAGCCGGTCTGCCGCTGCGCTGCCCGGTACCCGGAGCGGCTGCGGGCCGTGCGGCGCCCCCGAGCGCGCTCCACGTCGCGGGGAGTTCGAGCGCTTCTGCGAAGCTCGCCGCCGCGGATCCGGTCGCGATTGTCGGCTCGCCGCGCCTCCACCATGGACTCGAGGTCGCCCGCTCGCTCGGCCGCGGCCTCGCCCGCCGCCGGGCTGACGGTGATCAGCGGAATGGCATTCGGAATCGATTCGGCCGCACACGCCGGGGCGGTGGATGCGCGAGGACCGACGATCGCGGTGCTCCCCGGCGGGCGCGGAGCGGGCCTATCCGGCGAGCAAACGCGCTCTGCACCGGCGAATTCGCGACACGGGCGCAGTGATCTCGGAGGTGCCACCGGCCGCGCCGCCCAGACGCTGGATGTTCCCCGCGCGCAACCGGATCATCGCCGCGCTGAGCGCAATGACGGTCGTCGTCGAGGCCGGCGAGCGGTCTGGCTCGCTGATCACGGCCATGCACGCCGGACAGCTCGACCGGCCGGTGGGGCGGTTCCCGGACGGGTGACCTCTCCGCAGGCAGCCGGGCCCCATCAGCTGCTCGCCGGCGGCGCGCGCTCGTCAGAGGCCCGCAGGACGTGCTCGATGCCCTGTTCGGGGCAGGAGCCCGGCCGGTGCCGACCGAGGCGCGGCCGAGCCTCGACCCGGAGCTCGAGCGTTTGCTCCGCGCGATCGGATGCGGGCATGACACGGTCGCTGCCCTCGCGCGGGCCGGGCTCGACGCCGGCGACGGCTTGGCGGGGTTGAGCGCGCTCGAGCTGGCCGGTTACGTCCGGCGTGAACCCGGCGGCCGATACGCGCTCGTCCCCTAACCTCCGCGGTCATGAGCCAAGCTGGCCGAGTTCCGCGCGTGCTCTCGATCGCCGGCTCTGACTCCGGCGGCGGCGCCGGGGTGCAGGCTGACCTGAAGGCGCTCGCGGCCTGCGGGGTGTACGGGATGACCGCGATCACCGCGATAACCGCGCAGAACACGGTTGGCGTCGAGCCGTGCATGCAGTGCCGCCCGAGATGGTCCTCGCTCAGGTACGGGCGGTCCGTCAGACATCGGAATCGACGCGATCAAGGTGGGGATGCTCGGTGACACGGAGACGATCGCCGCCGTCGCGCGCGCGCTCGACGAGTTGCCGCCAGACACCCCGATCGTCGTCGATCCTGTGATGGTGGCCGAGTCGGGTGCGCGAGCTGCTCGAGCCGAAGGCACGCCAAACGCTGATCGAGATGATCCTGCCCAGAGCGAGCGTGCTCACTCCCAACCTGCCCGAAGCGCACGCCTTGACAGGCCTTGCTGACGCGAGCCAGTCCGATCTCGCTCGAGCGGTGAAGGCCCTCGGGCCGAAGGCGGTCGTCGTCACCGGAGGTCACTCCGACGAGGTCGTCGACGTGTTCTTCGACGGGACCGAGCTCGTCGAGTTATCGGGAGAACGCCACCTCGACGGCGCCTCCCATGGTTCGGGCTGCACACATTCCGCGGCGCTGGCGGCGGGGCTGGCCTGGGGCCTTACGCCACTTGACGCGGCGCGCCTCGCGAGAGACCTGGCGGGGCGGGCTGTGAGGGACGGCCTCGTCGCGATCGGCGCTGGCCGCGGCCCCGTTGACGTCCTCGGGATCGCCGACGCGCGCCGGCGCTGCCGCTTCGGGCGGCGCGGCCTTTGACATAATCCGTCTCGTGCGCTTTTTGCAGATGAGACCCGGCCATGGCGAGGTGCTGATCGCGGAGGGCGACATCGATCTCGCCGAGGATGAGCAGCGCCTGATCGAAGAGTTCCGCCGCCAGCTCGACGCGGGTCTGTGGGCCGCCGTCCCCTCCGAGGGCGATGCCGGGCGCAGGCACGCCCAGATGGTCCGCGCCTTCGACGAGGTCCCCCGGAACGCCGAACGGGTGATCTTCTTCCCGCGCGCGGCCGGCGGCAGGTAGGTCGGGCGGCGTGCTCCTGGCGCTGGGAGCGACCGCCCTGGTGGTGCTCGCGTTGCTGGCCGAGCAGCTGATTCCATTGGTGGAGCAAGCGTGGTCCCGCCATCGGGCACGGAGAAGTCGTGTGCCGGCGGTCGAGTACGACCCCGGTCGTGAGCGTCGGGCCGAACAGCGGGCGCGCGAGCTGCTGCGCTCGTGCGTGGGCGAAGAGGAGTGGGCGATGTACCGCGACCTGGGCTTCATCCGCGTGTGGGGCTCCCAGGCGAACGGGCCGGGCGAAGCGGGCCCCAGCGGAGGCGCTCCGTACGCCTACCTTGTTTACCCGCACAAGCCGATCGTCGCCTATCTGGCTCAGACGCACCGGTTCCTGAGCGAGTACTGCGTCGCCTTTCCGGATGAGACGCGACCGTACGGGAGTGCGATGCTCCCCGATTCTGACGACGTCCTCGCCAAGTGGATGGCGCTCACGGGCGACGAGCGGCGCCTGATCTCGACGGCCAACATGCACCTGCCCGGTCGCCAGCTCGATCCCGTGAAGATCAAGCGGGACCTGTGGCGCCTCGCGCAGTGGGAGCGAGCGAGAATGCGCGAGCGTCGTCCTCCGAGCGCGCTCTCAGCTGAGAGCCTCGAGACCCCCGCTCGCTACAGTCACGGCCTCTCGTGGCCATGAGCACTAACGACCTGAAGCACCGCAGCCGCGCGCTCACAGAGGGCGCCGAGCGCGCGCCGGCGCGCGCGTACCTGAAGGGGATGGGTACGACGATGAGGCGCTGAGCAAGCCGATCGTCGGGATCGCGAACACCTGGATCGAGACGATGCCCTGCAACTTCCACCTGCGCGCGCTCGCCGCCAAGGTCAAGGAGGGCGTCCGCGCTGCGGGCGGCACCCCGATGGAGCTGAACACGATCGCGATCTCCGACGGGATAACGATGGGGCACCCTGGGATGCGAGCGTCGCTCGTCAGCCGCGAGCTGATCGCCGACTCCATCGAGCTCGTCTGCGACGCCCATAGTTCCATGCGGTCGTCGCGATCTCAGGGTGCGACAAGACGATCCCCGGCACCGTGATGGCGCTGACGCGGCTCGACGTTCCGAGCCTGATGCTCTACGGCGGGTCGATCATGCCCGGCAACTTCCACGGCCAGCGTGTCACGATCCAGGAGGTGTTCGAGGCGGTCGGCGCCCACGCCGCCGGGAAGATCAGTCGCGCGGAGCTGACGGAGCTCGAAGACGTCGCTTCGCCCGGGGCCGGAGCTTGTGGCGGTCAGTTCACCGCCAACACAATGGCGATGGCGTTCGAGGTCCTCGGCATCTCCCCCGCGGGATACTCGATGGTCCCAGCAACGAATGGGCACAAGGCGGAAGTGGCGTTCGAGGCGGGCAAGCTCGTGCTGGACGTGCTCGCTCGCGGCCTGCGGCCGAGCCGGATCATCACACGGGAAGCCTGGAAAACGCCATCGCAGCGATTGCCTGCAGTGGTGGCTCGACGAATGGCGTCCTCCACCTGCTCGCCCTCGCGGAGCGAGGCCGGTGTGCCGCTGGAGATCGACGATTTCGACCGCATCTCGGAGCGCACGCCCCTTCTGTGCGACCTCAAACCAGGCGGGCAGTACGTCGCCCCCGATCTCTACGAGGCAGGCGGCGTCCCGCTGGTGCTCAAGCGGCTGAAGGACGCCGGCCTCCTGAACGAGGGCGCGGTGACGGTCACAGGCAAGACCGTCGGGCAGCACGCCGACGAGGCCGCCGAGCAGGACGGCCAGCGGGTCGTGCGTCAGCTCGATGATCCCATCAAGCCGACCGGCGGCCTCGCGATTCTGCGAGGCAACCTCGCTCCGGACGGCTGTGTGGTCAAGCTGGCCGGCCACGAGCGCCTGAAGCACGAAGGTCCCGCCCGAGTGTTCGAGTCCGAAGAGGACGCAATGGCCGCGGTCACGGCACGCGAGATCAGGCCGGGCGATGTGATCGTGATCCGCAACGAGGGCCCTGCCGGCGGTCCGGGAATGCGCGAGATGCTGGCGGTGACCGCTGCCCTGGTGGGCGAAGGTCTCGGCGAGGACGTCGCGCTGCTGACCGACGGACGCTTCTCCGGCGCCACCCACGGGCTCATGGCCGGTCACGTGGCACCCGAATCAGTGAAAGGCGGCCCGATCGGCCTGGTGGAGGACGGCGAGACGATTACCTTCGACGTCCAGAACCGGAGGTTGGATGTCGCCGTGGCCGACGAGGAGCTAAAGCGGCGCGCTGACGCTTACGCCGCGCCGGAGCGCCCGTATCCAGGCAGAGCCCTCTCCAAGTACGCCAAGCTTGTTTCCAGCGCCTCGCTCGGCGCCGTGACACGCTGAGCCCTGGGAGAATCGGCCCCAGTGAACGAGGACGCCCCGACCGTCCAGCTCCCGGTACCCGTCGAGCCGCTCCGCGACCACCTACCCGGCCTGGAGCCCGAGCGCCACGTGACCGACTGGGGCCGCTCTGAACGCGTGGAGGCGGTTGTCGACCGTCTCGTTCACGACTTCCTCTACCGCTACTGGTTCAGGGTCGAGGTGGAGGGCATCGAGAACGTCCCCGACGAGGGCGGAGCGCTGCTACTGGCAAACCACGCCGGCGCGATCCCGCCCGATGGCGCGATGATCGCCAAGGCGATCAAGGCAGAGCATCCCCGGCCGCGGCCGATCCATTTGCTGAGCCCGCGTCGCCTCACCGCCATGCCGGGTCTCGGAATGCTCTACACGAAGCTCGGGCGCGTCTCGGCCCACCCGGCGAACGTGCAGCGGCTGCTCGCCGATGAGCGCCAGCTCGTGCTCGCATTCCCCGAGGGCGGGACCAAGCCGCTCTCGGAGCGTTACCGGCTACGACCGTTCGGCGCCGACGAACTCGTAGGCGCCAGCCTCCGCGCTGGGGTCCCGATCGTCCCCGTCGCGCTCATGGGAGCCGAGGAGGCGATGCCAGTGATCGCGCGGATCAATCCGCTGAGGAGAATCACGCGGCTCCCGTACGTGCCGGTGGCGCCTCCGATCCCACTCCCGGCCAAGTTCAGGATTCGCTTCCTCGAACCGGTGGCCACCGACGAGCTCCGGGAGGGTGCCTGGCGCGACGACGGTCTGGTTCGCACCCTCACAAGTGACATCCGAGCCCTGATCCAGGAGAACCTGCTCGAGCTGGTCGCCGAGCGGCGCAGCACGTGGCTCGGGTGAAGCGGGTCCTCATCACCGGCCTGTCCTCGCACTGGGGCGGCCGGCTCGCCCAGGAGCTGGAGGCCGACCCTGAGATCGAGGCGATCGTCGGGATCGACACCGAGGACCCCCGCTACGAGCTCGAGCGCACCGAGTTCGTACGAGTCGATACGCAATCGTCGCTGATTCGCCGGATCCTCGCCGCGGCGGCGATCGACACGGTGGTCGACACCCGGCTGATCACCGATCCGCTTGCGCCGGTCAGACGTGCGCACGAGGTAAACGTCGTCGGTACGGCTGGGATTCTGGACGCATGTGACGGCCCGGACTCAACGGTTCGCAAGCTCGTCTTCAAGTCTTCGGCCCACTACTACGGCTCGGAAGCCGGCGACCCGGCGTTCTTCACCGAGGACATGAGCCGCAGGCACGCGGCGCGGGCCCCGATCGAGCGAGACGTGGTCGACGTCGAGCAGGCGCTCGGCGGGTTCGCGGCGCGCAACCCGGCCGTCACCGTGACCACGCTGCGGTTCGCGGCGGAGATCGGCGGGAGTCGGCTGCCGCTGCTGGGGCTTCCAGTGGTGCCGGCGATGCTCGGATTCGACCCGCGCTGCCAGTTCATCCACGAGAACGACGTCATCGGCGCACTTGCGCATGCAGTCCGCCGCCGGATTCCCGGCCCGTACAACGCCGCGGCGGACGGCGTCCTCGTGTTGTCCGAGGTCGCCTCGCTGCTGGGCAAGCCGCTGCTCCCGATCATGCCGCCTTGGGGCACGGCGTTCGCCGCGGCTCAGCTGCAGCGGCTTGGGGTCCCGGTCCCGCTCGAGGCGTTGCGCGAGCTCCGGTTCGGCCGAGGTCTCGACAATCGCAGGCTCAAGGCGACCGGCTACGCCTACCGCTACACGACCCGTGAGTCGGTGCTCAAGCTCCGTGCTCAGCAGCGACTGAGGCCACTGTTACGCAGCGGAGCCGACAACTATCGCTACGAGCGAGAGGTCGAGGAGTTCCTCCGCCGAAGTCCAAGCGTGCTCTCCTCGCGCGAGCAGAGCCTCACAAAAGCCGGGACAAACGGCCCCTCGATCAAAGGCTACGACGAGCTGAGCGCCGAGGAAGTGATCGGCCTGGTGACCTCGCTCGAGCCGGAGGCGGCGGAGCGCTTGCGAGTCTACGAAGCGGCCCACCAAGCCCGCCAAGGGATTCTCGAAGCGCTCGACCGAAGGCTCGCGAGGACCCGCAAACGGGGGTAACGCGGGCAAAAGCCGTGCAATCCGGGCGACGTCGTGCACGCGAACGTTGGATCGGTCGCTAGCATTGCGGCGCTCACGGTGATCTGACAGTGGCGAACGTCTCCTACCTACGTCCCGGGGTGGACGAGGGGCGGTCAGCGCGGCGGCTGCATGAGCGGCTTACCTCGCAGAGCCGCCGGCCTCGACCCGGCCGCTATGCGTTCTTGGCGCTCGCCGTCGTGCTCGCACTGCTCGTGGCGGGGGCGATCGCGGTCATCAGCTCGAGCGCGCGCATCACGCTCGACGGCAATGCATTGGCGCGGGTCGACCTGCCGTTGGGGGGCGGCAAGATCGAAAGCGTGCTGGTGACCAAGCTGCCGACCAACAACCCGATCCGGGTCCAGCTCCGCGGCGACCAGATCTGGCCTCGACATCTGCTCCGCGCCGGCGAGCGACTTTCGATCGACCTGGTCGTGAAGCGTCCCGGGTTGATCTCGTGGCTCACCGGGAGCACCGAGCGCGTCCATCTGACGCTGACCACGCCGGCCGCAAGCCCGAAATCCCAGTTCCTGACGCTTCGAGCGGGCGCGCCGCTGCACGTCGAATTCGGCCAGCCGGTCCGGGTGGTCGCCTATGGGCCGCCGGGCGCCGTGAGGCGGCACCTGCTGACACATCCAACGACGAGCGTCGACCTACCTCGCCCGGCGCTGGCCGGCTCGGAGCTCGTCGCCGCGACTCCCCGAACGTGGGAGACGACACGGCCCGCGGCGATCAGCTGGTTCCCCGCCGGTGCGCGGCAAGCAAGCGCGGTTGCGAGCCCTGCGCCCGGGACGAAGATCGGGACCAACACGCCGATTACGCTCACGTTCTCCCGACCGGTGCGCCAGGCGCTCGACGGCCACATGCCTCCCGTCGAGCCGAACACACCCGGTACCTGGCATCAGGTAAACGACCACACGATCACCTTCCTGCCCGAGGCATACGGCTATGGCCTGGGAGCCACGGTCACCGTGCCGCTGCCGGCCGGCGTCCAGCTCGTCGGCGCCAGCCAATCCGGCGGCGACCCGGTAGGGACATGGTCGGTGCCGGGGGGCACGACGCGGCGACTCCAGCAGCTGCTGTCGCTGCTCGGCGTACCTGCCCGTCACGTTCAAGTACGCCGGGGGCAACGGGGTCGCCCTGACGCCTGCGGCGCAGGAGCAGGCCGCGCTGCAGCCCCCCGCGGGCAACTTCGACTGGCGCTACGGCAACACGCCTGCGGCCCTCAAGGCGGCATGGCAGCCCGGGGCGTTCGGCACCGTGACCAAGGGCGCGATCATGGCGTTCGAGAACGACCACGGAATGACCGCAGACGGGGTTCCGGGCGCGGCGGTATGGAAGGCTCTGATCACGGCGGTGATCTCCGGCAAGCGCTCGACATTCGGATACACGTTCGTAACGGTGTCGGAGGGCAGCCCTGAGAGCGAGACGACGTGGCACAACGGGAACACGGTCGCGTCGGGCCCGGTCAATACGGGGATCGCCTCGCGGCCGACTGCGCTGGGCTTGTTCGCCGTGTTCGAGCATGCGCCGTCGGTGACGATGAGCGGCACGAACCCGGACGGCAGCCACTACTCCGATCCGGGTGTCCCGTACGTCAGCTACTTCAACGGAGGCGATGCGCTGCACGGCTTCATCCGCGGCTCGTACGGCTCCCCGCAGAGCCTGGGCTGCGTCGAGATGCCGTACTCCGAGGCCGCCAGCGTGTACCCGTACACCCCGATCGGGACCCTGGTCAACGTTACGTAAAGGCTTGATCGTCGCGGCGGCGAATAGCTCACCCGGCGTGCAGCCATCATCTGACACAGCGATCTCTCGCTCCTGGGGCCGGGCGCTCGAGGCGCTCGACGCAGACCTCAAGCGGCGCGCGCTGGCGGAGAAGACGCGGCGGGCGTACGCGATCGACACCGGCCAGTTCGCGCGCTGGGCGAGCGCACGCCAGCTGGACCCCGCGACGCTCGACGTGCGCGCGCTGCGGCGCTATGCCGCCTCGCTGTCCGAGCAGGGACAGGCCCCCGCGAGCGTCGCGCGCAAGCTCGCGGCTCTGAGGGCGTTGCTGAAGGTCCAGATCGAGCTCGGGCTGCGCGCCGACAACCCAGCCGAGCTGGTCGGCTCCCCGAAGCGCCCGCAGCGGCTGCCGAAGGTGCTGAAGCCCGACGAGGTGGCCACGCTGCTCGACAGGATCCCTGCCACCACACCCCTCGAGCTCCGTGACCGCGCGATGTTCGAGCTTGCTTACGCGTCCGGGCTGCGCGCGGAGGAGGTCGTCTCGCTCGAAGTCGAGTCGATCGACTTCGACTCCGAGCTCGTCCGCGTCGAGGGGAAAGGCGGCAAGACGCGGCTCGTCCCGGCCGGAGAGCCCGCTCTGCAAGCGGTCGCTCTGTACCTCGAGCGGGCGAAGGGCGCGCTTCAGGTTGGGCCGGATAGGACATTGTTTCTTTCCAAGTCCGGCCGGCGCCTGAGTACGTCGGACGTCCGCCGGCGGCTTCGGACGTGGGCTCGCCAGGCGCAGCTCGCGGCGGGCGGCACCCTGGCCGATACACACCCGCACGCGCTCAGGCACTCGTTCGCCACCCATCTGCTCGAGGGCGGCGCTGACCTGCGGGCGATCCAGGAGTTGCTTGGGCACGCAACCATCTCGACGACCCAGGTCTACACTCGAGTAGAGTCGGGGCGGCTCAGATCGGCATACGCCCGCGCCCACCCACGCGCCTGAGCGAGGCCACGGAGAGATGGAAACGAACGTCAAAGCGATCGAGCTTCAGGATTTATGGCGACGGTATAAGTCCTCCGGTGACGAGCGGGCGCGCGAGCGTCTCGTTGTCGCGTACGCCCCGCTGGTCAAGTACGTGGCAGGCCGAATGGGCTCGGGGCTTCCCGCCCACGTCGAGGAAGCCGACCTGATCTCGTACGGGCTCGGGGGTCTGATCTCGGCGATCGAACGGTTCGACCTGGAGCGCGAGATCAAGTTTGAGACGTACGCGATCACCCGAATCCGCGGCGCGATCATCGACGAGCTCCGGGCGCTCGACTGGGTGCCGCGCTCGGTCCGGGCGCGGGCACGGCAGTTCGAGCGAGTCAACATGAAGCTCGAGGCGCGGTTGCAGCGCGCGCCGACCGACGAGGAGATGGCTGCCGAGTTGGAGATCACCCTGGAGGAGTTCCAGGACGGGCTGCTTCAGATCTCGACGTCGACGATCGTCGCGCTCGATGAGCTCTGGAGCGTGTCCGACTCGAGCGGAGACCAGGTGTCACTGCTGGACACCCTGCCCGACCGTGCGGCTCCCGACCCCCAGGCGGTGGTCGACCAATCCGAGCTGCGCGACCGGATCGCCGACGCGATCGCCGCCCTCCCCGAGCGTGAGAAGCTAGTGATCGCGCTGTACTACTACGAGAACCTGACGCTGCGGGAGATCGGCGAGGTCCTGGGTGTGACCGAGTCACGCGTGTCGCAGCTGCACACGAAGGCCGTGCTGCGGCTGCGGTCAAGCTGCAGGGTGAACTGGATTGACGGCCAGCCGGATGCTGGCCGGTGGTAACTGTCGGCCCGAAGCTGGACGCGGTTAATATCGAGCTTTCGGAGCCCTAGAGAGAGAGGAGACTGGCATGCACAAGGCCGCGGATCGGATTCGCAACGTGGCGCTCGTCGGCCACCGGGGTAGTGGCAAGACTTCTCTGCACGAGGCGCTGCTGTTCCAGGCCGGAGCGATCAACCGGCTCGGATCGGTGGTCGACGGGACGACTGTCGCTGACTCCGATGAGGACGAGAAGGCCAGGCAGATGTCGATCTCCGCGGCGCTGTCGTCGTTCGAGTGGCAGGAACGGAAGGTCAACCTGATCGACACTCCCGGCGACTCCAGCTTCATTGCCGACGCCCTCGGCGCGCTGCGTGTGTGCGAGTCAGCCGTGTTCGTGATCAACGCGGTGATGGGCGTCGAGGTTCACGCCAACCGGCTCTGGCAGCGAGCAGCGGAGCTGGACCTCGCGAGGCTTCTGTTCGTCAACATGCTGGACCGGGAACGGGCCGATTTCTTCCGCGCGCTGGAGTCGCTCAAGGCCGCATTCGGACAGCACGTCGTGGCCACGGAAATCCCGATCGGCACCGAGCACGAGGTCTCCGGCGTGATCGACCTGATCGACATGAAGGCCTACCGCTACGACGATGCCGGTCGCGACAACTGCACGGAGATCCCGATCCCGGACGAGCTCCAATCGCAGGCCGAGGAGTACCGGGAGAAGCTGATGGACGAGGTGAGCGAGTCCTCCGACGCATTGATGGAGCGCTACCTCGAGGGCGAATCACTGTCTCATTCGGAGATCGTCACCGCGCTCAAGGACGGCACCAACCACGGAGCGATCTTCCCCGTCACGTGTGGGGTCGCCACAAGAACCTGGCCACGAACAGGCTGCTCGACGCGATCGTCGAGGACCTCCCCTCCCCGGTCAAGCACGGCGGGCTCGAGGTGGGGGAGCTCGCGCTCGAGCCCAACGAGGACGCCGAGCTGTTCGCGTACGTGTTCAAGACCCGGGCCGACCCCTTCGCCGGGCGGATAAATCTGTTCCGCGTCTACCAGGGCGTGATCAAGCAGGACTCGCAGGTCGTCAACACCCGGACGCACTCCAAGGAGCGCGTCGGGCAGCTCGTGACCTTCGAGGGCCACGAGACGGGACACGCGACGGACTTCGGACCGGGCGACATCGGAGCGGTGGCGAAGCTCAAGGAGACCCGGGCCGGCGATTGGCTGTCGTCTCGCGACGAACCGATTCAGATGCCCTCGATCAAGCTCCCGGCGCCGGTCATGGCGTTCGCGATCGAGCCTGAGAGCAAAGGTGACGAGGACAAGGTGTTCACCGCGCTGCGCCGGCTCCAGGAGGAGGATCCGACGATCGACCTGCACCGGGACTCCCAGACCGGTGAACAGATCGTCGCAGGTCTCTCGCAGGTGCACGTCGAGGTGATCGTGTCGCGACTGAAGTCGCGCTTCGGCGTCGAGGTCAAGCTGAAGCCGCCCCGGGTGCCCTATCAGGAGACGATCAGAAAGCCCGCGAAGGCCCACGGGCGGCACAAGAAGCAGACCGGCGGCCGCGGCCAGTTCGGCGACTGCCACATCGAGATCGAGCCGCTCGAGCCGGGCGACGGCTTCGAGTTCATCAACGCGATCAAGGGCGGCGTGATCCCGACCGGCTTCATCCCGGCGGTCGAGAAGGGCGTGGTCGAGGCGATGCAGGAGGGCGTCGTCGCCGGCTACCCGGTCAAGGACGTGCGCGTCCGCGTCTTCGACGGCTCATATCACTCGGTCGACTCGTCCGAGATGGCGTTCAAGGTCGCGGGGTCGCTGGCGATGAAGCAGGCCCTCGCCGATGCGGGTCCCGTGCTGCTGGAGCCGATCATGCTCGTCACCGTCAGTGTCCCGGAAGACGCCGTCGGCGACGTGATCGGAGATCTGAACTCGCGCCGCGGCCGGCCATTGGGAATGGAGCCGGCGGGCGGTGGCATGACCGAGGTCAAGGCCGAGGCGCCGATGTCGCAGATGCTGAGCTACGCGCCGGACCTCCGCTCGATCACCGGCGGTCAGGGCGAGTTCACGATGGAGTTCCTCCGTCACTTAGCGCGGCCACGGAAAAAATGATTAGCGCGGAAGCGATCGGCAAAATGAAAAAGGGCGCGCGGCTAGTGAATTGCGCGCGCGGCGAGTTGATTGACGAAGCGGCGCTGGCCGAAGCGCTG
>CAVPKT010000055.1:0-35201 GCA_963705775.1 uncultured Solirubrobacterales bacterium | reverse complement strand
AGGCCGTCTGCCCCGGCCGCGACGAGCGCCGAGCAGACGTCGCGCAGCGAAACGAAGTCCCGAAATTGCATGCCCGATGAGTGCAGCTCGAGGTGCCCGTTGACAACGCCTTGCCGGCACAGGTCGTTGGCGACCAGCGTCCAGCGATTCACAGCTGGATCGTACGGCGCGCCGACCGAGTTCGTAAGGCGTAGCACGACGAGCTCGTAGGCATCGCCGGCGAGCGATGCGGCAACGTGCTCCGAGGCGAGGCGGGAGATTCCGTAGGCCGAGCGGGGCTCGGGCCGCATGTCCTCGCTCAGGGTGGCGCCCGGTGCGATGCGCGCTCCGTACGCATGAATGGTCGAGAGGTAGACGAGACGCCTGGTCCCGGCGGCGGCGCACGCTTGGGCCACCCGTTGCGTGGCCACGACGGTCCCGGACAGCGCCGCGGCCGGCTTACCGGCGGCGGTCACCTCGTCCTCGCCGGCCAGGTGCACGACCGTGTCGATGCCATCCAGCGCCCCCGCAAGCTTCTCATCGGCGGCCTCCTCGCTGAGCTCCACAACGTGCTGCTCGACGTCCAGCCAGGGGGTCGGATCGCGCACCAGCGCCCGCACCTCCCAGCCGTGGTCGAGGAACGCTTTCGTCAGCCGGCCGCCGACGTAGCCGCCGGCGCCGGTGATCAGGACGGTGCCCAAGAGGCGGACCTTACCGACCGTTCTCGTAGATCCGCCGCACAGCGGGGCGAGGCCGCCGTCCCAGTCGAACGGCTCAGCCGTTGCGCGGCAGGCGCGGACCGTCGCCTCGTTGCGAGCGAGCTCGAAGGCGCGCAGGCACGCGTCCGCGAGACTGCGCGGGTCCTCCGGCGCGCACAGCTCACCGGTGACACCGGCGGTGACGAGCTCCTGGGGGCGCCGTGGGTGCTGGTCACGAGCGGCGTCCCGCAGGCCAAGGACTCCACCAGCGCCATTCCAAAGGAGTCGTGCATCGACGGCAGGCACGTGACCCAGGCCCGGCCGTAGCGCTCGTGCTGGCGGTCGCGCCGGCCGACGCCGAGCCAGCGAGCGCGGTCGCGGGCCGCCGCGGGAGCATCCGCCAGGAAGGCCGACGGGTCGCCCGGCCCGCTTAGCCACAGCTGCACCTCCGGCTCGGTCTCGGCGATCAGCGGCAGCGCCTCGAGCAGCACCGGGACGCCCTTGCGACGCTCGGTGATCACCCCCGAGAACAGGATCGTCGGGCGCGGCTCGCGCCGCTCGGCGGGCGCGAACGAGTCGAGTGCGACCCCCCCGGGGATCACGACCCCGTCCGCGCGGCCGTAGTTCCTCTCGAGATAGTCGCCACCGCCGTCTGCGACATCCCGCTGTAGACCTGGATGTGGTCGACGACCTGGGCCGCGGCGGTCGCCTGCACGAGTCCCTGGGTCGACCAGTACTCAGGGTCGGGCAGGCCGAGGTCCGTGATGACCGTCGTTCGGCCATCACCTCGCAACCGCGCGGCGAGTATGGAGGCAAGCGCGTCGTAACGACCAAGGGAGTGCACGGCGTCGAAGCGGCCGGCGGCGAGGCGCGGCAGCACCCGCAGGCCGAAATCTGCCTCGTGGCGATAGTCGCCGGCGAAGCGGCGCCGGAGGCGCACCGTACGAACTCCCCGCTCGACCGTCTCCCCGTACTTCCAGGCGGAGGAAAAGTGCACGACGTGATGCCCGCGCCTGGTCAGCGCGGCGCCGAGCTCCGGGATGAATCGTTCTGCTCCGCGCCGGACCTCCGGCCAACACAGGGCATGGGTGAGCGCGATCCGCACGGGCGCGGAGGGTAGCCCGTCTGCGTACAGTTTCCGCGCGATGCCGGACCCCCTGATCAGCGTGATCGTGCCGGCCCGTGACGCCGAGGGGACGTTGCCACGGACGCTCGAGGCGCTGACGGCACAGGCCGCCCCGGGTCCACATGAGGTCATCGTCGTCGATGACGGGTCGCGGGACCGGACGACCGCGATCGCGCGCGACGCGGGGGCACAGCTCGTGAGCCAGCCGCCGCTCGGCCCCGCCGCGGCTCGGAACCTGGGCGCGCGACGCGCGGCCGGGCGCCTGCTGGCCTTCTGCGACGCGGACGTGTTTCCGGCTCCGGGTTGGCTCCAGGCGGGGGTGGAGGCGCTCGAGCGGGCGGACATCGTCCAAGGCAAAGTGCTGCCGGATCCGGCGGTGCCGCTCGGCCCGTTTGACCGTACGATCTGGGTGACGGCGCTGGTCGGCTTGTGGGAGACGGCCAGCCTGTTCGTCACACACGAGCTGTTCGAGCGCGTGGGTGGCTTCGAGGAGTGGCTGCGGCCCCGGAGCGGCAAGGCGCTCGCAGAGGATGTTTGGTTCGGGCACCGGGCGAGCTGGGCGGGAGCAAGAGCCGCCTTCTGTGGCGATGCGCTCGCCTACCACGCAGTGTTCAAGCGCGACTGGCGCTCGTATGTGGGGGAGCGCGCCCGCCTGGAGTACTTCCCCGCGATGGCCGCGCGCATGCCGGATCTCCGGGACGAGTTCCTTTACCGGCGCGTATTCCTGAACCGTCGAACGGCACGGCTCGATCTCGCGCTGGTGGCTGCTGCGATCGCGCTCAGAACAGGCTCGCCGCTGCCGTTGCTGCTCACCGCTCCGTACCTGCGCGTCGCGCGCACGCACGCGCGGCGTGCGCTGCCGGTCGACCCCCGCCCGGAGCCGTGCTAGCGGCTGACGTGGCCGCCGACGTCGTCGGCCTCGCCGCGATGCTCAGCGGGAGCGTCCGTTACAGGTCGGTGGTTGCGTAGGCGGGCGACAATCCCCGCCGCTAGCGCCCGCAATTCCTCGGCGCGGGACGGGACGCCTCCGAATCGCCGGGCGATCGCTTGCTCGAGCGCTTCGAACGGGTAATCGTCGATCGCCGGCTGCTCCCGAGCCGGCAGCGAGCCTTGCCAGAAGTGCGCGAGGACGCGTTCCTCAGCGGTCAGCTGCGCGGCCCAGCGCCGCGGTACGCGCGATCGGGGACGAGCATGGAGCGAATGCGCCTTGTGCAGGAACACGAGCTCGCCGTGCTCGAGCGTGCACAGCCAGCGATGGTGTGAGTGACCCGCCCAGGGCCCACCTGAAGCCTCCGGATTCATCCACGTGAGCTCGTCGAGCAGCGACGGAACCTCCACGTATCCCGCCCGGGCCACCCGCGACATCTCCTCGCACACGCGGATGGGGTCACGGACGTCCTCCAGCGTGAACCCGCAGACGGCGAAGTCGAAGTGATCGTCATCGAACGGCCACCGCTCGCGCGAGCAGATATCGGCCACCACCCAGCGCTCGGCGGTGAAGCGCTCCGGTCCCGGCCCGACCCCGCCGGGCGCGAGCACGCCACGCGTCGCATACGGCATCAGGTCGATCACCCAGTCGGCGCGATTGAGCGGCGCGGCCCAGCCGCCGACGTCGAGCACACACGCGTCGCCGGGCAGCTCGAGCACCCGTCGCAGGCCATCCGCCAGCATCCGAGCTAGCCCACGTGCGCTAGGACAGCGTGGTGCGGGACGCCGTCGCTGCCGGTCGTCAGCTGGCGGGCCAGGCTCCGTAGCCGCGGCGCGAGCCGGCGTGGCGCCCGGGGATGGGCGGACCCGTAGGGGATCGAGTAGAGCCCCGATTCCCGCTCGATCTGAAAGCCCGCGGCGCGGAGCATCTGGCAATGCCCGGCGGCGTTCGGGATCCACCACTGAGTTACGCCGCTGGTTCCATCGAGCCGGATCAGCGGGCGCCGGCGCGCGACCAGCGAACGGATCAGGTCGACCTGGTTCGTCGACATGAACTGTCCGCGGCACACCGAACGGATCGCCGCGAGCGCGCGGAGCGGGTCCCGGAGGTGCAGCAGCAGGCTTCCGCAGACGACCACGTCAAATTCGCCCAGCTTTTCCGGGCCGAGCTCGTAGACGCTCGCTTGCTCGAGCGTCGTGCGCGAGCGGAGCAGGTCGTGGGCCACACGGAAGCCCTCGCTCATCGACGTGCCCGCCACCGCGCGCAGGTACTCGGGCCCGAGGGCTCCGACGTGGGCCTCAAAGTCCCAGTGCTCGTGCTCGCCAATGTCAGTGGCCACCACCTCGGAGGCCCCCCGGCGCTCGAGTTCGAACGCGAGAAACCCGTCCGAGGTACCGACGTCGAGGCACCGTTTGCCGCGGACGTCTGGCCACGGCATCCGTTCGACGATCGGGCGCAGGTCGAACAGGCCCGGCGTCACCACGCCGGGGGTGACCTCGATCGAGTGATACCAGCGCTTGACGCTCGCGACAGCCGCGCGCGGGTCACGGAACGTCGTCTCGGAGCGGGAGGCGATGCCCACGGTGGCGGCGACCGTAGCATGTGCCGCGTGGCCCACCCGCTGATCTACGGCGTCGTGTCGGACCTCGTCGCGCGCTTGGAGCTGCCGGAACCGATCGTCGAGTTCGGGTCGCTGCAGGTCGAGGAGGGACAGCCGAACGACCTGCGTCCCCTGTTCGATGGGCGGGAATACGTCGGGACCGACTTCCGCGAGGGACCGGGGGTCGACCGGATCGAGGACCTCCGGAAGCTGAGCTTCGCCGACGGCGAGGTCGGCACCGCGTTGTGCCTAGACACGCTCGAGCACTGCAGTGATCCGATTGCGGCCGCGCGAGAGCTGCGGCGCGTTGTCTCGCCCGACGGAGGCGTGTGCGTGCTCTCCTCGGTGATGCTGATCGGGATCCACGGGTATCCGAGTGACTACTGGCGCTTCACGCCCGAGGGCCTGCGGCTGCTCCTCGACGGGTACGACGAGACCGACGTGGCGTGGATGGGCGACCCGGAGGCGCCGTTCTGGGTGTTCGGGATCGGTTGCAAGGGCCGCCGGCTGGGACTTCGGCTCGCAGAGCTGCCGTCGCTCGCGTCGAGCCAAGGCGAGTACGAGCGCGCGGACGGGAAGGTCAAGCTGGGTCCGTTCCGCTACACGATCCGGGAGCTGGGCGCGGAGCTGCGGCGGGAGCTCCCTCGGGCCGTGCGCGAGCGGGTTGTGACCAGGCTGCGCCCGTAGCGCTCACGCCACGCTGCGAAGGACGTCGGCCCACCCCGCGGCAGTCCGCCGCCAGGTGAACGTCGCGGCGCGCTCTGTCGATGCCGTTCGCAGCCGATCTGCGAGCGACGCGTCTGTCACCACCCGATGGACGGCTTCCGACACCGTCGCAGGGTCCGGGGGGACGACCAGGCCGGCGTCTCCAACGACCTCGGGCAGCGCGCCCCGGTCAGAGACCACCACAGGTGTCCCGCACGCCATCGCCTCGATCACCGGGAGCCCGAAGCCCTCGAACAGGCTCGGCAGGCAGAGAACGTCCGCGCCTGCCATCAGCGCCGCGAGCTCACCCTCCGGCAGATCGCGGAACGCGGCGATCCTCCCCGGATGACCGGGCAGCTCGCCGACGGCTTCGGCGATGAATGCCGCCGCGCGCGGGTCTGGCGCCGGGTTGCCAACGATCGCGAGCTTGTGCGGGAGCCCGGCGTCCGCGAGATCGGCCACCGCCCGCCGGACCGCGGCAAAGTTCTTCCGTGGATGCGCGACCCCGACGAACAGCACATAGGGACCGCCGACGCGCGAGCGGCCGCCGCGGAGCCCGGGGTGGAATAGCTCACGGTCGACGCCGAGGTGAACGGCTTTCACGTCGTCGGGCGGGCGGCCGTACGTCTCGATCACCTGTGCCCGGGCCGCCTGCGAGAGCGTGATCACGGCCGCCGACGCGGCCAGCGCCGCTTTGGTCGTAGCGTCCATCCGGGCCGCGAACCCGGGATCGAGCAGAGCACGCAGGCTCGGATCGCCCCAGGCGGCCTCGTGGACCTCGACGACCAGTGGCCGTCCGTCAGGAGGCTGTTCGTGCCCGCTCGCGAGCCACACGTCCGCCCGGCCGCGCGTCACCAGCTTGAGGCCGCGATCCCGCCGGAGCTCCGCAATTACGTTCGCCCAGACTCGGCCATGCCCCGTGGAAGGCGAGACACGCTCGAGGTCGGCCGGCAGGCCGACTCGCAGCACAGCGCTCGTAGACTGCCGCCCGATGAGCTTCCTGGAGCGCGTGCGCTCGAAGCTACGCGCGATCCGCACAGCACTCTTCCTCTGGCGCTGGCGGCGCAAGGTCGGAGCCAAGCGCTTTGCCCATTTCGGCAAAGGTAGCCTGATCTACTCCCCGAAAGGCGTCCTGTCGCCGCACCGGATCGAGATCGGCGACGACGTCATGATCCACGAGGGCGCGATGTTCTCGCTGGTCGAGCACTTCAACGGTCGCACTCATGACCCGTGGCTGCGGGTCGGGAGCGGGACGAACATCGGCGCGGGAATCTGGTTCAGCTGCGTCGGCCGGATCGAGATTGGCGAGAACAACCTGATGGGCCACAACATCCTGATCGCCGACAGCTATCACGAATACGAGGACCCCGACACCCCGATCATCCGCCAACCGATGGCTTCGCCGCAGCCCGTGACCGTCGAACCCGGCTGCATCATCGGGCCGCACGTGGCGATCCTGGCGGGCGTGACGCTCGGCGCGAACTCGTTCGTCGCGGCGAACGCGGTCGTCACGAAGTCGGTGCCGCCGAATTCCGTCGTCGTCGGCAATCCCGCGCGCGTGATCCGGCACTATGACCGCGAACGGGGGGAATGGATCGACGGCTCCCCCGATCCGGCCTGATTCGTCGCGGGCCGCGCACGGACCCACGCCGAAGCGGGACCCAGCGGACGGACCCACAGCCACCACAGCAGTTCGCGCCAGGACCGCGGCCGGCGGCGGGGGAGGCGCGGCATCACCGCGCCGAACGGCTGGAACAGCGGTCCGCCCTGGTCGAGTACGTCGAATCCAGCGGCGTGGAGGAGACGGCGATGGGCTGCCATGTTCGGAGTCCACCAGCGTGGCGGGTCGTCTGCATCGAACAGCTGGCCGAGTGGGATCCGGCGGCTGAGCAGCGTCAGCGCGAGTGACGTCGCCTCGAGCGACAGCAGCTCCGCGCCGGGACGCATTACGCCGCGGATGGCCATCAGCGCTCTCGCGGGGTCGGCGAGGTGGACGAGCACGTTGCCCGCGAACACATAGTCGAACGTGCCGAGCGCATCGGCGCTGAGGTCGTAGACGTTCATGTCGACCCGCCGAACCTGCTCGAACGCGAGCGCGTCGCGCATCAGATGGAAGTGCTCGTTGGCGAGACCACTACCGATCCGCCGGCGCTCCGCGGGCACGAGACCTTGCCAGTCCTGCTGATCGGTATTGGGGAGGTCAACGCTCACGACCTCGTCGGCGTGTCTACGCGCGAGCTCGAACGACCAGAAGCCCTCGCAGGCGGCGACATCGAGGCACCGCTTCCCCCTGAGCGCGGACGGCAGCGGAAGCTTGCCGACCACGCTCCGGAGGTCGAAGTAGCCGTCTGTCACCGTTCCCCCGGCAGCTCGAACGTGTGATACCACCGTCCGACCTGGCGGATTTGAGCTTCGCGCTGGGGCATCGCGCCGGGCACTGTAGCTGCGGTCGGCCTTACACTCGCCGCCGATGAAGATCCTCGAGCTCGAGGCCTGCCCGGCGTGCGGTGCGAGCGACGGTCGCGTGTTCGACGTTGGCGGGGGGAACCCACTGCGCAAGTGCTCCGAGTGCGGAACGGTCTCCGCACTCGATTACGCGGATCCAGCCGAGGTGTACGTCGACGGGTACATGTTCGGCCAGGCGGGCCAGTTCGGGCTCGACGCCCGCGACCCGGTGTTTCAGCAGTACCTGATCCGGGTCGCGCACGCGCGGATGGAGATGATCGAGAAGGCGACGGGACTGCGGCGCGGGACGCTGCTCGACGTCGGTTCGGGGACGGGCGAGGTGCTGCTGGCCGCCGGCGAGCGCGGCTGGCAGGGGCACGGAGTCGAGCCGGAGCGGACCGCCGCCGCGATGGCCCGAGATCGCGGCGTCCAGGTGACCGTGTCGATGCTCGAGGATTCGGGGCTGCCGGAGCGGAGCTTCGACGTCGTCACCGCCTTCCACGTGCTCGAGCACGTGCCCGACAGCCGGGCGTTTCTGCGCACGATGGCGCGCTGGGTCAGCCCCGGCGGGTTCGTCGTGATCGAGGTGCCGAACTGGGTGAGCGTCCAGCGTCGGCGCTACAAGCAGGATTGGATGGGCCTGCGACCGCGAGAGCACCTCGTCCATTTCTCCCCAGAGACACTCGAACGGACTTTCCGGGCCGAGTCGATCGAGCCCGTGCTGATCCGCACGCCTGGCTACATCGGCCCGCCGCAGAACCTCGATCATGCGCTGCACGATCTCGCGCGGCCGCACGGCCGCTTTCGCCGCCTCGTCGAACCGCTGAGCCGGAGCGTGGCGGGGAGCGGGGAGCACGACGGAGGGGGCGCGCGCTATCCCACGCGGGGAGGATGGGCCGTGCTCCGTCTCGTCGAGGCGCTTTACGACAAGGCCGGCGTCGGGACGGTCGTGTTCTGCGTGGCGCGGACGCAGGGCTAGTGTCCAGAGCCGAGGGGGGAGGTCCAGTGGTGGCGATCGCCGTGGTCTCCTGGAACACACGCGAGCTGCTGATCCGCTGCCTGCGCTCGCTGGAGCCCGAGGCCGCAGCGGGCCGCGCCGCCGTGTACGTGGTCGACAACGCGTCCACCGACGGTTCCGCGGAGGCGGCGAGGACGCACGCGCCGTGGGCCGAGGTGATCGAAGCCGGCTCGAACCTCGGTTTCGGTCCCGCGGTGAATCTCGTCGCGCGCCGGTCGACCAGCCCATGGCTCGCGTGCGCAAACGCGGACGTGGCGCTTGAGCCCGGTGCGCTCGCCACGATGCTGGCGGCCGGAGCAGACCGGGACGTCGGATGCGTGGCGCCGCGGCTGGTGCTGCCCGACGGCTCGACGCAGCACTCGGCCTATCCGTTCCCGTCGGTGGCGTTTGCGGCGGCATTCAGCGTGGGCGTGCACCGGTTCAGTCGCCGGCTCGGCGAGCGGCTGTGCCTCGAGGGCTTCTGGGACCCGGAGCGCGCCCGCACGGTCCCGTGGGCGATCGCTGCCTTCCTGCTGCTGAGACGCGTCGCGTTCGACCAGGTCGGTGGCTTTGACGAGCGCCGCTTCATCTACGCCGAGGACCTCGATCTCGGTTGGCGTCTGCGCGACGCCGGCTGGGTCACCCGCTACGAGCCACAGGCCCGGGTGCTGCATCGCTCGGGCGCCGCGACCGAGCTGGCGTTCGGGACCGAGCGCCGCGCGCTGTTCATGCGCGAGACCTACGAGGTCATCCGTCGCCGGCGGGGCCCGCTCCGGGCGTGGACGACGGCGGCGCTGAATGTGGCCGGTGCAGTGGCACGGGCCCTGTGGGTTGCTCCGGTGGCATGGCGCTCCGAGCGTCGCCGGGCGGCGCTTCGCAACAACCTCAGCTGGCTGTCGGCACACCTGAGGGGAGCTACTTTCCGCTGATGGCGACGACCGCGATCGGCGAGCTCGAGGCCGCATCCGCAGCGGCGAGGCCCGTCCGGACGCGCGTCGCCAACGTCGACGTGCTGCGTGCGGTCGCCGCCCTAGCGGTGCTCGCGATTCACGCTTACGCGCTCGGCGGCCGGCCGGCGCCGTTCCGGGCGCAGCACTTCTACGACGTGCCGCTGATCAACCTCGCGAGCGGGGTCTGGCTGTTCTTCGGCATCAGCGGCTACCTGATCAGCCGTCCGTTCATCGATCGCCTGATCCAGGGGCAGCCCCTGCCCTCGGCGGTCCCGTACGCGCTCCACCGCGGCTTCCGGATCTACCCGCTCTACTGGGTCGCCCTGACCGCCGTGATAGCGATCGACGGCACGACCGGCACGCGGGGGTGGCAGCTGCCGTTCCACTACCTGCTGTTGCAGAACCTGGTCCCGGGCCAGCAGCAGGCGCTGTTTTCGGTGGCGTGGACGCTGACGCTCGAGGTGCTGTTCTACGCGTCGGTGCCGCTGCTCGCACACGCGGTGCGCCGCGGCGGGCGCCGCGCCGTCTCGGCGGAGCGCCTCGCTTCACTCGTACTCGCCTCGTGGGCGCTCAGCATCGCCTTCACCGTTTTCGCAGACCTCCAGGGCGATGGCCAGACCGGGCTCTGGTTGCGCGGCCTGCTGCCCGCGATGTGGCAGATGTTCTGTCCCGGCATTCTGCTGGCGATCGCGCCCCATCTCGAGGCCGAGCGTTGGCGACGCTGGCTCGTGGATTTTCCGCGCCGGCCTGCCGCGATCGGGCTGGCGGCGGCGGCTCTGCTGCTCGCGGCATATCTGTATTCCGACGCGCCGGTGCGGTTCGGCGTCGACGACTATCAGCTGTTGTTCGACGCAAGCCGGCCGTTGTTCGCGATCGGCTACGGACTCGTGATCGCCTGGGCGATTCGCAGCCCGCCGTGGGGCGAGCGCGCGCGCTGGGCGCTGCGGCTCGGCGCGGCCTCTTACGGCATCTACCTGATTCACCCGGTGATCGCCGATCTGCTGCTCAGGCACAACGCCGCGCCGATCGCGCACAACACGCTGGCGGCATTCGTCGTCAACACGGCCTGCCTGACGGCGCTCACGATCCCCCTGGCGCTCGCCAGCTGGCAGTGGTTCGAGCAACCCGCCATCGGGCTCGCGCGACGCCTCGGGGCCGGCTGGGCTGCGCGGACCTCAGCCTCCGACGCCTTCAGGCAGGCGGCGGCGGGCATCACGTTCACACAGGCGGTAGTCCTCATAGCTGGCCTGGGCCTGATCGCGCGGATCATTGTCGTTCTCACCTCCCCGGGATACGTGCCGCACACCGACGCCGCGGACTACGACCGGATCGCGGTCTCGCTGGCCCGGCACGGCACCTTCCCGCCCTCGGTGCTCGTTCCCACAGGCGGACCGACGGCGTTCCGCCCACCGCTGTTCCCGCTCGCGCTTGCGGCGGTCTACAAGGTCGTCGGCGTCGGCGTCGCGGCGACACGCTGGGAGGCGGGGCGCCTGTTCGAGGCGCTGCTGGGCGCGATCACGGTGGCGCTGATCTGCTTGATCGCCCGGCGCCTGTGGGGGAGGAGAGCGGCGCTGGTGTCAGGAGCGCTCGCCGCCGTGTATCCGCCGCTGGTGCTGGTCGGCTCATCGCTGATGACTGAGTCGCTGTTCATCCCGCTCGTGCTCGGTGCGGTGCTGAGCGCGCTGATCGCCCGTGATTCCCCCCGACCCTGGCGCTGGGAACTCCTGACCGGCGTGCTGATCGGCCTCGAGACCCTCACGCGGACGAACGGGATCCTCCTGATCCTGCCGGTCGCCTTCCTGGTGTGGCGCGGCCGACCGCGCATCTCTTGGGGGGCGCTGCGGAGCCCAGGGATCGTTGTGGGCGCGACTGTGCTCGCGCTGATTCCGTGGACGGTTCGCAACTTCACCGAGTACCACGAGCTCGTACCGGTCAGCACCGAGAGCGGCTATGCCCTGGCGGGAACCTACAACGCCTACGCCCGCGGCCGGCCCGATTTCCCCGCCCTGTGGGTGCCCCCGGTGGTCCAGACCGTGCAGCTGCTCGAGCGGCACCCCGGCCTGAACGAGGCACAGCTGTCCGATCGCCTGAACAGCCAGGCGGTCGACTACGTCAGAGCTCACCCAGGCTATGTGGCGAAAGTCGTCTACTGGAACGCGCTGCGGATGCTCAACCTGACCGGCACCCGCGTCGAGCGCTACGAGGCGCGATACGTCGGCTATCCACTCTGGCTCGCGTCGCTGAGCGTGTACTGGTTCTGGGTCGTGGGTCTGATCGCGCTGGCCGGGGCGGTCGCGTGCCGCGCCGCCCGGAGGGTGCCGTGGGCGTTCTGGGCATGCCCGGCGATCATCCTGCTCTCGAATCTGCTGTTCATCGGTGCGACGCGCTACCGGGCTCCGACGGACCCGTTCATCGTGATGCTCGCGGCGCTCGGCCTGCTGGCGGCCCGGCGAAGGATCCTCGCCCGCCGCTCAGTACCATCGTCGGCCGGATGACTCAGCGCGTCGCGGTACTCGGGGGTGGCGTCGCCGGCCTCGCGTGCGCATACGAGCTCGCGAGGGCCGGCGTCGATGTCACGGTGATCGAGCGCGAGCCGCACGTCGGCGGGATGGCGTCGTCATTCGTCGAGGAAGGAGCGGACGGGTCCTGGTCGTATGACTTCGGCCCGCACCGCTTCCACACCAATGACCCCGAGCTGATCGCCCACGTACGGGAGATCTTGGACGGCAACCACCTCCGCGCCGAGCGGCTCTCGCGGATCCTCCTGTTCGGGCGCTTCTTCGATTACCCGCTCCAGACGTCCAACGTGCTGCGCAATCTGCCGGCGAAGGTCCTGCTGCGCTCGTTCCGCGACTACTACCGCGTCAGGGTCACCGAGCGCCTCGGGATCACGCACTACAGCGATGAGAGCTTCGAGGGGTGGGTGACCAAGCGCTTCGGCCGCACGCTTTACGAGCTGTTCTTCGGTCGCTACACGGAGAAGTCGTGGAAGATGCCTCCGTCGGAGATTTCGGGCGACTGGGCGAGTCAGCGGATCTCGCAGCTGAACCTCGGCGACGCAGTGCGCAAGACGCTGTTCCGGCCGCGCAACGCCCCGCGCGGGCTGGTGACCGAGTTCCTGTACCCGGAGGTCGGCGGGATCGGGGAGATCGCCCGGGGTTACGTGCGGGAGCTCGAGCGGATGGGCTCGACGGTACTCACCGGCACGCCGGTCACCCGCGTACACCGCGACGGCGATCGCGTGACCCGCCTCGACTACGGCGGGAAGAACGCGGGATCGATCGAGGTCGACGAGTACATCTCGACGATCCCGGTCACGGTGCTGGCACGGACGGTCAGGCCCGCCGCCCCCGACGAAGTGCGCGAGGCGATCTCGGGTCTGAAGCACGTCTCGATCGTGTTCGTGTACCTGAAGCTCTCAAAGCCCCAGGTCTCGCCCGACAACTGGGTGTACCTCCCGGACCACGACCTCACGATCCATCGAATCTCGGAGTTCAAGAACTTCAGCCCGCGGTGCGCCCCGGCGGACAAGACGATGGTTTGCGCGGAGATCACCTGCCGGGTCGGCGACGAGCACTGGCGGGCGAGCGACGAGGAGCTGATCGAGCTGGCCACCTCGGACCTCGAGCGCATCGGGCTGATCGGGCACGACGACGTGCTGGGCGGGTTCGTCAAGAAGCTGCCGCACGCCTACCCGGTCTACGACCTCGCCTACAAGGAGAACCTGGCTCCGATCATGGAGTTCATCCACACGCTCGAGAACGTCAAGACCGGCGGGCGCCAGGGCCTGTTCCGTTACAACAACATGGATCAGTCGATCGAGATGGGGCGCAGGATGGCGTGGGCTGTCGTCAAGGAGCGGGACGCCGGGCACGAAGCGGTCGCCACCCAGAGCGAATACTTCGGCTAGTGGCTGTTGCAGCTGAGCCGCACCGGGAGATCGTCTCGCTCTGTCCCATGTGCTCCTCCGAGCGCTACACGATCGCGTTCGAGGAGGGGCCCTACTCGGTCAGGCGTTGCGCGGCGTGCGGGCTCGGCTGGACGTCTCCGCGACTGTCAGCGGAGGGCCTCGAGGCCCTGTATCGCGATGACTCCTACTGGCGCTCACAGTCGCCGAAGACGCTCGGTTACAGCGACTACCGCGCCGAGGAGGAGCTGTACCTGAAGACGTTCAGAAAGCGGCTCGCGTTCGCGCTTTCCAACGGGCCCCGGGGAGGCTCGGCGCTCGACATCGGCTGTGCCGCGGGCTTCTGCATGGAGGCGATGCGGGAGCTCGGCTTCGACGCCCACGGGGTAGAGGTCTCGCGGACGATCGCCCACCATGCCATCGAGCGGCTCGGCTTCGACACCGTGCACATCGGCCCGCTCGAGACGGCCCCCTTCGAACAAGCGTCCTTCGATCTGATCACCGCGTGGGACGTGATCGAACACGTGGTCGACCCCGGCGCGCTGCTGCGCCGGGTCCGCGGATTGCTGAAGCCCGGCGGGCTGCTCGTCATCGAGACCCAGAACATCGACTCCGGCTTCGCGCGCGCGCTCGGGAGGCGCTGGCACCACTACAAGCACGCCGAGCACATCTATCACTACACCCCTCGCACGCTCCGCACGCTGCTCGGCGATGCGGGCTTCGAGGTGCAGGCGCTTACGCCGCGCTTCGCCGGCAAGTACGTGTCGCTCGAGTTCGTGGCCGAGCGGGCCGCAAGGATCAATCCGGTGCTGAGCCGCGCGCTCGCGCCGCTCGCGAAGCTCGCGTCTGTGAACTTGTACGTCAATGTGATGGACGAGATGATCGCGCTCGCGCGGCCGGCGCGCTAGCGGCATGGACGAGGTCGCCTACCGCCAGTTCATCGAACTGGAGGAAAGCCATTTCTGGTTCGTCGGGCGAAGGCGGATCTTCTTTCACCTGCTCGATCGCGAGCTGAACGGCCGCCGCGACGCGAGCGTCCTCGACGTCGGTTGCGGTGCCGGCGGCATGCTCGAGCCGCTCTCACGCTATGGCGAGGTGACGGGAATCGACACGTCAGCGGAGCTGGTCGACTTCTGCCACGAGCGGGGGTTCGATCGGGTGCAGGTGGGCTCCGCGTACGAGCTGCCCGCGGATCCCGGATCCGTGGATCTAGTCACTTTGTTCGACACGATCGAGCATGTGCCCGACGACGGGCGGGTCCTGAGCGAGTGCCGGCGAGTGCTGGCGCCTGGCGGGCTCGTGTTCATCTCCGTCCCGGCCTACCAATTCCTGTACGCCAACAACGACCGCGTGGCGCACCACCAGCGCCGTTATGCGGCGCGTCAGCTGCGGCGCAGGCTCGAGGCCGCCGGCCTGACCCCGACGAAGGTGACCTACTTCAACGCGCTGCTGTTCCCGGTGATCCTCCCGGCAGTACTGGCGAAGAAGCTCCAGGAGCGGCTCACCGGGCCGTCCGAGCGGACCAATCTGTCTCATCCCGTGCCCCCGGCGCTCAACCGGCTGCTTGCGGCGACGATGAGCGCGGAGCGCCACGTGCTCTCGCGCACGAGCCTTCCCTTCGGCCATTCGATCATCGCAATCGCGCGGGGGTGAGGGCGACGCGGATCGTGATCATGACGGAGACCTCGTACTCGGAGCATCGGCCCATCGACCGCGAGAGTCTGGAGGAGCACGTCGAGACCGGCGTCCGCGCCGCCGGGCTCGTGGCGGGACAGCCTCGGGTCGCCTCGGTCCACGTCGAGCAGCTCGAGTACGCCTATCCGATCCCGACGCTGGACCGGGATCGAGCGCTCGGCGTGATCCAGCCGTGGCTGATGGAACACGGGATCTTCTCGCGCGGCCGCTTCGGATCGTGGCTGTATGAGGCCGGCAACATGGATCACGCGGTCAAGATGGGCATCGACGTCGCCCGCCGGCTGATCGATGGCGCCGAGGAGGAGCTGTGGGCTCTGCGCGAATAGCGCACCCGCTGCGGCTCCTGTTGTTCGCCGCCGCGCTCGTTGCGGTCGTTGGCGTCGGTGCGTGGCGGCTGGCGGTCGCGCTCGACTCGAGCGGCGGAGTGACCGTCGTGGCGGTCGGCGACCGCGCGGTGGGCCGGCCGATCCAGCCGGGGTTCGTCGGGCTGTCGCTCGAGTTCCAGGCCGTGCCTCTGTACGCCGGCACCGATCCGACAGCCGTCAACCCTGTCCTGGCGCAGCTGATCCGCAACCTGGCGCCCGGCCAGTCCCCGGTGCTGCGGATCGGCGGCGACAGCACCGATTCGACTTGGTGGCCGGTCGCCGGGCTAAAACCCCGCGCCGGGGTCAGCCACGCCCTGGATCCCGGCTGGCTGAGCGTCACGCGGTCGCTCGCTGCGACCGTCGGGGCCCGATTGATCCTCGGCGTGAATTTGGCCGCCGACGATCCGGCGATCGCCTCGGCCGAGGCGAACGCATTCGAGCGAGGCATCGGCTCGCGATACATCGAGGCGCTCGAGATCGGCAACGAGCCCGATCTGTACGGACGCGACCCGTGGTACCGGTCGGCGCAAGGGAGCGTGGGGTTCGCCCGCGCCCGCGGCTATACGCTCGACTCGTTCATCGGCGAGTTCGATCACTTCAGCCGCGCCCTGCCGGGCGTCCCGCTCGCCGGACCGGCGTTCGCGTGGCTTCCGTGGATGAGTAGCCTGGGGCGATTCCTGGCGAAGGACCCTGGACTCGGGCTGGTGACGTTTCATCGCTACCCGCTCCGCCGATGCAACCAGAGCGCCTCGTCGCCGCTGTACGGGTCGATTCCCAACCTGTTGAGCGACTTCGCCGGCGCCGGCCTCGCGCAGCCGGTCGCCCGCTTCGCCGCCGTTGCCCACGCCCACGGACTGGGCTTTCGTGTCGATGAGATGAACTCCGTCTCCTGCCACGGCAAGCCCGGAGTGAGCGACGCGTTCGCGTCGGCGCTGTGGGCGCTCGACGCGCTGTTCAGCCTCGCCCGAGCCGGGGTCGACGGCGTCAATGTCCACACCTTCCCCGGTGCCTCATACGGGCTGTTCTCCTTCCAGCGGACCGGCGGGCGCTGGTCGGCGGACGTCAAGCCCGAGTACTACGGGCTCGAGCTGTTCGCCGAGGCGGCGCCGCCGGGGTCAAGGCTGCTCGCGACGAGCGCCCCGAGCGGAGCGGTCAAGTCGTGGGCGACGCGGGCGGTCGACGGCACGACCAGACTCGTGCTGATCAACGATACCCGCGGGCGCGCGGAGACGGTCATCGTCCGGCCGCCGGCCGCGGCCGGGGTGGCGAACCTCGAGCGCCTGCTGGCGCCGAGCGCTGCGGCCACCTCGGGACTCACACTCGGAGCTCAGAGCTATGGACCCGAAACTGGCACCGGCAGGCTGTCGGGTCCTGCGCGCCCCCGGTACCTGCTCTCGGCTCGCGGCGAGTACGTGGTGACGCTGCCCGCCGCCAGCGCCGCAATGCTGACGCTGATTCCGGGGATGACAACCGCCCGACCCGCCCGATGACAGCTTCAAGGCTGTCGCACATGTTCGCTCGCTCGTGTGGCCGATCGGATGAGAGCGTCCTCTACGATGGCTGCGATGCGCGAGGCCGAGATGAGGCGCTTCTGGAATGCTCGCGCGCGCGAGGACGCGGTGTACTTCGTCGATACCCGGCACGTGTATCGCGACCCTGGTGCCCGCCGGTTCGAAGACGCCGAGGAGCTGCTCGACTTCTTCCTGTCCGGGCTTGGCGTGGGGATCCGGGCGGACGACGTGGTGCTCGAGATCGGCTGCGGCGTCGGCCGGATCACGCGAGTGCTCACGAACCGCGCCGGCGAAGTGATCGCGCTAGATGTCTCCGATGAGATGCTCGCCCGCGCACGCGAGCAGCTCGGTCCGGACTCCGAGCGCGTGCAGTGGCTGCTGGGCGACGGTCGGTCCCTGAAGCCGATCTCGAATGGCTCGGTCGACGCGTCCGTCTCGATCGTCGTCTTCCAGCACTTCCCGAGCCCGGACGTGGCGTTCGGCTACGTGCGCGAGCTGGGCAGGGTGCTCCGCTCCGGCGGCTGGGCTGCGCTCCAGATCTCCAACGATCCGGCCGTCCACCATCCACGCGGCCGGGTCCGCGGCGCGCTGCGGGCGATCGCCGGACGCGGCCCGCGCGGGCAGCGGCATCCCGCGTGGGTGGGGTCCCACATCGAGCTTCCGGCGCTGCGCGACCATGCGGCGGAGGCAGGGCTCGAGCTCGAGAAGGTGTGGGGGGAGGGCACCCAGTACTGCCAGGTTCTGCTGCGGCGATGAGCCTGAGGTGCGTGGCCGCGCTCGCCGGAGCCCTGGCGGCGATCTCGAGCTCCGGCTGCGGCTCGCACCACTCCGCGAACCGGAGATTCGCGCCGGTCGCGTCGCATCCGCGGGCGTCGCCCCGGCTGACGGTTCCTCCCGGCAAGGGAACGCTGACCGCGTGGGTTGTTCATCAGACCTCGATGCGGGCATCGCCGGGAGGTCGGGCGGTCGCTGCCATCGGGCCCCACACGCAGTTCGGATCGCCCGACGTGCTGTACGTGGCCACGGTCAGGTCCAGCTGGCTAGGCGTGCGCAGCGAGTTTGCCGGCAACGGACGCGTGGGCTGGATTCCGCGCTCGGCCGCGCTGCTCGGCCGAGACAGCTGGTCGCTGCGAGCCTCGCTGTCACGCCGCACGCTGACCGTGTTCGAGTCCGGCCGCGTGGTCAAGCGCTATACGGTCGGCATCGGAGCGGCGGGGTCACCCACGCCGACGGGCGGCTTCGCCGTCACCGACCGGCTCGTCACCGGCGATCCTGCGGGGCCGTACGGCTGTTGCATCCTCGCCCTGACCGCCACCGCGCCGCATGCGATCCCCGGCTGGACGGGCGGTGACCGCGTCGCGGTGCATGCCACCCCGGCCACCGAGACGATTGGGCAGCCCGACAGCCACGGGTGTATCCACGTGAGCCAGGCGGAGGGGCGCTGGCTCGTCTACCACGTACCGGACGGGACGCCGGTCAGGATCTCGGAGTAGGGGTTTTCGCGGCGCGTGGGTGGCGCGAGGCGGTCCACGTATAGACGAGTGGTGTCAGAAATCTGACTACCTGCGATTAGGAACGGCTGTATGTGGTAGTCATATGCCGATGCCGACGACGACGTCAACACGTCGATCGGGGCGCGAGGGAGTTCGAGACTTGGGCAAGCTCGAGTCTCGAGCCCTGTTCAGATGCTGGTGCGAGGGCAAGGACCGCCGCGCACGCGACGAGCTGATACGGCGTTTTATGCCGCTGGCGCGAAAGCTGGCCCATCGCTATCGCGGAGCGCACGAGCCGTACGACGACCTGCTCCAGGTCGCGAGCCTCGGCCTCGTCAAAGCGGTCGACCGGTTCGACTTCGAGCGCGGAACGGCGTTCTCTTCGTTTGCCGTGCCGACGATCCTCGGCGAGCTGAAGCGGTACTTCCGCGATCTCGGCTGGTCGGTACACGTGCCCCGTGGCGCCCAAGAGCGGGCGCTGAAGGTCGAGGAGGGCAAGCAGAAGCTGACGACCAAGCGCGGCCGGCCACCGACTGTTCCCGAGCTCGCCGAGTATCTCGAACTGAGCATCGACGACGTGCTCGACGCGCTCCAGACCTCAGGCGCGCACCATTCGGTGTCGCTGGACGCCCCCCAAACGGACGAGGACGGGTCAGTCGGGACGCTCGCCGGGTCGTTCGGCCAAGATGACGAGCGCTTCGAGCTGATCGAGGACGGGCTGACGATCGCATCGGTCGCCAAGCAGCTGCCGCTGCACGAGCGGCGCGTCCTTCATCTGAGGTTCGTCGAGGACCTGACTCAGACCCAGATCGCCGAGAAGATCGGCGTCTCGCAAATGCAGGTCTCTCGCATCCTGAGGCACGCACTCGGGCACCTCAACGAGCTCGCGAGTGCGGACGACTTCGCCGCCGACAGCGACTGCGAGCGGCTACCGGCGCGCAAGCGCCAGCGCCGCTAGGTCGTCCTGGCCGTCACCGCCGTGTTTCTGGAGCGCGTGCTCCAGGTGGCTGAGCAGGGCGGCCGGGGACTCATTCGTGTGATCTGCGAGTAACGCCCGCAGCCGGTCGCGGCCGAACCGCCCGCGGCTGCCGAGCGTGTCCGTTACGCCGTCTGTGTAGAACAGCACGATCTCCCCCGGGGCGACGGGTATCTCCTCCTGTTGCCAATCCGCGTCGGCGAAGGCGCCGAGCAATGGGCCGGGATCAGGCACCTCGCGCACCTCTCCGTCACCCGACGCGATCAGCGCCGGTGGGTGGCCCGCAGATCCGACCACCATGCGGTCGACTTCGATCCGCGCGCACATGGCCGTGCAAGTGGCCTCGCGGCGGTGGTGTCGAAGGACCTCGTCAAGGTGCTTGAGAATCGCGGCGGGCTCAGGCTCGAAGCGCGCCGCAAAACGAGCGCCGTAGCGCATCAACGTGGTCATCGTCGCGGCCGTCACCCCCTGGCCCTCGACGTCGCCGACGATCGCGAACCCCATGTCGCCCTCCCGGAACACCTCGAAGAAGTCGCCGCCGATGTCGATCCGGAGCTCGCTGGATACCGGCCTGTACAGCGAGGCGCACTCCCAACCGGGCATCTCGGGCAGTGGCTCGGGCAGCAGGCTGCGCTGGAGCGTCTCGGCGACGCCCGACAGCCTCGCATGTAGCCGGGCGTTGTCGACCGCGATCGCGGCGCGGCGGCCGAGCTGCTCGCCGAGCTCCTGGTCCTCGCGACTGAGGCGGGACTCCGTGGTGACGAACGTCATCAAGCCAACGATCCGGTTCGGCACGCGGAGCGGCACGATCAGAAGCGAGCAGAGATCGAGTTCGCGCAGCCGGCGCAGGCTCTCGCCGTCCGTCGCCCACCGCGCGACCTGATCGTCGGTCACGCGCTCGTAAAGAATCGATTCGCCGCTGCGCAGCACCTCGGCGAACTCGTGCCGGAGATCGATCGTGTCTCCCTGGAACCACCGCAGCAGGCGCAGCAGCGGCAGTGCCTCGGGTTCTGAGGGCGCGAACACCAGCTGCTCCCGGCGGTGATCCGGGTCGATCAGATCCACCGCGCACCAATCCGCGACCGCGGGCACCGCGACCTCGGTCACGTTACGGATCGTCTCGTCGTAATCGAGCGATGCGGCGAGCATGCGGCCCGATTCCGCGAGCACGCGAGTCCGGACCTCCGCCGTCTTGACGGCGGTGAGATCCTCGATCACAGTCGTCGCCCCGATCAGCTCATCGTTGACATCGAGCAGAGGGAGGGACTCCAGCCGCCACCAGTGCGTGTCCCTGTTGCGCCGGCCCACGGCGCGAACCAGCAGCGGTCCTGGGGTCTCGCGGTGGACCGTGCGGGGGGACGGAAGGTCGTCCACGGCCACGGGCTCCCCGTGCTCGTCATACAGCGCGTAATCGCCTAGCGTCGACTCGGTCGTGCGGTCGCGCAGCTGCTCGACGGAGTCGACCGCGAATTGGGCGAGGGCCGCCTTGTTGGCGAACACGATCTCGTTGTCCGTCGTCCGGATCGTGATCGCCTCGGCAAGCGCGTCCAGCAGCTGCGTGAACCGCAGTCCGCCGCCACGTAGCACCCAGTCCTCGAGAGAGCCCACCTGTTCCAACCCCGCCGCAGCGTACCGATCAGCGGCCCGCGTGGGCAAGCCGCCCCGGCCGGCCGGCCGGGCGGCCGGCCGGGCGGGCAGGGCCGCCGCTCGGGACTACTAGGTCCGCCGCTCGAGGTTTGCGACCTCTTCGGCCTTGCGATCGGCGCGCTCCTGGTCACGCGCGAGCTCTTCCTTCGCTTCGCCCTTCCGCTCTTCGCGTGCGCCCTGGCGGCGTAGCGCCGGGTCGTCGGTTACCTCTCCGATCGTCTTCTTGGTCCGTCCGAGGATTCTGTCAAGCAAGCTCATCGGTATCTCCTGCTGGGGGTCGAGGCATGCCTACCCGCTGGGAGCCCAGGCGAATCGTGCGCGCGAACGGCCCGTGGTGTGAGCCTCGGTCGAGGCGTACGCTATGGCCAGTGGAACGTGATCCGAATGGCAGATGAGCGGGGCACCAGACGAAACCTGGTCGTCATCGGTGCGTCCGCGGGGGGCGTCGAGACCCTCAGGAAGGTCGTCGCGAACCTCCCGGCGGATCTCGCAGCCGCCGTCTGCGTCGTGCTGCACATATCGCCGGACAGCCCCAGCGCTCTGGCGAGCATCCTGGAACGAGCCGGGCGCCTTCCGTGCCGTCCCGCGCGCGACGGCGACCACCTGAGGGCCGGGCAGATCCTCGTCGCGCCGCCGGACCATCACCTGGTGATCGACGGTCGCCACGTTCGCTTGACCGTCGGCCCGCGAGAAAACGGCCACCGGCCGTCCGTGGATGTGCTGTTCCGCTCCGCCGCCGCGGCGGCCGAGGCCCACGTAGTGGGCGTCGTGCTGTCAGGAACTCGGGACGACGGCACGGCCGGTCTGGCGGTGATCAAAGCCAACGGCGGTGCGACAATCGTGCAGGATCCCGAGGAGGCAATCTATGCCGGAATGCCAGCAAGCGCACTCGCCCACGTGGCCGTCGATGCGGTCGTCCGCTCAGATCGAGTCGCCGACGTGGTGGTGGAGCTCGTGAACGGGTCTGAGGGCCCGCAGGGCCCGACCCCAGACCGAGGCACGACGGTGGGCAACACGCCCGGCGAAAGCGCGGGCGACTCGGAAGGGGTGACGACCGTCTGCCCAGAATGCGGGGGAGTTTTGACCGAGCGCTCGGTGGCCGCCCTGACGCAGTGGGAGTGCGGTGTCGGTCACCGGTACTCGCCTCAGAGTCTCGCCGACGCGCAAGCGGAGCGCGTGGAGGCGGGGTTATGGGGGGCCGTGCGGATGCTCGAGGACCGTGTGGCCCTGCTCAAGCGGATGGCCGACCAGGCCGAATCCCGCGGCCAGTCGCGCGCGGCGCGCTCATTCCGGAGTCGCGCCGAGTCGGCTGACGGTCAAGCCGAGCGGGTCCGCGACGTGCTGACGACGGCCGCCACCGCGACCCTGCGTAGAGTGGCCGCAGAAGATTTGCCGGCTGAGGAGAGCGCTGCCTGATGCCCGCTGAGCGTGAGGTCACGCTCGACGATCTGCTCGACTTCGTCAAGCAGTCGCGAGGATTCGACTTCACCGGCTATAAGCGCTCGAGCATCGAGCGACGGGTGTCGAAGCGCATGCAAGAGGTGGGCGTCGGGCGATACGAGGACTACATCGACTACCTCCAGTTGAACGCCGGGGAGTACGCGGAGCTGTTCAACACGCTGCTGATCAACACGACGGCGTTCTTCCGTGACCCGCAGGCTTGGGAGGTCCTGGCCGGAGATGTGGTCCCGTCGCTGATCGCGGCTCGGCCGCCCGACTCGCCGCTGAGAATCTGGTCGGCCGGCTGCGCGTCCGGCGAAGAGGCCTACACGGTCGCGATGGTGTTCGCTCGCGTGCTCGGCGATGCGGCGTTCCGCGAGCGGGTCAAGATCTATGCCACCGACGTCGACGAGGACGCACTCGATACCGCGCGGCACGGCGCCTACCTACCGCGCCAGATCGAGGATGTCCCGCGCGATGCGTTGGAGCGCTTCTTCGAGCAGACCGACCAGCGTTTCGTCTTCCGCAAGGACCTCCGGCGATCCGTGATCTTCGGCCGCAACGACCTTGTGCAGGACGCGCCGATCTCGCACATTGACCTGCTCGTGTGCCGCAACACGCTGATGTACTTCATGGCCGACACGCAGGCCCAGATCCTGCGGCGGTTCCACTTTGCGCTGGACGACGACGGCGTGCTGCTGCTAGGCAAGTCCGAGATGCTGATGACGCACTCCGACCTGTTCACGCCGATCGATCTCAAGTCCCGGGTGTTCCACAAGGTCATGCGCCCCTCACGGCGTGACCGCGGGCGGGTGATCCCGTTCGATCCGGGTAACGGCGCGTCGCGGAGCGTTGGCGAGAACCTGCGTGAGGCGGCGTTCGACATGAGCAATGCTGCACAGGTCGTGCTCGACGCGAATGGGGTCGTGGTCATGGCCAACGATCTGGCGCGCAGGACGTTCGGCATCGGGCTGAGCGACTTCGGGCGTCCGATCCAAGACCTCGAGCTCTCCTACCGCCCGGTGGAGCTGCGCACGCACCTCGACGCTTTGATCAAGGGGATGCGGGCGATCGAGCTCAAGACGGTCCAGGTGGGTGAGGGGGATCGGGAGCGGGTCATGAACGTCCGGATCGCGCCCCTGCTCGCGGAAGGGGTGCTGATGGGCACGAGCATCTCGTACGTTGATGTCACCGACATTCGCAAGCTCGAGACGCAGGTGACGAGCGCTAAGCGGGAGCTCGAGGTGGCCTACGAGGAGCTGCAGTCGACGGTCGAGGAGCTCGAGACGACCAACGAGGAGCTGCAGTCCTCAAATGAGGAGCTCGAGACGACCAATGAGGAGCTGCACTCCTCAAATGAGGAGCTCGAGACGATGAACGAGGAGCTCCAGTCCTCAAACGAGGAGCTCCAGACGATGAACGAGGAACTCCGTCATCGCACGGTCGAGGTCGATCAAATGAACAGCTTCCTCGAGACCATTCTCACGACCATTGGCCTCGCCGTGCTCGTCGTCGACAAGCGCCAGCACATCCAGATCTGGAACGGGCAGGCGCGCGAGCTGTGGGGGCTGACCGCCGGCGAAGTGGAGGATCAGCACCTCCAGTCGATCGACATCGGCCTACCGGTCGAGAGCCTCAAGCGCCGGCTTCGCGACACCTTGGCCGGAAAATCGAGTCAGGAGCAGATTCTGCTCGAGGCGACCAATCGGCGCGGCAAGCCATTCCAGTGCCGGGTGACGCTCTTGCCGATGACCAACGACGGTGAGGGCACGGTCTCCGGGGTGATCATGATGATGGAGCCTGCCCCCGACTGAGCCCCTGGCGCTCGCGCCGGTGGCGCGACCGAGCAGCCTGCTCACGGTCGAGCTTCAAACGCGCCATCCGCTCGCGGAAATGCTCGGCGTCGTTGCGGTGTCGTTCCTGGAGGCGCCGTACCGTCGCGTGTAGCTCGGCGTGGGCTCGTAGCGCCTCGGCCTCGCGGTCCTCCTCCTTCTCGACCCAATCCGACGCGGACGTCCTGACCAGCACAGGGTCAGCCACGGCCTCATCGGATAGCTCGTTCGGTAGGGGCGGACGCTCCAGCAGCAGCCAGCCTCCGTCCTGACGGGTGATCGCACCGCGCTCGGTGAGATCCCGGAGGGCAAGGGTCACCGTCGGCCGGCGGGCGCCGATCAGTCCACCGAGCACGTCGTGTGTCAGGCTGAGCGGCAGCCGTGTGCCGACCGGGGTGACCTGACCCCAGGACTCCGCCAATAGCCAAAGCAGCGCGAGCAGGCGCTGCTCGACTCGCGGGAGCTGGCAGATCGCGAGCTGCGTCCCAAGGCGCTCGCCCTGCTCCGCCATCCTCGCGTGCAGGCCGGCCACCAGACGTGGCCACCGATGGGTGGCGGTCAGGATCTCCGTCGAGAACATCGCCACGCGGGTCGGCGCGGCGACGGTACACCGTGCCTCGCCGAGCATCGACGGTGGCGTTCCGGACAGCGACAGAATGTCGCCCGGTCCGAGCAGGCGCAGCGCCGGCTGGTCGCCGATCTGGAGGTGATGCAGAACCATCCCGTCGAGGATCATCGCCGCGTACGCACCCGCTTCCCTGAGAAGCGAGCTCGCATCGAGCTGACCGCGCTCCAGGTCGCGCGTCGGCACCGCCATCTCCGCGGCCACCTCCAACGCCTCGGGGGCCATGAAGCGGCCGAGGTCGGGCTCAACGGCAAGCAGGCGCACTGTGAATGGGGTCGGCACTGCTCCTCGGTTGCCCGCAAAACGGGCTATCTGAAGGGAACGGGGGGGGAGTCTACGCCGATGGAAAACCGCGAAGCCGCGAACGACGGCAGGGCCCACGAACTGTAGTCTGGCGACCGGTTGCTACCCGTGTGCTTAGTCCAATGCGGTGCTTCGAGCCGATGAAGCCCACGCTCGCCCGGTGAAGGTCGAGGTCTCCCACCCGGACAAGGTGCTGTTCCCCGACGTCGGCCTGACCAAGGCCGATCTCGCCGCCCACTATCAGCGCGTCGCCGAATACATGCTGCCGCACATCAAAGGGCGCCCGATCAGCATGCAGCGGTTCCCGGATGGGATCGACAAGCACGGCTTCTTCCACAAGGATGTGCCTCCGTACTTCCCGGCGTGGATCAAGCGCGTGGAGGTACCGAAGCGCGGCGGAACGGTCACCCACGCGATCGTCGATGACGTCGACACGCTGACGTATCTGGCAAACCAGGCGTGCATCACGCCGCATGTGTGGCTCAGTCGAGCTCCAAAGCTCGACTGCCCGGACCGCCTGGTGTTCGACCTCGATCCATCCGGCGGACGCTTCGCCGACATTCGCCGCGCCGCGCGGGAAGTGGGACAGCTGGTCGAGCAGCTCGGGCTCGCTCCGTTCGCGATGACGACTGGCTCACGCGGCCTGCACGTCTGGGTGCCGATTCGCCCGGAGCTGAGCTTCGACGAGGTCCGCGGCTTCGCCCGCGACGTCGCGAAAGTACTTGTCAGCGAACACCCTGGCCGACTGACGCTCGAAGCTCGCAAGCAAAAGCGCGGTGACCGGATCCTGATAGACGTAATGCGAAACGGCTACGCGCAGACCGCCGTACCGCCGTACGCGGTGCGCCCCAGACCAACCGCTCCGGTCGCGACCCCGTTGGATTGGGGGGAGCTCATGGATTCGCGTCTGCGCCCCGACAAGTTCACGATCTCGAACATCGGCCGGCGTCTTACGCGCACGGGCGATCCCTGGAAGGACATCGCCCGGCGGACGAGGGGCCTGGGGGATCCACGGCGTAGGCTCGACCGGTTGCTGGCCGAGAGCTAACCGCTTTTCTTTCGGGGGGCGGAGACGCTACGCTCCGCGGGACCGTGCAAAATGCCTTCGAGGTAGAGCTCCGCAGCCAGGACCGAGCTGCTGTGATCGCCGTCACCGGGGAGCTCGACCTGGCCTCGAGTCCTGCGCTGGAGGAACAGCTTGCGGTCGCCCAAGAGACGGGCGCAAAGCTCGTGATCGTCGATCTCCGGGCGCTCGAGTTCATCGATTCCACCGGTCTCGGAGTCCTGATCAAAGCGCACCAGCACGCGCAGGCGTCCGGGCGCAGCTTCGCGCTCGTGCGGGGCCCAAGCCAGGTTCAGCGTCTGCTCGGCCTCACCGGGCTCGAGGACCGATTGACCGTCGTTGACTCTCCCGAGGAGCTGCTGCAAGCCGCTGGGGACTGAGGTCTCAAAAAAGGGGTAGCTAAGGGGGAGTCGAGAGAAAGGACCACGATGGTTCCCCTGATCATTTTGCTACTGATTCTGGCCGTGTTCGGCGGCCTGGGCTTTGCAGCGCACGTGCTCTGGTTTGTGCTGATCGCAGCGGTAGTGCTGTGGTTGCTGGGCTTCCTGGTCGGCGGTGTCGGAGCAGGCGCCGGGGCAGGCGGCAGGCGGCGCTGGTACGGGCGTTGGTAGGCGGGTAACCGCGTCCAGCTCCGGGCCGGCCTGCGCTCCGTTCGAACCTCAACCGAACAGAGGAAGCCGGCGCCGGCGTGCGAGGCGGTCCATGCCGGCCTGGATGCTGGTGCGCACCTGTTCGTAACCGGCCTCGACGTACTCGTCGTCGTCTGCGCGCTCGGGATCGTGGTCCAGTTCGATCGGCTCTTGAAATGTGGTCCTGATCTTGGTCGGGAACGGGATCTCGGGTAGCAACGCGGGGGAGATACCCCATGGAATCTGGATCGCGATCGGGAACATCTTCAGCCGGGCGATCTTGTCGAGCCGCAGAGCTGTTGCGATCCGCCGCCCGGTCGCGATCCACGGCATCGCGTCCGGCCCGCCGACGGTCGCGATCGGGACGATCGGGACGCCGGTGCGGATGGCGAGCCTGATGAATCCCTTGCGGCCGCCGAGGACTGCTTCGTCGCGCCGCGTCCACGGCCTCAACGAGTCGCGCTCGCCTCCCGGCCAAAGAGCTACGTCGCGGCCCGATTCGAGCGCCGCCGTGATGCTCTCGGACCGGGCGGGCAGGACGCCCATCTTGCGGAAGTACCCACCCACTCCTGGCATAGCCATCAATGCGTCGTGCGCGGTGCCGTGTAGCGGGCGAAGCTGACCAAAGTGGCGCCACCACTGGACGCCGACGGTCCACGCGTCCCACACGAATGGAGCACCGGAGTGAATTCCGATCAGCAGGACGGGCGGCTCCGGGATGCGCTCCCAGCCCTCGAACTGCATCCGAAACCAGTAGTCCATCAACGGGTTCCAGAGGTACTTCTGGCGTTCCATGAAGTCCCAATCGGGCCCTTCCAGGGTCCATTTGGACGCGCGTTCCGAAACCAAGCTTGCCTGGCTCATAGGGTGTCGCTACCCCGTGAGGCTGATTACAACCACCGGCGCCCTTAGGTATCAGTAACGACTGTGGACGATCAGTACCGACCGTTGTGAGTGCGCTGCTACGGCCTCGGCGACACTCCCGATCAAGACGCTGCCGAGCCCCGTGCGACCGTGCGAGCCCATCACGATCAGGCTGGCGTCACGCTCATCGGCGGTTTCGACGATGCCCTTCCATGCGGGTGCGGCCTCGATCTCCGCGCTCTGCGCTTTGAACCCCGCGGACTCCGCGAGCGACGCTCCCTGCTCTGCGACCTCCTTGGCGGCGTTTTTGACCATCTTCGCCTGGGTCGCGTCGAGCTCGAGCTCCCGCGGCGCCAGAAAGCCGACGTTAAACGGCTGCCAAACGGTGACGACAAGGGCCTCGCGTCCCCGCCCCAGCTGTCTGGCGGCTTCGGCGATCGCCCCGCCGGCGAGGTCGGAGCCATCGTAGGCAATCACGACCGGACCGGCGCCCTTGATCGGTGCGTCAGTCATCGGCTGGGCCCTTGGCCGGAAGCTGCACGACCGGCAAACCGGGGGCTGTGCGTACGTCGGCCAGGAGGGGTGGCGAGGTCCAGGCCGGTCCCTCGCCCGCCAGCCATCGCTCGAAGGCTGGGGAGGGTGGGCTCTTGACGCCGCCGAGGACGTACAGAGCGATGCCGGTCAGCGCACCGCCGGCAGAGATCCCGAGGCATATCCACAGCGCCGTGGTCGTGCCCGTGCTCGCGCTGTGGCCGACCGTGAGCGCGAAGTGCAGGATGATCGGAGCGATCATGAATGCCGCCACACCCCGCAGCAACTCGATGATCGCGAACACGCGCTGCAGGTTTGCGGACATCAGCGAAAACCCGACGATGTAGAGCGCGGGCGCCACGGCAGAGCCCACGCCGACCCCTATCAGCCCAGAGCCGACCAGCGTGAGCGCATCACTCGGCGGGATGATGCGTCCGATCACGATGATGCCCGCGCTCAGCAGGATCATCCCCGTGAGAACGAAGTAGTGAAGGGCGCGGCTCCGGAAGACGATTCCGAACACGACCGCGCTGATCACCGCTCCGCCGAACTCGGGCAGATAGAGCAGGCCGAGGTGTAGCGGCGAATGTCGCGGAGCCAGCACGGCGCCACTCAGGGCGACCGCCGAGACCGAGGCCGCCGCCGCGCATATCGCGACAAGGATGCCCGTGATCGGCATCGTGCTGACCAGTGGTCGCACATTCAGCAGTGCGCACGTACCGCGGTACTCGAGCACCAGCAGGAGCACGATCAGGCTCAGTCCCACGATCAGCGGCGCGAACGTCAGGGCGTCCAGGAAGCGGTGAGTGAGCAGTTCAGAGGAGCCGAAGAAAGCGGCCGCGCAACCGCCGGCGGCGAGCGAAAGGGCGAGGGGATCGCGGGGACCGCCCGGGTCCGCGGGCGGGGCGTCTTCAAACGTCAACGTCGCCAGCGCCAGCGCCGCGAGGGCGACCGCCGCGACGATCCAGTACAGCGGCCGCCACCCGTGTGCGTCGGCTTGGATCCCGCCGATCACGGGACCGAGGGCGACGGCGCCGAAGATGCATAGGTTGAGGACCACCGACGTGTACCGGGCGTTCCGGGGCGGGTAGCCGATGATCAGCGGGGGAACGGCTGCGATCAGCAGAAGGCTCGTGCACAACCCCTGAAGGATGTGCCCGGCGATGAAGACCGCCGATGACGTGGCCGCGGCCGCAAGCACCGACCCGATCACGAGCAGCACGGCGTAGAGGAGGAGCATCCGGCGCTGTGGCAGAAGCAGGGAAAACTGGACGGCAAGCACCGTGCCGAGCGCATACGCGGCGTTGGCCATCCCCGTTGTCAGCGCCAACGCCTGCGGAGTCATGTGGAGCTGCCGTCCAAGGATCGGCGTCAAGGGGGCGAACGAGCCCGACAGCGCCAGGAACGGGACGAGCGCGAACACGACCATCGTCGCCACCGCGGGATACCGGCCGGCCAGCGGGCCTTGTCGCATGCGGACAGCTTCGCGCATGGCGCGATTGCTTGCACCCGTGATGTCACTGGTCGAGTCCCCGGTGGGCTCAGTCGTCTTGCTCGGCGGCGAACGAGCGGAATCGCTCTGTCATCTCGGCGTCGCGCGGATCGTGGCGGTCGGCGTCGGCGTCTCGATCGTCATCTGCTTCCTCGTCAGGCCGTTCGTGGGCCTGGTTTGCCTGCATCACCACGCTCTCGAGGAAGTGGCGCAGCTGGTCCTCGTCGCCCTCCGCAACGTCGCGTACCCGCACCCGTTCCTTCTTGAGCCGGACCTTGCCCCAGCCCCCGCTTGGAAGCAGTGCGATGGTCCGCTCGAAAGTGTCCTTCCATCCTGACGGCAGCTCGCCGCGAAGCGGCACCTCGAGCTTGCCATCGTGGACTTCTGCCGAGGCCCAGTCGAGCGTTATGTCAGTCATCGACGAACACCCGCGAGCGGGCTTTGATCGAGGTGTGAACACAGCTCGGCGACCGACTCGAACACCGCGACTGCGCCTGACTCCTCGAGCTCGTCGACCGAGAACCCGCCCGTAAGGACGGCGATCGTCGGGACACCCGCGGCGTCGGCGGCCCGGACGTCCCACGGGGTATCGCCGACCATCACGGCCGTGCGACCGTTGCCGCCGCCCGCTCGCTCGAGCGCCGCGTGTACGAGATCGGGGTCCGGCTTGGTCGCCTCGACGTCGGCAGACGTGGTCCAGGCGTCGGCGAGCTGGCGTGCGTCGAGTAGGTCGAGGTAGTGGTCGACCTCCTCCTGCTTGGCCGAACTGGCCAGCACGACAGTGTCACCGCGCTCCTTCAGCAGCTCGATCAGCTCGCGCGACCCCTCCATGGTCTCCACTTCGCCGATCAGCTCTCCATACAGGTCCTTCTCGGTCGATCGGATCTGATCGCCCATGTCCCGCTCGGTCTGATCGTCGGTGAGCGCTTTGACGAGCTGGTCGCCGCCCATGCCGATGTGGCGGTGGATGCGCCAGACCGGCAGCACGATCCCGTGCTCGCGGAACGCCCGGTACCAGGCGATCGCGTGCTGGTAGTTCGTGTCGACGAGAGTGCCGTCGATATCGAGGATCGCCACTGCGGTCTCGGTCGAGCGGGGCATGAACGTTGTCTACCCGCGTGGGATGACGTTTAGCCGCGACTGAGCCTGGTGAGCAGCGCCTCATGACTCCAAACACAGCCCAAGAGCAACTGATCAAGTATCTGACTGACGCGCATTCCATCGAGCAGCAGGCGCTCGCCCAGCTGCGGACAGCGCCCAAGCTCGCCAAGGACGAGCAGATCGCTGCGGCTTTCTCCGATCATCTGGTCGAGACCGAAGGCCACGCGCGCCTTGTTGCCGAGCGCCTCGCTGACCACGACGCGAAGCCCGCGGCGATCAAGGACGCCGTCGGGACCCTGACCGGCAAAGGCTTCGCCGTGTTCGCCGCGGCACAGCCCGACACCCCAGGCAAGCTGGTCGTGCACGCGTTCTCCTACGAGCACATGGAGGAGGCGACGTACGACTTCTTGGGCCGGGTGGCGAGACTCGCGGACGACCCAGCCACCGCCGAGGTCTGCAGCCAGATCCAAGCGCAGGAGCGGGCGATGGGCGACCGTCTCGCGAACTGCTTCGACCGCGCCGTCCACGCCGCCCTCCGGGATGTCGATCCCGATGACATCGGCGCGCAGCTCGACCGCTACCTCGCCGACGCCCACGCAATCGAGGCCCAATCGCTACAGCTCCTCGCAAAGGGACCGCAGCTCGCCGGTGATGCCGACGTGGCATCGGCGTATGAGGAGCATCGAGCCGAGACCGAGGGCCACCAGCGCCTGGTTGAGTCGCGGCTAGACGCTCGCGGTGCAACTCCATCGAAGCTCAAGGACGCCGCCCTCCGGCTTGGAGCGCTTGAATTGGGGGGCGTTCTTCCAGGCCCAGCCCGATACGCCCTCCAAGCTGGCCGCCTTCGTCTTTGCCGTCGAGCACTTGGAGGTCGGTGCATACGAGATGCTGCGGCGAGTTGCTGCGCGGGCAGGGGATACCGAGACTGAGCTGGCCGCCGAGCGGATCCTGGCAGAGGAGCGCGCTGCGGCCGACCGGATTCACTCGCTCTTCGGACGGGCGCTCGACGCGGCGCTTGACGTCCGCGGCTAGCTCTTCTTTCCGCCCTTGCGGCCGGCGGCGGCCTTCTGGGCCCGGTTGCCGCCGCTGCCCGGGCCGGTGCTCTTGCGGCTCTGGCTTGAGCCCGAGCTCTTTCCGCCCCGGCTCGAGGAGCCCGGTGAGTTGGAGATTGCTGCGGCGCGGGATTTGCTCATGCCCTTCTTCCGCAGTCCCTCGTACTGCTTGTCGTTCTTCACGCTGGGTCCGTGGTCCTTCGCCATCTGACTACCTCCTGGTCGGGATCAACTTTCGGCTACCCGCGGATCGACGGGGGCAAGCGCGGCGGCGTGTTTAGCCCGTCTGTAGAACATTCGTCCAGTTTGGTGAAAAACGGTTCGGCGGGGTAGTCCCCCGCTAAGCCCGCAGCGACGTCCAGACCACGGGTGGATGACCCCGAACCGAGGGAGGTTCAACATGCCTGCTGCAAAGAAAAGCGGGACTGCGAGTCGCGCATCGAGTCGTGGCCGCTCGTCTTCGAATGGATCGCAATCGCGTAGCCAGCCCCGGTCCAGTAGCCGGAGCTCGGGTAGCCGAAGCCGGAGCTCGAGCAGCCGAAGCGGATCACGCGGGACTCAGTCTCAGAAAAGCGCCCGCGCCAAGCCGAGCCCGAACGGCAACCGCTCCGAATCGGGCAACGGGACGCTCGTGAACGTCGGGATCTCGGCGGTCAGCGCGACCATCGGCGTTGCCGGTGGAGTGCTGCTCGGGCGCACGGCTCTTCAGCGCAAGGGCAAGCTGCTCGGGGTCGCGGTGCCGAGCAAGATCGATCTCAGCGGAATCGGCCAGCAGATCGGACAGGCCGGCCGGCAGTTCGGCAAGCTCGCGACGGAAATCAACGCCGTCCGCGAGAAGGCCGAGCAGGTCGGCAAGATCCTGACCTCAGCGCACATGGCCGCGACCGAAGCAGCGCAGGAGCCCGACGCGTCGATCGCAAGGCGCTGGCGCGACGCCGACCAAGAAGGCGACGCAGACTCGCAAGAAGGCGGCCGGCGGCGCCAAGGCCACCGCGAGCGGCTCGAAGAAGGCCGGCAGCGCTGTCAAGAAGGCCGGCGAGGCGATCAAGCCGAGCGCGGTCAAGCATCCAATCCGGCGGGTCGCGACCGCGGCGGCGCTGAAGGGGCTCAGGCTGATCGCCCGCAAGGCATTCGACGCCGCCGGCGATGGCGTCCGCTCGGCTGCGGAGAAGACGGCCGCCGCCGGCAAAAGCGCACTCGACAGCAGTCTCAGCAGACGGCTCCCGATACAGGTCTCCGTCGACGTCGCGGTCCCACTCGAGTTCGCCTGGCAGGAGTGGATGACGTTCGAGTCGTTCACGGAGGGCATCCATCGGATCGAGGACATCGAGCGTGACGGCGACCGGCTCCACGGAAGGACGGCACCGCCGCTTTCGACCGAGTGGGAAGCCGAGATCACTGACGAGCGGGAGCACGCTGACTTCGCCTGGCGATCGGTGAAAGGGTCCGATTGCGCGGGTCTGGTCGCCTTTCGCCCGCTGAGCGAGCGGCTGACGCGGATCCAGCTCGACGTCGATGTGCTCCCCACGAGCCCGGCCGAGACCGCCGTGCTGACCCTGCACCTCGCTCATCGGCGAGCAGAGGCAGAACTGCGCCGCTTCAAGGCCCGGTTGGAGTTCACCAACCCGGACGTGTACGAGCCGGAGCTGCGCAAGAACGGAAGCGCGCCTAACCCAGAAACCCAAGAGAAGGAGAGTTCGTGATGTCAACGATGGCGATGACGCGAGGCCCCGGATCGGGGTACGTACAGAGATCGAACTCGAGCGGGCTTGTGGACGTCCTCGACGTCCTGCTCGACAAGGGGCTAGTGGTCGATGTGTTCCTGCGGGTGTCGCTGGTCGGGATCGAGTTGCTGACGGTCGACGCCCGGATCGTGATCGCCAGCGTCGACACGTATCTACGGTTCGCCGAGGCAGTCAACCGCCTCGATCTCGGGCAGAGCAGCGACGAGGGATTGCCCCAGCTCGTGGAGGACATGACATCGAATGGCGCTCAATCCAAGACCAAGGGCGTGCTCGAAGGGGCCAAGGAGTCGTTGTTCGGAAGCTCGGACGACGAGGAGGAAGAGGACGGCGAGAAGAAGAGCAGCGGCTCCGGTTCGTCGGGCTCTGGATCGGGACAGCGGTCGCGGTCTCGATCGCGCGCCTCCTCCAAATCGTCCTCTCGGGGGCGGTAGACGGTGGCCGATTACGTCTACGGGATCGTCGACGCCGGCGCGGGCGCCCCAGATGGGCGGGGGGTGGCGGGCGCATCGGTGCGAGTGGTCAGCTCCAATGACGCGGCCGCACTGGTCTCGGAGCTGGGCGATCGCGAGCTCGAGCTGGGCCGCGACGAAGTGCTGAGCCACGCCCACGTGCTGGAAGAGGCGCTCGAGCGGGGAGCTGTTCTGCCGATGCGTTTCGGGATCGTGCTGGAGGGGGACGAGGAGGTCAGGTCTCGGCTCCTCGAGCGGCACGCGGACGCGCTGCGAGCGCAGCTCGTCCGCTTCAAGGACAAGGTGGAGGTCAGCATCAGGGCCACCTACGACGAGGAGACGCTGATGCGCGAGGTGGTGGAAGAAAACCCGGATATTGCGCGCCTGCGGGAGTTGATCCGAGGCAAGCCAGAGGACGCCACCTATTACGAGCGGATCGAGCTCGGCGAGCACGTCGCAGAAGGGGTCGAGCGGCGGCGGGAGATCGACGCCAGGAACATCGTCGAAGCCCTGTCCCAGGTTTCGGTGGCTGTTGAGGTCTCGCCTCCGGCGCATGAGCGCGTCGCGCTCGCGGCCGCGTTTCTGGTGGAGCGCGGGCGGCTGACGGAGTTCGGCGAGGTCCTCGACGCGTTTGCGGGAGGCCAAGGGGGCCGGTTGCGCTTCAAATACACCGGACCTCTGCCACCGCACAGCTTCGTCGAGTTCGCCGGAGGCGGATGACCATGGGTCTTTTCACGGGCTGCTGACGCTTCCGCTGGCGCCGGTACGCGGCGTGGGGTGGGTGGTGGAGCAGGTGGTGGAGGAGGCTGAGCGCCAGCTCTACGACGAGGGCAGCATTCGGCGCGAATTGCTCCAGCTCGAGCTCGACGCCGACGAGGGCAAGCTTGAACGTGAGGAGCGGGAGGAGCTGGAGGAGGCGCTGCTGGCGCGCATGGCGGTGAGCCAGGCGCGCCGCGCCGCGCTGATCGAGGAGGAGATGGACCGTGGCTGAGCGAGGTAACGCCCGCCGCAATGGACGCGGCAAGGACCTAGCAATACGTAGTCTGTCAGGCA
>CAVPKT010000054.1:0-10663 GCA_963705775.1 uncultured Solirubrobacterales bacterium | reverse complement strand
GGACGAGGACTACGACGAGGGTGACGACGACGAGGATCTGTTCGACCCCTACAACGAGGCGGACTTCCGGGCGCTCGTCCGCGCCGCGATCGACGATCTCCCGCTCGAGTTCCATCGCGCGCTCGACGTGGCCGTGGTCGTCTCCGAGGAGCGGCCGGCGCCGGCGCGCTACGGCCTGTACCAGGGCGACACGGTCGCCCAGGACTACTTCCACGACCGGATCGTGATCTTCCGCGACACGCTGCTGCGCGACTTCGGCCATGATCCCGACCTGCTCAAGGCGCAGGTGACGCGGACGGTTCGCCACGAGCTCTGCACCGCTGTCAAGCCACCACGCAAGTTCACGCCCAGACGCCGCTCATGCACGATTGCTCGCAGCGGCGTAGAGCAGCACCGCGGCCGCGGCCGCGACGCTCAGCGACTCGATCTGCCCGCGAAGCGGGAGCGAGATCAGCGCATCGCACGCCGAGGCCACGCGAGGGCGCAGGCCGCGGCCCTCGGAACCGAGCACGAGCACCACGCCCCCCGAGAAATCGATCGCCTGATACGAGGTCGGGGCGTCCGCGTCCGCTCCGTAGCACCAAAGGCCGGCCGATTTGGCCTCGCCCATGAAATCGACGATGTTGCGCACCTGCGCGACCGGCAGATGTTCGACCGCTCCAGCCGATGCCTTGCAGACAGCGGGCGTGACGGTCGCCGAGCGGCGCTCGGGTATCACGACTCCGGTCGCCCCGGCGCACTCCGCACTGCGGCAAATTGAGCCCAGGTTTTGCGGATCCTGGACCTGGTCGAGGACCGCGATCAGCGGCGCGTCGACCGTGAGCAGCTCGTCCCCGCCGCATAGAGGAACGGCGACACGTCCGCGCAGATCCCCTGATGCGCCGTCGAGCAGCAGCGGCGCTCGATCTCCTCAGCGAGGACGACTTCCACCGGGGTAGCCGAGCCCGCCAGCCACGCCTCGCGCGCAGCATTCTTCGTTGCCCACACCCGCGCGACCGATCTGGGCCCGCGGAGCGCTTCGTGAACCGGGTTTCGCCCATAAACAATCACCGGACCGGGAGCAGCTCCGGCCCATCCGGGCCGTCGCGCACCTCCCAGCCCGCGGCCTTGATCTGTTCGCGCAGCCGGTCGGCCCCAGCGTAATCACGCCCGGCGCGGGCCCGCTCACGAGCCTCGAGGAGCTCTCGCACGTCAGCGGGCGGCTCGGGCGTGGACACATCGAGCACGTTCTCGAGCCCGAGCACGCCGAGCATCTCGCGCAGGTCCGCGTCGCCGACCGGCTCGTCGGAGCGATTGGCCTCGCGGACCCAATCGAACATCGCCGCCAGCGCCGCTGGGGTGTTGTAGTCCTCTGCCAGGGCACCGAAGAACCGCTCTCGCAGCGCGGCGGACCACGCCGGCGAGCCGCCCGCGACCAATCCCCGGAGCGGCCTCGACAATCCGCCCGGTCGCAGCCTGCGCCTCGTTCAGGCGATCGGCGTCGAACTCGATCGGCTGGCGGTAGTGCCCTCCGCAGAAGTACATGACGAGCGCGTCCCGCCCGTAGGCCGCGAGCGCCTCGTGCAGAAGGAAGATGTTGCCCACCGACTTGGCCATCTTCTCCCGGTCGAGCCGGACCATGCCGTTGTGGACCCATAGCTGTGCGAGTGGATGGCCCCGCCCCGCGCACGTCTGCGCCGCTTCGTTCTCGTGGTGGGGGAAAATGAGGTCGCTACCGCCGCCGTGGATCTCGAAGTCGGGCCCGAGCAACCCCTCGGCCATCGCCGAGCACTCGATGTGCCATCGGGTCGGCCCCGGCCCCAGGGGGATTCCCAGGCGGTGTCCTCGGTGGGCTTTTCCGACTTCCAAAGCGCGAAATCGACGGGAGCTCGCTTGAGGTCCGCGCCCTCGACCCCCTCCCCCTGATCCATCTGATCGACCTGCTGATGCGAGAGCTCGCCGTAATTTGGGTAGGAGGCAACGGAGAAATAGACGTCCCCGTTCGCTTGATACGCATGGCCGCCCGCAATCAGCTCCTCGATCAGCTCGATGATCGCCGCAATCGTCTCGCTGGCGCGGGGTTCATGATCGGGCCGGCCGAGGCCGAGGGTGTCGGTGTCGCGCACGTAAGCGTCGGTCATCTCGCGGGCCAGCTCATCGCTGCTGACCCCCGTCGCCCGCGCCGCGTCGTAAATCTTGTCGTTGACGTCGGTTATGTTTGCGACGAAGGTGACGTTATAGCCCTCATGGACGAGGAATCGCTTGAGCAGGGAGAAGACCACGTACGGCCGCGCGTTCCCGACGTGGATCCGGCCGTAGACCGTCGGCCCGCAGGCGTAGATGCCGACGCGCCCGGGTTCGCGCGGCACGAGTTCCCTGAGCTGCCCCGTACGAGTGTCGTGCAGGCGGATCGCGCGCATTGCCGCAACGATATTGCCCACCGCCCACGGCAATCTCCTCAATCGGCCCCGCAATCTCCTCAGAGGGCCCCGCAATCTCCTCAGAGGGCCCCGCAATCTCTCCGGAGGGCCCGCTAGGGTGGCGGCCGTGTCCGGGAACCCCCCGCACGCCGAGCGCCTGGCGCGCGTGGACGCGGCATTTCGGTCCTTCCCGAGCGCTACCTCGGCGCCGCGGAGGGCGTTGACTCGACCTACCACGTAGTCCTTGGGGATGTGGGCCACGTGTGGGAGGTCCGCTGCACCACCGCCGCCGCACGCGTGCGAAAGGGCGCCACCCGGCGCCGGCCAGACGTCACGATCGGTACCGACTCGGACACCTGGCTGAAGCTCCGTGAGGGCAGGTTCTCGGGCATCGAAGCGTTCGAGCGACGCCTTCTGACCGTCCGAGGGAACCTCGACCACGCGATCGGGTTCGAGGCGATGTTCAGGCTTCCGAACGGCCGCCCACCGCTGCTCCAGATCCGCGACGTACCCGTGGGCCGGCACAAGATTTCGACGCTCACGATGGGCCGCGGGCCTGACGTGCTGCTGCTCCACGGCCTCGGCGGCACCCGGGCCTCACTGTTCGAGACCGCCGCCGCGCTGTCGGGCTCCTACCGTGTTCACGCCCCGGACCTTCCCGGCTTCGGCTCGTCGAGCAAGCCGGCGCTGGGCGGATACAACGCGGCCTGGTTTGCCGAGACGATGTTCGCGCTGATGGATCGGCTGGAGATCCCGGCGGCCCACGTGATCGGCAACTCGATGGGGGGTCGGGTCGCGATCGAGATGGGCTTGAGCGCCCCCGAGAGGATCGGGGCGCTTGGACTTCTTTGCCCGGCGGTGGCCTGGATTCGCCGCGGGCTTCATCCCGTCGTCCGGCTGCTGCGGCCCGAGTGGGGGCTCCTGCCGCACGCTTTCCGGCGCTCGACGGTGGCCTCGCAGTTCTGGAGCCTCTTCTACGACCGCGACCTGCTCGACCCGGCCGTCGGCGAGCTGATGGTCGACGAGTTCCGTCGGATCTACCAGTCCCCGGGCGCCAGATGTGCGTTTCTCGCGAGCGCTCGCAACATCTACCTCGAGTCGCCGTTCGGCCGCGACGGGTTTTATACGAGGTTGTCCTCGCTCGAGCCGCCGGCGCTCTTCATCTGGGGCAGCAACGACAAGTTGGTGCCCGCCACCTTCTCCCGATACGTCGCGAAATCGCTCCCGAGCGCCGAGCAGGTCACGCTCGAGCGCTGCGGCCACGTGCCCCAGGTGGAGTGCCCCGCCCGGACCAACGAGCTCCTGATGCAGTTCCTCGCCCAAGCCAAGCCCGCTGAGACTCCCGGCCGCGAGGCCGAGGCCGCGTAAGATCGTCACATGGCCGGCAGTCCCGTCGCAGAAAAGTCGAGCCGCAACGGGCACGACCCTTCGGGGTCTCCGGCTGCGCAGACCGATCGCTCTCTCTCGTCGCTGGTGACGCGCGCCTTGCGCGAGGTCTCAGACCAGGTCGTCCGGCGGATCCCGACCGCTGACCTCGACGAGCGCGACCCGGACTTCATCCGCGAGCACCTGCCTTCGATGTGGCTGCTCGCGTCCTTGTGGTTCCGTGGCGAGGTTCGCGGGCTGGGGAACATCCCGGACTCGGGTCCGGTGCTCCTGGTCGGCAACCACTCCGGCGGGAACTTGACCCCGGACACGACCGTCTTCTCGCTGGCGTTCAGTACCTACTTCGGTGCGGAGCGGGCGTTCTACCAGCTCGCCCACAACCTCGTGCTGACGATGCCCGGCCTCGCATCGCTGCGGAAGTTCGGAACGGTGGCGGCCTCTCCGGCGAATGCGCGCAAGGCGCTCGATGCCGGCGCGGTCCTACTCGTATATCCCGGCGGTGACTACGAGGTCCACAGGCCGAGCTGGGAGCGCAACCGGGTCGATTTCGACCGGCGCAAGGGATTCCTCCGGCTCGCGCTCGAGCAGAACGTTCCGGTGGTACCGGTCGTCTCGATCGGCGGACAGGAGACGGCCCTGTTTCTCTCCCGCGGCGAGCGGCTCGCACGACTGCTGCGACTCGACCGGCTGTTCCGGCTGAAGGTTCTGCCGATCTCAATCGCCGTTCCGTGGGGGCTCAACGTCGGTGACATGCTCGGTCACATTCCGCTGCCGGCCAAGATCACGATCGAGACTCTGCCGCCGATCGACCTCCGCGCCGAATTCGGGCCCAACCCAGACCTCGACGAGGTCTACGACCACCTGATCCGCTTGATGCAGGACACACTCGACGCGCTCGCCGCCGAGCGGCGGTTTCCGATCGTCGGATGAGAGTCCGCGCGTCCGTCACCGTCGCCGCGCCACCCGAGCGGGTCTGGGCGGTGGTCTCGGACCCCGGGCGCGTGCTCAGCTACATGTCGGGCGTCACACGCTGGGAGGTCGTCAGCGAGGAGCCAACCGGGCTCGGAGCCCGCTATCGGATCCTGATGCGCGTCGGGTCGGCGGAAGTCGGGGGACTGGTCGAGATCGTCGAGTGGGTCCCCGACTGCGAGCTGGCCTGGACTTCGGTCACCGGCATGGACCAACGCGGGCGCTGGCGGCTGCGGGAGGCGGGCGAGGGCCGGACCCGCGCCGAGCTCCGGCTCGCTTACGGCGTCGCCGGCAGCGGGCTGACTGGCTGGATCGCCGAGCACATCGCGGCGCCGACCGTCACCCGCCACCTGAACCGGACGGTGCGCCAGCTCAAGCGGATCGTCGAGCAGGAGCAGCTCCGCGAGCGGGCCGGGGCTCGGCACGGCTAGCGAGCGTTACGTGTGTGTCACGGTGGCGATCGCAAGCGCCGCCGCGCCCTCCTCTCGCCCTACGAACCCCATCCCCTCTCCCCTCGTCGCCTTGACGTTCACGTGCTCCACGGCGATTCCCGTCGCGTCAGCCAGCGCTCGCGCGGATCGCCTCCCGAACGGGCGAGCGGCGGGCCGCTCGATCACCATCGTCACGTCGATGTGCTGAACAGCGAACCCGCGCTCGATCAACATCTGCGCCGTCGCTCGCAGGAGCCCGAGCGAGTCTGCGTCGCGGTAGCGCTCGTCGGTGTCCGGGAAGTGCTGACCGATGTCGCCCAGCGCCGCCGCGCCGAGCAGCGCGTCGATCACCGCGTGCGTCAACACGTCCGCGTCCGAGTGCCCGGCCAAACCTCGGTCGTGGTCGAGCTCCACCCCGCCCAGCACCAGCCGACGCCCCTCGGCGAACTGGTGGCAGTCGTATCCGAGGCCGGTCGTGATCATCGCTCGGCCAGGAGCAGCTCCGCGAGCCGGAGGTCGTCGGGTTCGTGACCTTGAAGTTCGGCTGGCCGGCGTCGATCACGCGGACCAGGCCACCGCGCTGCTCGATCAGCCAGGCGTCGTCCGTGGCCTGCGCGACCAGTTCGTTCGCCGTGACGACGCCTCCTCGAGCGGAGCGCGGCGGAACACCTGCGGCGTCTGGATCGCCCATAGACCGGATCGGTCCAGCGTGCGGACCACCATGCGGAGTCTGCCCCCGACCTCCTTGATCGTGTCGGACACGGGTACTGCGGCGATCACCGCATCCGCCTCGGACGTCGCCAGCTCGGCCAGCGCGCGCTCGAACAGCTGCGGGATCGGCGAGCGGCCGCGCCGCATCGTGGACGATCACCGGATCTCCGTCACCCGCGGCGCTCAGCGCGTTGCGCACCGACTCCGACCGCACCGCGCCCCCGGCGACGCGCGACGGTCCCCGCGGGCGCTGCATCCGACCTCGGCCGGCAGCGCCACCACGATCCGCTCGACCGCCGGACCTCACGCAGCGCCTCCACGCTCCATTCGAGCATCGGCTTGCCGGCCAGCGTGACGAGCGCCTTGGGCCGTCCCAACCCAAGGCGCTCTCCACTCCCTGCGGCCACGATCAACGCGACCGCCACCCGTCTGCTACTTGGCCGCGATCGCGACCTTGCCGTTTCCGTTGCCGTTCGAGTGCAGGCCGATCAGCAGCAGCGTCAGATGCTCGTCGATCTGCACCTCGTCCATCTCGAGCGCGTACATCAGCTCTGAGCAGAGGATCTTCCGCGCGCGCGTGAACATCTGCTTCTCGCCGGTCGAGAGGCCCTTCTCGGCCTCACGGATCGCGAGGTTCCGCACCACCTCGGCGAGCTCGTAGACGTCGCCGGTCTTGATCTTGTCGCGGTTGTGCTTGAAGCGCCGGTTCCAGTTCTTCGGCATCTCCGAGCACTCGTCTTGGATCACTGCCAGTACCTTCTTGACCGTTTCCTCGTCGATCACGCGCCGCAGCCCCGCGAGCGCGGCGTTCTCGGTCGGGACCATCACGGTCATGTCGTTGTGCAGGATCTTGATCGTCAGGTACTCGCGCGTCTCGCCGAGGATCTCCTTGTCCTCCTTGCGGATCACCTTCCCGGCTCCGTGATGGGGGTACACGACGTTGTCGCCGAGCTCGAACTCGATGAATGGCCAGGTTCGACACTCTCGAGATCCTCCAGCTGCTCTTCCATTAGCTCTGTGATGGTGTCCTCCTCTGTCCGGGCGCGGGGCGAGGACCCGCGGGTCTGGCTAGGTCTGCAGGTACCTGTCAACCAGGTTGATCTCCTGCTGGCGGCGAAGGCCCTCGCGGATGTCCTTCGCCCGGATCTCGCCGACGCCGTCGACGGTCTCCAGCTCGCCATCAGTGGCGGCGAGCAGTTCCTCGAGTCCCCCGAACTCATCAACGATCCGCTGGACTACTAGCTTGGGCAGTCGTGGTATGCGCCCCAGAATGCGGATGCCGCGTGGAGACACGGGGTAGTCGAGGGTGTTCAACTTGCGGTCATAGCCGAGCAGTTCGGCCAGCCGCCCGAAGTCCAAAAGATCTTGATGCGCGAGGCGCACCAGCTGATCGAACGCCACCGCGAAGTTCGCGTCCGAGTCATCGATCAGATAGTCGTGCACGAGCGCGGACTTGTCGGCCGACATGCCGACCATCGTCTCGTCGAGCTGCATCTCGATCAGCCGGCCCTCGGAGCCGAGCTCGACGATGTAGCGCTCGATCTCGACCGCCATCCGCGTGCACAGCTCGGCGCGCTGGAGGACGGTCAGAACGTCGTGCAGCGTGACGCCGCCCTCGAACTCGAGCGCGGTCAGACGGGTCGAGACTTGATCGAGGCGGCTGCGGTACTTGTCGAGGGTGGCGAGCGCCTGATTGGCCTTGGCGAGGACCACAGGAATGTCCGCGAGGATGTACTTGAGCCCGTCGACGAACAGCGACACGACCTCGCGCCGCTCGGAGATCGCGATCACCAGCGTGTCGGTCTGCTTTGAGACGCGAGCGGCCGTGCGATGGCGGGTGCCCGTCTCCGTCGTGTGGATCGTGGGGTCGGGCGTCAGCTGGACGTTGACGTGGACGATCTTCGTCGAGTTCTCGTTCAGCGCGATCGCGCCGTCCATCTTCGAGAGCTCGTACAGGAACGCCGGCGAATAGTCGATCTCGAGCCGGATTCCGCCTGAGAACATGAACGCCAGCTCGTCCGGATCCCCGATCACGATCAGGCCGCCGGTGCGAGCGTGAAGGATGTGGTCGATGCCCTCACGCAGGGCGGTTCCGGGCGCGACCATCTCGAGCGCCCTGACTAACCGGGACGTCTTGTCGAGCTCTCGAGCTCTTCTCCGAGCTCCTCCCCGGAACGTGGCGCCATGAAGGCCGATTTTACGGCACTTGCGGGTTTCGCCGCCCTGCGGTCAGATGGTCTCTACCGCGCGTCGTCAAAGCGCGTGCGGGAGCTTCCCGCTCCCGGGCTCCCGCAGCCCGTCGAGAATGATCTCGACCAGGCGTGGCCAGCGGCCGGCGTGCGGCCCAACCGCGATCTGGGTGATCGGCCCCAGCCCGCAAGCAATCAGCGGAACGTCCTCCCACGCGAGATCACGGCGCAACGCGCCGGAGCGTTGAGCGCGGGTGACGAGCTCATCGGCGAGCTCGGCCAGCCCCGCGGCACGCGCACTCGTGTCCATCACCTCCGGCCGGGACGCCATCACCTCACACAGCCCCCGGTCGTCTGCCTGGATCCGGGCGGAGAAGCGAATGAACTCGCAGAATCCCTCCCACGCGTCGTCGCCGTCGAGGCATTCGCGCGCCTTCTCTGCGAGTCGCTCAAAGCGATCGTCGACCAGCGCGGCGATCAGCTCGTCCTTGGTCGCGAAGTGCCGGTAGACGGTTCCGACCCCGACCTTCGCGGCTCTCGCTACGTCGGGCATCTGCGCGTCGAGGCCCTGATCGCTGAACAGCTTCCTGGCCGCGTCCAGCACTGCTTCCCGATTGCGACGGGCGTCTGACCGCAGTGCCCGCAAGCCGCCGGTGGCCTCGTCGCCGCCGGGGGGCCGGTCAATCTCTTGTGTGGCGCTTGTCATATTGAAATTCGCTTGCAACCGGAATCCTCATTCCGGTATAGTAGCCCCCAATGCGGAACCGGACATCAGCTTCCGATACGGCATACCGGAGTCGCCGGCGCCCGGTGTCCCCTCTCGGGGCGCCCGTTCGTCGTGAGAGTGACCTGAACTGACCGCGAGGAGTGAGCCTATGACACCCACACAGGAACTACATCGACCGCCGTTGGACCGCGCTGATTCTGCTCTGCGTGGCCCAGTTCGTGGTTGTCCTGGACGCGTCGATCGTCAACGTCGCCCTCCCGAGCATCGGCAAGGGACTCCACTTCTCCGAGCAGAACCTTCCCTGGGTGGTCAACGCGTACGTGATCGCATTCGGCGGGTTCCTGCTGCTCGGCGGCCGCGCCGCGGACCTTCTCGGCCGCCGGCGGGTATTCATGGCCGGGCTCCTCGTCGTCGCGGTCGCCTCCCTGCTCGCGGGGTTCGCCGCCAATCAGGGCGAGCTGATCGCCGCCCGGGCGGCGCAGGGACTGGGCGCGGCGATCATCTCCCCCGCGGCGCTGTCGATCGTCACCAACCTGTTCAGGGACGGAGCCGAGCGCAACAAGGCGCTCGCCGCTTGGGGCGCAGTCGCGGGTTCGGCCGGCGCGGTGGGCGTACTCCTCGGTGGCATCCTCACAGACAGTCTCGGATGGGAATGGGTGCTGTGGGTCAACGTGCCGGTCTCGCTCATCGCCCTCGCCCTGACACCGGGCTTGATCCCAGAGAGCCGCTCGGAGTCCGAGACACGTCACTTCGACGCCGCCGGAGCGGTCACCGTCACGGCCGGTCTCTCGGTGCTCGCCTACGCCGTGCTCGACGCCAGTAGCGCCGGCTGGGGCTCCAGCAAGATCATCGGCCTGCTCGCAACCTCGGTCGTCCTCATCGCCGCGTTCGTCGCGATCGAGCTCCGCTCAAAGGCGCCGCTCATTCCGTTCCGGATTTTCCGGATCAGGACGCTGACCGGAGCCAACGTGGTCGGGATCCTGCTCGGCGCGTCGTTGTTCTCGATGTTCTTCTTCATCTCGCTGTACATGCAACAGGTGCTCGGGTACAGCCCGATCCACGCCGGGCTCTCGTACCTCCCGCTCGCCGTGACGATCATCATCGCCGCGGGTCTCGGCGGGCAGCTCGTGACCCGGTTCGGGTTCAAGCCGGTCCTGGCGGCGGGGATGGCGTTCGTGGCGGTGGGCCTCCTGTGGTTCAGCAGAATCTCGGTCGGGGGCGGCTTCCTCACTGACATCCTCGGCCCCTCAATGCTCGCGGCGGCCGGTCTTGGATTCGGCTTCGTCACGTCCACGATCGCCGCGGTTTCGGGAGTGGACGGGCGTGAGCAGGGGATCGCCAGCGGTCTGATCAACACCTCCCAGCAGATCGGCGGAGCTTTGGGCCTCGCAGTTCTCTCCACGATCGCCACGACGCGAACGCATCACGTCCTGGCGGGCGGAGGGGCGTCGCTGCACAAGGCGCTTAACGCTGGCTTCCAGAGCGCGTTCATCGGTGGATCGGTGATCGCCGCGCTGGGCCTGGTCGCCGCGCTCTTCCTGATCCGTTCGCGGGACAGCCGGGCGCACGTCGAGATGGCCAACTCGGGCGCCGCGACGGTGCAGGCCTAAGCCACCGTTTCCGCAGCCACGCGTTCCGCAGCCGCTGACAAGGGTCACGATCGTCATCTGAGGAGACCCACCGATTCCTCCGGGCTTGACGTATGCCGATATCGGTATATGATTGCGTGATGGCACGTGCAGCGACTACGTCGGACGTCTTCAACGCGATCGCCGAGCAGCAGCGCCGGGAGATCCTGGTGCTGCTCCGGACGGGTGAGCGGCCCGTGACCGAGTTGGCTCAGGAGCTGAG
>CAVPKT010000053.1:0-59892 GCA_963705775.1 uncultured Solirubrobacterales bacterium | reverse complement strand
ATCCGGCATACGTAGAGATGCGTACCGTCAGTGATCCTCTGATTGCCTTTGTCGCGCGGATCGCCGGCTGCGCACCACCGAAGGCCGCGGTCGCGACCTTCATCCCGATGCCAGCTGGCGCGAGGCGCCGGAACGCAGCGAGGACCCTGTGGTCGACACCGAGCGCCTTTTGAGATGACCTACGCCTGCTTAGACCTGTTGGTCTCGAACTTTGCTCGAATCTTGAACTCCGAGGTCGCGGTGTACTGCCAGCCGGACAGCAAGGGATAGCTGCTCCGGTGATCCTCGTGGGGGCTGGGGCCCGCCACGAGCCGGTCACGCGATCGCTCGCAGGAGGGATCGTCGGCCGCGCGCTCGGGGCGAGCGCGCGGCCCTCGAACCGCTCGATCACGACCACGAAAGCGCCCTACTGGAAGCAGGCCGCGGGATCCGGCTCACACACGCAGCCGCTGCGCCCGGTCGTAGGACCAATTGCCCCTGGATAACCGGCGTCGCGCGTCTACATTAACGCATGAGTAGCGCCCGTCTTGTGGGCATCAATCACGTCGCGCTCGAGGTCGGGGATCTCGAGCAGGCGCTCGCCTGGTACGGGCGCTTGTTCGAGTTCGAGCTTCGCGGCCGCTATGGCGACCGGATGGCGTTCATCATATGGGCGATCAGTTCATCGCCCTGTCGGCGCGGCGAACGCAGCCGCCCGACGGCGCACGGCACCTCGGGCTCGTGGTCGACGACAAGGAGGCCGTGCGCGCAGCACTCCAGCAGGAGAGCGTGGCCGTGCAGCCCTCGGGATCGCTCGACTTCGTCGATCCGTGGGGCAACCACGTTCAGGTCGTTGACTACCGCGAGATCCAGTTCATCAAGACACCGGGGGTGCTCTCGGCGATGGGCCTCGACCATCTGCGCAAGACCGAGTGGCGGAGCGAGAGCGCCGCACCAAGGGGATCGACGCCTAGTCCGCTACGGGTGCAACAGCTTGCGCAGGTGCCGGAAGAACCTCCCACGTGGCCGTGACTTTGGCCCGCGAGGCCGGAAATTCCGAGAAACATCACGAACACGCCGGCCACCAGGGCGAGGATCGCGAGCACGGCAGGCCAGCGCGCCTCGAGCCACCGGCGTCCTCTCCCCAGCAGCTCCTCGGCCTTGTTGCCGGGCGCGAACACGATGACCGCTTCGATCGCGATCAGCGGCAGCACGAAGCAGACGTTGAACACGACCAGCAGCAGCGTCTGCTGGGCGACGTTCAAGCCCGAGCCTACGATCGCGGCGATCGCGGCGAAATAGGGGAAAGCGGTCGGCAGTTCGATCGCCGTGATCGTCGCGCCGAGGAACGCGCTCGACTTGCCTTCCGGGTTGGGCGCCGGCAGCTCGCGCTGCGCCAGGCGCTTGCGGTACCCCCATACGACCATTCCGGCGGTCAGCACGACCGCTCCGGCGATCAGCTCGAGAACGTATTGGTCCTCCCGATCCGGCCGGGAACCAGCGACAGCACGAGCTGGCCGATACCCAGAGCGATCGCGGCTCCGCCGAGCAAGTAGACGAAGAACACCGCTGCCGTGAACGCTCCGACGTCTCTGCGCGGGGCGGGCCCACCGGCCAGGTACAGCGCCGGTGCGATCGTCGTCGGATTGAGAGAGTCGGCGAGCCCGATCGAGATGACGAGGGCCAGGACGCGGAGCACGCAGGGATTGTTCCCGTTCGCGCCGACCTTCGGGGGACTTAGGCGAAGTGCAACTCCTCGGCCTCGTCGTCGGACACCGGTCGCTCGCACGTGGGGCACCACCAGCGGGCCTCCATCTGCGTGCCACACGCGACGTGCCTCGGGGCCGAGCCGCCTTCGGCGTTCCGGGCCCCCCAACCGGCGAGCAGCCGCAGCGTACCGGCGAGCTCCTGCCCGGCCGCGGTCAGCTCGTATACGAAGCGTGGCGGGCGCTCCGAGTAGGGACGGGCAATCACGAGCGCGTTCTGCTCGAGCTTCCGGAGCCGCTGGCTGAGAACGTTCGGAGCGATTCCCTGCACCTCTTCCTGTAGTTCGCCGAACCGCCTTGGGGCGTCGAGCAGAGCGGCGACCACCAGGAGGGTCCAACGGTCGCCGACGGCTTGGAGGGCATCGGCGAGAGGGGAGAGGCGGTCATCCGCATCGCGCGGCTCACGCTCTTGCCGCGCCTGTTCTGATGCTTCGTGTTGCGCCGCGTGTGCGGGCCGGTCCGGCATATCCACAGGGAGCGTATCCACCCTTGCTACGATAGCGACTTGCAAATAGCAAGCGACTAGGAGCATGAAGATGGCTTTGCTTGAAGAGACACAGAATTCGATCGAGACCGCCGCGAACCGGATTGGTCCCGCGGTCGTCGGCCTCGGCCGCGGTTGGGGGGTCGGCTCCGGCGTCGTGATCGCCCCGGGCCAGGTGCTGACGAACGCGCACAACCTCCGCCACGAAGAGGTGACCGTGTCGTTCGCAGATGGGCGGCGCGCAGCCGCCCGCGTAGCCGGCGCCGATGCGGATCTCGATGTCGCAGTCCTCGAAGTGGACACCGGCGAGATCGAGCCGGTCCAGTGGGCTTCGGCCGATGACCAGCCCGGCGTCGGCCGCCCGGTGTCGCGCTCGGCAATCCCGGTGGTCGCGGCCTACGGGTGACGCCGGGGTTCGTTTCCTCGGTCGCCCGGAGCTTCCGCGGTCCGCGCGGCCGCCGCATCCGCGGCGCGATCGAGCACACCGCGCCCCTGCCGCGAGGCTCGTCCGGTGGCCCGCTGTCGACCTCGAGGGTCGACTGCTCGGCCTGAACGCCGTGCGGGTAGACGGCGGCTCGATCCTCGCGATCGCCGCCGACGCTTCGCTCAGGGAGCGCGTCGAGGCGCTCGGCCGTGGCGAGACCCCGAAGCGGGCCCGCCTCGGCGTCGCTGTCGCGCCGCCCCGGGTCGCCCGCCGGCTCCGCCGCGCGGTCGGTCTGCCCGAACGCGATGGAGTCCTGGTGCGAGCGGTCGAGGAGGGCAGCGCCGCCGAGCGGGCGGGAATCGAGCGCGGTGACCTGATCGTCGCCGCCGGCGAGCGGCAGGTCGAGCGCGTGACGCGCTCTATGAGGCGCTCGACGCGGCCCGCGCCGACGGCAAGTTCGAGCTGACCGTGTTGCGCGGGACCGAGGAGCGGACCGTCGAGGTCACGTTCTGAGCCATGAGCGCCACGACCCACCCCAACGGCGCGGCCCCCGAGGCCGCTGAGGCCCAGGCCCTCGACGCCTACTCGCGAATCGTCGTCGACGTCGCGGAGCGCCTCGCGCCGAGCGTCGCCAACCTCCGCGTCATGCGCCGCAGCCGGGTCGGTCAGGTCGCGGCGGGCGCCGGCAGCGCGGTCGTACTGACACCGGACGGGTTCCTGCTCACCTCAGCGCATGTGGTCGCCGGTCCGGGGCGGACCGGGAGAGCGGCGTTTGTCGACGGCCGCGAGCTCACGTTCAGGATCGTCGGCGTCGATCGCCTGTCAGACCTCGCGGTGCTGCGTGCCGACGGCAACGACCTCGTCCCGGCGACGCTCGGCGAGGCCGAGCGGCTACGGGTTGGACAGCTCGTGGTCGCGATCGGCAATCCACACGGATTTGCGGGCTCGGTCACGGCTGGGGTGGTTTCGGCGCTCGGACGTTCTCTTCCCGCGCGCGCGGGAAAGACGATGCGCTACATCGACAACATGATTCAGACTGACGCGGCGCTCAACCCTGGAACTCAGGTGGAGCGCTGGTTGACAGCTCCGGTCGCGTGATCGGGATCAATACGGCGGTGGCCGGCGTCGGGCTGGGGCTCGCGGTGCCGATCAACGCCGCGACGCGGGACATCGTCGGCGCGCTGATGCGCGACGGCCGCGTCCGTCGCGCGTATCTGGGGATCGCCGGCCGGTCCGCGACCGCTGCCCCCCCACGCGCGGGGCAGGCTCGGTCGCGCCGGCGGGGTCGAGGTCGTGGAGGTGGCCGCCGATAGCCCAGCAGACAGAGCCGACTTACGCGCCGAGGACTTGATCGTGGAGCTCGACGGTCAGCCGGTGGAGCGGGTGGACGACGTCCAGAAGCTGATGACCTCGGAGGCGATCGGACGCTCGCTTCCGATCCGTGGCTGCGCGGCGATCGCGAGCTCGAGCTGAGCGTGCGCCCGGTCGAGTTGGGGGCCTAGCGCTACCTCCGACGCGGCGCCGACCGGGCGTTTAAGACGCGCCCGCGTTCGGTTGCCAGGACGTACTGATACCTACCCAGACGGGGAACACGATGGCCCGTGGAGACGTCCGGATCGCAGTGACACTCGCGTGTGAAGAGTGCAAGCGCCGGAATTACCAGACGAATAAGAGCAAGCGGAACAATCCGGACCGAATCCAGCTCCGGAAGTACTGCCGCTGGTGCAGGTGCCACACGGCGCATCGTGAAACGCGCTGAGTTCGTCTCTAGCTGCTGTGGCTCGCAACCGCAAACGTGCCAAAGAACGGCGGGCTCGCCGTCCGCAGACCGTGAGCGCCCGCGCTCGCGATCAGGAACAGCGGACGGGCGCACCTGACCCGATCGAGCACGCCGCTCCTGACGCAGAGATCGCGGAGGCCGCGGAGATCCCGGCGGAGCTCCGCGACGGCGAACCTCTCGAGGACGACCACTACGCGGAAGACGAGGCTGCCCTCGAGGAGGAGATAGAGGAGTTCGAGCTCGAGGGTGGCGGTGAGGGCCCTCCCGACGCAGGCGACGGCGAACTCGTTCCGGCCGGCGCCCCGGTGCCCGAGTCTCGCGGCCGACCTCGCAACCGCCTGCTTACATTCCTACAAGGAAGCTGGCGCGAGCTGCAACGAGTACAGTGGCCCGATCGTCGGCAGGTCATGCAGGCCACCGGGGTAGTGATCGGATTCGTGATCGTGGCCGGCGTGTTCCTCGGCGTGGCGGACTATGTCGCCGGCAAAGTCGTAAATCTCATCATCAACGGTCACTTCTAAAGCCCATGTTCCGCTGGTACGTCGTCAACACCTACTCGGGTCACGAGCAAAAGGTCAAGCACAACCTCGAGCACCGCGTCGTGTCGCTCGGGCAGCAGCGTGCCGTGCGCCAGATCGTGGTCCCGACTGAGACCGTGTCCGAGATGAAGGACAACCAGAAGATCACGGTCGAGAAGCGGACGATGCCGGGCTACGTGCTCGTGAACATGGACCTCAACGAGGACTCCTGGTCGCTCGTCAAGGGGACGCCGGGCGTGACCGGGTTCGTTGGGGCGTCAAACGAACCGGTGCCGCTGACCCAGGACGAGGTCAACCGACTCCTGCATCGCGAGGCGGAGGTTCGTCCGCGCAGCCGCGCCCAGTTCTCGATCGGTGAGTCGGTCAAGGTGATCTCTGGGCCGCTGTCCGATTTCTCAGGGGAGATTTCCGAGGTCAACGAGGACGCGCAGCGGTTGAAGGTGCTCGTCTCGATCTTCGGTCGTGAGACGCCGGTCGAGGTCGGGTTCGACCAGGTCAAGAAGATTTAGGGAGCGGCGGTGGCGAAGAAAGTCCTCACTCAGATCAAGCTGCAGGCGGTCGCCGGTCAGGCGAGCCCCGCCCCGCCGGTCGGCCCCGCGCTCGGCCAGCACGGCGTGAACATCATGGAGTTCGTAAAGGCGTTCAACGCGCAGACGCAGAGCGACATGGGAACCGTGATCCCCGTCGTGATCACCGTCTACGAGGATCGCTCCTTCACGTTCGTGACCAAGAGCCCGCCGGCCGCGGTGCTGATCAAGCAGGCGATCTCGATCGAAAAGGGCTCCGGTGAGCCCCATCGGGAGAAGGTCGGGCAGATCACTGAAGCCCAGCTCAAACAGATCGCGGAGAAGAAGATGAAGGATCTGAACGCCAACGACATCGACGCGGCAGCAAAGATCATCGCGGGCACCGCCCGCTCGATGGGAGTGGACGTCGTCTGATGGCAAAGCACGGCAAGACATATCTGGAGGCGCGCGAGAAGTTCGATCGCGAGCACGAGTACGAGCCGGCCGAGGCGATCTCGCTCGTCAAGCAGCTGAAGCGCGCGAAGTTCGACGAGTCGGTCGAGGTGCATGTGCGGACCGGGCTCAATGTGCGCCACGCCGACGAGCAGCTGCGCGGAACGATCGCGTTGCCCAATGGGCTCGGCAAGAATGTGAAGGTGGTCGTGTTCGCGAAGGGCGACAAAGCGCGTGAGGCCGAGGAGGCAGGTGCGGACGTCGTCGGTGCCGAGGACCTCGCCGAGCGGATCCAGGAGGGATTTGACGACTTCGACGTAGCGATCGCCACGCCGGACCTGATGCCGGTCGTCGGTCGCCTGGGCCGGGTCCTTGGCCCGGCCGGCAAGATGCCGAACCCGAAGGTCGGCACCGTGACGATGGATGTGTCAAAGGCGGTCGAGGAGTCCAAGGCCGGGAAGGTCGAGTACCGCACGGACCGCAACGCGATCGTGCACCTGGTGATCGGCAAGACCGACTTCGACGAGCAGCGTCTGCTCGAGAACTACGCCGCGGTGATTGAGGAGCTCGTTCGGGCCAAGCCGTCGGCGGCGAAGGGCCGATACATCCGCTCGGTCACGTTCGCATCGACGATGGGTCCTGGGATCAAGGTTGACCCGTCGCGCACTCGCGACATCGTGGAGGAGCCGGCAGCGGCCTAGACTGGGAAAAAGAACTTCTGCCCGAGAACCCCGGCGGTCGTGTTGACGATGTAAGGCCTGGGTTAGGTGGAGCCTCGATTGATGATCCGTGATCGACGCCCGCCTCCGCGGGCGTTATTTGTGAGAGGAACATGAATCGAGACCAAAAAGCAGCAGTTGTCGAGGAGATCGCCCGCCAGCTCCAGAGCGCCGAGGCGGTGTTTGCGGTCGACTATCGCGGCATCTCCGTTTCCCAGGCGGCCGCGCTCCGCGCTCGCCTGCGCGACGCCGATGCGACGTTCCGCATCGTCAAGAACTCGCTGACAGAGCGCGCGGCTGACAAGGCAGGCGTCGCCGAGCTCAAGAAGCTGCTGGACGGGCCTACCGCGCTAACGCTCGTGGCGGGCGATCCGGCGGTCGCGGCCAAGGCGCTGAACGACAGCGCTCGGGAGTCTCAGTTGCTCGAGTTCAAGGGCGGTTTCCTCGGCGGCAACGCGCTGACCGGGGACGAGATCCGCTCGATCGCACGCCTGCCCTCGCGTGACGTTCTGCACGGCCAGCTCGTCGGCACGATCGCCGCGCCGATCTCGGGGCTGGTCCGGACGCTGAACGCATTGATCTCGGGGCTGGCACTGCAGCTCGGGCAGATCGCGGAACAGGGTCTCGTCTCGGGCGAGGCGCCGCCTGCGGAGGCCCCGGAGACATCCGCGGCCGCGCAGGCCGAGGCGCCTCCGTCGCCGGAGACCGCGGAGGCGATGGCCGAGGAGGCGCTCGCCGAGGCGAAGGCGGAGGCCGCCCCGGAGTCGGAGGCCGCGCCCGAGGCCGAGGCCGAGGCCGAGGCCCCCGAGGCTAAGCCCGAGGCCTCCCCCAAACAAACTGAATCTGACGAACCCCAGGAGGAAGCATGACAACCACAGAAGAGTGGATCGACGGCTCAAGAGCATCTCGGTGCTCGAGCTCTCAGAGCGAATCAAGGCGCTCGAGGAGGCGTTCGGCGTCTCCGCGACCGCTGTCGCAGCCGCCGCCCCGGCGGGTGCGCCCGCCGGTGACGGTGCCGACGGTGCCGAAGAAGAGCAGACCGCGTTCGACGTGGTCCTGACGGGCGCCGGCGAAAAGAAGATCCAGGTGATCAAGGTCGTTCGTGCCGCGACCGGTCTCGGCCTCAAGGAGGCCAAGGCGCTCGTCGACGAAGCGCCGAAGCCTGTCAAGGAAGGCATCGAGAAGGACGAGGCCGAAAAGCTCAAGGCCGACCTCGAAGAGGCCGGCGCCAGCGTCGAGCTGAAGTAGTTTGGTTAGGCGGCAATCGCGCCGCCCACCGATCGAACCGCAGCGCTACAGAAGCTCGCCGCAGCCGCGGCGCTTTGTAGCGCTGAGCCGGCCTATTCGACTTCGCGCCAACAGGCTCCGTCGTCCCGGCGGGGTCTTTAGCGTTAGGTGGCTCGAAGGGACTCGGGACACCCCACGGCTCGGCCCCTGCGTCAAATTTCACAAATCCGGCCTCAGACCGCGCAATACTGTTTCGTGCGGACGCGTGCGTCTGGGGCTTTGGGTGGCCGAAGAGAACACTGGAACGCTTGACTGCTACGTGCCGAGGGTCGTCCTTCGGCGCCTCGTCGGTTGCCCAGATGACCCTGTCCTGACGCTGGACGGATCCGTCGTCTTCGTCGACATCTCCGGCTTTACGAAGCTGTCCGAACGGCTAGCGAGGATCGGCAAGGAAGGCGCCGAGCAGATGGTCGACGCGATCAACGGCTGCTTCGCGGCGCTGCTCGCAGATGCCTATGCGAACGGAGGCGGCCTCCTCAAGTTCGGTGGGGACGCGCTGCTGCTTTGGTTCGAGGGCCCCGGCCACGCGCTGAGAGCGTGCGCGTCCGCCGTGGCCATGCGACGAACGCTCCGCCGTGTCGGCAAGATCGAGACGGGCTCGAGCAAGGTGGTTCTCAGGATGTCGATCGGGATCCACAGCGGGGCGTTTGAGCACTTCCTGGTCGGCGCCTCGCACCGCGAGCACGTGGTCGCCGGGCCATCCGCGAGCACAGTGGTCGCGATGGAGTCGCTCGCTTCGGCGGGGGAGATCCTCATCAGTAGGAGCACAGCGGATGCGCTCCCGAGAGCTTGTCTCGGCGCACCGAAGGCTGAAGGCATCCTGCTCGCTCGATCGCCTGCCGTCAGTCCGGCGCCGGCCGAGGGGCCCATCGGAGTGCCGGACGAGGTGATTGCAGGTTGCTTGTCAACGGCCCTACGAGCCCAGGTCCTAGGCACCGAAGAAATTCCCGTCCCCGAGCACCGCACCGCGACCGTCGCCTTCGTCCAGTTCGGCGAACTCGACGAGCTGATCGCGGACGGTGCCGCGGAAGCGGCCTCGGCACTGGACGAGCTCGTAACCGTGGCCCAGAAGGCGGCGGATCGCCACTGCGTCGCTTTCCTTGGATCGGACATAGCCGCCGGAGGCGGCAAGCTGATGCTCACCACGGGCGCGCCGCGCACAATTGGAGACGACGAGGAGCGAATGCTGCTCGCGATGCGCGAGGTGATCGACGCGAACACCCGGCTCCCTGTGCGGATCGGCGCCAACCGTGGCCAGGTGTTCGCGGGCGAGATCGGTCCCCACTACCGGCGGACCTACACGGCGATGGGGGACACGACCAACCTCGCCGCCCGGGTGATGGCCAAGGCGCCGTGGCGGTCGTTCTACGCCACCCCGAGCGTGCTCGACCGCTCGAAGACCAAGTTTCGGATGAGGGAAATCGAGCCCTTCATGGTCAAGGGCAAATCCCGTCCCGTCCACGCTTGGGAGATCGGCCCCGTCGAGCGTGCGACGCTCCCGGCTTCCGCTCGCCGCCGGGGCCCGCTTGTTGGCAGGGACGGAGAAATGGCGTCGCTGACGGCTGCGATCACGGAAGCATCGCTCGGCTTGGGCGGCCTGATCGAACTCGTCGGCGAGACCGGCAGCGGCAAGTCGCCCTGCTGGCCGAAGCCCGTGATCTGGCCTCGGAGATGCGGTTCGTGCACGCCACCTGTGAGGCCTACACGCAGAACGTCCCGTACGTCGGTTGGCGCGAGCCGATGCGGCAGCTCCTGGAGCTGACATGGGATGACTCTGGCGACGTCGCGCTCGAGCGCCTGAAGGAAGAGGTCGAGGCTAACCAGCCCGAGCTGATGCCGTGGCTGCCGCTGCTGGCGATCGTCCTCGACGCACCCACGCCGAGCACGCCCGAGGTCGACGCGCTCGCACCGGAGTACCGAGAGGCCAAGCTGCACGATGTCGTCGTCCGCTTCCTCAAGCCCGCGTTGCAGGTCCCGACCCTCGTACAGATCGAGCACGCACATCTGATGGACGAGGCATCGGGGTCGTTGCTCCACGCGCTCGCGCGCGAGCTTCGCTCCTCGGCTTGGGTCGTACTGGTGACCAGACGGGACGTGGAAGACGGCTTCGTCGCCTCGCCCGAGGCAGTGGTTCGGCTGGAGCTCGAACCGCTGGCCCGCGAGGATCTCATGGCGCTTGCGGAGTCGACGCCGGAGGCTCATTCCGTCCCACCGCACGTTCTTGACCTCGCTGTCGATCGTGCCGGTGGAAGTCCAGAGTTTCTCCTCGACCTGCTGGCGGCCGCGGCTGCTGGCGGCTCGAGCTTCCTGCCTGACAGCATCGACGGCGCCGCAAGCGCCCGCATAGACGCGCTCGATCCCGATCTTCGGGCGCTGGTTCGTGGGCCGCGGTGCTCGGTTTGGTCTTCCACGAAGGCCGGCTGCGACACGTGTTGCCGCCGGAGGCTCCCTTACCTGACGAGCGCACGTGGCAGCGCCTGGCGAGCGTATTCGCCCGCGACGACGACGGGCACATCCGCTTCAAGCGCCCCGCGCTGCAGGAGGTCGCGTACGAGAACCTGCCGTTCCGGCTGCGGCGAGAGCTGCACACCCGGATCGCGCGCGCTCTCGAGCCTGATCTCGGCAGGGACGTAGACGCCGATCCGGCGATCCTCTCGCGCCACTTCGAGTTGGCCGGCGACAACACGCGCGCGTGGCAATACGCGCTGCGGGGCGCCGAGCGGGCCAGTGCGCGGTTTGCGTCCACCGACGCCGCGCAGCTTTACAGGCGGGCGATTGCAGCCGGGCGCAGCAACGGTGCAACGTCGGCGGAGTTAGCCGACGCTTGGGAGGCGCTAGGGCAGGCGCTCTTCCAGATAGGCGAAGTTGCTGCCGCATCCGATGCATACACATCCGCCAGGAGGCTTAGCGCCGGAGATCCGATCGCGGAGGCTCGCCTGTACTACCGCCACGGCCAGATCGCGGAGCGTGGCCAGCTCTCGGCGGCGGTCAGGTGGATGCGTAGGGGCCTGCGCACGCTTGAAGGCGTTCGGGGTCCCAAGGCCAGATGCTGGCGTGCTCGGCTGGTTGCGGAGCTCGGCTATATACGACAGCGCCAGCGACGCTACGTGGAGGCTGTGACGTATTGCCGTGAAGCGCTGGAGAAAGGGGAGACGACGGGTGAGTTGCGCGCGAAGGCCCGCGCCGCCTACATCCTGGACCTGGCGCTCTTCGCGATGGGGAAATTCGACGAGATGGGCTACTCGAGCGAAGCGATCGACATCTACCAACAGCTGGACGACCCCGAGTACGAAGGTAACGTGCTCAACAACCTCGGCGCGTTCGCCTATTGGAGGGGTGAGTGGAACGAGGCGGTAGTGCTGTACCGACAGGCTGGAATCTGCAGCGAGCGCGCCGGCATCGCCGCTCATGCGGCTGACACGTACGCCAATATCGGCGAGATCCTGTCCAATCAGGGTCGGCTGGAGGAAGCCGAAGGGCATCTCCGGCGAGCACTGAGGGTCGGTGACTCCACCGGCTACCGGACTGCGGCGCAGTTCGCGACCGCGCTCCTCGGACGGCTGGCCGTCCATGCAGGACGCGCTGAGGAAGGGATCTCGTTGCTCGACGCAACGGCCGCGACGCTGCGGCAGATGGGCGAGAGCTTCTACGCCGATCACGCCAGTGCGCTGCTCGCAGAAGGCGAATCGCTCGCCGGCGCAGCCGAGCGAGCGGTCGCGCTCACCCACGACCTTCTCGCGTCGGGTAACAGCAATGTCTTGGTGCTGCGACGCGCCCGCGGGATCGCGCTGGCCCGAATCGGGGACCTTGACGGGGCCCTCGATGAGCTGCGACTCGCCGAGGCAGCCGCGAGAGAAGACCGCGACGACTACGAACTCGCCCTGATTCTCGATGCGCTCGCGGTCATCGGTCTGGCCGCCACGGATCAGAGGCAAGAACGAGACGCCATCGTTGAACGACTCGAGATCGTCCAGCTCCCGAGCATCCGCGATTTCGCCGAGGCGCGAGACCGAGACCCGGCGTTCGCTCTGACCTAGTCGCCGCGACCGGAGACGGCCGCCTGTCGCACGGCCGTCTCCGTCGCTTGATATCCGTCGCTGGTGCTTACCGCGTGTGCGGGTCGCCCTGACCCTTCGGAACGTCGATCGGGAAGATCTGATCGATCCCGACTCCGTTCGTGAGGTCAACCGGGCGCTGGACGTTGTTCTGATCGATGCACGGTCCGCCGGTCGGCCCGAACCCGCCCGATGAGACACAGTTGGGCAGCGTGCCGATGAATCCAGCGGTCCCGTCGGGCAATGTGCCCGGAGGCGCCGGGAGCCCGTTGGCCATCGTGAACTCGGTGTTCGATCCGTAGCAGGCCTGCGCGGGCCCGGCGAGGAGCGTCTGGATCGCCGGCAGCAGGAGCGGGTGCTTGAGCGTGATCGTCCAGACCTCGCTGCGGTTCGTAGACGGCGTCATCTTGAACGTCCACGTGTCCGGATCCGGCGACGTGAGCCCGCCGTTCGCGGCGGCGCTGCAGTCGAGCGGATGAGTCGTGCTGATGTCGACCGATTGCTCGAGGAAGCCGGAGTTCGACCCCGTTTGCGGACTCGCCTTCACCGTCGCTTGGTTGCCGTTCGGCGAGCTCGTGTTGTCCGTGCACGTCTGGTCCTGCGGGCAGAACGAGCCCTGGTTGCTGACGTTGAACTGGGTCGATGTGCTCGGCGTGGCCCCGTTGGTGTCGTTCGCGGTCAGCGTGTACCCGTTATCGGGCGCGCTGACCTTTGGGCTCGTGAAGACCGCCTTGCCGTTCGACGTCGTCACAGAGCCTCCGCTCAATGTCGCGCCGGCTCCCGACGGCTGGTTGAGCGTCAGGTTCACGGTGTCGCTCGAGCTCACCAGCTGATTACACGAGTTCAGGACGTCGACCTCGATCGGCGTGCCGCTGGTGTTGTATGCCTGACTCGTGATCGTCGTGTTGACGAGCGCGTCGGCGGGCTGGCTGACCCACTGCAGATGCGTTCCCGCGGGAATACCGACGGTCGTCTGCTGACCGGACCCGGGGTTGTTGAGGTAGATCATCTCGCCGCTGCCGGGAGTGTTCGCCTGATAGACGCTGGACGTCCACGTATAGGTGTTGGAGGTGCAACTCCCCGCCGGCGTGGTTGCGGTCACCCGAGCCGTGAAACTGTGGCCGGGCGGAGTGTTGAGGTTCTTCAACGTGACCGTGGTCGAGGTGAAGCTCGCCGTGGCGCCATTGATGCCGGCTGGGGGCGTGGCCCCGGTGACCGTGAAGCCCGACGGCGCGGTGATCACGACCGAGCTGATCGGGCTGTCGCTCGCCGGTAGGTCCGTATACGTGAATTGGAACGTCGTCGACGATCCGCTCGCCACCGATGAGGGCGAGATATTGAGCGTGTACGGATCTTGGGGCGGCCCGCCGGCAAATGCGGAGGGAACGCCGAGTACGGAAGTGACGGCAAGCAGCGGCACCGCTGCCGCACAGCACCTCAACAAGTAACGCATCTGATCCCCCTTCGGTCCCGATTGTGGGCGCAGCCGTCGCCTCGGCTCGCTCCGCCCCGTCTGCGCCCCACGGTACACCGGTTAACGGAGCGCTCGTGTGACAATTAACTCAGGGCGCGGGCTCGTCCGCATCAGGGTCAGCACTGAGCCGTGGTCCTGGCCCTCAAAACCCCCACTTGCTCCCGCCGCAAATACCCCCTAAACTGCCCCGGTCAGCCAATAGTCGTAGCCGCCCAGTGAGACCGGCGCCGCGCCACATACGCGGCAGCTGCGGGCGGGGTCCGTGAGAGCTGATGGTCCCTGCACAGGGCAGCGATGCCGTGTGCTATCTTAGGTGGTCGCGCTCGAAGGGGCTGGACCAGCCACGCGGGACGGATTCGCTACTCGCGGAACGGATCCGCTGAACGGCCGAGGACCGGACTCCGAAGAGCGTCTCTCTGCTCGCCTCTCGACCGCCGTAGGAGTCGCCACCTTGGCAACCGTTCACGCCCCGCGGACGCGCCGGAGCTTCGCGCGTCTGCAAAAGGTCCTTGAAGTCCCCAACCTCATTGATATCCAGCGCAAGTCCTTCGCCTGGCTGACCGACCCCGAGAAGGGCGGCCTGCGCGAGACGATCGACGACATCTCGCCGATCGAGGACTACACCGGAAACCTCGCCGTGCAGTTCGGCGAGTTCACATTTGACGAGCCCGTCGCCAGCCTTGCCCAGTGCCGCGAGAAGGATCTGACCTACGCGCGGCCGCTGACCGTCACCGTCGCCTTCATCAACCGGGAGACCGGTGAGATCCGCGAGCAGTCCGTGTTCATGGGCGACTTCCCGTGGATGACCGAGCGCGGCACGTTCGTGATCAACGGCACCGAGCGCGTCGTCGTGACGCAGCTCGTCCGTTCCCCGGGCGCGTACGTGATGGAGCCGAAGGACCGCGAGAAGCAGGTCTTCATCGCGAACTTGATGCCCGCGCGAGGGTCATGGCTCGAGCTCGAGATCGACAAGAAGGGCCGGGTCTACGTCCGCATCGACCGCAAGCGCAAGCTCCCGGTCACCGTCCTCATGCGTGCGATGGGCTACAGCGACGAGGAGATCCTCAAGCAGTTCGACAACTCGCTCTACATCCGTCTGACGCTGGACTCCGACCCCGAAGCGGTCCAGTCCGAGGAGGGCTCGCTGATCGAGCTGTTCAAGAAGCAGCGTCCGGGCGAGCCGCCGTCGATCGACGCCGCGCGAGCACTCCTGCACCAGCTGTTCTTCGATCCCAAGCGCTACGACCTGACGCGGGTCGGCCGCTACAAGCTGAACGCGCGGCTCGGTCTGAACATCGACGAGGAGACCCGCACCCTTACCCACGACGACATCATCGCGCTCGTCAAGGAGCTGATCTCGCTGCCCAAGCTCCTCGGGATGCCCGAGGACCCGGGCGAGGAGATCAAGGACTTCGCCGCCGAGGCCGCGACGATGAACCGGGACCCGATCCAGGACCACCTGGACGAGTACGAGCACTTCGGTAACCGCCGTCTGCGGACCGTGGGCGAGCTGATCCAGGAGGCGTTCCGGATCGGTCTGTACCGGATGGAGCGCGTCGTGCGCGAGCGCCTCACGACCGAGGACGCCGACACGATCACGCCGCAGACGATCGTCAACATCCGCCCGGTCGTGGCGGCCCTGAAGGAGTTCTTCGGGTCGTCGCAGCTCAGCCAGTTCATGGATCAGACGAACTCGCTCTCGGGCCTCAGGCACCGCAGGCGCCTATCGGCCCTGGGTGCGGGGGGCCTCACGCGGGAGCGCGCGCCGATCGAGGTCCGCGACGTCCACCCGACCCACTACGGCCGCATGTGCCCGATCGAGACTCCCGAGGGCCCGAACATCGGCCTGATCGGATCGCTCTCGAGCTATGCCGAGATCTCCGAGCACGGCTTCGTCACCACCCCCTATCGCGTCGTCAAGAACGGCAAGGTGACCGACAAGGTCCTCCACCTCGATGCGACCCAGGAAGAGGAGCAGCTGATCGCGCAGGCCAACACCCCCGTCGATGAGAACGGGCGTCTGTCGGGCGACGAGATCCTCTGCCGGACCCAGGCCGGCCTGTACGTCAACGCCACGCCCGAGGAAGTCGATCTGATCGACGTCTCGCCCGAGCAGATCTGGTCGGTCACGACGGCGATGATCCCGTTCCTCGAGCACGACGACGCAAACCGCGCCCTGATGGGCTCGAACATGCAGGCCCAGGCCGTGCCGCTCTTGGCAACCGACGCGCCCCTGATCGGCACCGGGATGGAGCGCCGTGCGGCGATCGACACCGGTGACATCGTGATCGCGACGGCGCCGGGGACGGTCTCGTACGTGGACGCCGAGCAGATCGTCGTCGACAACAAGGACGGCGGCAAGGACGAGTACCTGCTGCAGAAGTTCATGCGCTCAAACCAGGGCACGCTGATCCACAACAAGCCGATCGTCGATGTCGGCGCGAACGTCAAGGCGGGCGACGTGCTCGCCGACGGCTCGGCCACCGACATGGGTGAGATGGCGCTCGGCAAGAACCTGCTGGTCGCCTTCATGTCCTGGGAGGGCTACAACTTCGAGGACGCGATCATCATCTCCAAGCGCCTCGTCTCCGACGACGAGCTCTCCTCGATCCACATCGAGGAGTATGAGATCGACGCCCGGACGACCAAGCTGGGCGACGAGGAGATCACCCGCGACATCCCGAACCGCTCGGAGGAGTCGCTGCGCAACCTCGACGACCGCGGCATCGTCCGCATCGGCGCCGAGGTCGCATCGGGTGACCTGCTCGTCGGCAAGGTCACGCCCAAGGGCGAGACCGAGCTGACCGCCGAGGAGAAGCTGATCCGCGCGATCTTCAAGGAGAAGGCGCGCGAGGTCCGCGATACGTCATTGAAGGTCCCGCACGGTGAGGGCGGCGTCGTGATCGACGTCAAGACCTTCAGCCGCGACGAGGGCGACGACCTCCCGCCGGGCGTCAACGACCTGGTCCGGGTGTTCGTGGCCAAGAAGCGCAAGATCGCCGAAGGCGACAAGCTCGCCGGCCGCCACGGCAACAAGGGCGTGATCTCGAAGATCGTCGACGTCGAGGACATGCCGTTCATGGAGGACGGCACCCCGGTCGACGTGATTCTCAACCCGCTCGGCGTGCCGAGCCGAATGAACCTCGGGCAGATCCTCGAGACGCATCTCGGCTGGGTCGCGGCCAACGGCTGGTACGACGACGGCTCGGAGGCCCACAAGGCGTCCCGCAACGGCGGCAACGGCAAGGTCTACGTGGCGACCCCGGTCTTCGACGGGGCGACCGTGGCCGACGTCGACCACGCGCTCGTCAAGTGGCAGGAGCAGCATCAGGGCTCGATCAAGATGGACGTCGATACCAAGCGCCGCGCGGCGAGCAGGCGTCCGGCAAGGTCAGGCTGTTCAACGGCCGCTCCGGCGAGCCGTTCGAGGAGCAGGTGACGGTCGGCTCCATGTACATCCTGAAGCTGCTGCACCTGGTCGACGACAAGATCCACGCTCGCTCCACCGGCCCCTACTCGCTCGTCACCCAGCAGCCGCTGGGCGGTAAGGCGCAGTTCGGCGGCCAGCGCTTCGGCGAGATGGAGGTCTGGGCGCTCGAGGCCTATGGCGCGGCGTACACCCTCCAGGAGATGCTCACGATCAAGTCCGACGACACCGTCGGGCGGGTCAAGGCCTACGAGGCGATCGTCAAGGGCGAGAACATCGCCGAGCCCTCGATCCCCGAGTCGTTCAAGGTCCTGCTCAAGGAGATGCAGTCGCTGGCGCTCGACGTCAACGTCGTCTCCGAGGAGGGCGAGCGCGCAGAGATGCGCGAGGAGGACGACGACCTGCTCCGCGCCGCGGAAGAGCTGGGTATCGACCTCAGTGGCGTGCGCGCCACCGACGGCCAGGCCGCCGACGAGGAGACCGAGCACGAGGGCGAGACGGTCGAGGCCTCCGCTGAGGAGACGGAGACCGAGGACCCCCGATCTCGAGCCCGGTGAGGTGCTCGAGGAGGAGGACTTCGCCACCGACGAGGACCCGATGATCGACGGCGAGGTCGAGGCCGGAGACGCCGAAGGAGTCCTCGAGGAGAACGAAGCCGAAGCCTGAGGCCCGGCCCGCCACCCCACCAGCATTTACTGAATTTCACGAAATAAGGAATCACTTTGATCGACATCAATAATTTCGACGCGATCGAGATCGGCCTCGCCTCCTCCAAGCAGATCCGCTCCTGGAGCTCGGGCGAAGTGACAAAGCCCGAGACGATCAACTACCGCACGCTCAAGCCCGAGAAGGACGGGCTGTTCTGCGAGCGCATCTTCGGTCCGACCAAGGACTGGGAGTGCTACTGCGGCAAGTACAAGCGAGTCCGGTACAAGGGCATCGTCTGTGAGCGCTGCGGCGTCGAGGTCACCCGTTCCAAGGTCCGCCGCGAGCGCATGGGCCACATCGACCTGGCCGCGCCCGTGAGCCACATCTGGTTCTTCAAGGGCGTGCCGAGCCGGATCGGTTACCTGCTCGACATGGCTCCCAAGGAGCTCGAGAAGGTCCTGTACTTCGCCGCCTCGATGGTCACCTCCGTCGACGACGAGGCGCGCGAGAAGGACCTCGACTCGCTCGAGAAGGAAGTCAACAACGTGCTCGACGCCTATGCGGCCGAAAAGGAGGAGCGGATCCTCGAGCTCAAGGAGTCGCTCGCCCGCCGCGAGCAGTACCTCGAGACCGGCAAGGCCGGCCGCGACTTCTCAGACGAGGACCACCTCTGGACCGAGACGCTCGAGGTCAACGTCGCGAAGATCTCCGACGACGAGCGCGAGAAGCTGCTCAAGGAGCTGCGCAAGTCCTTCCAGGCCGACATCGACGACACCGAGGCCTACATCGAGGACGCCGCCGAGCGGATGCGCCAGGTGTGGGAGCTGTTCAAGACGATGAAGCCGAAGGACATCGTCAACGACGAGACGACGTTCCGCGAGCTCAAGGACCGCTTCGGCTCGCCGTACGGCTTCGGCGAGTACTTCCAGGGCGGCATGGGCGCCGAGTCGGTGCGCGAGCTGCTCCGGCAGGTCGACCTCGACGAAGAGGCAGCGGATCTCCAGGATCAGGTCAAGACCGCCAAGGGCCAGAAGCAGGCGCGTGCGGTCAAGCGGCTGAAGGTCGTCTCGGCGTTCATCAACTCGGGCAACAAGCCGGAGATGATGGTGCTGGAGGCCGTGCCGGTGATTCCCCCGGAGCTGCGCCCGATGGTCCAGCTCGACGGTGGCCGGTTCGCCACATCGGACCTCAACGATCTCTACCGCCGCGTGATCAACCGCAACAACCGGTTGAAGCGGCTGCTCGACCTCGGCGCCCCCGAGATCATCGTCAACAACGAGAAGCGGATGCTGCAGGAGGCCGTCGACGCGCTGTTCGACAACGGCCGCCGCGGCCGGCCCGTGACCGGGCCCGGTAACCGCCCGCTGAAGTCTTTGAGCGACATGCTCAAGGGCAAGCAGGGTCGCTTCCGCCAGAACCTGCTCGGTAAGCGCGTCGACTACTCGGGGCGGTCGGTGATCGTCGCGGGGCCGTCGCTGAGGCTCCACCAGGCGGGCCTGCCGAAGCTGATGGCGCTCGAGCTGTTCAAGCCGTTCATCATGGCTCGGCTCGTCGAGCGCAAGTCGGCACAGAACATCAAGGCGGCCAAGAAGATGGTCGACTCGATGATTCCCGAGGTCTGGGACGTGCTCGAGGAGGTCATCCACGAGCATCCCGTGCTCCTGAACCGCGCGCCGACGCTCCACCGCCTGGGGATCCAGGCGTTCGAGCCGGTGCTCGTCGAGGGCAAGGCGATCCAGGTCCACCCGCTCGTCTGCCACGCGTTCAACGCTGACTTCGACGGCGACCAGATGGCCGTGCACCTGCCGCTCTCGGCAGAGGCGCAGGCCGAGGCCCGGATCCTGATGCTGTCCTCGAACAACATCCTCTCCCCGGCGCACGGTGCGCCGCTCGCGACCCCGACGCAGGACATGGTGCTCGGCGCCTACTACCTGACCTACGGTCCCGAGCGGCCGAGCTCGCGGAGATCGACCCGGCGACCCACGACCCGGCCCCGCACGTGTTCCGCACCGCCCAGGAGGCGGAGTGGTCCTACGAGCACGGCGTGGTCAAGCTCCACGACCTGGCCGAGTACCGGCCGCTCGGACGGGACTACGGCCACGTGCTGACCACCGTCGGGCGGATCCTGTGGAACGAGAAGATCGAGCGTGCGCTGCAGGAAGCGCTCGGCGACGGGTTCGATCCCGCTTCGTTCGAGTTCATCAACCACTCGATGAAGAAGCGGGACACGACCAGGCTCGTCGACGCGCTCGTGCAGGCGTACGGCGCCCCGACGATCAGCCAGGTGCTCGACGCGTTCAAGGACATCGGTTTCCACTACGCCACTCAGGCGGGCGTGACGATCTCCAAGAACGATGTCCAGACCCCGCCCAACAAGGGCGAGATCCTCGCTCGCTACGAGGATCAGCTCGCGGTCATCGAGTCCCAGTACGAGAACGGCGAGATCAACCCGGAGGAGCGCCACGAGGCGGTCACCAACCTCTGGGATCGCGCCACCAACGAGGTCGGCGAAGCCCTGTATGACCATCTCGACGAGCTCAACCCCATCTACATGATGGCGAACTCCGGCGCCCGCGGCTCGTTCTCGCAGATCCGCCAGCTGGCCGGAATGCGCGGCCTGATGGCCAACCCGAAGGGCGAGATCATCGAGCGTCCGATCAAGGCCTCCTTCCAGGAGGGCCTGACCGTGCTCGAGTACTTCATCTCGACCCACGGCGCCCGCAAGGGTCTCGCGGACACCGCCCTCCGAACGGCCGACTCGGGCTACCTGACGCGGCGTCTGGTCGACGTCTCACAGGACGTGATCATCCGCCAGGAGGATTGCGGCACCGAGCAGTTCATCGACATGCCCGTCACGAAGCTCGAGGTCGATCCCGAGACGCGGAAGATGCGCCCGACGAGCGAGCCGAACGACCAGCTGATCGGCCGCATCGCCGCCCAGGACATCGTTACCAAGCGGAGCCGCGTGATGGTCGAGAAGGGCCAGGAGATCGACCGGGCCGAGCTGGCCGACATCGCCGAGGCGTGGCATGACGACACCGAGAAGGGGAACGTGGTCTACGTCCCCGTCCGCTCGGTGCTCAAGTGCGAGGCTCAGACCGGTGTCTGCCAGGCGTGCTACGGCCGCTCGCTGGCTACCGGCGCGGTCGCGCAGATCGGCGACGCGGTCGGGATCATCGCCGCCCAGTCGATCGGCGAGCCCGGCACCCAGCTGACGATGCGGACGTTCCACACCGGCGGCGTCGCCGGCGCGGACATCACGCACGGTCTGCCGCGTGTGGTCGAGCTGTTCGAGGCCCGCAAGCCGAAGGGCCTGGCGAAGATCGCCGAGGTCGGCGGCAAGGTGACGATCGAGGACTCCGACAAGGCGGTCACGGTCGTGGTCACCGACGACGGCGGCGAGGAGCACAGGCACACGTTCCCGCGCCGGACGCTCCTGTTCGTCAACCAGGGCCAGAAGATCGAGCCCGGGACGCAGCTCAACGAGGGCTCGTTGTTCCCGGCCGAGCTGCTGGCGATCCGCGGCCGGACCGAGACCGAGCTGTACCTCGTGCGCGAGGTTCAGGAGGTCTACAAGTCCCAGGGCGTCGACATCAACGACAAGCACATCGAGCTGATCGTGCGCCAGATGATGAAGAAGGTTCGGGTCGACCAGAAGGGCGACACGACCCTGCTCCCCGGCCAGTTCGTCGACCGCTTCGATTACGCGCGCGTGAATCAGGCCGTGATCGACGACAAGGGTGAGCCGGCTCAGGCCGAGGAGATCATCCTCGGGATCACGAAGGCCTCGCTCAACACCGACTCGTTCTTGAGCGCCGCTTCCTTCCAGGAGACGACGAAGGTCCTGACCGACGCCGCGCTGGAGGGCAAGATCGACCGGCTCAACGGGCTCAAGGAGAACGTGATCATCGGCAAGCTGATCCCGGCTGCTACCGGGCTGAAGCGCTATCGCCGGATCGAGATCGAGCCGGCCGAGCCACTCCCCCGCGGGATCGACGAGGCCGGCCTGCTCGACCACGATGACCTCGCGGCCGAGCTGGGCCTCGGAGACGGCGAGTCCCTCGGCGGATTCGCCGGCGTCGAGCCCGACCTGAGCGACCTCGAGGACATCGGCCGCGGCGGGTCCGGGGCCGGGTTCATCGAGGAGCTCGGCGACTTCGACGACGTTGGGGCCGCCGACGGCTCCGACGGCGACGGGTCGGCCCCGAAGGAGTAATCGGCCGCCAAAACAGCTGTGAACTTTGGCCCTCCACTTCCGGTAGTCGGGAGTGGGGGGCCATTTGTTTTTGCCTCAGGCCGCGCGCCTCTGAGCGATCGCGGCGAGAACGTCCGCCAGAACCGCCTCACCGTGATGCAGGACCTGCGGTTCGGAGTAGCGGCGGACCGTCTCGCCCTTGCTGCGTAGCTTGAGATCGCGGCTATGGTCACGGTTCACCTGGCGCTCGGTGCTGTGGCCGCGGCCGCCGTCGAGCTCGACCGCGAGGCGGTACTCGGGCCAATAGACGTCGACCCGGATGCCGTGCAGGTGGAGGTTCACTTGCGGCCGCGGTAGGCCTCCCCGCTCACACAGGAATAGGAACGCGCGCTCGGTGCGGCTTCGCGTCCGCGCGAGCTCGGGCCAGTGGGTGTCGATCGCCTGGTGGAGCACGGTGCTCCCGGGCTTGCCGCGGCCGGCGCTTCGTCGCACCTCGTCGAGGTCGGGCCGCCAGTGGTATTCCGCCTCGGCGAGCACGTAACGGACGTCGTCCAACGGGTGGGTCGAGGCGTAGTCGAGTAGCGCCTGAGGGAGGGTCGTGACTGGAATGCCCTTGTGAGGGATGCGTTCGAGCGTGCGGCGGCCGTGGATCGCGAGGCCCGGGACGCGCGGCTCGCTTCCATGGAGTGCTGACGTGGATCAGATTCGGGCGGTACTGGGTCAGACCCAACCACCACGCCGCGGTCGCGTGGCTGAGCATCGCGCCAGGACCGGCGTAGAGGACGGCGGCGGCGAGATCGCCTTCGAGCGACCGCGAACGGTGGCCCACGGCGTAGACCCGGGGATGAACCTCGTAGAGATAGCCGTCGAGGCACCAACGGCTCACAGTTGACCGACTGACTCCGAGGTCGAGTAACTGACTCAGATGAACTCTGCCCCAAAACGCTTCGGCCACCGCCGCCACGCGAACTCTGGCCCGTTTGTCCCGGGGCGTGGCGAAGGAGGGACATTGTTCGGATTGACGACGGGATTGACGAGGGGATTGACGAGGGGACATCCCCACCCAGGGTTCCGAAAAAGGTGTGACGGAACAAGACCCCAAAGCGCCCCAACTCTGTAAAACCGTTAGGTTCCAAGGACCATGCGCTCGGTTGTGATCACCCGCCACGGCCCTCCCGAGGTGCTCCAGGTCCAGGAGCGCCCGGACCCGACGCCCGGCTCCGGCGAGCTGCTGATCGATGTCCGAGCCGCCGGCATCAACTTCGCCGACCTGATGGCCCGGGTCGGGCTCTACCCAGATGCGCCTAAGCCGCAGTGCGTCGTGGGCTACGAGGTCGCTGGGACAGTCGCCGCGGTCGGCGACGGCGTAGATGGGCAGTTCAAGGTCGGCGACCGCGTCGCCTCGCCGATCCGGTTCGGCGGCTACTCCGACCGGGCGGTCGTCGCGGCCAACGCCACGGTTCCGCTCCCCGAGCAGCTGAGCTTTGAGCAGGGAGCGGCGATCCCCGTCAATTACGCCACCGCCTGGGAAGGGATCGTCCGGGCCGGGAACGTGCAGCCCGGCGAGAGAGTCCTGATCCACTCAGCGGGTGGCGGCGTGGGGATCTCGGCGACGCAGATCGCCAAGCGCGTCGGGGCCGAGGTGTGGGGCACCGCCTCGCCCGGCAAACACGACGCGATTGGCGGCTTCGGCGTCGACCATCCAGTCGACTACACGCGCAAGGGCTGGGAGCGGGACGTGCCACAGCTCGATCTCGTCATGGACGCGATCGGCGGCGCGAGCTTCGGCCGGAGCTACAAGCTCTTGCGCCCGGGCGGGCGCCTCGTCTGCTTCGGGGCGTCGAGCCTCGTGTCGGGAACGGAGCGCAACCTGATCACGGCGGCGAAGGCAGCCGTCCAGATGCCGTGGTTCAGCATCGTCAAGCAGATGTCGTCGTCGAAGTCGGTCATCGGCCTGAACGCGCTGACGCTGTGGGACGAACACGGAGCCAAGCGCTGGGTTCAACCGCTGACGGACTCCTCGCGGATGGCACGATCCAGCCGGTGGTGGCCGAGGCGTTCAGCTTCGAGCGCGCATGCGACGCGCACCGCTTCATCTCTGAGAGGCGGAACGTGGGCAAGGTCGTGCTCACGCCCTGAACGTCCGGCCCCAGCGCCCGTAGCGGCCGAAGCACATGAGCCGGAGCAGCGTGGTAGGAGGCTCAGCAGGAGTTGGCGACGACCGTCAGCGTGCCGGTCGCCTTCTTGTGCTTCGTGAACACAATCAGCTTGTAGGCGCCGGGTGGGGCCGCGGTCTCGCCGCCCGGGAAGCCGATGATCCGGGCGCCGTGATTCAGCTGGGCCTGGGTGGCTCCCTTCCCGACGACGCGACCGTGTCTGATCACCTGGCGGTTGGGGCCGATGACGCGCCATCTCAGGGTCGTGTTCTTCGGCACGTGACGCCATCCGAACGAGACGCTCACACCGTCGTTGCCGGTGCTCTGGCAGTAGCTGAGCGTCCCGGTCGCGGCGTGGAGCGTGAGCGTGCTCGTGACCGGGGTCATCTCGAGTGCCCAGTAGGCGATCTTGAGGCGGAGGCGACTCGACGCCTCGGCCGGCACCGCGATCGCGAGCGCACCGAGGAGCGCGATGAGTGCTGCTGTCCGGAGCGAGCGCACTTGAGAGCGATCCTACCCCGACTGTGAGGAGACCACACCCTGAGCGCGCGAAGAGTGGGGTCCCGAGCCGTGGAGCGAGATGGCCCGCCGAGTTACTGTGCCTCCTCCGATGGTGACCGGCGTCACAGATCAAGAAACCCTCTCCACCGATCAGGCGCAGAGCTCCAAGCCCACTGGCCCGACCGACGCCGCCTGGATGATCGCCCTCCTCGTCATCTTCGCGGTGGCGGTCGGGTATTTCTTCGCGAACGTCATTCAGTTCCACCTGCTGCCGCACTAGGAGCCGAAATCCGCGTTCACGCCCGGGTCGTGAGCGTAAGATTGCCGGCGATGAGCCACACGACGCTGCCCGCGAGCGAGCGGGTGGCCGAGCTGCTTCAGTCGCGCAGCACCCTGATGGCCGAGGAGAGCATGCGGCGCTACCGGCGCGAGATCCCCGGCTACGCGGCGATCGAGGACCCGAAGCTGGTCAGCGACATCCTCGACCACACTCGGGAGCACCACCTGATGCTGAGCTCGGTGCTGGCGAGCGGCGAGCTGCCGACCGCCGAGCAGCTCGAGTTCATCCGGCCCCACGCACTGCTGCGGGCGCGTCGCGGCGTTCGCCTGGCCGACTTCATGCACGCATTCCGGATCGGCCACCTCGTCGTGTGGGAGAACATCCGCGAGCTCGCCGATGAGGACGAGGAGGGCGCGCGGGTCGCGCTGGACACGGTCGCCCAGCTGATGAGCTACATCGACCACGCGTCGACCCAGGCCGCCGAGGCATACCTGGAGGCTCAGCAATTGCTCGTCGCCGAGGGAGATCGCGTCCGCCGCGACCTGCTCGAGGATCTGCTGGCCGGGAGGGAGCCGTCCCCGGGACCGCGTCAGGCAGTCGCCCGGGCAGCCGGCGTCGCGCCCGGTGCAACGTGCATCGTGGTCGTGGGAACGCCAGTCGCCGAGCCGAGCGATGAGCTCGCACTGCGCCTCGCGGCCTCCCGGATCGCAAAGGAGCTCGGCGGGTTGCTCCCGCCGCTGATGGTCGCTCGCCATGACGAGGCGGTGGTCGTCTGCGCGCTCGGCGACCGCGATCCGCGCGAGCTCAAAGAGCCGCTCGAGCGCGCCCGCGCCTCGCTGCTCAGGGAGGGGACGCCACTCGCGATCGGCGCCAGCATCGCGTCCGGCGGACCGGGTGCGATCGGCGTCGCATACCGCGACGCTCTGGCGGCGATCGAGCGCCTACCACCCGAGGGCGGCGTGCTGTCGCTCTCGAGCGTCCGCGTCTCCGACTTCCTGACGATGCGGCCCGACGAGACCGCGCTGCGGCTCGTCGATCCCCGGATCAGGCAGTTTCTTGACGAGGACGCGGCGCGGAACGGGACGCTCACAAAGACGCTATTGGAGTACGCCGACGCGGACTTGAACGCGCGCGTCGCGGCGGAGCGGCTGTTCATTCACGTCAACACCGCCTACCAGCGTCTCGAGCGCATCGCCGAGCGGACCGGTCTCGATATGCGGCGGTTCGCCGACGTCCAAGAGTTGCTCGCCGCCGCCAGGCTGCTCGCGGCGGCGCGACGAGCAGGAGTGTGAGCTAACCACACCCCGAGCGCGCCGAACATGGTGCGCGCAAACAGCTCTCTCGCAAAAACGCTGCCGTACACTTGGCCGGTCCAGGCCCCACACGGAGGAATACATGGCCGATGTCGTGTCGCCCCCTGCGCATTCGGCCGATGAATCTCGCGGCATCTCACGCCGGCGCTTCATCGGTTATCTGATTGCCGCGCCAACGCTGGTCGCGGCGGCTGACCTACGGGCGGCGCAGCCAGCGGACGCAGCCATACCCACGATCCAGCCGGTCGACTTCTTCGACCTCAGCGATCTACTCACAGACGCTGCGAGCTTGACGGCTGCGTTCATCACGGTGACGGTCAATTCGGACGGGACCGTGTCTTTCGCGCTGCCCCGCACCGAGGTCGGGCAGGGCATCACGACGGCGATCGCGATGATCATCGCTGACGAGGTCGGGGTCGCCCTCGATCAGGTCAAGATCACGCTGTCCGATGCGAGACCTGAGCTGGTCTGGAACCAGCTCACCGGAGGCTCGAACACCGTCCACGCCCTCTACGACCAGGTCCGGGTAGCCGCCGCGGTCGCCAAAGGGCAGCTCGCCAAGACGGCCGCCAAACAGCTGGCTACGCCGCTGCCTCATCTCAAGCTGCACGAAGGAGTGGTCCACGGGCCCGACGGCCGCAAGCTCACGTACGGGTCGCTGGCCCGCGAGGCTGCGGTCTCGAGGACACGGGCCGTCGTCGCGCATCTGAAGCCGCTTTCACAGGCGACGATCGTCGGCACGCCGCAGAAGCGGATTGATGCCCTGGACGCGGTCACCGGACGCAAGCGGTTCGCGATGGACCTCGACGTCCCGAACGCCTTGCCGACGATGGTCTGCCGTCCGCCGACGATCAACGGAAACGCGCTCGCTGTCCTGAATGAGGCCCAGGTCAAGGCCATGGACGGTGTCACGGACGTCGTGATCATCCCTCACACCCAGTTCGTCCCCGGCGGCGTCGCGGTCCGGGCCCAGACCTTCGGCCAGTGCATTGACGCGGTCAGGGCGCTCCAGGTCCAGTGGGGGCCTGGCACAGCGGACGGCAAATCCGACGCGACCGTGCTGAACGATTTGGTGGGCGCCGAGCTCCCGATGCTCCCCGCGCTGCCGCTCGCGCACACCCTCGATCAGCGCTTCACGTTCTACTTCCGCCCGGGCGATCCGCTCGAGACCAACTGCGCGATCGCGGACGTCAAGCCGGGGAGCGCCGAGATCTGGTCGACGCTCAAGAGCCCGGTGTTCGCTCAGGAGACGCTCGCCACCCAGATCTTGGGGTTGCCCATCTCATCCGTGAAGGTTCACGTCACCCAGGGTGGCGGTTCGTTCGGGCGGCACCTGTTCGCGGATGCCGCGTTCGAAGCGGCGGCGATCTCGAAAGCGGTTAGCAAGCCGGTGAAGCTGATGTGGCATCGGACTGACAACTTCCGCCAGGGACGTGTGCACCCGATGTGCACCTCGCGCGTTCGGCTCACGTATCTGGGCAACAACGTCCTCGCGTTCGACCAGCGACACGCGAGCGTGACGACCGACTTCAGGCACGGCCTCGGTGAGCTCCTGTCGGCGACGTTCGGCAGCGACGGGGGAAACATCGTGCTCTCCGAGGGCTACTGGACGCTGACCGCCAACTGCCCCTACAACTTCGGCGTCGCGACGCAGCTGCTGAGCGAGATCTACTCGTACAGCACGTTCAACACCTCGAGCGTTCGCAACGTCTACAACCCCGATGCGGTCACAGCCAGGGAACTGATGGTCGACCGCCTGGCCAAGTCGCTCGGCCAGGACCCGTATCAGCTCAGGCGTTCGTTCGCTCGCGACCCACGCATGGTGGCTGTTCTGGACAAGGCCGCGAGCGCGGCCGGCTGGGGCAAGGCTATGGCTCCCCTGACCGCGCAGGGAATCGCGATCCACCACGAGTACAAGGGCTTCACTGCTTGCGTGGTCGAGATTGACTGCACGCCCGCGACGGTAAATCGCGTGGTCAGGGACGCCTTCACGGGCCCGCGGGTGACGAAGGTCACTTTCGTCGTCGACGTCGGCCTCCCGATCAACCCGCTCGGTCTGGAGGCCCAGATGATCGGCGGGATCATGGACGGGATCGCGAATGCGCTGACCTACAGCCTGCACCTTCAGAACGGCGTCTTCCTCGAAGGCAGCTGGGACAACGCCTATTACACACGGCAGTGGAACGTGCCGCCGGACGTGCAGGTGATCATCATGCCTCCGACTCAGAGCGAGCCGGGCGGTGCGGGCGAGTTCGGCGTGGCTGCCACGATGGCTGCCGTCGCGAACGCCTACGCGCGCGCGACCGGGACGATGCCGACGAGCTTCCCGATTAACCACAACCAGCCGCTCGGGTTTACGCCGTTGCCGACAGTGCCGCCGATTCCCCAGTCCCCGACCGACGGCCTCAACAACACCTTCTAGGAGCGCTCAGATGCCGACCCATTCGTTCATCCTCAATGGCAAGCAGGTGAGCGTCAACTGCGCGGACGACCTCCGCCTGCTGTGGGTGCTGCGCGACCTGCTCGCGGTCAACGGGCCCAAGTACGGGTGTGGTCTCGAGGTCTGCAAGGCGTGCACCAGCCACATCAACGGCAAAGCATTCAATCCCTGCGCGGTACGGGTCGCGGACATCAAGCCGACCGATCAGATCACCACGATCGAGGGCCTGCCGGCCACCGTGGGCAAATCGCTTCACCCGATGCAGCAGGCCTGGCTCGACTTCGACGTCGCGCAGTGCGGTTACTGCCAGCCCGGGCAGATCATGAGCGCGGTCGCGCTCGTCAAGGAGGCCCAGGCCCAGGGCCGCCAGGTCACCGACGCCGATCTCGACACGCTCCGCGACGTGTGCCGCTGCGGCACGTATCCGCGGATCCGCGAAGCGGTCAAGGCCGGCGCCGCGAACATGTAGCGACGCCCTACGATTCGTGGCCGAGCATGAGCCGTCGGTCGCGGATCATCGCCTATGGATCTGCCGGCGTACTGATCGTCGCCGGCTCAGTGTGCGGCGCCGCCATCAGCGGCGTGACCGGGGAAGTGCTGGCGTTCGTCCTCGACGGTCTCGGGCTGATTGGTCTCTGCGGGTTGGTGTTCCTCGAGATCGGGCTCAGCGAGGATCGCGAGCGCGACCGGGAGCGGCGGGCCCGGGAGCGGGCGGAGCGGCAGACCCGCGCGCCGGCGCCGGCGCCGCGTCACAAGCTCAGGCGAACTCGCGGGGAGCGTCGGCGCCTGCGGTGACAGCCTAGGTCTGGGGGTCCGAGGAGGACCCGAGCCGCCGCCGCAAGACGGCCGCACCCAAGATCAGGACCAGCGCCGCGATCAGGAACACCGGCAACAGCACCCCCAGGCCGCCGGAGCTCGAACCGCTCAGGATGGGGTGGAGGAGGGCCGATAGCGGGCCACGACCGGAGCCGTTGATCGAGGGCCCGACGCCCGGGGAGGCGGTGCCGTTGCCGGCTCGATTACCTGCTCCCGCGCCGGAGCCCGACCCGGCCGAGCTCGAGCCGCCGGAACCCGACGAGGCCACGAGCCGCTTCACTGCCTGACCTACCGCGCCCGACTTCGTTAGCTGCTTGCTGGTGCCCGAGGGGAGCGATCCGCCGCCCCCGGTACCGCTGCCAGGCCCCGAGGAGGGGTGGTTGCAGCTGCTGCCCGGCACCGTCTCGAAGTACTGACTGACACCCGAGACGCCGGGCGGGGCGCACTTGATCGCGGCGGCGCTGGCCGGCAAGGCCAGCGCCGCACAACACGCGATCAAGACTGACAAGTACTTCACGACTTAGCGAGTACCTCTACTTCTAGTGGTGGTGGTGGACTTTTTTGAAGCGCCACCTCACGGTCAGGTTGACCGCAGTCCCGGCGGCGAAGATGCCGTGCGCCTTTGGGTTCTGGTTGACAACGATGCGGAACGTACGGCGGAAGCCCTTCTTGTGCCGCTTGCCCTTCAGGGTGATCTTGCCGACCCTGCAGTCGTGGCCTTGGATGCTCACCCGCGCGTTGCTGAGCTTCTGGCCGATCACCTGCGGCACTATGCACACCTGCTGGCAGATCGGCGTCGGGTTGCTCGGCGTTGGCGTCGTGCAGACCGTGTCGCCCATCGCCGCCGTCGGCGCGGACGCGATCGCCGCGACAGCTGCCAGCGGGGCCAAGGGCGCGATCAGGAACATCTTCTTTTTGAGCAACTGACCTCCTCGCGAATCGGTTGGTTCCCGAGCGCGATGCGCCCGGCAGGAAGTTGATACGTGTGGGAGCACTCAGGGCTGACATCCGCTCACCAGGTAATGCTCGTCTCGCCGCCGACGACGGCCCGCATCGCCGGATGTCCGGATAGGGCGATGGTCTGCGTGAATATCGCGTGGGCGCCCTTGCGGAACGTCGCCACGGATCGCCACTGCCCGGCTCGGAGCTCCTGGACGGACACGGTTCCCGAGCGCGGCGTGATCCCCCAGATCCTCTGGCGGCCGCGTCCGGCCGATTCGACCACGAACGGGAACCGGAAGGCCTCGAACCCCGGTTTCGGCTGACCGTTGTCGTAGAAGATCCCGGACTGGTAGCTGAGAGCGCAGGTCGGCACGCACGGCTCGTCAGCGATCAAGAACCAGGTGATCGCGCTTACGCCCTGGTTCCACAGAACGTAGAACGACTCCTCGACCCAGTGCTCCCATTTCGCCATCGGCACCCCCTGCGGGTCCGGCGGGTTGGAGTCCCAGGAGAACTCGGTCACCCAGATGCGCTTGTGCCCTCTCGGGAGCGCACGGCCGGTGCGCGTGGCGAGGTTGACGGCGTTGACGAGCTTCCGCATGTCCGCCAGCGCGACGTCGTCGGGATTGAGCGCGTGCCAGTGCGGGCCGCCGATCGAATACGGATGGTGGGCGAGGATGTCGAAGTGGGCGGGATTCCGGCAGCCCTGCAACGTGAGCCTGGAGTTGGAGCCGCCGAGGCACAGCAGCGTGCGGACGAAGAGCGCGGGTCCGACTCGTGGGCCACCGGGGAGATCACCAAAGGGCGCCAGACCGCCGGTGATCACCATGTCCGACCGGTTCACGGACTTGACGGCCCCATAGAAAGCGTTCAGCAGCCCGCGGTAGATGATCGCGCTCTCCGCGACCCAGTGGCCGTGCACCCGTGACCACTGTGGCGTCAGCCGATTGCTCAGATTCTCCTCGCTCCACGCCTCGTAGTAGCGAACGTGGGGGAGTCCGGCGAAGTTCCCCGAGTAGCGACGCGCGACGGCCTTGGCAAAGGCCGCAAACGCGGTCGCGCTCGGACGCCACGTACCGGCGCGGACGCCGGCGGGCTTCCCGGGCCCGTCAGCCCACGGCGGAGCACCCCCGCCGGCGACGGTGAGCGCGGGGATTAGGCCGTGCGCCACCGCACCACGCACCGCTGCGTCGAGAACGCCCCAGTTGTACGCGGGGTTGGCGGGGTTCGAAGGATCCGATGCGGGTCTCTGTGGTGCGATCGAAGCCCAGTCGGCGCTGAAGAGAACCAGCCGCGCGCCGGCCGCCGTGGTCCGCGTGAACCACGTGTTTGCGTCGGGCCCGGCGTAGACCGCGTCCGTAAACCCCGTCATGAAGCTCGAGGGGGTGGCGGCGGCGGTGCTCGGAACCGCGGCCAGGGCGGCGCCCACCGCCATGGCCGCGAGGAGACGCCTCACAGGCCGCCACCGCCGGCGGCGACGGCCGCAACCACCAGGAGCAGCAGCCCCGCGCAGGCGTACGCACCGACCAGCAGCCACAGCTGCGCCGGCCGGCGCTCGCTGGCCTCGATCGAGAGCAGGTGCTCGCGCAGGCGGTCGCCGAACTGCCGCGACGGCGCCGGTCGCCCCGCCTCGAGCGCGTCCTCCAGATCGTGGTTGTCAGGCTCGTGTGTGGTCATTCTGCGGTTGCGGGTGACAGGGGATCCAACGCATGAGCGCGTCGAAAGTCGCGGATCGCGGCGCGCGGGTGGCCAGCCTCGGCATCGATCCGGGACCGCACGAGCCAGATTTGCCAGTTGGTCGGTTCCCGCGCTGCCGCCTGGGCTGCCGCCACACGCGCGAGCCCATAGTCGTGCGCCTGCTCGAGCACGAGCGCCCGCTGCAGCCGCGGGCTGGCGGCGTACGGCTCGAGTTGCTGTGCCGTCAGCGCGTCATCGAGCGCGGCCTTCAGGTTGCCCGAGCCCGCGGCCGACTGGCTCGAGCGGATCGACGATGTCATCGCAAACGGAATCGCGATCGAGATCAACGCTGCGATGCCGACGCCGATCATCAACCCGCGTGGCACCCAGTATCCGCGCACGCCGGGTTGGCGTTCGCGCGAGCCGTACATCACGATTCCGGTCCCAAGCAGCAGCGCCGCCACGGGCGCGGCCGGGATCTGCCACATCCAGTCGTACGCGGCGGATGCGCAGAAGGCGAACAGCGTCGCCGTCGCGGCCGCGAGCGACACGCGGGCGAGCGGCGGCGCACGCAGCGCTCGGGCAACGCCCGCGCCGAGCAATGCGAGCAAGAACCCAGCGAGCAGCACGAAGCCGATCAGTCCGGTCTCGGCGAGCGTCTCCACGTACAACGAATGGGCGTTGCGGATGTACTGGTAGAGCGGTGCGTGCTGGGCCCAGTAGAACTGGAAGGCCCCGGGGCCGATCCCGATCACCGGCTTCGACTTGAACGCGTGGACCGCGGTCTGCCAGTACTGGTAGCGGTTGCTGCCGTTGAACGTGCCGAGCCGCGAGAGCGTGTTGCCCTGGACGACGCCCGTGGTATCGGTGCTCTTGAACGTGTTCCAGTCGTTTTTGAGCTGGCCCGGGACCCCGGCGGCGACCGCGATGATCACTCCCACCAAGAGCACGGCGAGCGTCGCGGCTCCTGCCTGGCGCCGCCCGATCCGCAACTCCGGGGGGCGGATCGCGTACCGCGCCGCGAGCCCGATTGCGATCTGGGCGAGCGCGACACCGATCGAGACCACCACGACGAGCAGCATTTCCTGGTGGCGCTGGCTGACCGCGGTGGAGGTCGACAGGCCCTCGCGCAGGCCGGACGCGGTGGAGCAGCCCCTCGACGAGGATCGTCGAGCCGGCGGCGATCACTACTCCGGTCGCGACTTTCGGCAGCCGGTCCGGCACCAGCGCGTAGAAGACGACCACGCCGACGATCGTGGTCAAGATTCCGCCGCGCGAGGCGGTCATCACGACGCCGAGCACGGCGATCGGGATCGCCGCGGCGGCCCAGCGCCTGCGCGGGGATGCGCCGCGCGCGGGTGGCGACGGCGAGCAGCAGCGGCAGCCCGATCGCGAGGAAGTTGCCGGTGCCGTCGGCGTAGTTGAGCGGGTAGTCGAGCCGCGAGTGCGAGCCGCCGCCGAAGAACTGGACGACCGAGTCGGTGGGGAACGCCCCGGGATAAAGCCGCGAGAGCACCGCCAGGAGGCTCACGAATCCGAACGCGGCCGCCATCCCCGTCACCGGCGTTCGGATCGTCTCGCGGCGCACGACGCAGAGCCCGAGCACGAAGTAGCCGAGGTACGTCGCGTCGCGGCCGAGCTGGGATCGTCTGTTCCGAGCTCGCGGACCACCCTGACGCCAGCCCCGTCCAGAACACAAACGCCGCGAGCAGCCCGACGCACACCACGCGAGCCGTCCGAAACGCGACAGGGGCAACACGCCCGCGAGCGCTCCGACGAGCACGATCCACCACGCGGCGAGGCCCGTCTCGCTATAGACGATCGTGTCGTAGCCCCCTCCCCGAAGGGCGAGGTACAGGACCGGCCCGAACCCAAGCGGCCACGCGCCCAGCCCCCGGCGACAAAGTGCAGGCCTGCGGCGATGGCACGCGAACGGGGAACGGGCGTGGCTGCAAACTCATCGGTATCGGGTACGGACGGCGAAGGCCAGGGCTGACATACTGCGCGTGGCGGCTCGCGTCTTCAACCTCCTTCGCTTCAAGCGCTGACGCAGACGGCGCAACGACCTCGAGATGATCTGCTGGACATTCGCGAGCGACAAGCCGGTCAGCTCGACGATCTCGGGCCGCTCAGATCGGCGCCGAAACGGAGCGCGACGATCTCGCGATCGCGTTCGCCGAGTGCGACAGTGCGCCGCGAGCTCGGCCTCGACGCCCACTCCGGACGGCGACCCGTGATCATTGGGAACGCGCTCGGATCCACCTCCTCGAGCGAGACCTCGCCGCGCCGGTCCCTCGAGCGCGGTAATGGTCGATCAGCAGGTTGCGCGCGATCGCGAGCAGCCACGTGCCCGCCGGAGCCCGACGCGGGTCGAACCGTCCCACGCCCGCAGCGCCCGCTCGAACGTCTGCTGGGTCAGATCCTCCGCGTCGGCACGGCTATTGAGCCGGTACGCGAAGAATCCGTACACGCGGGCGATGTTGTCGTCGTATGCCTGTTCGAACTCCAGAGCAGGACCTCAGGCGGCCGTACCTTATTCGTAATCGTGGACCGCTTCGCAGGCTTTCCGTCCGCGGGTAACGCAATCATCCTCATCCCAGGATGGTGTTGCCGCCTTCTAGGAGCGCCCGCGAGGCGCTAGCACGGGAGCTGCGCGCGCGTGGGCTCCGCCTGCGCGAGATCGCCGCGGAGTTCGGCGTTGCGATCTCGACAGTCGACAGCTGGCTCAATGACCCGGGCGGCGAACGCCTGCGGGCGCGCAAGGACAGCTACCGAGGGCGCTGCCAAGAGTGCGGGGCGCAGACGGACGGCTCGGGCGGGCGGGCGAGCGCGCCTCGGCTGTGCATCGCGTGCTTCCGCGCCCAGCCGCACTCGCTGGAGCGGGCGCAGCGGCTCCGCGGGGGCGCCCCGAAGCGCTACTCCGATCGCGAGCTGCTCGAAGAGCTGCGCCGGGCCGACACCCTCGCGCTGCGGACCGCCACCGCGTACTCGACCAACGCCGGCGCGCACCAGCTGCCATCGCTCGCGACGCTGATCCACCGCTTCGGGACCTGGAACGAGGCGCGTCGCCGCGCCGGACTTCCGACGCGACCATCCCCCCGTAAGGGCTACGGCCGCACCGCGGCCGAGGAGTGCGCACGCGCGATCGCCGGCGTCTGGTCCGGACTTGGCCAGCCGCCGACCGTCCAGCGCTACGAGCAGCTGCGCAGTCCGGCCGACCCGTGCGCCGCGACGGTCAGGGCGCGGTGCGGCTCTTGGGCCGACGCGCTGGCGCTCGCGTCGGAGCTCGTCGAGAGCGTTCCGCTCGCCGCGGCAGCCTGAGCGCGGAAAGCCAATCGCCGACAGCGGCGGCCACGGCATCACTGCTACGGAGCGAGTGGTTCCCGGGCACGCGGACGACCGTCCGGCTCGGGCCCTCCGGCGGCATCCCGAACGGATCGTTCTGACCCTGTACGACGAGCGTGGGCACCTCGACCGCTTCCAGCTCGGGGAGCCGGCTCTTCGAGGGGTCGTCGCCGCGACCGGGCGGGTGGAGCGGAAACGCCAGGCAGAGGGCCGCGGCCGCTCCGGCGTCTCGCGCCGTCCGGCAGGCGACGCGCGCGCCGGATGAGCGGCCGCCGACGACCACGGCTAGTCCGTCGAGCGCGCCCCCGCGGAGGTGGTGCACGACCGCGATCCAGGCCGCGTCCAGCTGGTGGGCAGGTGCGGGCGAGCGGCGGCCTGCCACTCGATACGGCTGCTCGACGAGCGCGACGCTGAAGTCGGCCGAGTGCGCGGCCTTGGTCGTCGCGACCAGGTCGGGCGAGCCGACGCCGCCGCCGGCCCCGTGACCCAGTACCACCGCGGCCTTGGGAAAAGCGACCGGATGGAGATGAACCCTCGCGGGCCCGTGTGGCGTCTCAATCTCCGTGATGCCAAAGAGCGTATCCGGGGTAACTAAGCTTGTAACGAGATGTCTCATACCGACGTAGAAGCACGACAGCAGCTGCTAGACGCACTCGCCGCAGCCACGGACGATCTGGGGCGGGCGCTTGCTGCGCTGACCGCGGCCTACGAGCAGCTCGACGATCAGCAGGCCGACCGTCTCGAGGAGCAGCTGTTCAGACCGGTTCAGCGCGCGTTCGGCCGGGCGCAGCGTACGTACGCCGCTTTCGCCGATCGGCACGGTTTCGAGCGGCGAGAGTTCACCACGCCGATCCCCGAGGCGCCATCGACCGGAGTCAAGGGGTTCGTCGATCACGCCAGCGAAGCGGTGGAAGCGGCCGAGATGGAGCTCGTGCAGCTTCAAGATTCGCTGATGCCGGTCGAGTTCGGTGATACCGAGCTTCGAGCCGGCCTGAGCGAGGTCCGCCAGCTGATCGACGGCCTGCCCGAGCGCGCGCGGCAATTCGTGAGCACGTACGGCCGCTGAGAAAATCGGTCCCGCGCGAGGGGCGCGACGGAGGACACTTGTGTGAGATGGACCTCGCCAGCCTCACCGAGCGTCTCGCCGGCCGCGGCTTCATCGCCCCGCGCGAGGAGGCTGAGGAGCTGATCGCGGCTGGCGGCGGCGATCTCGAGCGTCTCGAAGCGCTCGTCGAGCGCCGGCTCGCGGGCGAGCCGCTCGCGTGGATCACCAGCCACGTGCGCTTCTGCGGCGTCGACGTCCGCGTCGGGCCGGGCGTCTACGTACCCCGCTGGCACAGCAAACTGCTCGCACGGCGTGCGATCGCGCGCCTTCCGTTCTCGGGGACCGCGGTCGACCTCTGCACCGGCAGCGGTGCGATTGCCAAGGCGATGGCCACCGCGCTGCCGGAGGCTCGCGTGGTGGCGTCCGAGCTCGACGAGCGCGCCGTCGTGTGTGCCCGGGCGAACGGAATCGACGCCTACCACGGCGACCTGTTCGAACCGCTGCCGCCGGACCTCGAGGGCGCAGTCGACGTGATCGTCGCGGTCGTCCCCTACGTCCCAACGGACGAGCTTCGGATGCTTCAGCGCGACACGTTTGCGTTCGAGTCAGCGCTCGCCTACGACGGCGGTGCGGACGGAACCGACGTCCTGCGGCGCGTGATCGCAGGAGCGCCGCGTTTTCTGAGGCCCGGCGGCGCGCTGCTCCTAGAGCTCGGCGGAGACCAGGCCGAGCTGCTTGGCGACGATTTTGCTCGTCTCGGCTACGAGGAGCCCGAGGTGCTGCTCGACGAGGAGGGGGACGTTCGCGGGGTGGAGGCGCTCCGGAGGAACTCGAGCAGCAGGTCCTTGAACTCGCCGGGGGCTTCGAGCGGCGCCGAGTGAGCGGCGTCCGGTACAGGACGGTTTCCTACATGCTCAACTCGCTCCGGATCGAACGCGAGGTGTGGGCAGCGCGCTTCCCGTCGGAGTAAGTTTGCGTGCGGGGCTACGCGGACGTTAGGTTCGCGACCAAACACCCACCACCGGAGGTCTCCCTTGGCAGTTGGCTTAAGACTCAAGTTTGACGGCGGTACCCAGGAGCAGTACGACGCGGTTCACGGGACGATGAACGTCGAGACAGACCCGCCCGCCGGGCTGATCTTTCACTCCGCCGGTCCGATCGAGGGCGGTTGGGGCGTGATCGACTTCTGGGAATCACGCGACGCGTTCGACCGCTTCGCCTCCGAGCGCCTGCAGCCGACGATCCAGAGCCTCGGTGACGCAGCGATGCCTGGGCCTCCCGATATCAAGGAGTTCCCGGTCCACAACATCACGAAGCCGTAGACGCTTGAGCCAGACCCGCGTCCTGTGAACGGGACGCGGGCCTCGTCCTAGATGGCTCCGGCGGCCGTAGCGGCTGTCGAGGAGCGCGCATCCTGAATCGTGACGACGACGACGCGATCCTCGGACTCGATGTGGACGCAGACAAGGATCAACCACCGCCACGGTCCGAGGATGAACCGAAACCCTTCCCAGCGTCCGGCCAGTGCTGGTCCCAGGTTCGGAAACCGAGCAAGCGAACGGAGGGACCGAGCTACCCGCGAACGCGTGTCCGCCGGCAGACTGTGGGTCTGAATCAGGTGGTCGAGATCCTCGACAGCGGCGGCCGCGAGCTCAACTCGCGCCACCGGTCAAAGCTCGTCGATCGAAATCGTTTCGCCGGCGTGAGCTTGCTCACGGCCGAGCTGGGCTCGTGCGAGCGCGCCCGGAATTCCGTCCAGCAGGGCTGCGACGTTCCGCGCGTCTGGGTCCGCCTCATCCAGTGCGCTTGACAGAAGCGAGCGCGCGATCGTGCCGGGTTGGATGTGCATTCGATCCGCCAGGCGCGCCAGCTTGTCGGCCTGCTCGTCATCGAGCGTGATGTTCAAGCGTTCCATTGAGCACAATTCTACTACACGCGACGGCACGGCCCGTGTAGTCGTGCGGTGAGCCCTCTGCCGACCTGATGCAAGCGCCCCGCACCTGCGTTTCCGGCGACACCAAAAATTCACTCTCACCCCGCATGGCGCTCTACGATTCCGCCCAGGCATTCGAAAAGGAGGGGCAATCGTGTCGTATCCGGTTACGTTCGAGGCGGACTATGTGGAGCAACGGGACCGCCTATCGGCGTTCTTCCGGCTGCTCCTCGCGATTCCGCTGTTCATCGCGCTCTACATCTACGGGATCATCGCCGGGATCGCCGTCGTCGTCGCATGGTTTGCGATCGTGATCACCGGCCGTTACCCGGCGGGGCTGTACGACTTCGTCGCCGGGTTCAACCGGTTCGCGACGCGCGCGTTCTGCTACACGTTCCTCCTTTGCGATCCGTACCCGCCGTTCAGTCCAGCTGATGACCGCAACTACCCGGTGCGGATGGAGTTTGCGGGACCGCTGGGGAAGTACAGCCGGCTGAAGACGGGCTTCCGCTTCATCCTCGCGATCCCGATCCTCATCGTTCGCTACGTCCTCGGGATCCTCGTGGAGATCGGGGCGGTCGCGGCGTGGTTCGTGATCGTGATCACCGGCAAGATGCCGCGCGGGCTCTACGACCTGATGATCCTCGGGCAGTCCTACACCGCGCGCTCGGACGCCTATCTGTTCCTCCTGACCGAGACGTATCCGCCGTTCCAGGACGAGCAGACGCGCTCCGCTGGAGTCGTAAGCGCCGAGGCCTGAGCCCCGGCTAGCGCAGCGGCCCGCGCTTTCGAGGCAAGAAACCCCCCGAGGCCGGGATCCTTCGCGGCCCCGGGGGTTATGTCCAGAGAGAAGGGGGCACAGCTCCCTGGCATGACGGGGTAGGTTCGAGTACCCCAGTCCTTCGCCGGCCGCGCCAGTCGGGGAAGTGGGGCCGACTGGCGGAAACCGGGTCCCGAGGCGAGCCTAGCGCCGAACAGGCCAAGCGATTCGAGATACCGGGCAGAGGGTTGGAATCAAACCTTGGGCTCGATGGGAGAAATCAACCCGCTCCGCCGCAGCAGGCTATCGCCCGTGGCTGCCGAAATCGACCCCCGATGGAACAAACATCGCCCCCGCCCGAAGGTGCAAGCCAGGCGGTAACCAGCCAAGTCGCGCCCCAGTCGCGACTCGACAAGGCGCTCGCGTTCGTGCCGCGCGTCCTGTCGAGCCACGCCCACATCATCTTCCTCGGCTGCCTTGGCATCTACCTCGTGCTGCTCCCCCTGGTCGGCGTCCACGTCAGCTCCAAGTCCGAGCTGATCGGAGGCAACTACACCAACGTGACCTCGGACCTCGGCGCCTGCATCGCCGCGGGCCTGACCGTGCACCTCGTCAAGCGCGATCGGCGACGGACACGCGACGTCGACGAGGCCTTCATGAAGCTCCATGCCCGCTACGACGAGCTCGTCGAGAAGGCCGAACGGGCCGCCGTGGCCGCCGAACGCGCGGAGGCCGCAGCCACCCGGGCGCCCGGCCACGAGTAACGATTCCGCGCTAGAACACAGGGCCACGATGACCACTCGGATTGTGTTCGCCGGCGGTGCTCACGTCGAAGTGCCGCTAGACCTCCAGCAAGTGAAGGATGCCCTCGATGAGCAGGGGCTGAATGAGCTCGTTCTGCCCGAGAAGGATCCGGACGGAAATCCGGTCCGGCTCTACGTGAACCGAGACCAGATCGCGTTCATCATCGACACACAGTCGACCGAGCGGCCTGCCGATGAGCCATCCGAAGACGAGTTGCCCGACGCGGAGTCGCCTCCGCAGGACCGTCAGCGGGTGACGGACGTATGGGGCAACCCGGTGGGGCCCCGGCGTCGGAAGCGTTAGCGGCGCGAGTCAGCCCACGACCTCGCCCCAGCCCTTGCGCGAGGTGCCTGTCGAAAACGGTGCCGGCCGTTCGACGTTGGGGTAAGCACCCCAAACAAACAGGAGGTCAGACGATGGGAAAGATCCTCGTACACGAATTCATCACGGTCGACGGCGTCTACGAGACGCCGCACTGGACGGCGGGCTTTGGGTTTGACCCGAAGATGGGGGAGGCGATCGGGGGAATCATGGGTTCCTGCGAAGGGCTCCTGCTGGGAAAGAACACCTACGAGATGTTCGCCGGCTCGTGGGCCGGAAAGACCGCCGAGGAGGATCCGGGCGCCCCGTTCATGAACGATTCGCCCAAGCACGTGGTCTCCTCCACGCTCCAGTCGGCCGATTGGAACAACTCCTCGATCCTCGGCGGCTACGACGCCGATGCGATCAAGGCGCTCAAGGACGAAGTCTCCGGCGATCTGTACGTCAGCGGCAGCGGCACGCTCGTGAGGGCGCTGCTGAAGGACGGACTGGTCGACGAGCTGCATCTGTTCGTCTATCCGCTCGCGCTCGGCCCCGGCATGCGGCTGTTCGACGAGCACGGTCCCGGAGCGAAGTTCAAGCTCGCCGCAAACGAGGCGTATGACAATGGCGTCCTTCACCTGAACTACGAGCCGGTCAGCTGACTGTGCCGGCCCGTGGAAGGCTCGGGCAATCAGCCAGCGCCCAGAGCGCTCAGCGGTTGCCCGGGCCAGAACGGCCACTCCTCAAACGCCGCACAGCGGCCGTCGGGCGCAAAGCGCATGATCCAGAGGTCTCGATACTCGTGGGGCCGCGGCTCCCCGTAGTGGACCTCGATCCGCGCCACGCCCACGTTCCCATCGACCGCGACCACCTCCGAGGTCATCGTGAACGCTTCATCGGCCGAGACGCGCGTCGCCTGCCACATCTCTGCGATCGCCGGCAGCCCGACGACCGGCGGGTCGAACGGCGACTGGGAGTAAGTAGCGTCCTCCGTGAAGAGCCCCGCGAGCAGCTCGGTGCCGCGTGTTCTCCACGCTCGCTCGTAGGCGGCGATCCAGTCTTCAACCATCAGCGGCGACCGCCGCCCGGAACCCCTCGACGTCGGTGAGCATCGTGTCACCGAGAAACCGCAGCGTCTCGAGCGACCGGGCGCCGGCCGCGGCGTCGCCGGCGGCGCACGCGTCGGTGACCACGACGGGCACGAACCCGAGGTCGCCGGCGTGCCGGACCGTCGGCTCGATCCCGATCTCGATCGCCACGCCGACCACCGCAATCGCGCCGATCCCACAGCTGCGCAGCACCAGCTCAAGCGGGCTTCCCTCGAACGCGGAGAACGTCACCTTGTCGATCACCGCCTCGCGCTCGGTCGGTGCGAGCTCGGCGACGATCTGCGTCTGGGGCGCGTCGGGGCGGAACGGCGAGCGCACGTCCTCGAGCCGCTCGACCCGCTGCCACTCGCGCCACATGCGTAGCTGCGCGGCGCCCATCAGCTCGACGGGCAACGTCACGTGGCGCGTGAACACGACTCGGATCCCGGCGCCACGAGCAATCGCCAAGACCTCGCCGACCGCCGCAACGACCCGCTCGCGCTCGGCGATCTGGCCCATGATCCCTTCCTGCATGTCGTAGACCAGCAGCGCGAGGCGATCGGGACGGCATGCGTCCGCGAGCGTCATTGGAACCTCCAAACCGTGGAGTCGATCCACGGCGGGCACGCTACACGCCCGCCGCGATCGGCGGCTAGGCCGGTAGGGTGCCCGACCGATGAAGATCCTCTACACGCTGACCGACGAGGCCCCGGCGCTCGCCACCCGCTCGCTGCTGCCGATCATCGACGCGTTCACCGACGCGGCAGGGATCGAGATCGAGCCCCGCGACATCTCTCTCGCCGCGCGGATCCTGGCCCAGTTCCCAGACCGCCTCGAAGACGACCAGCGCGTCGCGGACGCTCTGACCGAGCTCGGCGAGCTCGCCAAGACGCCCGAGGCGAACATCATCAAGCTGCCGAACATCTCCGCCTCGGTGCCACAGCTGAAGGCGGCGATCGAGGAGCTCCAGGACAAGGGCTACGCAATCCCCGATTACCCCGAGAGCCCGGCCGACGACGAGCAGCGGGAGATCCGGGCGCGCTATGACAAGGTCAAGGGCTCAGCGGTCAACCCGGTGCTCCGCCAGGGGAACTCCGATAGACGGGCAGCGGCATCGGTGAAGTCGTACGCCCAAAAGCACCCTCACTCGATGGGCGAGTGGTCAAGCGACTCGCGCTCCCACGTCTCGACGATGAAGGACGGCGACTTCCGCTCGAGCGAGCGCTCGGTCACCGTCCCGAGCGAAACGACCGTGAAGATCGAGCACGTCGCCGAGGACGGCACGGTGACCACGCTGAAAGACTCGATCGAGCTACAGCCCGGCGAGGTGCTCGACGCGACCGTGATGCGCGTCGCCGCGCTGAGGGAGTTCCTGACCGAGCAGATCGCGGACGCCCGGGAGCGGGGAGTCCTGTTCTCGGTCCACCTGAAGGCGACGATGATGAAGGTCTCGGATCCGATCATCTTCGGCCACGCCGTGAGCTCGTTCTTCCCGGACCTGCACGCCTCCAGCTGGAACCCCAATGACGGACTCGCGGCGCTCCCGCCCGGAACCGAGATCCCGTACCCGCCCGAGGGCCCGCCGCTCGCGATGGTCGACTCGGACCGCGGGATCACGAACCTGCATGTCCCGAGCGACGTGATCATCGACGCGTCGATGCCCGCCGCGATCCGCTCGTCGGGCCAGATGTGGAATTCGGATGGGGAGCAGCAGGACACGAAGTTCGTGATCCCCGATCACTCCTATGCGCCGCTGTACGCAGAGACGGTCGACCACTGCAAGGAGCACGGCGCGTTCGACCCGGCGACGATGGGAGCCACCTCGAACGTCGGCCTCATGGCTCAGGCGGCCGAGGAGTACGGCTCACACGACAAGACGTTCGAGATCTCAGGTGCCGGGACCGTGCGAATCGTCGACGCGGAGGGCAACGCGCTCCTCGAGCACGAGGTTCAAGCGGGCGACATCTGGCGCGCCTGCCAGACCAAGGACGCGGCGATCCAGGACTGGGTCCGGCTCGCCGTCGAGCGAGCGCGCGCGACCGGCACGCCCGCCGTGTTCTGGCTGGACGAGACTCGGGCGCACGACGCCGAGGTGCTGAAAAAGGTCAAGCCCGCGCTCGAGCGAGCTCGACACCGACGGCCTCCAGATCGAGATCAATGACGTCGCCGGCGCCACGCGGTTCACGCTCGAGCGGGCGCGCCGCGGCGAGGACACGATCTCCGTCACGGGCAACGTGCTGCGCGACTACCTGACCGACCTGTTCCCGATCCTCGAGCTCGGGACGAGCGCGAAGATGCTCTCGATCGTCCCGCTCTTGAGTGGCGGCGGGCTGTTCGAGACCGGCGCGGGCGGTTCGGCGCCCAAGCATGTGCAGCAGTTCCTCAAGGAGAACCATCTCCGCTGGGACTCGCTCGGGGAGTTCCTCGCCCTCGCGCCGTCGCTCGAGCTACTGGCCGAGAAGACCGACAACCCGCGCGCGAAGCTGCTCGCCGAAGCTCTCGACCGCGCCACCGGGAGAGTGCTCGAGGAGAACCGCTCGCCGTCTCGCAAGACAGGCGAGCTCGACAACCGCGGCAGCCATTTCTACCTCGCGCTCTACTGGGCCGCCGAACTGGTGTCGCAAACCGAGGACGAGGAGCTCGCTGCCCGCTTCAAGCCCCTCACCGATCGCCTGCAACGAGACGAGGCGAAGATCGTCGAGGAGCTGAACGCCGTGCAGGGGGCGCCAGTCGACATCGGCGGCTACTACCTCCCGGACTCAGAGAAAGCGAACGCAGCGATGCGCCCGAGCGCCACCTTCAACGAGGCGCTCGCGGCGCTCTGAAGCGGGCGGGCTCGCGAGATGGCCCCGTTCATCTGCGCGGGCGCCGGGTTCCTGCTCGCGGTCCTGTGGTTTGACCTGATGTTCGACGTCCAGGTCGCGCGAAGCGCGTCGGCCGACCGGACGGAGGAGGCCGTCGGTTCGATCGCCACCTATTACCGCCGCGTCACGACGGACGCGAGTCCGATGAACCGCCTCGTCGCGGCGGTGATGCTCGCGACCCTCGCCTCGATCGTCGTCCAGATCGCGCGCGGAGATCACCTGCGCTGGGTCGGATGGGCCGCGCTCGCGCTCGCCGGCTTTCCGGTGCTCCTCGCGGGCATCCACACCGTCCCGAGCGCGGTCCGGCTCGGTTCGCGGGAGGATCCGGCCGGACGGCAGCACGAACTCGCGCGGTCGATTCTTCGAGACCACCTTTTTTGTGTGATCGCGATCGCCGCGCTGATCGCGATCGAGCTGTCGTTTGCTTGATGGCGCCGAGGGGCTCCTGACCGCGCCACGAGAGCATCACCCCTTCGCCGGCAGCGACCGCGCGTACGCCACCCCGCGCTTCACCCAAGGCTCGAGCTGGCGCTTGGTGCGAATTCCCTCGGGCGCGACCCGCAGCCACCCGTCCATTGCCCGGCCGCGCATCTCGAATCGGGTGGCGTGCGGCTTCTCGACCAAAGACTCCGTCTCCGCGGGATCGCAGCGGAGCAGCAGCCCGCCCTGGCCGCTCGCGCTGACGGACATGTTGCCCCCGATGAGGAACGCGAGCCCGCCGAACATCTTCTTCTCCGTCACGCCGTCCTCATCGGTTATCAGCTCCCTGATCCGGTTGGCGAGGTCCTCGTCGTAGGCCACGGATCGGATTATCGCTACGGGGCGCCGCCCGCGAGCGGCCGGCGGTCAGTCGCGCTCGTCGCGGCCGCGGCCGTATTCGGCGGCGACTCCCGGTGAGTTGCCACGGCCCGGGAGTGAGATCTAGGACCACGTTCACGGCCCACACGATCAGGGTCGCCTCGACGTAGTGCCAGAAGCCGTGAATGTGGAAGCCGGAGACGATGTCCGTGGTCAGCCCGAGCATCAGCAGCGAGACGAAAAACCACGCGAGCCCGAACGTGAGGATCGCGAGCGGCAGCGTGACGAGTCGCAGGAACGGCTTCAGCACGGTGTTCAGCACCCGAACACCGCCGCGGCGGCCAGCAGCGAGCCGGCGTTCTTTGCGTGGACGCTCGCGACGAGCGCATCGACGACCCCAAGCACGATCGCGTTTGTCAGCCACGAGATCGCGAGCGGAGCGGCAACGAGGTAGAGCGCGCAGGCCGGGTTGGCATGTCCTTGAGCGTACGACACGCGTCTAACCTTGAGGTATGGCCACGAAGCGGGTTCTCCGCACAGAAACAAAGGGCACCGGCGCTCAGATGGTGCCCCTCGAGCGCGCGCCCGAGCGGGCGTCGACGGCTGAGCCGACGTACGGGCTACCGCCGCTCCGCGAACCCCAGGAGGACTCCCCGCTCCCAGGGCCCCCCACCGGTTCAGGATCGTCGATGTGGTGACAAGAGAGGAACTCGCCGACGATGTGAGCACGGCCGAGGCGGTCGAAGCGCTCAAGGACGTCCGCAGCATCGTCGACGTCAACGTCTACGTGTGGCAACCGGAGCGGGATCGGTGGCGGATGCTGACACTCCCGGAGCAGCGTACGCTGTTGGAGCTGGCGGCCGCGTAGCGGGGCTAGCGGCTAACGAGCGCGACCCAGTTCTTGACAATCGCGAGCTGCGCCTCGCCAGCGTCAGCGTCCCGTTGCAGACCTCGCGCTTGAGCCTGGTCCTCGACCGCGTCCTTCGGGTTCGGTACTCCCACCGGGTCCGGCCAGAGATTGCAGCCGGTCATTCGTGGCGCCGCCGAGCTCGAGCGGAACGAAATGGTCGTACTCGTAGTAGCTGAGCGAACGATGGTCGCCGTAGGCCGCCATGCTGGCGCTCTTCTCCTTCTCCGTGATCCGCTCCGGCGGCCGCACGGTTGAAGTCCAGCCGCGCGTGCAGATCGTCCGCCCAATCGTCGCTTGGGTGACCTGCGGGTTCAGCGCCCGGGAGTGCACTTCGGGTCCGGGCGGGAGTAGAGGCCCGACCCGATCCCGTGGCACGAACCCGCCCGGGCTGGGGCTGGACGACGTTGTTGCTCGCGCTCGAGTACGGGAGGCCCGACGCGCTCGCGCCGGAGTCGGGCACGAAGCCGGCGGTGCAGGCGAGCGCGAGCGCGGCGAGGGCAAGCTGCCGCGGGCGGCGAGCCACCGTCAGGAGCGACCGTCGCGCTTGAGCTTGGCCGCGAGCTCGTCGATCAGGTCGGTGAGCCGCCGGCCCACCGGGTGCCCCTGCGCGCCCGAGAGCCGATCGGTCAGCTCCTTCCCGGCGTCGTCGAGGATCTTGCCGAAGCTGTCGTCGGTCCGGATGTACCCGAGCTCCTCGTCGCTCGGGCGCTCGCGCTGCTCGGCCGCCGCAGCTGCTGCGGCGGCCGCGCGCTGCGCTCGCTCCCGCGCTGCGGCCGCCTCGCGAACCTGTCGCTCGAGGTCGGCGAGGCGCGCGTCGGCCTCTGGGTCGGCGGCCGGGGGAGGCGGTGGCGGATCCTGGGCCGGCCGGCTCGCGCGCAGCTCGCGGATCCGGGAATACGCCTCCTGAATCTCCTCGAAGCGGCGAGCCGACTCCGCCGAGCCCTGGTTGTGATCGGGATGGTTGGCCTGGACGAGCCGGTGATAGGCCGCGCGGAGCTGCTCGTCGGATGCCTCAGGTCCGAGCCCGAGAACCTTGTAAGGATCGCTCGTCGCCGCCATGAAACGGAGGGTACCTGGGCGAGCTGCCAACCTTTGCTTGTGCCCGAGCTGGAACCGTATCGGCGGGGAACTGGGGCCTCGGATGAGGACCGAGAGCAAACCGCGCGGGTGCTCCGCGACCACTTCGCGGCCGGGCGACTCGAGGCTCCCGAGCTCGAGCGTCGTGTGCACGAGGCCTACGCGGCGCGCACTCGCAGGGAGCTCGCCCGGCTGTTGCGTGACCTTCCCTCGGACCGCCTTGGGCGTGTCGCCCGCGGGTTCTATCGCGGGCAACGCCGGGCGCTCACCTACCACGCCGCCACGTACGTGACCCTCAACGGATCGCTGGTGGGCATCTGGGAGCTGACAGGCCACGGCGGGTTCTGGCGGCGTTCATCATCGCGCCGACGTCCGTGCTTCTCGCCTCGCACGCGAGCGCGTCGCGCTGGTTGCGTAAACGGCTTCGGATCGGTCGGCGCTAGCGCGCCTCCCTAATCTTGGGAGTGCATGCGTCTCGAGGGAATCCAGGTCGGGGACATCGTCGAGGTCGACCGGCTCGGGCGCCGGTTCCACGCGCTGGTGACCGGGAACGCCTCGGGCGGGCTGGCGGTCCAGCCGCTCGACAAGCGGATCACGTACCGGTCGTGCCGGGCGCGCGAGGTCGTCGGGCACTGGACCAAGCGCGGGCGCCCTCGGACCAGCAGCGAGCCACTCGAGCCCTCACCGCTCCAGCTCGAGCTGGACACGACCGTGCGCGAATAAGAACCCGCGGCGCTCTACCAGCCGCAGGGTTTATGCTGCCCGCCGTGGATCTCGGTCGAGCAGGTCGCGTACGAGGTGCTGGATCCCGGCACCCCCGTCTACAGCTCCGACGGCGAGCAGATCGGGAAAGTCGCGCACGTCCTGGCCGACGAGCGCGAGGACATCTTCGACGGGATCGTGATCGGCGAGCACATCTTCGGCTCCGACCACCGGTTCGTCGACGCCGAGGACATCGACCGGATCTACGAGCAGGGGGTCGTGCTGAAGCTCGACCGCGCCGCCTCCGAGCAGCTCCCGAAGCCTTCGGCCAACCCGGCCGTGATGCGCGACGACCCAGGCGAGTCCAAGGCCGACATGCGGCGCGAGAAGCTGATGCGCGCCTGGGACCGGATCACAGGCAACTACTGAGCGCTCTCGGCCAGCGCCAGGCCGAACGGGCTCCCTTCGGAGTCGCGGCAGATCGCCCACTTCGAGCCGGGGTGGACGATGCTGCCGCCGAGCTCTTGCACCCGCTCGATCGCCGCATCGAGATCGTCCACCGCGAAGTAGGGCAGGGAGGCCGTGTCGCCCGGTCCCCGTCCGCGCTCGTGCACGCCGACGGCTTGGCCCCCGCCGCGGGTCTGCCAGCCGCTGCCCTCATCGGCGGTTCGCTGATCGAGCGAGGTGCCGAGCAGGTTCGACCAGAAGCGCCGCGCCCGCTCGGGGTCGTCGGCCGGGAACTCGACAAGGACGGGACGGACTTCCATTCCGTCGAGGGACGATACGGCAGCACCCTAACCAAGGAGGAATGATGGACCGCCTGCAGATCGCCCGCGAGTGTTACCTCGCCTACGTCCACAGGGACCGGGGCATGGTCGAGCGGCACCTGAGCGACGACTTCACGTTCTTCAGCCCCGCGGACCCAGGGATCGACAGACAACGCTATTTCGAGCGCTGCTGGCCGAACGCCGACATGATCCAAGCCACGGAGTTCAAGCGCCTGATCGAGTCAGGCGACGAGGTCGTCGTCACCTACGAGTCGACCAAGACGGACGGCAAGCGGTTTCGGAACACCGAGGTGCTCGACGTTCGACGGCGACAAGGTGCGCAGGGCCGAGGTTTACTTCGGGTGGAACGTCGAGTGAGCCGCTAGGCAACCCCGGCTCGTACCGGCTCGAGCCACGCCGGATCGAGGAACCGGGGGAGCTGCGCGGGATAGTGGGGGAACATTTCCTTGGCCGGCGCGGCGGTGGCATGCGTCTCGACGCATTCGCTCAAGTCCTCGAACGCTCCGAGCAGCCGCACCGTGGCGAGGATCTGGACCGTGGCCGCGTTCGGGGGATCGAGCGTCAACGTGCCGTCCTCGAGCAGCCGGTCGGCGTGGTCGAGCATCGCCGGGAGCGCGGCGAGGTCGGCGCGGGCCGCGGCCTCGGTCGCTCGTCGCCCGTCGGCCTCAACGGTCCTCGCGTAGTACGGCCACGGCGGGCTGGATCGCGGCGGCGATGAGGTCCGGCGCGGGCATTTGCAGCTGGCGAATCATCCAGCGCCGCAGCTCGGGCAGAGTCGCGACGCCGAAGCGGAACAGGCGCCGGGGGACCGGCTGAAACTCCTCGTCTCCCCACCGCTCGGCGACCTCGACGCGGGCGCGGAGCTCGGGGTCTGAAGGGAAGAGCGGCGGGTCGGGCCAGCGCTCGTCGAGCGCGCGGGCGATCTCCCGCGAGCCCTGGACCCGCTTCCCGTCGAGCTTGATCGCGGGCACGGTCCCGCCACGGAACCCCGCGAGCCGAAGATGCACCCGCTGATTGAGCGGCATGACGTCGACGACCTTGTACTCGACGCGTTTGAGATCGAGCATCTTCCGCGCCGCCTGTGACGGATGCGAGACGGACATCCAGTAGAGCTCAACCGACATGACCGGCGCAGCCTAACGGTGTTCTACGCAGGCGAGAGTCACGAGCCGACCACCTCCTCGAGTGTCCGTCCGCTCACCACTGACTCCGGCCGCTCACCGGCGATGTCCGACCCGGGCCGAGCTTCATCGTCCCGGCGCTTGACGAGTAGCCACTGCGGCTTCTCGCCGCGGCCCGTGCGCTGAAGCGCGAAACCTCCGCGCAGCTTCTCACCGTGCAGGACGAACACGGCGTGGCCCCGCTCGAGTGCCTCGGGCCATGGAACGCGCCCACCCTGCTCGTAGCTTCCGCGGTCCCAGACGATCACTCCGCCCCGGCCTGTAGGTGCCTCGAAGTCGTTGTGCTCGACGTCGTGGTCCTCAACCTCGACCGCCAGGCGCTTGACGGCCGGATCGAGCGACGGCCCCTTGGGCACTGCCCAGGAGCGCATGACCCCGTCGACCTCGAGCCGGAAGTCCCAGTGGTGCGCGGTCGCCTGGTGCTCCTGGACGACGAACACGCCGGCGCTCACGCCCCGGATCGCGAACTGCTCGTGTCCTTCGAGCTTCGCGGCCTCGGCCTCCGCGTCACCGACGAGCTCGAGCAACTGGTCGACCGCCTCGGAAGGGCCTTCGGCGTGCATAAGCAGCTGACGGTCCTCCCCGGCGCGAACCCAACCCATGACCGCCAGCTCACGCGCCCGCGCGACGATCGCCTCCATCGAGGGCAACTCCCCGCGCAAGACCGCGCGGATCCCCTTGGTCGGCCTCTGAGGAGTCAAGTCGGTCACAGTGTGCCGCTTGAGCATCGCCCGCACCAGGGACTCGCGCCTCGTTCTGGCGGTTGCCGCGGTCGCGACCGCCTGGTGCGTGGCGACTCTCGCTTTCGTCCTCGGCCGCTCGCTGATCCACGGCCTCCACTTCACCGGGGTTTATGGCGCGCTATTCGCGGGCGACCAGCTCCGCTACCTCGCGTGGATCCGGGACGCGGGACTGCACGGCCTGATCGCCGACCCTTACCGGGCCGGCGCCTCACACCTCTACCTCCAACCGTTGTTTCTGATCTCCGGGTTGCTGTGGCGCGCGGGGCTCAGCATCCAGCTCGCGTACCTGGTGTGGACGCCGGTCGCGCTCGCGACGTTGATCTATGGCTATTGGGCGTTCGTCCGGCGGTTCTTTTCCGGTCGAGAGCGGGCCGCCGCGCTCGCGCTCGCGCTGCTGTTCCTCTCGCCGCTCGTCCCGTTCCTCGACTACAGCGGGATCTTCAACAACAACGGCGCCAACGAGCTGATCGTGATGGCCCGCCACGGTGCCGCGTACTGGCAGGCGTGGGGGTTTCTGCCGACCGTGATCGCGCTGGGGCTGATGCCATTGTTCGTGCTCGGTCTGCTCCGCGAACGAGGATCGCGCCGCTCTATCGCCGCCACCGCCCTCGCCGGAGTGCTCGTGGCGTGGCTCCATCCCTGGGGAGGATTCGAGCTCGTCCTGATCACCGCCGGCCTCCTGGTGCTCCGGCGCGGCTCGGGCGCATCGAAGTCGCCGCTCCTGATCGCAGGCGCCGCGACCGTGCTGCCGCTGATCTACTACGCCGCCCTAGCGGGAGCCGACTCGGCTTGGTCCTTCTCAGAGCTCCGCGCCGGAGCATCCGGGCCCATATGGCCGCTGGTGTTCGACTTCGGGCCGCTGGTGCTGGTCGCGTTCCCGGCGCTCAAGCGACGCCCGGCAACGGAGTTGGACCGGCTCCTGCTGCTGTGGCTGGCGGCGGTGGTGGTGAGCTACTTCGCCTTCCCCGGCTCGCGCGACGCCACGCTCGAGGGGTCGAGCCTGCCGCTCGCGATCCTAGCCGTGCAGGGCTGGCGCCGACTGCAGCTGCCGGCGTGGCTCGGCTGGATCGCGCTGGCGCTCGCGATCCTCCCCGGGGCGTTCTACTCCGCGCACACCTTCCGCGACCTGTTCCGCTCGCGCGACTATCCGTTCGCACTCGCGAGCGGAGAGCGGCGGGCCGTCGCGTCGCTCGAACGCAACGGCCCGCCGCGCGGCCACGTGCTCGCGACGGGCTACCTGGCGGGCGCGCTGCCTCCGCTTGCCGGCCTGCTCGACGGCCAGGTGAGTGCCGGCAGCAATGCGCTCTTCGATGGCCGTCGGAGCGCGGCGGCGGTCGCCCAGGTGATCGAACGCCATCGCGTGGCCGTAGTCGTCTCCGACTGCCTCCGCGGGCGTGTCGATCTCTCGCCCGATCTGACGCCGCTCGGCTTCACCGAGCGCCGCTACGGGTGCGCAAGGACGTGGTGGAGGGGGGGAATTTTCGCTCTTGAACGCTCTTAGTATGTAGGTGGATGTCGGCGCTCGACTTAACCGACCAGCTGCACCGCTACTCGGTCGACGAATACGAGGGGCTGGTGGCGAAGGGCGCGTTCGAGGATCAGCGAGTTGAGCTGATCGAAGGCCTGATCCTCGACATGAGCCCGAAGTCGCCCGCGCACGAGAACGCCGTTGAGTGGCTGAACGAGTGGCTGACGCAGAACATCGACTGGAGCCATCTCAGCGTCCGCGTCCACAGCTCCCTTCGACTCCGAACCTCGGTGCCCGAGCCGGATCTCGCGGTCGTCGACCGCGATCGGCGGCGTGACATCCGCCCCCTCTCGGCGCACCTTGCGATCGAGGTGGCGCTGAGCTCACGAGATCGGGACTTGACGATCAAACCGCGGCTGTATCCGGCTGCGGTCACGGAGTACTGGGTGCTGGACCTCGAGCAGCGATGCATCGTCGTGCATCGCGGGCCCGGCGCGACCAGCTATCGCCAGGTGGCCAGGTACGAGAACCACGAGCAAGTTGCACCCGAGCATCTGGAGCTTCCGGCCATCAGCGTTGGGGAGATGCTGAGCGCGATCGGCTAACGCCGACCGGCCGTCTAAGTTCGTCTAAAACCAGTTTTAGACGAACTTAGACGGCGTATGAACCCAGAAACCAACCCGTACACACCCGGCCAGCTCGTGACGGGGCTCCCGTCGCACCGGAGCGATCGGGCAGCGACGGAACATAGACTCCGGGCATGGCCAACTTCACGATCAAGAACCTGAAGGAGCTCGACGATTCCGCCGCCGACCGCGACGGAATCGAAGCGAGATTCGGACGCAAACACCTCGACTCAGAGCACCTCGGTGTCAGCTATTTCCGCTACGAGCCGGGATTCAAGCCGACGTACGGACACCGGCACCACGAGCAGGAGGAGGCCTACGTGGTCGTGCGCGGCTCGGGGCGGATACGGCTCGACGACGAGATCATCGAGCTGAGTCAATGGGACGTCGTACGGGTCGCCCCCGAGGTCGTTCGAGCGTTCGCGAGCGGGCCCGAGGGCCTCGAGGTGATTGCGATCGGCTCTGACCGTCCCGAGGGGGGCGACGGCGAGCTGGTCGAAGACTTCTGGACGGGCTGACCCGCCCGCGACCGCCCTCAGAGCAGATCGTCTACCGGCAGTGCTGGGTCGGACAGCCCGTCGTTCACCCGCTCGATCCAATCCGCGAACAGCGGATCGACCACGGTGGTCTTGCCCCCGTCGGTCTCGATGTCACCGCTCGAGCGCAGGCGAGGTAGCGCCCTGCGAACCACGTCCTTGGTCAGCTCGAGTCGCTCGAGGACGGCTCCGGTGTACGGGGACCCGTCGCCGGCGATGATTGCGCGGAGCGTCTTCTGCTCCGAGTTGCCGAACCCACGCCACTGCGCGTCGAACTCCGGCTCGAGCTCCGCCATCGCCTTCGCTATCGCCAGCCGCCAGTGGTCGAGCGTCGCGGTTTCCCGCTCGGGCACGCTGTCCCACAGGACATGGGCGAGCAGCATCGCGCGCTGAGGGTGTCCCTTGGCCGTGTCCAACAGCGGTCCGAGTGCCTCGCCGACCGACCTCCGGCTCGACTCAAACCGCTCGGCCACGTACCCGGCGATGTCCTCGTTCGCCAGCCGCTCGAGGCGTATCGGCACCGCCGAGCCGTACAGGGGCCGGTCCTTGCGCTCGAACAGCTGCCGCATCATCCCGGGCTCGGATCCGGCGAACACGTATGACGCGAGTTCCCCCTGGAATTGGATGTGACTGCGGATCAGGCCGTCGAGGTCCGGGACCTTGGTCACGTCCTGGAACTCATCGAGCGCGATGAACGCCCGGTATCCACCGCCCTCCTCGAGCCGCAGCGGCAAATCGAGCAGAGCGTGTAGTGCCGGTAGCGGATCGAAGTTGGAGCTCCCGAGCTGGAGCCTGGCGCTGATCCCGTAAGCGCCGAGCGAGAGGCCGATCCCGGTCTTCTGCAGAAAGTCCTCGATCTTGCTCCTCACCGTCCCTTTGAGCTGCTTCGAGTAGGCCCGCTCGAACCGGATCGCAACGTCCGCGATAGACGAGATCCGGTACAGGTCAACGATGATCGGGATCAGCCGCTCCTCGCGCTCGCCCTCGAGCAGCGCCCGGCGCAGGAGGCTCGTCTTGCCGTACTTTCGAGGCGCGAACAGGCGCACATAGTGGCCCCCGACGGCGTTCTGCAGCAGCGCCCCCGTCTCGGCGTCGCGGTTGATGATGTCTTCGGGAGCGAGGGGGTGGGAGTAGATGAACGGGTTTGCCTCGAGCATCAGTAGTCACTGAGACTACCAGGTATGCGTCAGCCAGACTACTGATCATGCGTCAGCGTGACTACTGAGTATGCGTCAGCGTGACTACTGGAGCGGATGCTGATCCGCTGGGCCGGCGCCAGTCCGGATCGCGGTGTAACGAGTTCTGCGCGCGGGAAGCACCCATAACGACGGCAGATGACGACGACACTGGACAGAGCGCCTAGCAGGCGACAGCCGAGCGAGCTTGCGCCGGTCGGCTGGTCAGCCGGCCCTGAGCTGGGCTATGACGACTGGCTCCGCCAGGGGTCGCGCCTCGGCCTAGCCGGACGCAACGCAGCCTGGTGGATCGGCGATTGGCTCAAGTACGGCACGGCGCAGTACGGAACCAAGTACTCGGCCGCCTCCCGCGTCACCGGCTACGACCGCCAGACACTGATGAACATGGTCTACGTCGCGGGCCGTTTCGACTTCTCCCGACGTCGGGAGAACCTCTCCTGGAGCCACCACGCCGAGCTCGCGGCGTTCGACGTTGGCGACCAGGAGGAGTGGCTCGACCACGTCGAGTCCGAGCGCCTGAGCGTGCACGACTTGCGGGACGAGCTCGCCAGCTCACGGCGCCCAGCGGGGAGGGCACGCGCGCACGCCGCCGAACCGGCCCGCTCGACGGCGCTCAGGGCAGCTCACGCCGCGAAGGGCGTTCGACCCACACCGGCTCGACGTCGGCCCGGACCGTCGTGTGCCCACGCTGTGGTCACGAGTTCGAGGCGTGAGATCCCGGTCGTTCGCCCGATGCCCGGTCGAGCGATCCCCCTCGTCCTGTAGATCACCCACTCGACGGTTGGTGACGTCCTGGACGGACGTCGCCAGCCGTCGAGTAACGCGACCCGGGCCGTTGACCGGATCGCCGCGGTTATCGCGTCCGAATGGTCTCGAATGGGCGCAAACCGACCAGACGGGCCCACTCAGCTGTCAGTTCGACTCGAAGAAGCTGGCCGCCCGTCGAGCCATCTCCTCCGGCGACAGCTGCTCGATCCGCTGGCTAAGCATCCACTACTGACCAAATGGATCCTGCAGTCGCCCGCCACGCTCACCACAGAACTGATCGGCTAGTGGGAACATCACCTCCGCGCCGGCCGCGACGGCGCGATCTCACGCGATGTCGACGTCCCCCAGTACGTCGCCATGATTGCGCTGACGATTCCGCCGAGTGCATCGGGCGACGTGGCGGGCGTCTCGTGCTCCGCGTACTCGGTGAGCATCACGACCGAATCCCCGATCCGGAGCTCGGCGTGAATCAGTGTGCCGCTCTGGTCGCTGAACGGCTCACCCAGCTGCTCAGCTCCGAACGCACGCCGATAACAGTCCATTGCCGCCGCGCCATCGCGGACGATCAGCCGCGGTGTGACCGTATGTAGATGTTCCGGGACCGGCGCCACTTGGCCGATCGGGCTGCTCGACACGACGACCTCCTTTTGGACGACGGCCACCCGGGATGTTCTCATGCCGATACCCGCCCGGGGCCGCGCTTGCTCGTGCACGTGCGGAAGCTGATCTCGTCGGCGATCGGCGTCCAGCATCCCCACCATTAGCCACACTTGGCGAAAGTGCTCGACGTCCTGGGTGAGGGCATCGAGGGCGAGTCCGGCCGCGCCGGACCAAAGCGCGACGTTGGCGGGCCGCCGCCGTTGGCGCCAGAGGACGACCAGGAGCGCAAGGATTGCCGCCAAGGACAGGACACCGGTCGTGGCGGCGATGTTCAGCGGGGTGACGTGGGCCCGGAGCGGGTTGCCTTGCCATGTGGCTACGAGCGAACCGGGGCCCTTGCCAAGCAACGGATGGTGCGCGAACGTCCGGGCCGCTGCCTTGATCATCGACAAGCGCGGATTGATGTCGGCCGTCGAGGACCCTGGGCGGAGGGGATCGAGGGACAGGGGTGCGACGGTGAGCACTAACGCCACGAGCAGGCCGACGATCACGATCCCTGCTCCCAGACGGAGCGCGCTCCGGGTCCGACTACGGAGCGCCTCGCGAACCGTGATTGCGACCACGAACCCGATGAGCGGTCGTGAGATCGTGAATAGGCAGATCAGCGCGAGAACGACCTGCGCTCCCACTCGCTGCCTCCGCGAGAGCCCAGTCTCGTCCATTGCGAGGACGGCCGAGGCGAAGATGGCGAAGTTCCCGAGCAGTGCCGGTGTGTAGAAGCCGGCCTGAACGCGGGTATAGAGGCTGGAGCTTTTGAAGTACGAGCTGTAGCCGGTCACCAATGAGGTCTTATGGCCGAGGTAGAAGAGGATTAGTCCGAAGATCGCCTCGAGAGCCGTAATGACGACCACGGCCAGGATCACTCGTGCAATCAAACGCCTGTACGCCAACGAGCGGGCGTAGTCAGCGGTCAGCACCGCGAGCGCGATCAGCTCCGCGGTGATCAGCACGTTCTGGGCGGCGGTTCCGCGGGACTCCGACGTCACGAGCGCCGAGAGCACGACAAACCCACCGTAGGCGGCGTAGCAGTAGTGCGTCGGCCTCAGCCGGATCCGCTTCCTGTCGCGAGCCCCCTCGAGGAGCCACATGGCCGCGGCCGCCGCGAACGCCACATCCGCCCAGCCGGCTTGGGCATGAGAGAACGGCGAGAGCCATTTGAACGGAAGGAGGAGGAGGCCCGCGAGGTAGACGGCGAAGCTAGGTCGGGCACGAGTCATGCGCAGCTCCGTCCGCTCTGCGGTGTCCATCTGCGTACGCTATCCACGCCTCGGACAGCCAGGCGCCTAGCTGAAGTACGCAATCGGCCCTTATCGGGCAGTCGGCTCGACACCGGGGCTACGCTCCGCGCACCATGCCCGAGGTCACCGTCGTTATCCCTACGAGGAACCGGTCCGCATGCTGCTTGCCTACGCTCTCCGGGGCGCGCGGCTCCACTCGGACTCCCTCACGTCGCCTGTCGGCGCACGTTAGGCCAACGTTCCGCCTGTAACGGCGTCTAGGAGCGCGGCGGTGAGTATTAGAGCGCGTAGTGGGTGACTCCAGCGGCTCATCTCGTGTTGGCTATCCCGCAGAACTCGGCGTAGTTGCGGATGTAATCGGCCTCATCGAAGACATCTGAGGCCAGCACGAGTCCAACGGTTCCTCCATAGAAGTTCACCTGCTCTACCCACAGCATGCAGGGCAGGTACAACCCGCGCCACGGTTCGAACAGGCGCACCGACTGGCGGTGCACACCGTCATCGAGGATCGCGTCGAACCCGCCCGCCAAACAAACAATCACCTGTTGCTGCTGGCGGTGTGCGTGAGCGCCCCGTCGCTGAGCAACTGGGACGTCGTAGAAATAGAAAACGCGGCGAATCGAGAAAGGGATATGACGTCCCCCCTCAACCGGCGTGAGCGAGCCCTTCGCGTCGGCAAACCGCTCGAGGTCAATCCACTGCGCTCCGCCGATTAGTCCCCGATCCGGTCTGGTTGGCACGGCCATCTCGATGCCATCGTATTGAATGGCCGCGGCGTGATCCTCGGATCGAATCGGAGCGACTGGTGGACCCGCCGCAGAGTCCGCGGAGATGCGGGTCGGGCTGATCCACGGGTACAGTCGTTGTCACAGAGGTGGCGGTTTCCCTGGGCTCACGAGGTCTGAGAAATGGCGCGCGCCGCGCACGGGATCGCGCGACGGCTGGGCCGCGATACGCCCACCCCTCGCTAGACCCTAAGCGGACGGCTCCAGCCTGCGCCCAATGAGACCTCGGCGCGAGATCGATCCAGCTGGCTTAGGACCGCGTGGGCTAGCTAGGAACTGGGTCGTCCAGATCACCAGCGAAGTCGTCGGCAAGGTCGGGGTACTCGTGCTCCTCGCGGCCATGGCCCGGAAACTGAGTACTCATGACTTCGGTGAGATCGTCTTCGCGATCGCGCTCACTCAACTTTTGGCCTGGTCGGCCGCAGGCATAGATGACCTCGTTGCCCAATCGATCGCGCGCGACCATGCATCGGCGGCTGAGTCCATTTGGAGCTCAATCGCTGTGAAATTGGTGGTCGGCGCCGTTGGCCTGGTTCTGGTCGCCGTTATTGCCCTCGCCGGGGAGGGAGGCGCAAGAAGCGAGGCGCTGATTCTGATCGGACTGAGCACATTCATAGATCTGCTCGCGAGTACTGGCTACGCAGCATTCCAAGGATTTTCGAACCTTGCTCCTGAGGCGGTCGGGCGTGGGATCGAGCGCTCTTGCGCTCGACAACCGGTGTCGGCGTCCTGCTCGCTGGAGGTGGCGTCGCGTCCTTATGCGCCTGTTATGTCTCTGCCTCGGCGGTCGCTTTTGTGTACATCGCCTCGCGCTTATACCGTCAGATCCGCCCGGCGAGGAGGCTTTCGCTCGTTGCCGCTAAGCGGCTTGCGCGAAGTGCCTCCCCGATCGCACTTGGCGGCATCTTCGACGCCGTTCTGCCGAGCATCATCACTCTGTTCCTCGCAAGTATTAGCGGCGCGGTTGCAGTCGCGCACTTCGGCGCCGCAAGTAGGGTTGTCGGGAGCACATATTTCCTGGGAAGCGCTCTCGTGGCCGCAACCCTCCCCCTCCTCGCCAAGGCCGATACGGCGGGTCCACGCGCGTTCCTCGGCGTTTACCTTCCTGTGGCCAAGGCACTCCTCGCAATGCTTGTGCCGCTTGGTGCCGCCTTCGTCCTGTTTGCAGGGACAATCGCGCGAGCCGTCCTTGGGCATCATCTGACGGACGCCGCGAGTGCAATCCAACTCCTCGGGCCCACTGTGGTGCTGGCAGGCATCGCACTACTGTCGACTGCGGGATTGATCGTGCGGAACCGCCAACGGGCACTGCCATGGATATCGGTTGCCGTTCTCGCGCAGACCGTCGTCCTCGTCCTGATCGTCGTTCCTCGACATGCCTCTGCCGCAGCAGCGGTCACGCTGGCGTCTGAGTTCACTTACACAGTCGCGCTCGCGGCATTCGTCCTGCGAGCACCCATCGCACAAATCCGGCCCGGCCGCCTGACCGTGGGACCGACGACGGCTGCGGGAGCCATGGTCCTCACACATGCGCTGACGGGCGACACCTGGCTCGGTCTGCTTGGTGGACTTGCCGCCTATTTGGTCGTCTTGTTCACTGTCGAACGCCTGCTGTTCCCCGCGGATTTGCATGCGGCGTTGGGACGTCGTTATCGCCTTGCCGATCGCCGTCGGCGCAACAGGGCCGTACGCACGAACGAATAGGCGTACCGCACATGCTCCGGCAGTGACGCCTTAGGATGTGAAATACCGCGCGCGTAGGCCGTACCGACCCCGGAGCCACCGCATCCCCGACGACGCGGCGAAGGTCAAAGATAGAGCGGCTCAGTCGTGCCACGTAGGGGTCCCAGATGTGATTGAGCTCCCCGTTTGACGGGCGCCATCCAGTTGTCCACACGATCGGCTCAGGACCCTCGCTGAAGCGATACGGTGTCGCCGCCCGTCCAAGAAGCCGCGCTGGCGCAGAAGCGCGATGGACCTCGAGCGACTGGAAGTGGTAGTACACGAGCGGATGAGTGTTCACGTACGGTCGGCCGTCACGAATTTCGGTCGAAATGACCCAGTTGCGCAGCGCCATGCCCGCAGCTGGATACGTTGACTCTCGGACACCTGGAAAGCTCGCGAGTTCATCAAGGTATTTCTGATCACCGAACAGGCCGTCGTTTAGCCCCGCGTAGCACCATTCGATGCAGCGATCACGCCACCACTCAAGCGCAGTTAATCCACGCGCGTCGCGGCGGATGATCTCGAACTCAACCGTGAACTGACCAAACTGGTCGTACCATCGCGCCCTGCTTGAGTTCAGGAACGTGGGCGACCAGCGATCACGCGAGAGCAGAACTGATGCATCGCCGAGCTCATCGAAGAGCACTCTGGGTCGGAGTAGAACTCGAGATCTGTATCAAGGTGAGTG
>CAVPKT010000052.1:0-4934 GCA_963705775.1 uncultured Solirubrobacterales bacterium | reverse complement strand
CGAGGTAATCGTCGTGCTCGATTGCCTCGATCTCTGGGGAGATCGCGGCCGCCCGAAAGCCGCGGTTCCGCATGAGTGGAACCTCAGAGGCGAGCGTGCGCACGGCGATCGTGTGACCACGGCGAGCGGCTCGTCGATGATCGGCACGAGTGGGTAGAGATGCCCGCGGGCGGGCGAGGTGTATGCCAGAACCTTCATTTCTCCTCCTGGGTAAGACGTTTGATTGCTTGGATCAAGGTCGCGCGAACCTCGGCTCGCGGCATCTCGAGGTCGTGCGAGAACAGCCACCATGTGTTCACGTCGCAGAGCGCGATCAGTGCCGCGCGCCGGCGGGCACGGGCCTTCCCCGCGAACTGCTCAAGCAGCGGGCCGAACGCATGCTCCACCCAGTCGTAGTGGAACTGCCGTGCCGTCTCGCCGAGCTCCGCGATCGCCTTGGTCGCGACGTCGGTCGCGCCGACGCGCAGGGACCGCTCTCCCCACTGCTCGTAGTGATCGAGCAGATTGTCGATGGCTCCGCCGACGTCACCACTTGGGGCGGCAAGGCGCTGATCGCGGACGAGGTTGAAGGCGCGGAGCAGCGCCTCCTCGAGCAGACCGTCCTTCGAACCGAAATGGCGAAGCAGCGTCTGCTTGGTGACGCCGGCGCTGGTGGCCATCGACTCGATCGACGCGTCCTCCCATCGCCCGGTAAACAGCTCGTGGTCCGCAGCATCAAGTAGCGCGTCGCGCGTGCGCTGCTGCCCCTCAGCCCGAGCGACCTGGTTGTACGGGCGTGTCCGCGCCCCAATTTCCATGTGACCGATGGTAACGCGAAAGTGGGAGGGTTGTCAAGGGGGCCCCGGCCCCCGATCCGGGCCACGAGGCCCGGCTCAGCCCCGCCTGCGCAGGCGATCGACGAGGCCGGTCCAGCCGCTGCCGGTGCGGAACTCCGCCTCGCGCCACGCGTGACGCCAGGTTGCGGCCCAGGCTGGGTCCCACCCTCGGGAACGCGCAAGGCCTCCGACCCCGGCCACAAGGACGAGCAGGCTCCCGAGCGCCGCCAGCAGCACGATCGGGGCGGGGACGCTCGCGCCTGTCGCGGCGGTGATCGGCCCGAGCTTCAACGGTGGCTCGTGTCCGGCCTGGCCGAGCGCGGCGGGGCTCGGCGCCGGCGACCCCCCCGCACGTCCCGCTGGCCCGCTGGCTCAGCGCGTTGTTGATCGCGTTGCTGAAGTCGGCGAAGTACTGGTTCTCATACGTGTCGGAGCTCTTCAGGACGGATTCGAGCTGAGAGCTTCGTGAAGGTGCACGCGGGGATCGTGCCGCCGGTGCTCTGATACGCGTGCAGGACGCGGTTGTAGAGAGCTCGCACCGGCGGCCGGCGCCACGAAGGCGACGACAGTCAGGGCGAGCGCCATCGAGATCGATCGCCGAGCAATGGCCCGCATAACGGGCCTCACGTTACCGGTGCGGCCTCCAGCCAGCGCTCGAACGGCAGCGACCGACCCGCCTCGGCGAGCAGCTCCGGATCGGCTCGGGCGATGCGTGGCAGCACCGCTACCTCGACCTCGCCGAGCTCGGCGATCGTGTCGCGGTTGGAGCGTTCGATCGTGTCCGGCTCCGCCGGCCAGGGCGTCAGCACGACGCCCGCCACGGTCAGATCGGCGTTGCGGGCGGCTTCGAGAGTGAGCAGCGTGTGGTTGATCGTCCCGAGCCCCGGGCGGGCGGCGACCACGAGTGGCAGGTCGATTTCGCGGGCGAGGTCGCGTACGTCATCCGAGTCGGTGAGCGGAACGAGCAGACCCCCGACGCCTTCGACGACCACGACATCGGCGTCGGTGGTGCGGATCGCCGAGGCGAGAGCGCTGGGGTCGATCGGTTGGCCGGCGAGCTGAGCCGCCAAGTGCGGCGATACCGGCGGGCCGAATGACATCAGCGCGACCCCGTCCGCAGTGCATCCCGCGGCGCGGGCGAGCAGCTCGTGGTCAGCCGGCCAGTCGCCTGTTCCGGGCTCGTCGAGTCCCGTGATCACGGGCTTGAACGCGGCCACACGGACCTCAGCCTCGCGTAGTGCCGCAACGACGGAGGCCGCGACGACGGTCTTGCCGACGCCCGTGTCGGTGCCAGTGACGAACAGGCCGGGCAAACCGGGAAGCGCCTGCCGCCTACGCCGCGCGGGACATGGGCTCGTCGGCCTCGAAGTCGAACACCGTGGGGCCGTATCGGGCTGGCCCGGCATCGGCGAGCAGTTCGTCCTCGAGTTCGTAGGTGTCCGGCACGGACACTGGGCGTTCGCGCGGCTCGAACCCACACGCCCGGGCCGCCTGCGCGATGGTTCGCGCCGCGGCGCGGAGCTCGGCAGGCTTGTGCGAAGCCATGACCGCCAGCCGCAAACGCGACGTCATCGGGGGAACGGTGGGCGGACGGATCGCCTGGGCGAACACCCCGCGCGCAAGGGCTGCCTCGCAGATCTGGATGGCGAGCGCCGGGTCGCCAATCACGAGCGGAATGATCTGCGTGCGGGTACCGCGTACGTCGAATCCCTCGCTCACCAGTTCCGAGTTGAGCGCGAGCGCGTTGGCACGGAGCTTTTCGACCCGATGCGGCTTCTCCAGCAGCAACTCGATGGCCGCGAGCGCGCCTGCGACGGCGGGCGGGGGAAGGGCCGTGGAGAAAATGAACGTCCGCGCAGTGTTGAGCAGGTAACGGGCCATCTGCTCGTCGCAAGCGACGAACGCCCCGTAGGACCCGAGCGCCTTGCCAAGCGTCCCGACGATCACGTCCGCTTGGTCCTCGAGCCCAGCCTCGGCGAGCGCCCCGCGTCCACCTGGGCCGAGCGTGCCCGTCGCGTGGGCCTCGTCGACCACCAGCCGGATCCGGTGTCGCTCTGCCAGCTCCGCCAGCTCGATCAAGGGCGCCACATCTCCGTCCATCGAGAAGACGCTGTCAGTCACAATCACCGCCCCCTGCCGTCCGCCTCCCTGATCCCCCAGGCGAGATGCTCGACGTCACAGTGGTCGTAGACGAACGTGTCCGCGCGCGACAGCCGGCAGCCGTCGATGATCGACGCGTGGTTCAGCTCGTCCGAGAAAACGATGTCGCCGGGGCGAGCAAGGGCCGCGATCACGCCGGCGTTGGCCAGGTAGCCGGATCCGAACAGCAGCGCCGTCCGGCGTGATTTGAACTCCGCCAGGCGCTCCTCGAGCCGGCGGTGGATTGTCATCGTCCCTGAGACGAGGCGGGAGGCGCCGGCACCTGCGCCCCAGCGCATCGCCGCCTCTGCAGCGGCGGCTCGGACTCGGGGGTGATCCGCGAGCCCCAGGTAGTTGTTTGAGCACAGCAGCAACGCGGGCTTGCCGTCCACCAGAACGTGTGGTCCCTGAGGCCCCGAGACGAGGCGCGTGCGGCGATTCAGGCCGAGGGCCTTCAGTTCCTCAAGCCGCGCCCCCAGCTCGATCATGCGGCCTTGCGGTCCTTGGGGGTCGCCGGGTCGGGCGCGGCGGGGGCGGCGGGGCGGGCCGCTTGTTCGGCGCCCCGTCGGGCCGCGGCGGCACCGACCGCTTGGGGAGAAGCGGAGCTGCTCCGATGGGTCCCAGAGGCGGACCTCGAGCGGTTCGGAGGCCCGCGCTTCCGAGGCCCGCGCTTCCGAGGCAAGCGTCTCTGACACGACGTCCGGCGTCTCGCCGTCGAGCCAACCCGAGCGGTTGTCGGGTCGCGGGTTGGCGCCGTTGTCGGGCTGGCGGGCGACGTTGAGTCCGAGCTCCTCGAACATCGCCCGGTCCTCCTCGGGTGCGTTGCCGAGGGTGGTGAGGAAGTTGCCCATCATCACCCCGTTCAGTCCAGCCTTCACGGCGGCCTGCTGGAGGTCGCCGAGGTTCTCCGTGCGTCCGCCGCACAATCTGAACAGAGCCTCGGGAAGGATCAGGCGGAAGATCGCGATCCACTTCACCGCCTCCCAGGGATCGATCAGGTCGCGGTCGCCGAACTTGGTGCCGGGGCGAGGGTTGAGGAGGTTGATGGGGACGCTAGTGGGGTCGATCTCGGCGAGCTGGAAGGCCATCTCGACGCGCTGCTCGCGTGTCTCACCGAGGTTGAGGATCCCGCCGACGCAGGTCTCGAGTCCTGCCTCCTGGACGGCTTCGATCGTGCGCACGCGTCCGTCGTAGCGGACGGTCGTCGAGACCTCGGGGTAGTACGAGCGCGCGGTCTCGACGTTGTGGTGCACGCGCTGGATTCCGGCGTCCTTCAGCGCCCGCGCACGGTCCACCGACATGTGCCCGATCGATGCGCAGCGCTTCAGGTTCGTGTGCTCTCTTACGAGTCGTGCGCCTTCGAGGACCTTCTCGAAATCGCGCCGAGACAGGCCCTGTCCCTGAGTGACCATGCAGAAGCGGTGCGCGCCCGCGGCCTCAGCCGCGCGGGCGTGCTCGAGGATCTGCTCGGGCTCCATCATCGCGTGCATCGGCGTGTCGGCCTCGGCGTAGCGCGATTGCGCACAGAAGCCACAGTCCTCGGCGCAGCCGCCCGACTTCGCATTCACGAGCGAGCACATGTCCGTCGAGTCCGCGAAGCGCTCTACCCTGGCCTGCCACGCCCGCTCGACGAGCGCCTCGATCTCCGCGTGATCCTCGATCTCGCCGAGACGCACGGCCTCGTCGGGTGTGATCAGCGGCGGCATTGGCGCGCACTGTAGGAGGTGGACCGGACGGCTCAGCGATGAGTTTTCGCCGCGGTCCTGGTCTCAATTTCCAAATGCGAACACAGGAGAACGAAATGAACCGCTGGGTCGCCCTGGTCGTGCTCTGCGTCGGGATGCTGATGATCGTCCTCGACGTGACAGTGGTGAACGTCGCCCTCCCGTCGATCCAGTCAGACCTGCACTTCTCGCAGTCGAGCCTGGCGTGGGTTGTCAACGCCTACCTGATCTCGTTCGGTGGGCTGCTGCTTCTTGC
>CAVPKT010000051.1:0-39157 GCA_963705775.1 uncultured Solirubrobacterales bacterium | reverse complement strand
CTCGGTAGGTGATCTCGACGTTGAGCGGCACGTATACCTGCATTCCCTTCGACCCGGACGTCTTGACGAAGCTCTCCAGACCGAGCTGGCCGAATAGGCCGCCCAGCACCTGCGCCACCTCACAGCACTCGACGATCCCTGCCGGCGCGCCGGGATCCAGATCGAACACGAGCATCGTCGGACGCCCGGGGTCCCCCGCCAGCGAGAGGGACGTGTGCAGCTCGACGTCGGCGAGGTTCGCCAGCCACACGAGGGTCGGGCGGTCCTGGCACAGCGTGTAGTTCACGTCTCCGATCCGCTCGGTCTCCACCCACTCTGGCCTGTGTGAGGGGGACTGCTTCTCGTAGAAGTACTGCTCGTCGACCCCGTTCGGGTAGCGCTTCAGCGTCAGCGCGCGGTCACGCAGATGCGGCAGGAGCGCCGGCGCCACGCGCGCGTAGTAGGCGATCAGGTTCCCTTTGGTGAAACCGGCCTGCGGGAACAGGACCTTGTCCCAGTTAGTGATCTTGAGCTGGCGGCCGTCGACGACGACCATCAGGGCACCGTCAGGCAGCCGCTCCACCGCCTCGAACAGCGCCTCCGGGTCGCCGCTCTGCGGGATCGGCCCCCGACTCTCGTCTACGACGGCCTCCGGCGACTTGTCCTCTCGAAGCCCCTTGAAGGACGGGGCCCGCATTACGCCGTCGGCGGTCCATTCCCGGAACTCGATCTCCCCTACCAGTTGCGGCTCGACGAACTGCGCGTGCGCGGAAGCTTGGGCGCGACGTCGAATGAGCTCCGCTCTCGCCGCAGCGGTTTCAACCGGGCCGCCAGCTCGTCCAGCGTCGCCTCCGTGAAGCCGGTGCCCACGCGGCCCGCGTAGACGAACTGCCCGTCCCGGAAATAGCCGACGAGCAACGCCCCGATCCGCTCCGCCCGTCTCCCCTCCCCGGGGAGCCACCCACCGATCACGAGCTCCTGCCTACGCGTGTTCTTGATCTTCAGCCACGCCCCGCTCCGGCGGCCGGCCTCATACTGCGAGCCCCGCCGCTTGGCGATAACGCCCTCGAGCCCCTGCTTTCTGGTGGCCTCGAGCAGCCGCCGACCCCCGCTCGGATGTCGCGACGGCACCCGCCACGCCGGCCCGCTGGCTCTAGCTCCTCGAGGCGCTCGCGCCGCTCCTCGTAAGGAGCGTCCATCAGCGAGCCGGCCGTCGAGATACAAGAGGTCGAAGATCGCATAGACGACCGGCGTCGAGCTCGCGAGCCTCCGCACGGCCGAGGTGGAGGTGACGTGCATCCGCCGCTGGAGGCGCTCGAAGCTCGGCTTTCCGGCCTCGTCGAACGCGACCAGCTCACCGTCGAGCACGACCTCGTGCATGCCGAGGTTTCGGAGCACGCCCCGGACCTCTGGGTATGAGTCGGTTATGTCATTCAGGTTGCGGCTCTCGAGCCGCAACCGACCGGGCTTTACGTACGCGATCGCACGCACGCCGTCCCACTTGACCTCGAACGAAAAGTTCTCCTCCCGGGCGGGGATCTCGGCGGCAGGGCGGGCGAGCATCGGGACGATCCGCTCGGGCATCGGCTGCCGGTCGGGGTCGGCCGGCGGATCCATCCGGTGGATCATCCAGTCGTTCTCCTTGCCCGGCTCGCGGCCGATCACGAACAGCCCGTAGCGCCCCTCGAGGCGCTCGCCGTGGAATGTGACCTCGACCTTGCTTTCAGTCCATTTGTGGAGCTCGTAGGTCCCCTGATCCCAGATCCGCATCGTCCCCGCGCCGTACTCTCCCTTCGGAATCTCGCCGGCGAAGTCGAGGTACTCGAGCGGGTGGTCCTCGGTGTGGACCGCGAGCCGGTTGTCCTTCGGGTCCTGTGGAATGCCGTTCGGAACCGCCCACGAGGCGAGCACCCCGTCGTGCTCGAGCCTCAGGTCCCAGTGCAAGCGCGAGGCGTGGTGCTCCTGGATGACGAAACGACTCGTGTCCGTATCGCCTGCGCCCGAGCCCGACGGCTCGGGCGTGGTCTCAAAGCGGCGCTTGCCGCGGTAGTTCTTCAGCTTGTCGGGGGCCACGGCCAACAAGGTACCGGCGCTCCGCCACCCCGCTACCGTGGCCTTACTCCCCCAGGCACCGCCGCGTGTACTCGTTCGCGAACACGCGCTGGGGATCCAGCCGGTCCCGGACGGCAAGGAAGTCTTCGAATCGTGGATAGCGGGTGATGAGCTCCTGGTGCCCCAGGGAGTGGCGCTTGCCCCAGTGGGGGCGGCCGCCGTAGTCGCCCATGATCGCCTCGACGGCCTCGAAATAGGGCCGCCACTCCATGCCGCGGAACTGGTGGATCGCCAGATACCAGGTCTTCCTCGCGTGCGCGGGGCTGAGCAGCGCGTCGTCGGGGGCGAGGACACGGCACTCGATCGGGAACGCGACCGGGTAGCGCTCCGATGAGATCCAGCCGAGCACACGGCGGACCGCCTCGGGACCGTTCTCGGGGGGAATCGCGTACTCCATCTCGGTGAAGCGCACGCCGCGCTGCGAGGAGAAGATCTCGAAGCTGTGGTCGATGTAGTCGCCCTCTGACAGAAGCACCGATGAGACCTTCGTCAATTGGGGAATCAGGGAGTGGCGCCGGGCAGTCAGCCGCAGGAGCCAGTCGCCGACGGTGTTCTGAAGGAAGCGCTCGTTGATCATCACGTTCAGCTTCGAGCGCGGACGCAGCGGCTCGGAGGTGCGGTTCCGTCTGATCGTGAGGGCCTTGTCGGTGTACGGGAACACGAAGAACTCGAAGTGATCGTTCTGCTCTGCGAGCTCGCCAGTGCGGTCGAGCACCTCGTCGAGCGGATGGGGTTCGTCGATGCGATGAAGCGCGAACGCAGGCACCGTCTGAAGCGTCACCGCGGAGATCGCGCCTAGCGCTCCGATGCCGACGCGCGCGGCGAGCAGACCATCCGGATCGGAGTGGGGCGTCAACTCGACGGGATCCCCCGAGCCGGTTACGAGCTCCATCGCCCTCACCTGCGCCGGAATGTTCTGGAGCCTCGCCCCGGTGCCGTGAGTGGCGGTCGAGATCGCGCCCGAGATCGACTGCTTGTCGATGTCGCCGAGGTTCGGCATCGCGAGCCCCAGGCGGTGGAGCTCGAGACTCAGCCGCCGGATCGTGATCCCGCCCTGCACCCGGACGAGGCCACTGGCGGGGTCGGCGTCGAGCACGCCGTTGAGAGAGCCCAGATCGACCATCACGCCTTCGGTGAGCGCCGCTTCGCTGAACGAGTGCCCGCTCCCGCGAACCTTGACGGTGCGGCCCGCCGCGGCGGCCGCGCGTACGGTCTCGATCAGCTCTTCTCGGGAGGCAGGTCGCGCGACTGAGACCGGACGGCAGACCTGATCCCCCGTCCAGTTGCGCCATTCAGGCATCGTGCGCGAGCTCGGCCGCGACTGCGCACGTAAGCGAAACGGCTTCGGCGATCGTGCCGTAGTCGAGGTTCTCCGGGATGTCCGACATCAGGTGGTAGTTGCTCAACACCTTGGTCCCGTGCTCAAACGAGGCAAGCGTCGCGATCGCGTAGCCGGCGCGAGCGGGGATCACCGAGTCCGTGCTCGTTCGAGAGCGCTGCCCGCGGCGGAGCTGGACGCCCTCCGTCTCGGCGACCCGCGCGATCAGATCACGAAACTCGGCGCGGGGATAGTCCTCCATCACGAACGGTCCCTCGCCCTCCAGCATGATCAGCTGCGGTGAGCCGATCGTGTCGAGGTTCAGAAACCACGTGCGCTCGCGATCGAGCTGTGGGAAGTACCGCTCGGCGAAACCGTAGATGCCACCCTGGATACCTCCTTGGCGCCGCAGGAGACGAGCAACACGCGGACCCCGTCGATCGGGTCCTCGCGCAGGCGCTCGGCGATCGCGACCAGCGCCGCGACAGCGCTCAGGTTGTCGTTGGCACCGGGCGTGACCGGGCTCCGGGCGATATCCGCCCCGAGCACGACGGTGATCGCTGACAGGGTGAGACCGGCACGCCGCGAGCCGACGCTTACCCAGCAGCGCCCCGAGGGCCGACAGCGCGGGGCCGCCCGAGATCAGCCACCACAACGGCGGTGAGGTGTCGAGGCTCTCCACGAGCTCCGGGAACTGCCCGGCGAACCACACCTGAGCGCTCTGGTCGAATACGCGCCCCGTCGGAGCCGCGTCGTGGTGGGCGAGCACGACCAGCGTCCGGTCGGCGTCGCGGTCGCCCGCCTCGGCGACCACGTTCCACGTCGTCCGCGGCGCGGTCACCGCGCGCCGCCATACGCGGACACCGTTCGCGGCGTCATCGGCGATCGCGGCCGCCGCGGCCGCGCCCAGCCCGGTGGCGATCGTGCGTCCGCGCCCGATCATCGCGAGCCCTCCCGCCACAACGCCGGCCATGCCGAGCGGGAGCAACTGGGGCGCGTAGCCGTCGAGGAACTGGACATCCTCGATGCGGGCGCGCGCGCCCGCCCGCTCGAGGCGGGCGGCGATCCATTCGGCAGCCTCCTGCTCCGGCCGCGAGCCGGCGCGACGCTCGAGCGGAGCCAGCGTCTCGACCACCTCCCGAAGCGTGGCATGTTCGCTGCTCACCGACGGCGAGCCTATGTGAGAGTCCGTCTCCTTGGGTGCCGCCGCAACTTCAGCATCCACGGGCGGCATGAGCCCGTGCTGGTGCCGCTTGGCGTCGCCGTCACGTTTACGGTCGCCGCGCCGGGACAAGCCGCGACCTCGAGGACGCGGGCGCCGGGAGCCGAGATGACTGCGCCACCGTTGACGTGCGCCGCGTACCCGCTCGCATACACGAGCTGCGGCATCACGATCTCCGTCACGGCAAACGCTGGGAACGACCTGCGACCGTCCGCTCGCGCGGTCGTGTAGCGCAAGGTGAACGTGCTCGTGGATCGATCGAAACCCCACGACGAGGGCGTCCCTGCGATCACATTTGGGTAGGGCTCTACGAGCGCCCGCAGCGTGGGAAGGATCAAGTTGGAGCCGCTTGGGGGCTTGGCGGGGTCGATCACGATCGCCTGCTTGTTGCCGGGCCCGGACGTGGTCGGATCGCTGCAGCCGCAGTACGCCCACTCGAGCCACGGCACCATGTCGGTGTCCCCCCGAGCGACGATCTGGTCCAGGTACGGGACGTCGTCGGTGGCGCCGAACTCGGTCTCGATCAGGGCCGCTTCGGTGCTCGTCGCGCGCGCGATCGCGTTCGAGAACACGAGGCCGTCGAACGCATCGCAGCCGACCGGCGACCCGGTCTCGGCCTCGGTCGGGCAGTAGTCGTGGAAGGCGAAGCCCGCGCGGGGGTCGGAGATCGTTCCGAGGTCCGTCGCCGGGCCCTCGTTGAAGAGGTCGTTCGGCTCGTAGAACACGAGGGTCCTTGGATCGACCGCGCGGATCGCGCGAAACACGCGCTGGTAGAAGCCGGTCAGCTCCCCATCGAACGCCGGACACCCCGTCGGCACTGCGCACGGCTCCCACAGCGTGCCCGGCCACGGCTCGTTGAACAGCTCGTAGCCGAGGACGTTGTGGTCGTTGCGAAACGCGGCCGCCACGTGCGCCCACGCCCCGGCAAAGCGGTCCTGGAGCCCGACGCCGCCCGGCCCAGGCGCGTTTTGCCAGAACGCGTCGAAAGCGTGCTCGAGCGCGAGGTTCGTAAGGTAGTTCAACGGAAACCCGAGCGCCGGGTTCGGCAGCCCGCCGTCCTGGATCGCCCAGGGGGGCGCACCTTCCCCCTGGAACTCCTGGTTGAGCATGTCCTGGTGGAAGTCGAGCATTGACACGATCCCGTAGCGGCCGAGCGTGTCCACCGTGCGCTTGATCTGCGCCAGGTACGCGTCGTCGTAGGAGCCCGCCTGCGGCTCGACCGCGGCCCAGATGACGCCGACACGCACCGCGCCGAACCCGATCGAGCGCAGAAACGCGGCGTCATCGGACCCGAACCCGGCCGCCGCCGGGTAGTACGGCGGCAGCTTGTAGACCATGTTGGTGCCGTGGAGGATCACCACGCGCCCGTGGGCATCAGTTATCCAGCGGCCGCTGTGGCTGAGCGGGAGCGTGGGTGCGGCCGCGGCCACGGCAGGCACGGCGAGCAGTACGGCGGCCACGAGCGGCGTCAAGCGCTTCAGAACCCTCTCCACGCACGGCAGACGTTAGCTTTTCGCCGATGGAGCCGCCGCAGGTCGCCGACCAGCGCTCGCGGGTCGCGGCCGCGGCCAAACGTCTGGCGAGCGCGGGCCTGGTTATTGGGACCGCAGGCAACGTCTCCGAGCGCGACGGCGAGTTGATCGCGATCACCCCGACCGGCGCCGCGTTCGAGAGTCTCGAGCCCGGGCAGGTGACCGTCGTTGATCTCGACGGCGCCCACGTCGCCGGCGAGCTTGAGCCCACCTCCGAGCTCGAGCTCCATCTCGGCGTCTACCGTCGCCACGATGCCGGAGCCGTCGTGCACACCCACGCGCCGATGGCCACCGCACTCTCGTGCGTGCTCGACGAATTGCCCTGCATCCACTACCAGATGCTGGCGCTCGGGGGGTCGGTCAAGGTCGCTCCCTATCGAACCTTCGGGACGCGCGAGCTGGCGGACGTAACGCTCGACGCGCTCGAAGGGAGGACCGCCGCGCTGATGTCAAACCACGGCGCGATCACGTACGGCCCGAACCTCGACGTCGCCGTCGAGTCCTCGTTGCTGCTCGAATGGACGTGCACCGTCTACTGGCGCGCCGCCGCGCTCGGTCCACCGCGAACGCTCGATTCCGAACAGCAGGCGGCATTCGCGGCGGCGATTGTCGAGCGGGGCTATGGCGTCACGACGCCTGGTGGGGGCGGTTAGGGGTCGCGGCCGGGGGGCGGGGGGCGGGGGCGCGGCGGGCGCGGGCCGCGCGGCGGCGGGCGGGCGCGTGGCTCGGGGAGCGCGGGCCGCCGGGGGGCGGGCGGCGAGAGCGTCGTTTCTGCCCATATAGGGCAGAAACGACACTCGAGTGGCCTGATCCAGCGGGCGACCGGCTCGCGGGGCGTGGGCTAGGCGTCTGCAATCAGCCCCCAGTCCGCCGGGCTAATCGCACGACGAATCAGAAGAACGCAGGCGATCGTGCGATTCGCCCCGGCGCTCGCGCTCGGGGCCGACGAAAATCGTGCCATCACACCTCAATAGCCGGGGCCGAGCACGACTAACGGCGGAGATCGACGGAAATCGTGCCCGCGCCGACCAGAACTCGAGCGATCGCACGATTTTCGTCGGAGCGATCCGCCGCCCCCGCCCCCCGGGCGTTGCGCGGCGTTCGCCCCCCGCGAAACGCAATCCCGCGGCCCGCGCCCCCCGCGCCCCCCGCCCGCCCCCCCAAACCCCGCATGCACGCCCACTCTTCACCAACTTTTACGCGCACACGCCATCATTTCGGGATGGCTCGTGTGCTCGTGGTGGATGACGAGCCCGCCGTTCGGCGGGCGCTCGAGCGTGCGCTGCGGCTCGAGAGCTATGACGTCGAGCTCGCGGCCGACGGCGAAGAGGCGCTCGACGCGCTGGTCACATCGCCTGTCGACGCGGTCGTCCTCGATGTGTCGATGCCCCGCCTCGACGGGCTCGAGGTGTGCAAGCGGATGCGCCAGGGCGGAGACAAGACACCCGTGCTGATGTTGACCGCCCGGGACGCGATCGACGACCGAGTCGCCGGACTCGATGTAGGCGCCGACGACTATCTGGTAAAGCCGTTCGCGCTCCGGGAAGCTCCAGGCGCGGCTGCGGGCGCTGCTCAGAAGGGCCGGTGACGGCACTGACGGCGAGGTGCTGCGCTACGCGGACCTCGTGCTCGATCCAGTCGCACACGAGGTACACCGCGGCGACCGGCTGATCGATCTCTCGAAGACCGAGTTCTCCCTCCTTGAGCTGTTCATGCAGCACCCGCGTCAGGTGCTGACCCGCTCGACGATCTTCGAGCACGTGTGGGGCTACGACTTCGGCCCCACCTCGAACGCGCTCGGCGTGTACATGGGCTATCTGCGGCGCAAGACCGAGGCGGGCGGCGAGCCGCGCCTGCTGCACACGGTTCGCGGGGTCGGCTACGTGCTGCGAGATTAGAAGTCCGCTGAGGCGGAGAGTCGGGATGGCGGCCGGCGTCGCGGTCGGAGTCGCAGTCGTGATCGCCGCGGTGATCGCGTACCTGGTCGTACGCGGCCAGCTCGTGGGTGAGGTCGACAACGAGCTCGTCGCCCAGGCTGCAGCGGTGCAGCAGCACGGCGACTTTGCGCTGCACAGCCAGTTCCCGGGCCTGCCGCCGAACGCCGGCGGCCCCGCACCGTACGTGCAGATCGTCGGCACCGACGGGACGGTATCGCCAGAGTGGCGACGTGACACTCCCTGCCAACCGCGCGATCCAGTCGGTCGCGTCCGGGCAGCGCTCGAGCGTGATCGAGGACGTCACCGTCAACGGCAGCCACCTCCGCCTGATCGCCTTCCACGACACGGTTAACAATGGCCAGAACGCAGTGCCGGTCGCCGTCGAGCTCGCGCGGCCGCTGGCGCAGACCGACCGCACCCTCTCCCACCTCCGTCTGGTCCTGTTGCTTGTCTGTCTCGGCGGCGTCGCGCTCGCCGCAGCGCTCGGCCGAATCGCGGCCCGACGGGTCCTCAGCCCGCTCGCCGAGGTCGCCCAAACCGCGGCCTACATCTCCGCCACTGACGATCTCACCCATCGCCTCAAGGTCCACGCCGACGACGAGGTCGGAGAGCTCGCGACGCGATTCAACGCCATGCTCGACCGCCTCGAGAGCTCCCGCTCAGCGCTTGATGAGTCCGTCCGTGCCCAGAGACAGCTGGTCGCGGACGCCTCGCACGAACTCCGCACGCCGGTGACGAGCCTCAGAACCAACATCGAGGTGCTGCTCGCGGGGGGGAAGCTGAGCGAGGACGAACGGCGGAGGCTGCTCGCGGATGTGGTCGAGCAGAGCGAGGAGCTGAGCACGCTGGTGTCCGACCTGATCGATCTGGCCAGAGGCGACGAGCCGCGCGGCGACGCCGACGACGTGCGCCTGGACCGGGTTGTGGAGGAGTCTCTCGCGCGCGCGAGACGCAATGCGCCCGGCCTCGAGTTCCGGACCCGGATCGAGCCGGTGATCGTCGAGGGTGTGCCCGATCGCCTCGAGCGGGCGGTCAACAACCTGCTCGACAACGCCTCACGGCACTCTCCGGAGGGAGGTGTCGTCGAGGTCGACGTCGACAACAACGGCGTCCGCGTCCGGGACCACGGTTCCGGGATCGATGAGACCGACCTCCCGCACGTGTTCGACCGCTTCTTCCGCGGCGCCAACGTGCGCGGCCAGCAGGGTTCGGGCCTCGGGTTGGCGATCGTGCGTCAGGTGATCGAGCAGCACGGCGGCTCAGTCACCGCCGAGAACGCCCCTGACGGCGGCGCCATCTTCACGATCCGGCTACCGGTGGTGGCCCCAGATGAGACGCCTACTGCCGAGCCACACGTCGCTGGCGCGCGACCATGAACGCCCGCCTGAACGCATAGAACAAGCCGGCGAACACGAGGATCACGAGGAACAGCAGCAGCTGGCGCGTCGTCTTCGAGCCGACGATCGCGATCACCGCCACGCCGACCCCGATGGCCGGGATCCCGGCGAGAAGCGTTGTGTGGGAACGGAAGCCCGAGAAATGCTCGCGGGCGGTGACTTCGATCACCCCGATCGCCAACACGGCCACGCCGACGAGCAGCGCCGGGTTGGCCCCACCCTCGGTGAAGCCGATTATCGCCGAGACGAGGCCGGCGAAGATCGCGATCTCGGAGACCGGCAGGCCGCCGAACGGGCTCGGCGGGCGCTCGCCCACTGTCCCCAGCATCCGCTGGCCCATCCGCCGGTCACGCTCGGTGATGGCTCGGCGCTGGGCCTGCTGGTCCCGGCGCTCTGAGCGCACCGCCCGCGGCCCGGACGCGGGCGCGCTGCCCCGCCCGGAGGCGCTGCGCGCGGCGCCGGGCCGTCCGCGTCGTTTTCGCTTCGACCTCTGGGTAGCCAAGACGAGAGCCAGGATATCCCCCACGTGTCACTTCGCACATCACTCGCTATTAGAGTTGACCCCGTGAGCGCCGCTCAAAAGCCGCTCGAGTTGATCCTGGCTCGGAATTTGCTGTCGAGCATCTCGACGCCGGCGTTTCTCGTCGGCCAGGAGGGCGCACTGTTCTTCTACAACGAAGCGGCGGGGGCACTCGTCGGCCGGCGGTTTGAGGAGACCGGCACGATGACCGCGAGCGAATGGACGACTGCGTTCGGTCCGTTCGGCGACGACGACCAGCCGATCCCCTACGACGAGGTCCCGTTGACGCATAACCTGCGCCGTGGCAGGCCGTCTCATGGAAAATTCCGCATCTGCGCCGCGGGAGGCGACCACCAGGACATCGAGGCGAGCGCGATCCCGATCGTCGGACCTGGCGGCTCCAGTGGCGCGATTGTGATTTTCTGGCCACTCGAAGAGGACGAGCAGGAGGAGAGCGGATGAGGGTCAAGGTCTGGGGGGCACGCGGATCGGTTCCCGCGCCGGGTCCTGAGACGATGCGCTACGGCGGCAACACGTCGTGCGTCGAGGTCACGCTCTCGGATGGGAGCACGCTGATCCTCGATGCGGGCACGGGCATACGCAATCTCGGCATTGCGCTGCCACGGGTCGAAGGACCCATCCACATCCTGCTGACCCACCTGCACCTCGATCACATCCAGGGCCTGATGTTCTTTGCGCCGCTGTTCAGGCCCGAGTCGGAGATCATCGTCTGGGGGCCCGCCGCCCCGGGCGCATCGCTGCGCGAGCGCATCGGCCGCTACATCTCGGCGCCACTCGCCCCAGTGGAGGTGCGCGAGCTGCCCTCCCATCTGAGTTTCCGCGAAGCCGAGCCGCTCGAATGGCAGATCGGGCCGGCCCACATCAGGGCCCAGGCGGTCAATCACCGCGGCCCAACGCTCGGTTACCGCATCGAGGACGGCGACACGGTGCTCTGCTACATCCCGGATCACGAACCGGGCCTCGGGGCGCCGCTGTCAGCGCTCGAGGACGATTGGATTTCCGGGTTCGGGCTCGCGGATCGGGCGTCGATGCTGATCCACGACTGTCAGTACACCGACACCGAGTACCCGAACCACCTGGGCTGGGGTCACAGTCCGATGGCGGACGCGCTCGAGTTCGGCCACCGCACCAAAGCCGACAAGCTGCTCCTGTTCCACCACGACCCGCTGCACTCCGACGACTTCCTTGACAGCCTGTGCGGCCAGGTGGTCACGCGCTGGGAGGAGCTAGGCGGCCGCCCCGATCAGGTAGAGCTCGCGACCGAGCGTCGCGAGTTCGATGTCACGCCGGCTAGCCACGCGCCGGCTCCGTCGCTCGCCGGCAGCGAGCGGGGCGCCAGCTCGTAGCGATGGCGCGCGACATGCGCTGGTCGGGCTGGGGCGATCCGGCCGAGGCAGTCACGCTCCCCGAGGGAGCGCTCGAGCTCCTGCGCGGCGCGCTGGGGGTCGAGCGCTCCCGCCGGGCGGTCACCGCGAGCGAGGTGCGGCTCCCGCAGCCACGCCTGACGGACGCGGATGGGGAGCGGTTGGCGGGGATCGTCGGGACCGATCACGTCCGGACCGATGACGAGACGAGGCTGCTTCACACGCGCGGCAAGTCGACTCCGGACCTGCTCCGGATCCGCGCCGGCCAGGCGGACGACGCACCCGACGCGGTCGTGACGCCCGGCACCCACGAGGAAGCGCTCGCGGCGCTCGCGGCTTGCGCGGATGCGTCGATCGCGATCGTGCCGTTCGGTGGCGGCACGTCCGTCGTCGGCGGGCTCGAGCCGGCCCGGGAGGGCTTTGCCGCGATTGTGAGTCTCGATGTGCGCCGGCTGAACCGGCTGGTCGAGCTCGATGAGGTCTCCCGCACGGCGACGCTCGAGCCGGGCCTGCGCGGGCCCGAGGCCGAGGCTCTGCTGAGCGAGCGCGGCTATACGCTCGGCCACTATCCGCAGTCATTCGAGTTCGCGTCGCTCGGGGGCTTCGCGGCGGCGCGATCGAGTGGCCAGGCGTCGGCGGGGTACGGTCGCTTCGACGAGCGCGTGGTCGGGCTGCGGGTTGCGACGCCGCGGGGAACCGTCGAGCTCGGGCGAGCGCCGAGATCGGCGGCGGGTCCCGATCTGCGCCAACTGTTCCTGGGCTCCGAGGGAGCCTTCGGTGTCATCACCGCGTTGAAGGTGGAGGTCTCCCCCGCGCCGCCGGTCCGCGTCTACGAAGGGTGGCGGCTGCCGTCGTTTGCAGTCGGCGCTGAGCTGCTCCGGCGGCTAGCTCAGGATGGTCCGCTGCCCACCGTGCTCCGCCTCTCCGATGAAGCCGAGACCGCGCTCAATCTCGCCCGCCCGGCGGAGCTTGGCTCCTCGCAGAACGGGGGTTGCCTCGCGATCACCGGCTATGAGGGAACCGCGGCCGACGTCGACGCTCGGCGCGCCGCGACCCACGCGCTGCTCTTGGGCGAGCTTGGCGCCGAGCAAGAGTCGGGCGCCGGCGAGAGCTGGCTGCACGGCCGCTATACCGGCCCCTACCTCCGCGATGCGCTGCTCGACGCCGGGGCCCTCGTGGAGACGCTCGAGACGGCGACGTTCTGGTCGAATCTGCAGCCGCTGTACGAGGCTGTGGGCAACTCGCTGCGCGACTCGCTGACGGAGCTCGGAACGCCCCCCGTCGTGCTCTGCCACATGTCCCACGTATACAGGTCGGGCGCCTCGCTCTACTTCACGATCGGAGCGGCGCAGGCCGATGACCCGGTCGCGCAGTGGCGCGCGGCGAAGCGCGCTGCGAGCGACGCGATCGTCGATGCCGGGGGAACGATCACCCACCACCACGGCGTCGGGATCGACCACCGCGATCAGTACGCCCGCGAGATCGGCCCGCTGGGCGTTGAGGTGCTGCGCGCGGTCAAGGCCGCGCTCGACCCGACGGGGATCATGAATCCCGGGGTGCTGATCCCCTAGCGCTACCGCCCGGTTCGGAAGGCGTCAATCCCAGCGGTGCCTGCCGGCCCGGAGCGCTCGTAGCTCCGAGACGCCGTAGGGCTCGGCTCCAGCGTTGCAAAACGTGTCCTCCGAGGCGCCGGGCAGCAGCCGGACGGGTAACTCGTCCTCCCTCACCCCGCCAAAGTCGTCAGGGGCGATCCGCACGACTCGCGCGTCCGCACGTGAGGCGACGCATTCGACAAGGCGCCTGCCGGCGTACAGAAGCGCGGCGCCGTCGTCGGCGGCGTATCCGGGCGGCAGCGTGCCCGCGGCGATCGCGGCTCGGTAGACAGGGATCCTGTTCGACTCTCCGTCCAGGTGCACGGACAGGCTGCCCGGTAGGAAACCGAGCCCCGTCACGGCCTCGGGTGCGCCCCCACTTCTCGAAACTCCTCCATCAAACCAGCACATCGCGCCCGCGCTCAGGCCGGCGAGCACGATCCCGCGGTTCCACGCGATTCGCATCGCCTGGTCGACGCCGTGCACGTGCCACACCGCGAGCATGTTGCGCATCGAGCCGCCCCCGACGTAGATCGCGTCCTGGGAGAGCAGCTGCTCGGCGGGATGCACCCGGCTGCCCGAGAGATGGAACAAGGACACCACGCTCGGCTCGCACGGCCATACCCCGAATCGCTCGTAGAAGCCGCGTATCTGCTCGCGTGGATCGCCGCTGGCCGTGGGCAGGAAACAGATCTTCGGGACGGGCTTCCCGGTCAGCTCGAGTACGAACCGGTCGAGCGCCGCAGCGCGCTCGCCCATCGTGAAGCCCCCGCCGCCCATCGCGAGGATCTGGCGCTGCTCGCCGATCACGCGGCGAGCGCGGCGTGGGCCGTGACCGCCCCTCCCAGGTAACGAACTGCCAGCTCGCGCTCGGTCACGTCCCCGTCGACCGCGCTGACGTAGACCGCCCGAGCACCGGGACGGGAGGACACCACCTCGGAAAGCTCCGTCCCTACGAAGTGCAGCGCCGCGGCGTCACCCGCCCCGTAGCCCGGCGTCATGCCCGCGGCGATCTCGTCCCGGAAGGCCGACCGGCGCCCCGGCTCATCGCAGTAGTGCACGGCGTTGCTCCAGGGAAGGAAGCCGAGACCCTCGAGCCGTCTCGCCGGGCCCTCGTGAAATGCGCTCACCGCGTCCGTGAACCAGCACAAGGATCCCGCCGAGCCGCCACACACCACCACGCCCGCCTGCCACGCCTCGCGAAGTGCGGTGTCGATTCCGTGTGCGCGCCAAGTGCCGAGCAGCGACACGAGACTTCCGCCACCCACGTAAACCAGATCCTGTGCGAGTAGATGGGCGCGCGGGTCGCCGACCCCGGTCTCGCGCCGGAACAGCGAGATGTGCGAGGGCTCGCACCGTGACGCCGGAAACGCCCGGTAGAAACGAACGATGTAATGGTCGGCGTCACCGCTCGCGGTCGGAAGGAAACAGACGCGCGGGTGCTCGACCCCGGTCAGCGACAGCAGGTGATCGTCCAGCAGCGTGTTCCCCCACTCCATCGAGAAGCCGCCACCACCGAACGCCACGATCTGTGGAGGCCGCTCGGGCATGGCCAAAAGGTAGGGCCGGCGCCCCCGGCGGTCATTGGCCCTCTGTCCATATGTTGGCCGTCGCTGTTCCGCCAACGGATAGTGTCGAAAGTGACATGCGCCCGGTGATCCCCAAGAACCTGCCGGCTGCGCTCACCGAGTTGTGGCGGCCTGGAGAGGGCAACCTCTCCGGAGAGGCGCTGTGGCGCATCGGATCCGTCGCGCTCGCGGCGCTGATCGTGGCCATCAACCTGATCGGCGCGGGGGCGGTGGTGGTCATCGCCGGAGTTGTCGTGCCCGAGCCCAAGGAGTCGTCGCACGTGTTCCTCGTCAACGGGCTCGTCGCGGTCGGTTACGTCGCGATCGCAGTCCCGCTCGGAGTCGCGCTGGGCACGCGCGGTCTGTGGCGGTTGCGAACTTGGCTGATAGAGGAGCGCCCCGCGACGCTGACCGAGATGCGGCTGGTGCTCTACGCCCCGTTTCGCCTGTTGGTCGTCCAGCTCTCGCTCTGGTGGGCCGCGGCGATCCTGTTCGGCGTGGTCAACACCCAGTACTCGGGGCAACTGGCACTACGCGTCGGTGTCACGGTCGCACTCACCGGCCTGGTGACCGCGTCGACGGCTTACCTGGCCACCGAGCGGCTTCTACGGAGCCCCGCGGCGCGTGCGCTCGCCCACGGGGCACCACGACGGTTCTTCGTTCCCGGCGTCACGACCCGCGCGGTCCTCGCTTGGGCCGTCGGCACCGGGGTTCTGCTCGCGGGCCTCGTGGCCATCGGCACACTCGCCGTCGGTCACGCTTCGGGGATCACCGTCACGAAGCTCGGCGTGGCGATGATTGCACTTGCCGGCACGGGGCTCCTGGTCGGGCTGATCGCGGTGATCCTGGCCGCACGCACGACCGCTGATCCGATCGGAGGCCTGCGCCGCGCGCTTGCGCGAGTGCAGGAAGGCGACTTCGACGTTCGAGTCCCCGTCTACGACGGCTCCCAGATCGGACAGCTTCAGCTGGGCTTCAACGAGATGGTCGCCGGCCTCGCCGAGCGCGAGCGGATCCGCGACGCGTTCGGCACCTACGTCGACCCGGAGGTCGCCGAGCATATCCTCGAGGAGGGCACGAACCTCGCCGGCGAACAGGTCGAAGTGACCCTGATGTTCATCGACGTTCGCGACTTCACAGGGTTCGCTGAACGCACCCCGGCACCCGAAGTGGTGGCGGCCCTCAATCGCCTGTTCGAGCGGATCGTCCCCATCGTCCACAAGCACGGCGGCCGCGTCGACAAGTTCGTCGGCGACGGGCTGCTCGCGGTGTTCGGCGCTCCCCGCCGCATGCCGAACCACGCCGATGAAGCGCTAGCCGCGGGGCTCGAGATCGCCGAGGTCGTGCGAGGGGAAGAGGCAGGACCGCTCGGGATCGGGATCGGTCTCAACTCCGGGACCGTCGTCGCGGGCAACCTCGGCGGTGACCGGCGCTATGAGTTCAGCGTGATCGGCGACGCGGTGAACGTCGCCGCGCGCGTCGAGGCCGCGACGCGCCAGACCGGCGATCAGATACTGGTCTCCGACCGCACCGCGAAGCTCTTGCGAGATCCCCCGGCCGAGCTCGTCGAAAGGCCCGGCATCGAACTGAAGGGCAAGCAGGAGTCCGTGCGGATCTTTGCGCCGGACACCGAATCATCACAACGGCGGCAGGCACCTACCGTAGCCTGACCGCACTCTCTCTCTGTCCGAGGGGCCGGCTGAATGCCGGCCCCGCGGTGTTAAGGCCGCCCGCCGGCCCGCGCCTCCCCGGCCCGGGCCGCCCACCCCGCCGCAGCGTCCGTGAGGGCCCTAACCCTGCCGGACCGCGTCCGCAGGCGGCGCGGCGTCGGCCATCTCGCGGAACAGGCCGGTGACCACGAACGCCACCTGCTCGGCGATGTCCACGGTGTTGTCCCCGATACGCTCGAGCGCCCGCGCTACGAGGACCATGAACATCCCCCACTCGCGCGTCTCGAGGTCCTCGCCGATCTCGACCGCGCGCCGGAAGATGGCGCGGTTCAGGCGGTTCACGTCGGCGTCGCGCCGCACGATGTCCTGCGCAAGATCCATGTTGCGCTCGGCGAATGCCTCCTTGGCCTCGGTGACCTGGCCATGGACGTTGCGGCCCATCCGCTCGATCGAATCGAGGATGTCCTTGTCCTTTGGCGACTCGTAGCCCGAGAGCGGCACCAGCTTGGCGATGTTGACGCACTGATCGCCCATCCGCTCGATACACCGGATGACGTGCAGGAGGGCGGCCACGATTCGAAGGTCGCCGGCCACCGGTGCCTGGCGCGCGAGCAGCGACAGCACTCCCTGGTGGACCTCGAGATAGCGGCCGTCGATCCGGTCGTCGTCGGCGACGACCATTCCAGCCAGCTCGACGTCCTGGTAGTTGACGGCCTCGAGCGCCCGGTCGAGCTGCTGGATCACGAGGTCGAGACCCCGAGGGTCTGCCTCTCGAGCTCCTTCAGGTCCTCGCGGTACTGGTGGCGAACCTCTTGCATAGGCTGCTCCTCGGCTACCCGAATTTTCCGGTGACGTAGCGCTCGGTGCGCTCGTCAGACGGCGTGGTGAAGATCTTGTTGGTCTTGTCGTGCTCGATCAGCTCGCCGTCGAGCATGAACGCGGTGCTATCCGCGATCCTCGCCGCCTGCTGCATGTTGTGGGTGACGATCACGATCGTGTAGCGCTCTTTGAGCTCGTCGATCAGCTCCTCGACCTTGAGCGTCGCGAGTGGATCGAGCGCCGAGGCCGGCTCGTCCATGAGGATCACTTCGGGCTCGACGGCGACCGTCCGCGCGATGCACAAACGCTGCTGCTGGCCTCCCGAGAGGCCGATGCCCGGCTTGTCGAGCCGGTTCTTGACCTCCTCCCAGAGCCCGACGGAGCGCAGCGCCTTGTGGACCCGCTCGCGCAGGTTGGTCCCGCGGTTGCCGGTCAGCCGCAGTCCGGCGGCGACGTTGTCGAAGATTGACATCGTCGGGAACGGGTTCGGCTTCTGGAACACCATCCCGATCAGCCGGCGCACGGCAGTCACATCGACCCCAGCCCCGTAAACGTCGAGCTGATCGAGCTTGACGCTGCCGTCCGCGCGCGCACCGGGGATCTCTTCGTGCATGCGATTGATGCACCGCACGACGGTCGATTTACCGGAGCCCGATGGCCCGATGATCGCGGTCACCTCGTTCGCGGGGAAGTCGATGTCCATCCCCTTGACGGAGTGAAGATTGCCGTAGTACGCGTTCAGGCCGCGGACGGTTACGCCGTGGCCCTTGTGAGAAGCCGGGCGGACGACGCCCGGTTGCCGCTGCGTCTGCTCTGGCCCCGACTCGCTCCGCTGCGTGTCCACGCTCGTCGTTTCCTTGCTCGATGTTTCAGGTGGGATCATGCCAGGCGGCTCCTTCGCGAGATTAAACGGGCGAGCACGTTGAAGATCAGGACCAGCGCGACCAGCGTGAGCCCGGCGCCCCAGGCTCGCGCCTCAATTGCGTTGCGAGGCGACTGGATGTCGTTGTAGATCTGAACCGGCAGCGTGTTCATCTGCTGGCCCAGACCACCGGTCAGGACCGTCGCAACCGAGACGGTGAAGAGCAGCGGCGCGGTCTCGCCCATCCCACGCGCGACCGCGAGCAGCGACCCCGTGACCAAGCCCGACAACGAGGTCGGCAGCACCACCCGCGTGATCACCCGCCAGCGCGGAGCGCCGAGCGCCAGCGCGGCCTCGCGGAGGCTCGAGGGCACGAGCAGCAGCACGACCTCGCTCGAGCGAATCACGATCGGCAGCATCAGCAGCGCGAGTGCGATCGAGCCCTTCCAAGCGGTGAACGCCCCGCCGACCTTCGCGATCACGAGCACGATGTAGATGAACAAGCCGAACACGATCGACGGCACACCCGTCATCACATCGACGAAGTACCGGATTACGTTCGCAAACCGGGACTCCTTGCCGTACTCGGTCAGATACAAGGCGACGGCGATTCCGGTCGGCACCGCGATCACGGTCGCGAGCCCGACGATTTCGAGCGAGCCCAAGATCGCGCTCCGGATCCCGCCGGGGTTGCCGAAGAAGCTCCCGTTGGGGTCGGTGGTGAAGAAGCCGCTGGAAGTCCAGCTCGAGAGGCCCTTCTTCAACAGGTAATAGATGATCAACACCAGCGGGATCAGCGCGATCACGGTGCCGGCCACGAGCAGCCCACGCATCGCCTTGTCGGTCCGGCGCCGGCGCGCGCTTACCTGTGGTAGAGCGGCGACGCTCATCCCTCTCCCACCGCCATTCCCCCGATCGCCCCGCCCGCCGACCGCTTACCGCGCGTCCCGCGCGCGACGAACCATCGTGCGCCGACGTTCACGATCAACGTCAGGATGAACAACACGAGCCCCGCCTCGAACAGTGCCGACTTGTAGATCGGGACGTTCGACGCCTCGCCGAACTCGTTCGCGATCACGGCCGCCAGGCTGTACCCGGGGCTGAACAGGTGCTTGCCGAGAATCGGGTTCGACCCGATCAACAGGACCACGGCGATCGTCTCACCGATGGCGCGGCCGAGCCCAAGCATCGCACCGCCGGTGATCCCGGAGCGAGAGTACGGGAGCACCGCGATCCTGATCATCTCCCAGCGGGTCGCCCCGAGCGCGAGCGCGGCCTCCTTGTCCTGGGCCGGAACGGTCGCGATCACCTCCCGCGCGATCGCCGAGACGATCGGCAGGATCATGATCGCCAGCACCAGTCCGCCGATGAAGTAGTTGTAGAGGTTGACGGTGCCCCCGCCGATCCAGGGGATGAACGAGAACGTTTTCGCGAACCATTTTTCAGCCGGCAACAGCTTCGGGGCGAGCACGAACACGCCCCACAGCCCGTAGACGACCGACGGGACCGCCGCCAGCAGGTCGATCACGATCGCCAGCGGCCCCCTTACCCGGCGCGGGCACAGCTCGGTCACGAACAGCGCGGTCGCGATCGCCACTGGCACCCCGATCAGGAGCGCGATCCCCGAGGTGACGAGCGTGCCGACCAACAACGGCAGCCCGTGGAAGATCGAATGCGCGGCGTCCCAGTTGTTGCCGAATACGAAGCTCAGCCCGAACTTGTTGATCGACGAGCTCGACTGGCCGATCAGCCGGACGAAGAAGTAGCCGATCAGGATCAGGATCGCCGCGGCGAGCCCGGTCAGGATCCACTGCAGCAGCTGGTCCGGAAGACGACTCAGCGGCGACCGCTCGAGCACCGAGCGGCCGCCGCTGACTGTGGTGGCGCTTGCCTCCACCGCTACCTGTTCGGGAAGCGGCCGATCACGAGATCGGCGACCCGTTGCACGTCATCGTCGCCAGCTGCGCGGTGTCCTTGGCCTGGAGCGCAGACGGCAGCGGCGCGTACGGGATCTGGCTCCCGCCCGTGCCGAGCGTTGCCTGACCCGCACCGAACGCGTACGTGAGGAACTTCTTCAGCGCGGACGCGACCGAGCTCGAAGCACCGCCCGACTTGCACGGATCCTTGTACGCGTCCAGGAACGTCTGTGACGCGATCGGATACGCGGCTGCATTCGGCGAGTTGATCGTCGAGATCCCGAGATCAGCCGGCACCTTGATGCCCACCGCCGCAGCCGAGGTGGCCGGGAGCGTCGGCAAGATGTAGCTGCCGGCCGAGTTCTTGACGGACGCGTACGTGAAGCCGTTCTCGATCGCGTACGCCTGCTCGACGTATCCGATCGCACCCGCGGTCTGCTTCACCACCGCGGCGACGCCGGAGTTGCCCTTGCCGCCCGTGCCGGTCGGCCACTTGACGATCTTGCCGTGTCCAATGCTGGACTTCCACGTCGGGCTGACAGCCGACAGGTACTTCGTGAAACCGTCAGTAGTACCGGAGGAGTCGGAACGGTGTGCCACCGTGATCGCCGTGCTCGGCAGGTTCATGCCCGGATTGAGCGCCTTGATCGCCGGATCGTTCCAGGTCTTGATCTTGCCGAGGAAGATGTTGGCGATCGTCGGGCCGTCGAGCTTCAGCCCGCTCTTGATCCCCGAGAGGTTGTAGGACAGCGTGATCGAGCCGAACGCGACTGGGAACTGGAGCGCCGGGCCCTTCATCTTCTGCGTGTCCTTCGCCTTCAGCGCGCTGTCGTTACCCGCGAAGTCGGCCGTCGCCGTTTGCAGGTCGGAAACGCCCGTACCAGACCCGACCGCGGCGTAGTTCAGGGTGATGCCCTGGGACTTCAGCGTCGAGGTCCACTGCTGATAGATCGGGGCCGCAAACGTGGAGCCCGCGCCGTTCAGCGTTGCCGAGCCCCCGCTGGAGCTCGAGGTGCTCGAGCCGGCGCCACTGGGCGTGCTCGACTTCTTGCTGCTCGACCCGCAAGCAGCGATCCCGACCGCCGCCACGGCCGCGACGAACAGTGCGGTCATGCGCCTTGTCTTCAAGATGAAATCTCCTTCATTAGTTGTGCGACAGAGTCTGTGCAGAGCGGACGGCCCAGGGTGTTAACCAGTTGTGAATCGCTCGTTTGCGGTTTGGTTATGTTCGGCCGTCAACCGGTAGCCGAATCCGAAGTGGGTGTGGATGAACCGCCACCCCGGCATCGCCTGATCCAGCTTCACCCTCAGCTTCCGGACGTACACGTCGACGGACCGGTCTCCGGCGCGCATCTCTCGCCCCCACACGAGCTTGAACAGATCCTCGCGGGCCATGATCCGATCGGCCCGCCTCGCAAGCTCCGTCAGCAGGCGAAGCTCGCGAATCGAGAGCATCAGTGGCCGTCCGCCGGCACGCGCCATGTGCTCCTCGGGGAGGATCTGGAGCGGGCCGACTTCGAGCACCTCTGGACGCGAGGGGGCGGTCGCTGACATGCGCCGCGGATGCTCGCCCGCAGCAGCCCGGAGCGGAGTTATCGACTCGTAACGAGAATGTGAAGAGGTTGTTACTGAGTCGTGCTGAACGGTCGCCGGCCGGCGCAGGTCCGGCTAGCTAGCTAGCGAGCGCCGCGTCCAGCTCGGACTGATCGTCCGGGCCGGAGCGAGGGTCCAGCACCACCGCCTCTTGCGCTACCGCGTCTTGCGCCTCGACCTCCTCCGGCCTCGGCGCTTCGGACCCGGGATCGTCGGGCTCTGGCGCGAACCGGTAGCCGACCCCGAAGTGCGTGTGGATGTAGCTCCACGCGGGCGATCCCTGCCGCAGCTTCTGGCGCAGCTTGCGCACGAACACGTCGACGGAGCGGTCGCCGTGCGCCATCGCGTAGCCCCACACCCGCTCGTAGATCTCCTCGCGTCGGAGGACCCGGTCGGCCTGGGAGAGCAAGTGCAGGATCTCGAACTCCCTTGCGGTCAGCTCGAGGCTCCCTTCGCCGGCGTAGGCCTGGTACAGGTCGGGCCGGATCGTGATCTCGCCGATCTCGATCGCCGCGTCGAGCGCTGGCATCTCATTCCGGCGGTGGCGCCGGATCGCCGCCTCGACAATGCAGATCAGCTCTTCCGGGTGACCCGGCTTGGTCATCCAGGCATCCGCTCCGAGCCGCAGCCCGCGAACGCGCTGCGCCACCGAAGAGGGGCCGGTGCAGACGATCACCGCGAGGCCCGGCAGCCGGGCGCACACTCGCTCTAGGTACTCCCAGCTCGCAGGGCCGAGCACGGCCAGGTCGAGCACGAGGGCGTTCAGTCGCATCGCGACGAGAGCATCCGGCGTCACGGGGCTGGAGAGCGCTCGGTGGTCCCAGCCCAGCGAATTGAGCCGATTGGACAGCACCTGCATAAAGCCTGGATCGCGGTCGATAACGGCTAGCCGAAACCGGTTCTGAGAGCGCTGCGGGGCTGTCAGGCTCCCCGCTGGCGCCCCGCTCCCATCGGGCGACATGGCCGGAACTCTAAAGCATGCCCCGGCGAGACCCCTGCTCGCTCAAGCTGGGTCACAAGATATTTACACGCAAGCAGCGGTAAACGGCCGCCTAAGAACTTCATACGAACAGATCCCCCAAAGCTCAGCGTCGCTATCGTTACCGCGCCGGGGCGCCGATATCAACCCGCGCCCGACGTCGTCCAGCAAGTAATCAGTGGCCTCTCGTACAAAGCAGAAGGAACAGGCACGCCAGCGGAGGCTGGCGGAAGAGCAGGCCCGGGCTGAAAAGCTCGCCGCGACCGCCGGCTGCGGATGCTCGGCGGCATCGTCCTGATCGCCGTCGCGATCATCGCGGTTGCGATCGCGATCTCGAGCGGCGGGAGCAAGACCGTGAAGCCGAACAGTGCCGCCGCCAAGCAGGCCGCCACGTCCGTTTCGACGCTCCTCACGGGGATCCCCCAGTCGGGCCTGACTCTCGGCAACCCGAACGCAAAGGTCACGATCACCGAGTTCGGCGACCTCGAGTGTCCGATCTGTGCGGAGTTCGCGACGACCTCGGAGAAGCAGCTGATCACCAACTACGTCCGCACCGGCAAGGCAAAGCTCGTGTTTCGCTCGCTATGCACGGCCACGTGCAACGGGCCCGGACAGGGCGTCTTCGACACCCAGCAGATCGCGGCCTCCGCCGCCGGCACGCAGAACAAGGCTTGGAACTACATCCTCCTGTTCTACGACGAGCAGGGCCAGGAGGGCAGCGGGTACGTGACCGACTCCTACTTGAGCGGCCTCGCGAGCCAGATCCAGGGTCTCAACCTCGGCACGTGGCAATCGGACCGCAAGACCGGGACCCTTTCAGCGCAGGTCGCCGGCGACCTGGCGTTTGCTCGTAGCAAGGGGTGGGTCAACACACCGACGGTCATCATCAAGGGCCCGAAGGGCGAGCAGGACTTCACGCAGGTGCTCGAGGACTACGGCACCTACCAGTCGGCGATCAACACGGTCTCGTGAGCGCCACCGCCCGTCCGGCCACCGCACCCTCTCCGAGCGCGGCCGACCGGGCGCCGTCGAGGGACATCCTGCGGATCGCGATGGTCGTCGTCGCGATCCTCGCAATCGGCCTGACCTCCTATCTGACCTACGTCCACTATTCGGGAATCGAGCCCGTATGTACGGCGGGACAGTCGTGCATAAAGGTCCAGACCTCCACGTGGTCAAAGCTCGACGGCGTGCCCGTGGCTTTGATCGGCCTGCTCGGCTACATCGGGATTCTCGCGAGCCTGCTATTGCCCGACCGCGAGGAGACCAGGCTCGCGACCCTCGGCCTGACTCTGATCGGCTTCGGGTTCAGCGCCTATCTGACCTACCGCGAAATCTTCTCCATCAAGGCGATCTGCGAGGAGTGCGTCTCGAGCTTCGTCCTGGTCGCGATTCTCCTGAGCTGCGCGGTCGTGCGCTACCTCCGCAGCCCTAGCGGCGTTCACAACGTCGCCAACATAAACTTCTCCAATCGGTTACTAGCTGCCCCTGCCCGTGCGGTCATCCTGCCGTACGAGATGAGCGTCGGCGCGGCCCACGCTAGCGCACCCTCTCCCCAAGACCGGCTCAAAATTGCCGATGTCGCGATCTTCTATGGCGAGCGCAGCGGGGGCATCCATACGTATTTCGAGGCGAAGGCGGCGTTTGCGAGGCGGACGGGCGTCGTTCGAGCACCATCTTCTGGTCCCGGGCCGAGCCACCGCCGGCGCGGCCGAACCGTCACCAGCAACGCTCCCTCCCCTCGCCGCCTCGAACGGGTACCGCCTCCCGCTCGGCAGCGCCGGGCTCCAGGCCACCCTCGCAGAGCTGAGCCCCATGTCGTGATGCTCCACGACCCGTTCTGGACGCCGCGTCTCGTCAGCCGCGCCGCCCACGAGGTCGGCGGCCACGTGTCGCCGTCCACCATTCGTCCGCTGCGCTCCACGCCGCCGGACTCCGGGACCGCACCGCGTGTACCCGAAGCGCTCCGGCGCTGGTACCGGCGCGCGTACTGCGAGGTCGACGCGGTCATGTCCGTCGTCGACACCGACATCGACTCTCGCCGGCCCTCGACGCTCAGCCTCCGGCTCGGCCTCGACCCCGCATTCCGCCCGCGTCCGGCCATCGCTCGCGTCGACCACGTCCTCTACGCGGGCGGTTGTGCCGCGAGAAGGGCCTGCGTGAACTCCTCGAAGCGGCCGCCGCCGCACGCGAGCCATGGCCCCTCGTAGCTCCTCGGCACCGGGCCCGCGGGCGACACCTTGCCCGAGCGGGCGCGACAGCTCGGCCTCGGCCGACCGCGTCCGTTTCGAGCCGTATCTCGAGGACCGCGACGCAGCTCGCCGACGCCTACGCCCGGGCTCGCTGTGTCGTGCTCCCCGGCCCGTACGAGACCTTCGGCCTCGTCGCCCTGGAGGCGGCCGCGTGCGGCGCCCCCGTCGTCACCGCCACCAGACCCCGTCCGCGCGAGCTGCTCGACGAGTTCGTCGAGACGTTCGCGGCCGGCGACGCCGATCTCGCTGCGAGCGCGATCGAGCGCGCCCGCCGGCGCCGTCCGGACCCCGGCCAGGCCGCTCTGCTCGCGGGGCCACGACTGGGACATCGCCCTCGCGACGAGCTCGCCGACCTGCGAGAGGCTCGTGGCACGCGATGACCGGCCCGCTCGCTGTCGCGCGATGCACGATGTGGACGCCTCGGTCGTTCGCCCGCGCGTCGCTGCGAGATCCGGGACTGGCTTGCCCGACCGCGGCGTCGACCGCGTCGACCCTGCTTGTGATCCCGGCCGCCGACCTGCATCCCGTCGGTGAGCGGTGCCGGCCCTCGCTGCCTGGCTCCGGTGCCGGGTCGCGCACGGCGACACCGTCGCCCAGCACGGGCTGATGCACGCGTGCGACCACGGGGCGCCATGGCCCCGGAGGCGTCGCGGCTGGCAGGGCGGGCCGCGCCCGAGTTCCCCGGGCCTCGGCGCCCGATGCGCTGCCTGCCGGGTTGCGCTCGGCAGCCGTCTGCTGGCGACGATCGAGCTCGACCCGCGCGGGTTTGTCGCGCCCGGGTTACGCGTACACGCGCGCGCTGCGCTGCGATCCTCACCGACTCCCTTCGACTGGTTTGCGGATCTCCGCGCGGGTCGCACCCCGCCAGGGACCGCTCAATGCCCGCCGCGCTTTGTCTCGGCAGCTCGACGACGCTCAAGCGCCAACTCTCTCCCGCGATCGTGAAGGCGATTGCGAAGACCTCGTCCGCGGGGAGGCTCATGCGGATCGACATCCACCCCGCCGACTTCGACTTCCTGCTCCATGTCGCGGCGCTCGAATCGCTGCTGGAGCTGGCCAGGGGCCGGGAAGCCGTCACCTACGACGAGCTCTTGTCTGAGCCGGCGCCCGCCCGCGCCGCCGAGGCGGCGCCAGTACTCGAGGCCAACTGGCGTGAGGGTCGCCGCCGCAGCGACGGTGTCCGCTACGCGTTCACGTGCCCTGCGACCCCGCGCTACCGCCACCAGTGGTACTGGGACTCGTGCTTCCACGCGATCGTTTGGCGCCACTTCGATCCCGCCCGCGCCCGCGCCGAGCTGCGCACGCTGCTGCGGCCGGCCGGCTCGACGGCTTCGTCCCCCACACCGCCTTCTGGGATCGCCCGCCTCCTGGCGCCGGGCGCCGTTCTACGGCACTCACACGGTGTTCGGATGCACGGCGACGTCCACCATTCAGACACCGCTGGTTGCGCTCGCCTGGGAGCTCGTGGCCCAGGCCTCGAAGCGGACGAGCCAAGCTTCGCAACGGAGGCCCTCCCCGCAGCTGAGGTTGCATTACGACTGGCTGTCCCACGAGCGCGACCCTGACGGCGACGGCCTGCTCACGACGATCCTGCCCGACGAGTCCGGGCTCGACGACTCGCCGAAGTACGACCGGCGTGTTCGGCCGGATGCGTCACGACAGCCCGGGACACGGCTGGCTGATCGAGCGCTATCGGCGTCTTGGCTACGACGCTGGACGGATCGCCGAGCGCTACGACCAGCACGTCGAGGACGTGTTGGTAAATGTCTTCTACGCCTTGGCGCTGCGGGCGCTCGCTCGTCTCGACGAGGAGAACAGGCACCGTGGGACGGAGCGTGCCGAGCTGACCGAGCAGGCTCTGCTCGAGCGCTCCTACGACGATCGCACCGGGCTGTTCTTCGATCTCGCCGGATCCAAGGAGGACCCGGTCAGGGTCTCGACCTGGTCCTCCCTGGCTCCGCTCGCGCTGCCCGGCGTCCCTGAGGACGTAAGACGGACGCTCGTCGAGCGGCACCTGCTCGATCCTCGGCGCTATGCGGTTCCCGTCGGCATCCCTTCGGTCTCCCGCGAGGAGCCGTCGTTCAAGCCCGGATTTGCGCTCTGGCGCTGCTGGCGAGGACCTTCATGGATGAATACCGCGTGGCTGCTTGTTCCCGCGATCGACGCGCTCGGGTACCGCGAGGAGGCCGGGCGGATCGTCCGCTCGCTCGAGCGCTCGGTCCGGCGCTACGGCTTTCGCGAGTACTACAACCCGTTGACGGGGAGGGGCCTTGGCCGCACGGCAGTTCGGCTTCTCGACCCTGCTGATCGACCTGCTGTACGCAAACTGCGGGGTCACCGGCGACGATCCATCCGCCTCACACCCGATGATCCACCCGTGAGCTGGCGATCGACGCGAGCCGCGGGGCACGGCCCAGCAAGGCAACCGCCAGGTCGCCGTCATCGATCTCGGCTCCAACTCCTGGCGCTGCGTCGTCTTCACCTACGCCAACGGGTCCCCAGCCACCTGGTGGAAGCGGACCGACGAGCTCTACGAGACCGTGCGAATCGGGGCAGGGCTCGGCGCCAGCGGGCGGCTCTCGGACGAAGCGATCGCCAGGGGCCTCGAGACGCTCAACGTGTTCGAGCGCTTCTGCCGCGCGAACCACTCGCGAAGAAGGAGATCCACACGGTCGCAACCAGCGCGATCCGCGATGCGTCCAACCGCGCCGAGTTCATCGACGCGGCGGGGGCGGAGACCGGGCTCGAGATCGAAATCCTGTCCGCGGAGGACGAGGCCTTCTACGGCTACGTCGCCGCCGCCAACACCACGACTATCACCGACGGAGTCGTGCTGGAGATCGGCGGCGGCAGCATGCAGCTGATCCGCGTCGCCGATCGGCGCGCGCACGAGCTGACCTCGTTTCCGCTGGGGGCGGTTCGCCTGACCGAGGAGTTCCTCCCGGACGAAGGCCCCGCCCGCAAGAAGGCGCTCACCCGGGTCCGCGAGTACGTCCGGGAGACGCTCGCGGATCTCGACTGGCTCGAGCAAACGCGACTCGTCGGGCTAGGCGGCGCCGTGCGCAACCTCGCCGCGGCCGCACTGTACGAACGGACCGGGATCGACATCGGGGTCCAAGGCCTCATGATCACCTCCGGCACGCTGACCAGCCTGGTCGAGACGCTCGCCGAGCTGCCGGTCGCCGAACGTGGCGAGGTGCCAGGGATCAAACCCGGGCGGGCGGACATCATCCTCGCCGCCGCGATCGTGCTCGAGACCGTCGTGGACCTCGGCGGTTTTGACGGGATCGAGGTGACCGAGGCCGGTCTGCGCGAGGGAATTTTTCTCGCCCGGACGCTCCTCAAGGACCAGCCCGAGCCGCTGTTCCCCGATGTCCGCGAGGCCGCTGTCCGCAACCTCGCGGTCCAGTACGAGTCGGACATGACCCATGTCGAGCACGTCGCCCAGCTCTCGCTGCAGATGTTCGACTCGCTCGCCGCGCAGAGCCTGCTCGAGCCCCGGCCGGAGAGCGGGAGATGCTGTGGGCCGCGTCGATGCTCCACGACGTGGGGATGACGATCGCCTACGACGACCATCACAAGCACTCCCGGTACCTGATCGTGTCGGCCGAGCTCCCCGGCTTCGACCCCCGTGAGCGTGCGCTGATCGCCCAGATCAGCCGCTACCACCGCAAGGGAACGCCCAAGCTCGGCTATCTGGGGGCGCTCGCCGATCCCGACGACGAGGAGCTGCTCGATCGCTGCTCGGTGATCCTGCGCCTCGCAGAGCACCTCGAGCGCGGCCGCGACCAATCCGTGTCCGAGGCCAAGCTCCGCGCCAACGGTCATGGCGTCGATCTGCACCTCGAGGCCGCCGGCGACTTGACGCTGCCACGCTGGAGCGTCGAGCGCTACGGCGATGGCGAAGCGTTCGAGCGGGTGTTCGGGCGCCGGCTGCTGATCGGCTGACCGCGTCGTCTGCACGATTCTGGCCGAGTAACACGGGCTTTACGCCCCGGTCGTAGAGTTACTGACATGAGCGACCAGGCAGCCAGCACCGAGACCGTCGCTCCCGAGCGGTCCGCGCCCGAAAGGCCGCTCACCGATCCCACCCTTTATGCGAATCGCGAGCTCTCCTGGCTCGACTTCAACGACCGGGTTCTGCAGCTCGCCGAGGATGAGAACCTGCCGCTGTTCGAACGGGTCAAGTTTCTCGCGATCTTCGTCACGAATCTCGACGAGTTCTTCATGATCCGCGTCGCCGGCCTCCACGACCAGGTCGAAGCCCGTATCGACGCTCGTGGACCCGACGGACTCTCGCCGACCGAGACTCTCGAGGGCATCGCTGAGATGGTCCGCGAGCAGGACCGACGCCACTCGCGGGAGTTCATGCGTGTGGTTCGTCCCGCGCTCGCCGAGCACGGGATCCGGATCGTCTCCTGCGAGGAATCGGGTGCGCCAGCGAACGAGATCGAGCGCCAGTTCCGGACTCAGATCTTCCCCGCACTGACGCCGCTGGCGGTCGGCCCCGGGCGCCCGTTCCCATACATCTCGAATCTGTCGCTGAGCCTGCTCGTCCGCCTGCGCGATCCCGAGCTCGACCACGAAGTGTTCGCGCGCGTGAAGGTGCCGAAGGAGGTGCTGCCGCGGTTCATCGAGATCGACAAGAGCACGTTCATACCGCTCGAGGACATCATCGCCCGCAACCTGGAGGCGCTGTTCCCGGGGATGGAGATGATCAGCTACGACTACTTTCGCGTCACGCGCGACGCGGACTTCGAGGTCTCCGACGAAGCCGATGACCTCCTTCAGGCGGTCGAGGACGAGCTCCGGCGACGCCGTTTCGGCGAGGTCGTGCGGCTCGAGGTCGGCGCCAGCATGGACCCGGTCCTGCGCAGCCGGCTGATCGAGTGGCTCGACGTCGACGAGCATCAGGTGTACGACGTCGAGGGGCTACTCGATCTCAGTGACCTTTGGCAGATCGCCGAGCTCGACGGTCACCAGGACCTCCGGCAGACACCCTGGACGCCGCTCACCCATCCGGCCCTGCTGCCCGGTCCGACGGACTCGGACGAGCAGCCGGACGTGCTCGGCGCTATGCGCGAAGGCGACGTGCTGCTGCACTTCCCCTACCACTCGTTCGCGACCAGCGTCGAGCGGTTCGTCAAACAGGCCGTCGACGACCCCAACGTGCTCGCGATCAAGATGACCGTGTACCGCACGTCCGACGACTCGGCGCTCGTCCCGTCGCTGATCCAGGCGGCGGAGCGGGGCAAGCAGGCGGTCTGCCTGGTCGAGCTCAAGGCGCGCTTCGACGAGCGGCTCAACATCCATTGGTCACGCGCGCTCGAGGAGGTGGGCGCCCACGTCGTCCACGGGATCCCGGGGCTCAAGACTCACGCCAAGGCGATCCTGGTGGTGAGGCGCGAGCGCGAGGGCGTCCGCCACTACGTGATGATCGGGACGGGCAACTTCCACGCCAAGAACGCCCGTCTGTACGAGGACTTCGGGCTCTTCACCACGGACCCGGGCTCGGCCAGGAGGTCGCGAACCTGTTCAACACCCTCACCGGTTACGGCCATCCGAAGCGGCAGCGCAAGGTGCTCGTCGCGCCGGATTGGATGCGCGAGCCGCTGATCGAGGAGATCGAGCGGACGATCGCCGCACACGAGTCCGGCGAGCCGACTCGCATCGTCATGAAGATGAACTCCCTGGTGGATCGCCGCTGCATCGAGGCGCTCTATCGGGCCTCGCAGGCCGGCGTGCCGATCGATCTCAACGTCCGGGGCATCTGCTGCCTGAAGCCCGGGATCGCGGGCGTATCGGAGACGATCAATGTGGTCTCGGTCGTCGGTCGCTTCCTCGAGCACTCCCGGATTTACGCTTTCCATCGCGGAGAGGAGCGGCGCTACTACATTGGGTCGGCCGACCTGATGCCCCGCAACCTCGATTCGCGCGTGGAGCTGCTCGCGCCGATCGATGACACCGCGCTTCAGGCGGTGCTCGACGACACGCTCGAGCGCTGCCTGGCTGACGACACGTTCGGGTGGGTCATGGTGTCCGATGGCACCTGGGAGCGCCGGCGCGGTCGTACACGCGCTGTCCACCTCGAGCTGATGGAGCGGACGCTCGAGGAATCGGCGTTGGCCGCGCAGTAGACGGATTCATCCGACCGGCTAAACGGGCACACTCCCGAAAAGATGCACAGCACTTTGCTTCTGGTGGTCGTGGTCGCCGCCGCGCTTGCGTTCGACTTCACGAACGGCTTTCACGACACCGCGAACGCGGTCGCGGCCTCTATCTCGACCCGAGCGCTGTCTCCCCGCAGTGCGATCGCGATCGCCGCGGTCCTGAACTTCGCCGGCGCCTTCATCTCGTTGAAGGTCGCGGCCACGATCGCCACCGGCATCATTTCCACCGGCCAGGTGACAGAGATGATCGCGTTCGCCGGACTGATCGGTGCGATCACGTGGAACCTGATCACCTGGATGTTCGGACTGCCGTCGAGCTCATCGCATGCACTGATCGGAGGCGTCGTCGGCGCGATGCTGGCTGCCGTCGGGGGCAGTGGCGTCAAGGCCGCGGGGCTGTTCGGCAAGGTGTTAATCCCCGCGCTGATCGCGCCCGTCCTGGCGTTCGTGGTGGCCGGCATCTCGATCCTGATCATTTACCGGCTCGTGGGGCACCGGCGGCCGGGCGTCGTCACGAGGGGCTTCCGGCTCGGGCAGATCGTCTCGAGCGCGATGCTGTCGCTGGCGCACGGAACCAACGACGCTCAGAAGACGATGGGCGTGATCTCCCTGGCGTTGGTTGCGCATGGAGACTTCACCGTCAAGCACTTTCACGTGCCGACGTGGGTCGTGATCTGCGCCGCATCAGCGATCGCGCTCGGTACCTACGTCGGGGGACTGGCGGATCATCCGCACGGTCGGCACGCGGATCATCAAGATGGACTCAGCGCAGGGCTTCTCCGCTCAGGGCGCCGGCGCTGCAGTCATCCTCGCCTCCTCGCACTTCGGCTATCCGCTCTCGACCACCCACGTGATCTCCGGCGGGGTGATGGGCGCTGGCGCCGCCAAGAGGTTGTCCGCGGTCCGCTGGGGAGTGGCGGGGAACATCGTCACCGCATGGATGCTGACGCTGCCCGCCGCGGGACTGTTCGGCGCCTTGGCGTGGTGGCTTGCGGATGTGTTCGGGACCGGCGCGCTCGGACCACTGCTGATCACCCTGATCGCGGTTGGCCTCCTCGCGGCGCTCGCTGCCGCGCGCCGCGTGCAGATCTCAAGCCCGGTCACCGAGACGTGATCGCGGCAATCGTTAACACCACGACGCTCGGGAAGACGATCGCCTACTCGCTCGCTGCGGGGATCGGCGTCGCCGTGATCGTCGGCGCCGGCATCAGCAGCGCGGCCGGGCTCGTCGAGGCCAGGCGCGCCGGCCGTACCCTCGCCGAGTTCGCCTGGGGGGCGCTCGCGCTCCTCTGCCTTCTGGGCGTGACCGCGGCGATCGTGCTCGGGATCTTCGTGATGACCCAGAAGTAGGTTGGGGGCGCCGAACGGGCGCCCCCAACCGCTACCTAGGGGATGTTGGGCCCGCTGCCGCCGCCGCTCTGGCTCGAGCCGGGCGGGGTTGACGGTTGCGAGCCGAGCGTCAGCTTGATCGTCTTCGTCTGACCGCCTCGCTTGACCGTCAGCGTGACCGTGTCGCCGGGCGAATAAGTCGCGATGGTCCCGATGAACTGGTTCACGGAGATGATCTGCTTGCCGTCGATCGCGGTGATCAGGTCACCTGGCTTCAGACCGGCCTTGTCGGCGGGACCACCAGGGACGATCGGCGGCTGCGACGTCTGGGACGTGGTCGAGATCGCCGCACCGCCCGGCACCTGCGAGTTGAGGCTCACGCCCACATACGCGTTCCGCGCCTTGCCGGTGGCGATGATCTGGTTTGCGATTCGCACGTCGGCGCTCGACGGGGTCGCGAAACCGACGCCGGAGCTCGAGCCCTGGCCCTGACCGTTCTGGTTGTTGGTGTCGATCTGGTCGTTGAGCCCGATCACCTGACCGCCCGCGTTGATCAGCGGACCCCCGGAGTTCCCGGGGTTGATGGCCGCGTCAGTCTGGATCGCGTTCGGGATCGTGAACTGGTTCGGAGCCGTGATCGTGCGTCCGACGGCCGACACGATTCCGGCCGTGAGCGTATTCGGGAGACTGAACGGACTGCCGATCGCGATCACGGGATCGCCGACGTTGACGCTGCTGGAGTTAGCGAACGGCAGCGGATGCAGCCAAGAGGACGGTACCTTGACGTGAATCACAGCCACGTCGGCGCCCGTATCAGACCCGACCACGGTCGCGTTGGCGCTATGACCGTTCGGGAAGTTGACCTTGACCGAGCTCGCGCCGTCAACGACGTGCTGGTCGGTGAGGATGTTGCCCTTCGTGTCGTATACGACGCCGGCGCCCTCGCCCTGGGTCTGCTGCTGGCCGAAGTTGAACAAGCCTCCGCTGTTCTGGCGGACGGAGGTGACGATGTCCACGACCCCGGGGTTGGTCGCCTTGTAAAGCTGGTTGATGGTCAGGCCACCGGCCTTGCTGAATGCCGTCGGCTCGGCCGACCGCGCCGACGGAACGACGGTCGTAACCGTGCGCGTGGTGCCGCTCCCGTTGCTCGAGACGGCGACGGCGATCGCCACGCCGGCGGCGACGATCGCGAGGATGGGAAGGAAGCGATTGATCGATTTCATATCTTCACCAAGCTAAGCAGCTCAGTTTGAGAACCGATTGAGAAATCGGTGAGAAGTCAGTAAGAGCCTCAGCTCTAGGACGCCGCCGGTGGCGCGGGCAGCGGGGGACCGCCGAACCCGGCCGGGGGGCCGTAGGGGACGGCCGGCGGGCCGTAGGGGCGGCCGGGCAGCACGCGCGGCAGCTTGAACGGCGGCAGCGAAGAGCGGATCGCCCGCTTCAGGCCGTCCGCCGACTTGCCGTGCTCTGTAGCGATCTGCTGAAACGTCTTTCCGGAGCGGAGCTCGGAGCGCAGCGCGGAGGTGCTGATCCCGAGGTACTTGGCCGCGGCGTTCAGGACGGGGGCTGGCGCTCCGCCGGGCCCGGAGCGGAAGAACTCGCGCGGCCCCAAGAACCCGCCGGGCCCGAACCCGCGGGGCCCGAACCCGCGGGGCCCGAACCCGCCCGGCCCCAACAACTCGCGCGGCCCCGGGCCCAGGAACCCGAACGGGGCTGATCGGTGGTCGCGCATCCGCTGTTCGATCGCGTTCGCCTCTGCCTGGGTCAGCTTGCCGGCCTTGACGGCGGCGTTCAGCTGATCCGTCGCCGCCCCTTCGAAGGCAGCGGTGAGCTTCTGCGAGGTGACCCCGAGCCGCTTGGCGACGTCATTGAGGAAGGCCTGCGGAGACGCCGAGTCAGACCCGTCCTGCGTGGCCGCATATGCGCCGCCGCCAAACGAGCACGCGGCGAAAAACACACCCACAATCACTAGCTTGCGCCTAGGACCCGGCTTCATCCGCCCTGGATCCAACCACTCGAGTTTGAGAGGAACGTAAGATTTCTTCTCAGGCCGGCCAGTGCTCCACCGTCTCGACGAAGCGCTCTCGAATCTCCCGCGCGCGCGCCCCGATCTCCTCAGCCGTCCAATCATCGGTTGAGATCGGTTCGAGCACCGCGACGTCGATCATCCCCGGCCGGATCACCAGCGATCTCCGCCACATCACGTCACCAGCGTTGCGGATCACGACCGGGACGATCGGTACGCCGGCCTGCATCGCGAGGTGGAAGGCGCCCTTCTTGAACGGGCCGAGGCGCGGCGTGGGACTGCGCGTTCCCTCCGGTGCAATCGCGATCGAGGTCCCGTTTCTAAGCCGATCCACCGCGGGCTCGAGTGCCGCTCGCGCCTCACGGCTGTTGGAGCGGTCGATATATACGACGTCGGCGACGTAGCCGATCGGCGCAAACCGCGGGTCGCGCGAGGCCTCCTGCTTGGCGACGCCCGTGAGGTCGCGACGCACGAGCGAGCCGATCACAGCGACGTCGATCGAGCTCTGGTGGTTGAAGATGAAGACCGCCGGCCGGTGTGACCAGAGATGCTCGCGACCGGTGACGTTCAACTCCACGCCGGCGAGCGCCAGCGCCAGGTCCGGCCCGACGGAGGCCGCGATGTTCGCCCCCCGCCTGCGATCGCCGGTCAGCAGCCCGATCGCCGCGCCGAACCCGCCGGCGGCGCCAAGACCGGTCAGCGCGGCGGCCGTGCGGACGACGTCCATTACACCCGGGCGCCCTCGCCCCGACAGCTGGCTGGCCGGCCAGCCGGCCTCGTTGGCGACTCGGGCGAGGCCCTTCTGCGGGTTCAGCGGCCGCGGGTTGCCGACCGTCTCGAGAAACGCGACGTCCTCATCCCCGTTCGCGTACGCGAAGCTGCGCTCGAGATCGACTCCGTTCTCGGAGGCGAACTGCCTCACGGCTCGAGCCTTGGCCAGCCCCCACAGCACGTCACCGTCGAGGAAGCCGGAGAAGTACCCCTTGACGATCTCGACCTCCGAGCAAAGCACGTTGTCCACGCCGAAGTCGCGCGCCAGCGGCGCGAGCTGATAGCGGGTGGCGCTCGAGGCGAGCACGACCGTGTGGCCCTTCTGGCGATGTGCCTTGACCAGCTCGCGCGCCTCCGGATACACCATCCCGGCGATCCGCGTGACGAACAGCCGCTCGAACAGCTCGCTGACCTCCTCTTCGCGGTGCCCGGCCCAGTTGGCCACCGCCACCTTCATCAGCTTGGAGACGTCGGTGTCGCGGACCGCCATCTCGAGGCCCGCCAGCGCCGAGCGCGCCAGTTCGCCGGCCGACAGCTCGAAGCGCCGGATCTGATCCTCGTAGAACACGCGGGCCGAATAACCGTCGATCAGCGTCCCGTCGAAGTCGAAGAACGCCCCGACTTGGGGGCCTTCGGGCGCGCGCTCGACCTCGCCGAGGAGCTCCTCGGTCGTCATTCGCCGGCCAGCGACCGGAGCCGTTCGATTCGCCGCGACGAGCGTCCGCAGTTCGGCCGCGAGCGCCTCCCGTCCCTCGCGCACGCCTTCCCCCGGCTGCAGCAGGCCCCGGTTATCCGCCAGCTTCAGCGCATTCGCGAACAGCTCGCGGGAGATCGACTCAGTGCTCTTGAGCTGCCGTTGGAGCCGCTGCTGATGGGCCACGCCGAGGCATCGTGTGATGAACGCTTTCTCGTCCACCGGGTTCTCGGGGTCGCGCGCGGCGAGCCGCTCGGCCACGACCAGGTATGCCTCCAGGAACGAGGCGAGCACTCGGGGCGCGAGCAGAACGTCGGCTCGCTCGAGCGCATCCCACGCCGCGCCGGGCTCGCCCGCCCGCCGCTCCCAGCCCGGATCGATCAGCTCGAGCTCCTCGCGCAGCTCTTGTCCGAACACACGCTTGCGCGCGAAGAAGAACTCGAACTTGAGCAGGTCCCGGATCCGCAGGGCCTCCTCCCAGCCATCGACGACCGCATCGGGGAGCTCCTGATCGGCGACGCGCACGAGCACCAGCTCGGCGATCGCGCGGCCGAGCAGGAAGTGCACGACAGAATTGCGGTAGAAGGCCGCCTCGAGGTGCCGTTGGGCACCGATCGACCACACCGGCTCCACGCCGCCGTCGTACCTCGCGACCACCCCGTGGCGCGTCAGCGCATCCAGGGCGTGGCCGAGCCCCTCGTCGGTCTTGAGGTCGAGCCCACCCGTCATCGGCAGGTTGCGCACGGATACGTACTCGAGCAACGGCCTGAGCGTGGTCTTGATCTCCGCCAGCGTCAGCGCGCGGTCCTCGTCCCCGAGGAGCGCGAGCGTCACGAGAGCGGTCTCGGTGATCGGAGTCGCGCGGTTGATGCGATGGCAGACCTCAAACGCCACGCGCTCGACCGGGTGCCCGAGCTCGCGGCTCTCGCTGAGTGCATCCCGCAGCGACAGCGGCTCGCCGAACTGCACTCTCACTTTGCCGAAGCCGCGACCCTGCGCACGCGCGTACCCGACTAGCCACGAGAGGCTCTCGGCCGTCTTCGGCGCCCCGTGCTCCTCGGCCGCCATGTCCCCGACCTCGTAGAGCTGGTCGTACACGATCGAGGTGGGGATCAGCATCACGTCGTCCACCCCACCCTGCTCGAACGCGCCGACCAGGTAATTGAGCAGGCCGTAACGCGGCGGACGCAGCTTCCCGCTGCGCGTGCGCCCGCCCTCGATGTACCACTCGAGGTTGAAGCGCTTGCGGGCCAGATAACCGATGTACTCGCGCAGCACGAACTTGTACACGGGCTCGTCCTTGATGCTGCGGCGGATGAACACCACGCCGCTGCGGCGCGCGACCGGACCGACCGGCCAGAAGCCGACATTCAAACCGCCGAGCACGTGGTTGGGCGCGAACCCCTGGCCGTGGAGGGCCGAGCGCAGCACGAGCGGGTCCAGGTACGAGCGATGGCTCGGCAGGAACGCGAGCGGATAGCGCTCGCTGAGCCGGCGCACCTCTTCGACCGCCCGCTCGTCCACCTCGACGGAGTACGCGCGGCTCAGCCAGCGACCGAACTCGCCCCAGGCGTCGATCGCGAGACGGCTGTGGGACGCGACCATCTCGTGCAGATAGCTCTGAGCCTCGGCGGCGACCTCCTCCGGCGGGCGGTCCAACTTCTCGGCGAGCTCGTCCAGGCGCCGGCGAAAGTCGGCGCTCGCCTCGATCTCCTCGACGACCAGTCGCGGGACCTTGTACTGCAGCCCGACCACGTCGCGTTCGGCGCGCGCAAGCGCGAGGACCGCCTGGCGCCACACAAACGCGGTGAAGCCGTCCTCGGTCGGGCTCTTCTTGAAGCGGCTCCTGGAGCTCGCCCAACCGCGCCGGCTCGGCAGCGACAACCCGACACCGATCGGGCTCCCTTCTGAGAATTTGCTCTTGGGCGCGCTTGCTCGGATGGCGCGGGTTGGTGAACGCGAGCAGGTCGCGCGGGTGTACCGCGCGGCGTCCGTTTCGCTCCCGCGGCAACCAGGCGACGCGAACGGGCACGATGAACGGATCTCCCTTCGCAGTAGAGAGCGTCTGCTCGAGCCGCGCATCGGGCTCGGCCAGCAGCTCGGTTCGGGTGTTCTCGTGCTGGGTCCTCCTGAGCCAGTCGGTGAGAACTTGCTGCTCGGCGGGCGTCCGCGCGAACGCGAGGACAACGGCGGGGGCTTCGCGGGGGGCCGGCCAGGCGGGTTCCCCGCCGTTGCTCGTCGCGTGCCCCGGGCGGGTCGCGGTCAATTCGCCGCCAGCTCCGTCGTGGGCCGCGTCCGCAGCAGTCCGCGGAACGCATCCTGCGCCGGCTGACCTCGATTGACCACCCCGTCCACCTCGCGGGCGATCGGCATCTCGATCCCGTACTGCTCGGCCAGCGCCATCACGGCGGCGGAGGTCTTGACGCCCTCGGCGACCATCTTCATCTCCCCGATGATGTCCTCGAGCGTCCGCCCTTTGGCGAGCTCCTCACCCACGTTGCGGTTGCGGCTGAGCGGGCTGATGCACGTGGCGAGCAGGTCTCCCATCCCGGCGAGGCCGGCGAACGTGTGCCGCTCGCCCCCCATCGCCTCCCCGAGGCGAGTCATCTCGGCGAGGCTCCGCGCGATCACCAACGCGCGCGTGTTGTCGCCGGTGCCGAGCCCAGCGGACATGCCGGCCGCGATCGCAAACACGTTCTTGAGCGCCCCGGCGACCTCGACGCCGCAAACGTCGATGCTCGCGTACACGCGGAACACGGTGCGGGTGAAGATCCGCTGTAGCGCGAGCGTCATGTGCTCGTCGGGCATCGCCAGTACGGCGGCCGCCGCATACCCCCCGATCACCTCCTTGGCCAGGTTGGGTCCCGCCAGCACGCCCGCCGGATGCCCGGGCAGCACGGCCTCGACCACCTGCGTCATTCGGTGGTGGCTGTCGCGCTCGAGGCCCTTGGTCAGGGAGACGATCGGCACCCAGGGCCGCACGTACGGCGCGGCGTCTGCGAGCACCTCGCGGAAGCCGTGAGACGGGACCGCCATGACCAGCACGTCCGCCCTCGAGACCGCGTCCTCGAGGATCGCTCGTCGCATGGAGCGCGGGATCGAGCTGCTCGCCCGGGAGGTAAGCGGAGTTGACGTGCTCGCGCTCGATCTCCTCGGCGACCTCGGGTCGCCGCGTCCACAGGATCGTGGGGGCGTTGCGGGCCGCAAGCGACGCCGACCGTGGTGCCCCACGACCCACCGCCAATCACGGCGACACAGGTTGGCCTTGACAGCTCTGTCCCTCCCTCGGGCTCCTTGCAGGTGACGATACCTCAGGCCGCCTGGCGGCGCCGTGGACCAGGATCGTCTGAAGGTTGCGCCCCTCCCTCTCACCGCCAGCTCCATCATCCGATCCGTCAGCCGCACGGTCGCCAGCCCTGTCGCCATCGCCGCCCTGTCCTTCTCCCGATCCAGTTCAAACACCTCCCGGGTCCCGTGGAAGTGGTGGCTGTCGATCTCGCTATCACGCCTTCGG
>CAVPKT010000050.1:0-10635 GCA_963705775.1 uncultured Solirubrobacterales bacterium | reverse complement strand
GCCTGCAGCGCGCGCCGATCGTCGGAGCACGACACCCGTTCAAGGCAGCCAGCCTCCTGAAGGCGGTCCACGAGCTTGGTGATGCCGCCACGGCTGAGGGTCAGCCACGCAGCCAGCTCGCTCATGCGGGAGGGCCGCCCGGACTGCGCTTGACCGCGGACAGGACCTCGAACCAGCTGAGCGGGGGAGGCTCGGCTGCCGTCAACGCCCGCTGAACGCGGTCCGGACCGACGCGTGGCTCGTGACGACTGCGCGCCAGGCCTCCAGTCGAAACCTGAGGAACTCATATCAGTAATGATATCTTCGTGAATAGTTGACACGGAAAGTTCTTGGCGCTAGGATGGTTGTCGGCTCAACTGTTAATACCACAACTAGGAGCACGAATGAGCGCGACAACGATTGAACAGGTTCCCTCGGGGGCCTACAACCTGGACCCGGTGCACAGCACCTTCGGCTTTGCCGTCAAGCACAACGGCGTCTCGACTTTCCGCGGCCAGTTCGAGCAGGTGGACGTGAAGCTCGAGAACGGCGTGCTGACCGGCACTGCGCAGGTCGACTCGGTTAAGACCGCGATTCCCGACGAAGGGCCATCTCCTCTCGCCGGACTTTTTCAACGCCGAGGAGACTCCGACGGTCACCTTCCGCTCGACCGACATCCGCATCGCCGGCGACGGCAGCGTGGAGGTCGACGGCGACCTGACGATCCGTGGCGTCACGAAGCCGGTGACGGCCAAGGAACGATCGCCGCAGGGCACCGGCTCTCCGGTGCCGAGGTGGTTGGCCTTGACCTCGAGGCCGCGATCGACCGCCGCGAGTACGGACTGAACTGGCAGGCCGAGCTGCCCAACGGCGGCGACGCGCTCGCTTGGGACGTCGTCCTCGAGGTTCACGTCGAGCTTCCGAAGGCGTCGTAATGCTGCGGATCCTCGGAATCTCCGGAAGCCTCCGGCGGGGATCGCACAACACGAACCTGCTCCGGGCGGCGGCCGATCTGCTGCCGCCCGGGGTAGAGCTCGAGGTCTTCGACGAGGTCCGGCAGCTACCCCCTTACGACCCGGACTACGACGTCGAGCCGGCCGACCCGGCCGTTGCGCAACTGCGTGACGCGATCGCAGACGCGGACGGCGTCCTGATTGCCACGCCCGAGTACAACGGCTCGATCCCGGGACTGCTGAAGAACGCACTCGATTGGGCATCGCGACCGTTTCCGGACAACGCGCTGCGGGGCAAGCCCGTGGCCGTGATCGGCGCTTCGACCGGTCTGTTCGGCGCCGCTTGGGCCCAGGCGGAGGTCCGCAAGGTCCTTGGCATCATCGGAGCTGACGTGATCGACGCAGAGCTTCCGGTGGGACAGGCCGACACGGCCATCAGCGCAGACGGCCAGCTCGTCGAGCCCGAGCAGCGCGAGGTGCTCGAAGACCTCGTTCATGTGCTGGCCGCTCGAGCGGGCGCCGAGGAGGAACAGGTCCGCGCAGAGGCGGCCTGATCCGCACCTAGTCATTCGGTCGGCGCCGAAGGGCGCGACGTGGGATGCTCCCGCCACCCAACCAGGAGGCCGACATGATCGTGATGTTCACAGCGCGCCTGCTGCAAGCCGGGCGCGTGGGAGCAGTTCCGAAACGCGTGGGACCCGGGGACCGACAAGCCGCCGGGATTCCAGCGCGCCTATCACGCCGCAACATCCGCGACGAGGACGAGGTCATCTCCTTCGGCCTGTTCGACATGACCGAGCAGGACTACCGTCGCTGGCGCGAGGAGGAGGATGCCCAGGAGAACCAGCGGGTCGATCGGATGTCGGCGTTCGTCCAGAACGAGTACGTCTCAGGGGTGTACGAAGTCGTCGACACGCTAGAGGAATAGCCGCTGGCGGGCGAACGGTCCGACCGCACGCGCAGCGGGCGACCGTGCGACCCCCGCGCGTCAGCCTCGACACCGCGATCTCGAACCGAGCAAGGTAGCTGGACCCGGGCTGCGCCAGCGTCGCGCGCTTGCTCTGGAACGGATTGGCGGGCGCTGTCATCGGCTCAAGCAGATGAAGTCGCTGTTCTCCGGTGCATAGACCTGCGCGAATCGGTAACCGGCTCGGGAGACGGAGCGTCAGTCGCCGCCCGCCGCCGGAGAGCACGAACTCCGGTCGGTCGGCGAGGCCGTCGAATGCGTCGTCGAACACTCGCTTTCCGAGTGGCCCCGGGGGGATCCGGATCGGTTCGCCGACGCCGGTCGGAATCATCCTGTCGTCGAGCACCATCATCCTCGTGACGGGGAGCTCGAGGTGCCAGTGTTCGCGCTCGATCCCGGGCAGCCGCAAGTAGGGATGAAACGCGAACGCGACCGGCACCGGCACGTCCCCGGTCGGAATCAGCTCCGCGTCGAAGCCGACGCGACCGTCGGACACCTCGATCGCGAGCTCGAGCAGGTGCGGGAACGGAAAGCCGGCCATCAGCTCCGGTCGCGACGCGAAGTCCAAGCGGGCCTCGAGCCTCGACCGTTGGTGCTGGAGAACCTGCCAGTGAGGCGAGCCGGCCACGAGCCCGTGGATCGGAAGGCCGTTTGAGTCGGTCCGGACGTTGGGGGCCGACAGCTCGAGTCTGACGTCGCGGCCCGCGATCTCGTAATCGGGGGACGCAAGCCGATTGGCCCACGGATGTAGCAGCGGGATCCCGGTCGTACGCCCGGACTCGACGTAGGACTCGAGGGATGCCGGATGCGCCAGCAGCTCCTCGCCCATGTGGCGGAGAGACCACCCCACCATCCCCGCGCGAGGGACGTAGTTCATTTGGAGATCGCCGCCGGGCGAGCGTAGTTCGACCGTCTCCCAACTGCTGAGGTCCTGCTCGACAGGCATTGACTCCGTAGGCCGGGATTGTGGGTGAACATACCTCCCCACCCGGCGCTACCGTGGGCCCTAAGTGCGAATCGCGACCTGGAACGTCAACTCGATCAAGCAGCGCGTGCCACGGCTCCTCCCCTGGCTCGATGAGCGGAAGCCTGATGTGGTCTGCCTCCAAGAGACTAAGCTCGCCGACGACGCATTCCGCGAGCTCCTCGGCGACGCGCTGGCGGAGCGCGGCTATGAGGTCGCATTGCACGGCGAGCCGACGTGGAATGGTGTCGCGATCCTCTCCCGAGTCGGCCTCGACGATGTCGTCCAGGGCCTCGAGGGCGCGCCTGGGTTCCCCGATCCCGAGGCACGCGCCGTGTCGGCCACCTGCTCCGGGATCCGCGTGGTCTCGGTGTACGTGCCGAACGGACGCGTCCCCGACTCAGACCATTACAAGTACAAGCTGGCGTGGCTCGGTTCGCTACGCGACGCCGTTGCCGCCGGCGCCGCGACAACGGTTGTGTGTGGGGACGTGAACATCGCGCCGACCGACGAAGACGTCTTCGATCCCGAGGCATACGTCGGTCACACCCACGTCACGCCTCCCGAGCGCGAGGCGCTCGCCGAGCTCGAGGCGGTGGGCCTGCACGACGTGATCCGCGATCGCTGGCCCGGTGAGCGTGTGTTCACCTACTGGGACTATCGGGCCGGGATGTTCCATCAGGACCTCGGGATGCGGATCGATCTGATCCTCGCCGGCGGCTCGGTCGCCGAGCGGGTCAAGGCGGCATGGGTCGACCGGCAGGCTCGCAAGGGCAGCGGCCCGAGCGATCACGCCCCGGTGATCGTCGACCTCGATGAGGCCCCCGACGGAGACATCGGGCCGGTCGTTCCGCCTCCCTCAGCGCCGGCCCCGCGTGGGGCGGGCGCGAAGTTGCCTCAGTCGGACCTGACGCCCTAATCCCGCGGACGATCGCGGTCTCGGGACGGCTGTACTCGCTTTGGCTCGCCGGGCATCTTCGGATAGTCGGGCGGGTATGGCATATCTTCATTCCGTCCCTGAGCCTCATACATCTCGAGCAACGGCTCGAGCGAGTGCTTGACCGCGTCGATCTCGCGTGACGATCGCCCACCTCCGCAAACCGTTTCGGCATCGTCGCGACCGTGAAGTCCTCGGGCGCAACTTCAGGAAGCTCGTCCCACGTGAGCGGGGCGGAGACCGGCGCCCCTGGCTTCGGGCGGACGCTGTAGGCGGAGGCGATGGTCCGGTCGCGGGCGTTCTGGTTGTAATCGACGAAGATCCGCGCGCCCCGTTCCTCCTTCCACCAGTTGGTCGTCACTTCGCCCGGCATCCGTCGCCCCAGCTCGCGCCCGAACGCGATCGCGGCGTGGCGTACGTCAGTGAACGTCCAGCGCGGCTCGATTCGCACGTAGATGTGGACGCCGCGGCCGCCCGAGGTCTTCGGAAATCCCCGGTAGCCGAGTTCTTCCAGGAGCGCCCTCGCCTCGGCCGCCACTCGCACGGCGTCGGCGAAGTCGGTGCCCGGCTGGGGGTCGAGGTCAAGCCGCAGCTCGTCGGGGTGGTCGACGTCCTCGCGCCGGACCGGCCACGGGTGGAACGTGATCGTCCCCATCTGTGCCGCCCATCCGACGACCGCCACCTCGGTGGGGCAGACCTCGTCCGCGGTGCGGCCCGATGGGAACTCGATCGTCGCCGTCTCGACGTAATCGGGCGCTCCCTTCGGGACCCGCTTTTGGAAAAACGCGTCGCCACCGCCCCTGTCACGCGTCGAGAGAACGATCCCCGGATGCACACCCTTCGGCCAGCGCTCGAGCGTCGTCGGCCGGTTTCCAAGCGCCCGCATGATGCCGTCGTCGACGGCCAGGTAGTAGTTGACGATGTCGAGCTTCGTGAGGGCCTCCGACCGCTCGGTCGGGGGGAAGATCACGCGGTCGGGATTGGATACGCGAAGGTCGCGTCCCCCGGCATCGACGATCGTCTCAGTCGTGGCCACTACGCGCCGCCTTGAGCTTGCGCCGGCAGGTTCGAGATGTAGTCGTCGACACGCGGGTCCCGTTCATGTGTTGGGCGCGGCTGGGCCATGCTGAGAGACACGGGGTGGACCGTACCGCTGCTGGCCGGGGGACTAGCCGCCGGTTCTCCATCTAGCGTTTGATCCACAGCATCTGCCGTCGAGGCCAAGCCCCGACCGTCCGATATTGGCCATATGGAGATATACGAATCCGCAATTTGGGCCGATTCTTTGTGCCGATGAAGCCACTGATCGGCGTCACCACGTCTGAGCTGCGTCCTGGCGAGCTGACCACGCTGCGCCGGCACGGCGAGCCGCCGAACGCCGAGATGGCGCTCGGGATGACGTACGTCCGGGCGGTCGAGGCCGCTGGCGCGATCCCGATCGTGATGCCGCCGCTCGCACCGACCGATGTTCCGATGCTGCTCGCCCGGCTGGACGGACTAGTGCTGTCGGGCGGTCCAGATCTCGCACCCGCGGCCTATGACGCCAAGCCCCATGCCGAGCTCGGCGCGACCGAACCCGACCTCGACGCGTTCGAGTACGCCGTCGCCCGCGAGGCCCTTCGCCGTGCCCTTCCGATCCTGGGGATCTGCCGTGGTACACAATCGCTGAACGTCGCCCGTGGTGGCACCCTGCACCAGCATCTCCCCGACGTCGTCGGAGAAGCGATCGCGCACCGCCAATCCGAGGACGGCCGGCGGCCGACCCACCGCGTTGACATCGTCCCCGGCAGCCGGCTCGCCGCGATCGTTAGGAGAAAGCAGCTCCGGGTGAACTCCTTCCATCACCAGGCCGTTGACCGGCTTGGCGCCGGGTTGAGCGTGTGCGCGCGAGCGCCCGATGGCACGATCGAGGGGATCGAGGACCCCGCGCTGCCGTTCGTGCTCGCCGTTCAGTGGCACGCCGAGACGCTCCTGAAGCAGTCGACCAACCTCGCGCTGTTCCGCGAGCTGGTGGCCGTAGCGGGTGGGGCGCGCCGGCTCGAGCGAGCTGCTTAAGCCTCCACGGCCCGCGCGACCCGGCGGATCATCGAGCGGCTTTGGCCGTTGGTCCTACCGTCCGGCTGGGTTCCTATACATACGGCCCGAGTCGAAATGCCTCGGGCCGGGCAGAGTACGCAGAGTGTGCGGATTCGCCGGCGAGCTGGCGTGGGATGACGCTGCGGACATCGCGGCTGTTGAGCGAATGGGCGCGAAGCTCGCGCGCCGCGGGCCCGATGGCCGGGGCAGCTGGTCCTGTGGGCCGATCGCACTCGCGCATCGCCGGCTGAAGGTGATCGATCTGAGTGATCGGGCGGCGCAGCCGCTGGTGGACGCTCCGCTTGGCATCGCGCTCGTCTTCAACGGCTGCATCTACAACTACCGCGAGCTGCGCGCCGAGCTCGAGCGGGAGGGCTACTCGTTCTTCTCGACGAGCGACTCGGAAGTGATCGCGAAGGCCTACCACCGCTGGGGCACGGCGTGCGTGGAACGGTTCGCCGGGATGTTCGCGTTCGCGCTGGCCGACCGGGATCAGGGGCGCTTCGTGCTCGCGCGCGACCGGCTCGGAATCAAGCCGCTGTACCTCGCCGATCTCGAGCGAGGGCTGCGTTTCGCCTCGACGCTACCGGCGCTGCTCGCCGGCGGTGGCATCGACATGACGCTTGACCCGATCGCGCTGCACCATTACTTCAGCTGGCACGCGGTCGTGCCGGCACCGCTGACCGTGCTCAAGGGCGTGCGAAAGCTGCCTCCAGCGACGGTGCTGGTGGTCGAGCCTGACAACACGCGTTCGGAGACCAGGTACTGGGACCCTCCCTACACCCGTCTACCGGAGCACGACGGCATGGGTGAGCAGGAATGGGGAGATGCTGTGCTGGATGCGTTGCGCGTTGCCGTCCAGCGCCGGATGGTCGCGGACGTCCCCGTCGGCGTGCTGCTGTCCGGCGGGCTCGACTCGAGTCTGATCGTGGCCCTGCTCGCCGATGCCGGCCAGCACGGCCTGGCCACGTTCTCAATTGGTTTCGACGACGCTGCGGGACAGGAGGGGCACGAGTTTGAGTACTCGGACATGATCGCTCGGGAATTTGGCACCGAGCACCTGCGCTGGCGCGTCGGCCCCGACGCATACTCGACGCGCTCGATGATGCGCTCGAGGCGATGAGCGAGCCGATGACTTCACACGACGCGGTCGCGTTCTACCTCCTCTCGGAGGAGGTCTCGCGGTCGTACAAGGTCGTCCAGTCCGGCCAGGGAGCGGACGAGATCTTCGCGGGCTATTCCTGGTATCCGCCGCTGGCCTCGGCGGACGGCGTGGGTGACGGCGCGTACGCCGCCGAGTTCCTCGACCGCGACGAGGAGGAGCTGGCCGATCTGCTGACGCCCGCTTTCCGCACCAGCGAGGCGGACGCCCCAAGCCGCCGGTTCATCAAAACCCACTTCGAACACCCCGGCGCCGGCACGCCGCTCGACCGTGCGCTGCGGCTCGACACGCAGATCATGCTGGTCGACGACCCCGTCAAGCGCGTGGACAACATGTCGATGGCGTGGGGACTGGAGCTGCGCACGCCGTTCCTCGATCATGAGCTAGTGGAGCTGGCTGCGACCTGTCCGCCGGAGCTGAAACTCGCTCACGGTGGCAAAGGGGTGCTGAAGACGGCGGCGCGTCAACTCCTTCCCGACGCCGTGATCGATCGCCCGAAGGGCTACTTCCCGGTGCCGGCGATCTCGCACCTCGAGGGCGAGTCGCTTGCACTCGTGCGGGACGCGCTCACGTCAGCCGCGGCGCGCGATCGCGGGCTCTATAGGCCCGAGCACGTGGCTGCATTGCTCGATGATCCGATCGAAGCACGAACCCCGATCGGCAGCTCGAAGCTCTGGCAGGTCGGCCTGCTCGAGCTGTGGCTGCAGCACCACGGGATATGAGTTCGTCACTGGCCGTGGCACCGCGGTTCACTGACGGCTTCAACGAGGCGTATGCGGCGCCCGGCCGGCCCCGCCCGCTGTACAGCTCAATGCTGGAGGAGCTGGAGCGAGCGGACCTCGGGTCTCTGACAGCTGCCGTGGCGGAGCGGATGCAGGCCGCCGGGGCAACGTTCGGGGATGATCCTCTGATTGTGTGTCCGGTCCCCCGGCTGATCGAGGGCGACGAGTGGATCGTGCTCTCAGCTGGACTCCAGCAGCGGGTTCGTGCCTTGTCAGCGTTCATCATCGACGCCTACGGACCTCGTGCGATCGTGGCGGCCGGCGTTCTACCGGCGTCGGTGATCGACGACGCCGAGGGCTACGAGCCGGAGCTTCGCGGGCATTGGCCTGCCTGGTCGGCGCCGTTGGGCGTGGTTGGGTTCGATGTCGTTCGCGACCGCGACGGCGACCTCTATGCGCTCGAGGACAACGCCCGCACGCCCTCTGGGTTCGCGTACGCGGTTGCTGCGCGTGACGCGGTAACGGCCACGTTCGGCTACCTCGCCCCCAGCATCCCCGGCATGACCCCATCGCCCGTGCCGCTCGAGCCGGCGATCGTCGCGTCGCTACGAGCGATGCTGTCGGATGCCGCTGCGGCGGTTCGCGAGCCGCGCGCCCGCAGCGAGGCAAGCGTTGTTGTGCTCACCGACGGTGCCGGGAGCTCGGCCTACTTCGAGCATGCGAGCGCGGCGCGCTGGCTCGAGGCACCGCTGGTCACGCTCGACGACCTCGAGCGCCGCGGGGATGAGCTGTGGCTGAGCGCGACCGACAACGGTCGGGCGCGCCGCGTCGACGCGGTCTACCGCCGCACCGACACTGACCGCCTGCGGGACGAGCGCGGCGCGCTGACCCCGGTCGCCGAGCTGCTGCTGGAGCCCTGGCTCGCGGGACGGCTCGCGGTCGTCAACGCCTTCGGCACGGGTGTCGCCGACGACAAGCTCGCCCATGCCTACGTCGAGCATATGATCGGCTTCTACCTGGGGGAGGAGCCCCTGCTGCGGTCCGTCGCGACGCTCGACCTCAACGATCCATCCGCCCTCGAGCAGGTGTTAGGTGACCTCCGCGCGCACGTGATCAAGCCGCGCCACGGGCATGGTGGGCACGGTGTTGTGATCTGCGCGCACGCTGAGGAATGCGACGTCCAGCAGGTGGCGGCTGAGCTGCGCCGGCCGCAAGCCGGGCGCCGAGTACATCGCGCAGCCGACCGTCGCGTTATCGACACTCCCGACGGTCGTCGGCGGCCGGCTTGTCGATCGCCATCTCGACCTGCGGCCGTTCGCGTTCGCGACCCGCGACGAGGTCAACGTCGTCCCCGGCGGTCTGACCCGCGTCGCTCGTGAGGCCGGCGCGCTTGTCGTCAACTCCTCACAGGACGGAGGTGCGAAGGACACGTGGGTACTGACGTAGGTGATCAACGCGTCGGTGAGGCCCCCTGGGCTGGGTGGAACGCCGGGACGCGACCGTACATGGTCGGCCTCGAGGAAGAGGTGATGCTGATCGATCCGGAGCGGGGCTGGGCGCTGGCCCAGCGGATCGATGACGTGCTCCAGGTACTCCCGGACGACCTCGCTGGCTACGTCAGCGCCGAGACGCATCAGGCCGCAATCGAGCTGACGACCGATCCGCATGCCTCAGTCGAGGGAGCTGTCGCGCAGCTGCGCCGGCTCCGCAACCGGCTCGCGGAGACGCTGATGCCGCTCGGACTCGCCGCTGCCGTCGCCGGAACGCATCCGCTGGCGGTCTGGTCCGAGACCGAGGTCACCTCTGCCAGTCGCTATCGGCTGATTCACCGCACGATGCGCGACCTCGCGATGAGGGAGCCGACGTTCGCGTTGCACGTGCACGTCGGGGTACCCGACCCCGACCGCGCAATCGAGCTCTACAACCGGCTCCGCGTGCATCTTCCGCTGCTGCTGGCCTATCGGGCAACTCGCCGTTCTGGCGCGGGCGAGATTCCGGCTTCGCCTCGACCCGCACGATCCTGTTCCAGGCATTCCCGCGCACCGGCCTGCCGAGGCGCTACGCCAGCTACGGCGAGTGGGTCGACGCTGTGGACCTCCAGATCCGGGTCCGGGGCGCTGCCCGAGCCAACCTTCCTGTGGTGGGACGTTCGTCCACAGCCACGCTTCGGCACTGTCGAAGTGCGGGTGATGGACGCGCAGTCACACGTCGCCGACACCGCGGCGCTTGTTGCCCTCGTGCAGGCATCGCCCGGCTCGAGCTCGAGGAGGGGTACGTCGCCGGTCACATCATCCGAGCCGAGGAGGTGCTTGCCGAGAACCGCTTCATCGCGGCGCGCGACGGCGTCGCCGCGTGCCTGATCGACACGACCGAGGAATCGCTGCGGCCGGTCACCGAGCTCCTCGCCGAGCTGCTCGAGGTGGCACGCCCGCACGCTGAAGCGCTCGGCTCGGCCACGGAGTTCGCGCGGATCCCCGCGCTCGCCGCCTCGCCGGGGGCTGCGATCGAGCGCACCTACCCCACCGACGAGGCCGGGCTCATCGCGCTGGTGTCCGCGTTGGCGGGGGTGTTCTAGGAGGCCGGCTACTTGACAGCGATGATGTCGATCGGGCGGATGTCGGGATCCCCCGCAAGCAGTTCTGGAGCAACTCGCGCGAGCGCACGTGGGATTTCGCCGTCGATGTGTGCCTGGCGGCCGTCCTCGGTCTCGAACGTGTCGAAGATCCCGTAGGTCGTCTCGCCGAGCTTGAAGGCATACCAGGTGACGGTGGCATCTTCGGCGGCGGCGATCGCGCGGCCGCCTTCGAGGAAGGCGCGGAGCTCCTCGCCCTTATCGGGTTTGACTCGAGCAGTGCTAGCAGTCCGAGCTTGCCGA
>CAVPKT010000049.1:0-11582 GCA_963705775.1 uncultured Solirubrobacterales bacterium | reverse complement strand
ACGTGTTCGACTTCAGCCACGCGGCGGCCTCCGGGCGGCCGGCGGCACTTGGTGGGCACCGGACGGGCGCCGGAGTCACGGCGGTCCCGAACCTGACGCGCTAGCCACACACAGCGTGACCCGGGTCGGCGTTCGTCTGCGCCGGCCCGGGTCGCTCAGCTTCGAGGCGCGCCGTCTCGGTTGATGATCCGCCGCTCGTGCGTGCCGACGCCGATCGTGCGTCCGTCTTCCGAGACGACCTCGACGCTGAAGCGAAGCTTGCGCCCGTCAAGGATCTCTTCGAGCCGTGCGTGTGCGGTGCAACTCGATCCTTTCGGCGCCGCCCCCACGCGCTTGACGCACACCTCGAAGCCCACCGTCGCCTTTCCGGGCGGGAGCAGCGGGTAGACCAGCCTCGAGGCCGTGCGCTCCATCATCCCGATCATCCCCGGGGTCGATAGCACCGCGAAGTCGATCGTCCCGCCCACGTCCGTGAGCAGCCGGCCTTCGACCTCGAACTCGTAGGTGGCCTCGATACCGGTCTCCATCGTCACGAGTGGGAAGAATGCATGAAATGTTCGACCACGTGATGCTTCGCTGCTCCGATCGCGGTGCGAGCCGCGCCTTCTACGAGACGGTTCTTGACCCGATCGGCCACCGGCTCTCACGCCGGACTGTGGGGTCCGACGTGTGGGACGGGTTCTTCATCGCACAGGCCGGGCGCGACCGTCCGTCACGAAGCGGCTCCACCTGGCGTTTGTTACGCGTGCGCGCGAGGACGTCGACCGGTTCTGGCAGGCGGGCGCGGATGCGGGCACCGGGACGACGGGGCTCCGGGGCCCCGCCCCGAGTACTCAGACGACTATTACGGCGGTTCCTCCTGGACCCGGACGGCAACAGCGCAGAGGCGGTTTGGCAGATGGCCGCGAGCGCGAGCCAGGTAGATCATCGACCTCTCTGGATCCGGGTCGCCGATCTGGACGCGTCGAGGCGCTTCTACGAAACGGTTGCGCCGTCCTGGGGCTACGCGTCTACGGGGAGCGGCCCGAGCGCTTCCACGTCGGCGCGCAGGACCGATCCTTCGCCCTCGTGACGGGGACGCCGACGGAGAACGTGCACGTCGCGTTCCCGGCATCCGACCACGCGACCGTCGATGAGTTCACCCGCGCTGCCACGGCGGCGGGCTTTCGCGACAACGGTGGCCCCGGGGAACGAGCCCAGTACCACCCGGGCTACTACGGCGCGTTTGTTCTAGATCCCGACGGCAACAACATCGAGGCGGTCAACCACAACCGGTGAGGCTCACGCGTGGCGGCTACGCGCGGCGCCCGCGTCTGAGCCGCGAGCTCCGCCGTGATCCCCTTCGCCGCACGCCGCCCTTCGCGGCCCATATCTCCGATCTGTCCGGGCGCGGGCAGGTAGCCCATGAACCGCAGGCCCGGCGCGGCCGGTGCCCCCGTGGACGCGCGGGAAGCCGTGCTCATCTAGAACGCCGAGATGTCCTACGACCGGCTCGAGGCCGCTGCCGTATCCCGTTGCGGCGATGATCGCGCCGGGCTCCAGACGATTGCCGTCCGGAGAGCTCTACGCCCGTCTCATCCAGCGATGCGACGGCCGCGACCACGTTGATCCGTTCAGACTTGATCGCGTCGATCACCTCTTGGTCGACGATCGCCGGCGCTTTGTGTTCGCGATGGTCGACGGCCGCGACCCCCTCCTCAGGCGGTACAAGGCCCCAGCGACTGAGGTCGCCGATGGTCTTGCGACGGACGGCCCCGGTGATGCGGTCGCCGACCCGGGGAGGGAATCGGAGGATCAACCTCGCCGGCACGTCTCCGGGCATCCCGCCCGATTGCCTAAGCATGATGTTCGGCTGGGTCCGCACGGCGAGCGACACGCTTCTAGCGCCGCCGTCCGCGAGGTCGTACGCGATCTCCATCCCGGAGCACCCGGGGCCGACGACGAGGACGTCGCTGCCGGTGAAGCCGCTCGGGTCTCGGTATTCGGCGGCGTGGAGGAGTCGGCCGCCGAAACGATCCCTCCCCGGCCAGTTCGGGATCTGAGGTGTGTGCTGGTGCCCGGTCGCGACCACGACCTGGGTCGCGCGGTAGGTCTCCGCGGTAGTCGTCAACGACCACCCACCGTTGTCCTGATCGATCGACTCCACGCTTGCACCGAAGCGAACGTCGAGCTCGTTTTGCCGGGCGTATTGCTCGAGGTACTCGACCATCGCGTCGCGCGACGGGAACAGCCCGCTCCCGGACGGATAGCGCGAGTGGGGCAGCTTCGAGGTCCACCTCGAGGTATTGAGCCGCAGACGGTCGTACCGCCCGCGCCACGACGCGCCGACGCTGTCGGCCCGCTCCAGCACCACCGACTCCGCGCCCAGACGGCGAAGCTCGGCCGCCGCCGCGAGCCCCGCCGCGCCGGCACCGACGACCACGACATCGCGCTCACTCATTACTTCCTCCTGTGCCGTTCAGCCCAAAAAGGCGATCGTATTGCTGCGAGCCGTCCCCGCTTGTGATTAATACGTCGCTCTCCAAGTGCTAGGTAGAATACCTAACGGCGTAACGGGATCAACGAGGAGGGCGGCATGCCGAAGGTTTCCAGGGACAGCGCAACGCAGGGCGGGGACTACGGCCCCGTGTCCGAACGTGCGGACGAGCTCGATGGCTACACGGTGGGTTTCACGACGTTCCACGTCGATATGGACCAGACCCCTCTGCTCAAGGGCCTTCCCAATGACGAGTGTCAGTGTCCGCATTGGGGCTACGTGCTCAAGGGCCGGTTCACCTTTCGCTGTGGGGGTCGCGAGGAGGTTGTGGAGGCCGGCGAGGCCTTCTACCTCTCGCCTGGCCACGTCGGCACCAGCAATGAGCTCGGTTCGGAGGTCGTCATGTTCAGCCCCACGAAGGAGCTCAAGGAGACCGAGGCGGTGGTCATGAAGAACTTCGAGGCGATGCAGACGGGCTGACGCGCCGCTTCAGCACGCGGGTCCAGAACCGCACGTACTCGCGCTCGTGGCCGATTCCGGCCTCGAGCGCGAGGCGCTGGCCGTCCGTGAGCGGGGCCCCAGCGGCCAGCTGCTCGTAGCTCCGCAGCTGCTGCTCGTGACGCTCCAGCTGAAGCGGCGCAACGAGTTCGGGCGCGGCACCACAGAACAGCTTCAGGAGTCCGGGGTCGCGGAGCTCGTAGTCACCGCTGTCGCGGATCGGTGCGCCACGCGTCGAGCACCTTGCGACCCGCCGCAGTAAGGCGATACATCCTGCGGCGCCGACCCGTCTCCTCGCGCCGCTCGCTCAGCAGCCTGGCGTCGGCCAGTCGCGCGCACTCGGTGTAGATCTGAGTGTGCGGGATCGACCAGAAGTGCAGCAGCGACACCTGCGCCACGCGCTTGAGCTGGTACGGCGTGGCCGGCTCGAGCTGCTCGACGAGGCCCAGGACCGCGTAGGAGGTTTCAGTCAGCGCTGGGGTTGACATCTCGGCCGATCATATAGTACGGTTCGAATAGTTCGAACCCAACGGTACGAGAGGCACTAATCATGGCCGTCGCGACTCAGCAGGGCACAGTTCGGAAGGGCTTCGAATCACTCGATCAGGAGACGCAGGTCGATCGCCTGCCCGTTCGAGGCGCGCTACCGCCGTGGCTGAAGGGCTCCCTGCTCCGGACCGGCCCGGCGCAATGGGAGGTAGGAGAACGGACGATGAACCACTGGTTCGACGGCTTCGCAATGCTCCATCGCTTCTCGTTCGGCGACGGCGACGTCTCCTACGCAAACCGGTTCCTCGAGACGCGTGCGTGGCGGGCGGCCCGTGAAACCGGGCGGATCGCCTACTCGGAGTTCGCAACGGACCCCTGCCGGTCGCTGTTCCAGCGCGTCAGCGCGATGTTCTCGCCCAAGCTGACCGACAACGCGAACGTCAGCCTGACCAAGCTCGGTGAGCGGTTCATTGCGATGACCGAGACGCCGATCCCGGTCCAGTTCGACCAGACGACGCTGGCCGCGGCGGGCGTTGCGTACGAGGCGCCGGGCGGCCCACGACCGCCCATCCACACCTGGACCGCCCGACAGGCGGGATGCTCAACTACGCCGCCAAGCTTGGGCCGCGGAACAGCTATCGCTTCTTCCTCGTGCGCCGTGAGAGCGACAAGCCCGAGGTGATCGCGTCGAGCTCGGTGCGCGAGCCGGCGTACATGCACTCATTCGGACTGACCGAACGGTGGCTGGTGCTGGCGGAGTTCCCGTTCGTCGTCAATCCGCTCAAGCTCGCGTTCGGCGGGCGGCCGGATATCGAGAACTATCAGTGGAAGCCCGAGCTCGGTACCCGCTTTCACCTGTTCGACCGAAGCACCGGGGGGCACGCCGGGCCATTCAGGCGGAGGCCCGCTTTGGTTTTCATTTCGTCAACGCTTACGAGGACGGCGACGAGGTGGTCGCCGATATCTGCACCTTCCCGGACGCGGGAATCGTTCAGGACCTCTACCTCGAGCGGCTTCGGGCCGGCAAGCCGGTGACCCCGGCGCATCTCGAGCGTTTCCGGATCTCGCGCGCATCGCGCGAAGTAGCGGTCGAGCGCCTCGTCGACGACTCGCTCGAACTCCCCCAGATCAACTACGCCCGCTGCAACGAGCGCCCATACCGATACGCCTGGGGCGTCGGAGTCGGCAGCGGGTGGCTCGACCAGATCGTCAAGGCTGACGTGCAGGAACGCAGCTCGGCGGTGTGGGCAGAGGACGGGTGCTATCCGGGCGAACCGGTCTTCGTCGCCGCGCCGGGCGGTGAGCGGGAGGACGAAGGGGTGCTGCTCTCAGTCGTGCTCGGCCCGAGCGGCCGCTCGTTCCTGCTGATCCTCGACGCCGGCTCGCTCGAGGAGCTCGCCCGCGCCGAGGTCCCCACCACATCCCGTTCGGATTCCACGGGTGTTCGCCCGCGCGTAGCTAAGCCCGCCCGACCACCAGGCCTCCCGGCCACCGGCCATAATCGCCGCGTGGTCGGGCGCGTCTCGAGCGAGCGGTTCGTAGGTCGGGAGGATTACCTCGCGGCGCTGGGTGGCGGCGGCACCGTTCTGATCGTCGGAGACGCCGGCGTCGGCAAGAGCCGCCTCGTAGCTGAGCTCGAACGGCACGCGACGGGGGACGGGAAGCTGGCGCTGATCGGGGAGTGCCTCGAGCTCACCGACGGCGAACTCCCCTACGCGCCGATCGTCTCCGCGCTTCGTTCAACGCTCCGCGACGGCGGCGCGCTGGCCGGGCTGAGCCCACTGGATCTCCGAGAGCTAGCGCGCCTCTGGCCCGAGCTGTCGCCGGGCGAGGCGCCGGCGCCTGCGGACGACGGCGAGGGATCGAGCAAGGGGCGCCTGTTCTCCCTCTTGCTCCAGTTGCTCGACCGGCTCGCGGACGAGCGCGAGGTGTTGTTCGTCCTCGAGGATCTGCACTGGGCCGATCACTCCACCCGTGACTTCCTCGCGTTCCTGGTGCGGGCAGGTCGTAGCGAGAGCCTGACCGTGGTGATGACGCTCCGTGGCGAGGACGTCCATCGCGATCACCCCGTGCGGGCGTTCGTGACCGAGCTGAGCCGCGTGCGGGGGGTGCGTCGCCTCGAACTGGCGCCGTTCACGCGCGAGGAGCTCGCGCTGCAGGTGGAGGGGATCACCGGTGAACGTCCGTCGCGGGAGCTGATCGAGCGCTTGTTCGAGCGCAGCGAGGGCAATGCCTTCTACACGGAGGAGCTGCTGGCGGCGGGCGAGGGGACTCCACTTCCGAACTCATTGCGCGACCTGCTGCTGTTGCGCATCGAGCGTCTCCCCGATCCGCACGCCGCCGCTCGAAGTCGCAGCGACCGCGGGCCGCGCGGTTGACGAGCGACTGCTCCGAGCCGTTGCCGAGCTCGACAACGAACAGTTCGAAGCGGGCTTGCGCGAGGCGCTCGCGCAGCAGGTTCTCGTCGAGCTCCCCGGAGCCGGGACGTATTCGTTCCGCCACGCGCTCGTGCGTGAAGCCGTGTACGGGGATCTGCTGGCGGGCAATCGGCGAGAGCTCCACGCCGCGATCGCCGCAGCGCTCGAGAGCGAACCGGATCTCGCGGCGGGTGGCGTCGGCGTCTAGGCGAGCTCGCTCACCATTGGCACGCGGCCGGCAACCTGCCGGCCGCGCTCGCGGCCGCCGTCCGCGCGAGCGCCGAGGCCGATGCGGCGTTCGCATTTGCTGAGAGCGCGCTGCACTGCGAGCGGGCGCTTTCGCTGTGGGCTCGAGGTCGCTGATGCCGAGCGTGTCGCCGGGGCGGACCGCGCTGCCCTGCTGACGCGTGCGGCGGGGGCTGAGGTTCGCGCCGACCGCCCATCTCGCGCAGTCGCGCTCGCCCGCGAAGCCGTCGCCGAGTTCGATCCCGACCGCGATCCAGTCCGCCTCTCCCGCGCCCACATGCTGCTCGGCCGCGGGCTGTGGCTGTCGGCCGACCACGAGGGCGCGCTCGCGTCCTACCACGAAGCGGTCCGGCTGATCCCGGCCGAGCCGCCGAGCGGGGAGCGCGCGCATGTACTCGCCGGCGAGGCACAGGCACTGATGCTGAGCGGGAGGCTCAAGGAGGCGCTGGTCGTCTCCGAGGAGGCGCTCGCGCTGGCGCGGACGGTTGGCGACGCGCTCGCCGAGGCCAGAGTGCTGAACACGATGGCCGGGCTCGGCTGGGCGTGCGGGGATCCGGTCGAGAATGCAGCTCGCGCACGGTCGCTTTCGCGGGAGCTGGGTGCGGTCGAGGAGATCGGGCGCTCGTATGCGAACGGCAGCGAGGGGCTCGACGCCCAGGGTCGCACGAGAGAGGCAATCGCGCTCGCAGAAGAGGGAATCGCGGATGCGCCGCGTTGGGGGCTCCACGACTTCGTGCAGTACCTGGGCTCGAATATCGCGGTGTGGAAGTTCCGCTCCGGTGAGTGGGGGGACGTCGAGCGGCTGGTCGATGAGTCCGCTACAGGCGGCGCTGCATGGGCGACCCCGCGCTATGCGATCGCGGGCAGGCTGGCGATGGCTCGCGGTGAGTTCGACGCCGCGGACGCCGAGCTGGAGGCAGCACTACCGATGGCTCGGGGTCTCGGCGGCCCGGAGGGGCTGCCCCCCTTGCTTGCCGGCGGTCGGGATTCCGCATCTGTGGCAGGGGCGTCTCGACTAGGCCGCCGCCACACTCGAGGACGCGCTCGACGTACGCGTCAGACCTGAACTACGCGCCGTGGATACACGCTTTCGCTGACGTCTATCCGACAGCCGCGCGCGTCGCGGCGGAGCGGGCACGTGCGGGCGAGTCACGCGAGGCCGAGGCGCTGCTCGCACAGCGCGCGCTCGCGCAACTCGATGCGATGCTCGCGGAAAACCCGGCGGCCTTCCGGCTCGCCGCGGCCGGCGGCGAGCCGCCTGCTGACGGCCGCAGAGGCGCGGCGCGCGGCCGGTGAGGATGACGCCGCCGGCTGGGCTGAAGTGGTTGAGGCCTTCCGGAAACTCGAGGAGCCGTACACCCTCGCCTACGCGCTGATGCGCCACGCGGACGCGTTGATCATGGAACGCGATACCGGGGCCGCGACTGACCCGCTGCGAGAGGCCCACCGGGTCACCGAAGCCCTCGGGGAGCGGCCGCTGCGCGCGGAGATCGAGGCGCTGGCGCAGCGGTCGCGGATCTCCCTCGAGGAGGCCGTCGACACCGCGGCCGACCCGTTAGAGATGCGGGGCATCGACTCCCCGCGAGCAGGAGGTGCTGTCGCTGCTTACCGAAGGCGCCACCAACCGCGAGATCGCGGACGCGCTCGTGATCAGCGAGAAGACGGCGAGCGTCCACGTTTCACACATCCTCGCCAAGCTCGGAGCCCGCAATCGCGCGGAGGCCGCGTCGATCGCCCACCGGCTGGGACTGAGAAACGGCGCTTAAGGCAGCGGGCCCGAAAGATAAGGAGACAGATAAGGCCATCGCCCGATGGCAGCTGACTGTCTTACGCCTAATTTGAGCATCGGTCACCAACTAGGAGGAATCGATGCACAGCCAGCTCAACCACATCATCGCCCAGCAGAGAGTCGCGGATCTGTCTCGGATCGCGGGCGCCCATCAGGTCGCAGCCCATACGGACCGCCCGCGCCGAGTTGCCCGAGTGCGCCCGGTCGCGCGAGTCGCGAGGACGTTCGCCCGGATCTCCGCCGCCCGGGCGTAGATCCCGGCGTCAGCCTGAGAGCCCGATCGGCGCGCGCAGGATCTCGTCCGGGATCCCGAAGCCGTCGACGAGCTCGGCGGCGCGGCCGCGCACTTCGTTGCACAGCCGGTTGACCTCCCGGGTGATCTGCTTGCAGCGCGGCGCGCGCGAGCCTGCCGTGCTCCTGGAAGAAGCCCTTGTCCTGACTCGATGTTCCACAGCGCGTAGAGGTCACAGAGGAGGCTGAGAGCTCCTCGACGGGCCCACCTCAAGCGCTCGACCGCGCTGCGCGAAAGCCTCGAGCATCACCGTGTCCATGTGGGCGCGGGCCGCATCGGCGGCGTGGTCCGGACGGCGCGGAAGACCTCGAACTGGCGTCATAGCCCTCGTCGAGGCCCCGGCGGAAGCGGCTCGCGACCGAGGCCGAGGCGATGTGGCCCTCGCGCCAGCGGAAGAGCTCGAGCTGATGCTCGCGGTCCAGCACGTCGAGGCTGTCCTCCCCGGAAGGGATACGCGTCGGCGATCACCTGGACGATCTTGCGGGCGAACAGCCGCTCGACGACGTTCTCCACGACCTGGCCGGCGACGAACGTGACCATCTCGCCGGGGTTCATTTCCCCGAACTGGTGCGAGAAGTCGGTCAGCACACCCGCGAGCCAGCGAGCAGCATCAGAACCGTGTTGTCGCCCTCAAACGTGGTGAAGATCCTCCGTGTCCGCCTTCAGTGCCGCGAACCGGTTGACCGCGATGTAACCGGCGCCGCCGCAGCACTCGCGGCACGTCTGGATCGTATCGCGTCGCGCGCCAGCTCGCCGTGGCCTTCATCCCCGCAAGCGAGCGATCTCGAGCTCGCGTCGTTCTTGATCCCCCGGCCTCCGACGCGCCGCCGTTCGAGAACACGCTGTGAAACCTGTCGCGGAGCTGGCCGCGCGAAATGGAGCGCGATAGGTCATGGCCAGTAACGGCATCAGCCGCCGCTGGTGGGTTCGATAGTCGAGGATCGCTACCTCGTCACCGTCCGTCGGGCCGAACTGCTCGCCGCCGCAGCCCGATCTGCACCGCGATCGTCAGCGCGCGTCCTCGCGGCGTCACCGACGCGCCCGCGACCGATACGCGTCCCTGGACGAGCGTCCCCAGCATCGTGAAGAACCGCTTGTTCACGTCGTCGATCGGGCTCGAGTAGACGCCCTCGGGGCTGACGTCGGCGTACTGATTCAGGAGCGCCTCACGTGGGACGCGGACGTGGTCGAACCAGATCAGCCCGTTGTCGACCCCGTTCAGCCCCATCTTCTCGCCGTCGTCCTCGATCCGCACGCCCTTGCACAGCCGTCCGTGCGAGTCCCGTAGCGGCACGATCAGCGCGTGCACGCCGTGTTTCTCCCCGGCGACGATCAGCTGTGCGAAAACGACCGCCATGCGGCCGTCCTGGGCCGCGTTGCCGATGTACTGCTTGCGCGCTTGCTCGACCGGCGTATGGACCACGAACTCATGGGCCATGGGTCGAGGTTGCGGTCGTCTCGAGGTGTTGGACGTTGGAGCCGTGTCCGGTCTCCGTCATCGCGAACGCCCCCGGGAGCTCGAGCGAAGCGATGTCTTTCAGATAGCGCTCGTGGTGCTCACGTGTGCCGAGCTGGTGGACCGCGCCGCCCCAGAGGCCGAACTGGACACCGAACTTGACCAGCAGGGACAGATCGCCGAGCGCCAGCGCCTCGAACGCGGCGACGTTAGCGCCGGGGTCGCCTCGCCCACCGAACTCTTTCGGAAACCCCGGCGCTGTGAGGCCCTCATCGGCAAGATGCTTGGCCCACTGGAGCACCTTCTTGCGGTACTCGGCGGTTGATATCCCGATCGGCGGAGCGAACTCGGGGCGGCCCAGAACCTGCTTGATCTGAGCGCGCAGTTCTGCGTAGCGCCCGTCGAGAAGGGCCTGCAGTGATGACTCCCGCGTGCTCGTCACGACGGCAAGCATATGATCGGCCGGTGAGCGTTGCCAGCCCGGACGCGGATCGAAGCAGAGCCAAAGCATCCGATCGCGTTCGCGCTGTTTGTCGCGTTGGCGGCGGCGGTGGCGATCGTCGTCGCGGTGTCCGCTCGCGGGAGCACGCACGGGGCGAGCGTTCTTCACGTGACGGTAAAGAGCCGACTCGTCCACGGACGGATGCCGTTGACGCTGGTGGCGCCAGCCGGCGGCAGCGCGGGCCGGCCCCTGCTGGTCTTTCTTCACGGCCGCGGCGAGGATCAGGACTCGCAGCTCACCGATCAGATGTTTGCGGCGTTGCGGTCGCTTGGCAGCCGGGCACCTGACATCGCCTTTCCGTACGGCGGCGACCATTCCTACTGGCACGACCGCGCGGACGGGCGCTGGGGCGCTTACGTTCTGAACGAGATCATCCCGGAGGCGGTTCACGCCTTGCACGCCGATCCTCGTCGCATAGCCATCGGTGGAATCTCAATGGGAGGTTTTGGCGCCTACGACCTCGCTCGCCTGCATCCCGATCGGTTCTGCGCCGTCGGTGGGCACTCAGCGGCGATCTGGCCTTCGCAGGCGCGACTGCTCCGGGTGCATTTGACGACCGCGCCGACTTCGTCCGGCACGACGTGATCGGGTGGGTACGACCCATCCGGACCCGTACGGCCGCGAGTGGCTGTGGCTTGACGGCGGCGACCCGGACCCGTTCCACCAAGCGGATCAGCTCCTTGCCCGCGAACTCGGCATCCACATGCACGTGTGGCCAGGGGGCCATGACCCCGCCTACTGGAACGCCCACTGGCGCGACTACCTGAACTTCTACGGCCGCGCGCTCGCCCGCTGTCGCTCGTAGGAACTGAGGCAATTATCACTGCCTCCGCCGGGCACCGGCATCGAAAATATTTGTGCCGCCGGAGTCACTCGACATGCTCGCCTCAGAACAGACACTTCCGGACTTCTCGCTCCAGACCATCGACTTGCGCGGGCTGGCGCGGCGAGCGGCCCTCCCGGCGATGCTCGCTGTCGCCGCGGTCGCGACTGTCGTTCTGCTCGGAGGCCGCGTTCATACATTCGCGAATGCGCTCCAGCGGGCCGTGGGGATCGACCCGGGCTGGGCGGTCGCCGCGATCGCATTCGAGTGCATCTCGATCGCCGGTTACGTCGCGCTGCTCTCGTTGGTCGGCGGCCGGGCCGCGGCGCGGATCCGTTTCCGCGAGAGCCTCCAGATAACGCTCGCGGGCGCGGCCGCGACGCGCGTGCTGCCGACCGCCGGCGCCGGCGGCGCCGCGCTGACGGTGTGGGCGCTCCGGCGCGCGGGTCTCGGCGCGAAGGCAGCCCTGCACACCTTGCTCGTGTTCCTCGTCCTGCTGTATGCCGTGTTTCTCGCACGATCGCGGTGGCGGCAGCAGCGCTCGTGCTCGGCCTCACCAGCAACCCCGGACCGGTCGCGCTGAGCGTCATTCAG
>CAVPKT010000048.1:0-8183 GCA_963705775.1 uncultured Solirubrobacterales bacterium | reverse complement strand
CGGTGACGGGGTCATTCGGACCGGCGCTCGGCGGGTAGCGGTACGCGTGCAGCGCCACCCCGTCGAACGGCTTGACGCCACTGCCGAGGGCGTCCAGCACCTGATGCGTGAACGGCAGCACCGCGATGTCGCTGGTGCCCGGCTGGATCGTGAAGCCGTTCGGTGAGCCGAACAGGAGCTTCATGCTGGCGCCGTTCTGGGCGTTGAACGTCTGAAACTCCTGGTACTGGGCTTTGAGCAGCGCCGCGTACTGGATGGGATTGGCGGTGCCTCCCCACTGGGAGCCGTGATTCGGCTCGGCCCAGCTCTCGTAGTAGTCGACCACGCCCTTGAAGTGCGCAAGGATGCGCCCGACGTAGGCCTGGTAGCTCGCCAGGTCGCTTGTGCTCGTCGGCGGGCACGGGACACCCGACGCGCAACCGAGGGTCAGGACCACGCCCATGCCGTGGAGCTTTGCCTGCTGCACCTGGTAGTCGATCCCGGCGTAGTTACCCTGCGACGCGGCGGTGCCGAGCGTAAACCGGTCCCAGTGTGCACCGAGGCCCTGGGCGGTCGGGAAGTCATTGACGAAGTTCGAGTGGCTCGTATCGTAGGCGCCCGTGTCGACCCCGAAGATCGATGGGGCGGGCTCCGGCGGCAGGTTCGGCGGCACGACCACCTTGGGGTTGCAGACCGCGAGGTGACTCTTTGCTCGCTTGCCGTACAGGCGGGCACGGGAGAGGTCGTGCTTCTTCAGCTTCCCGTGCGCGTGGGCCGCAAGGTTCAGATAGTCGCTCTTGTACCGGGAGTCGGATAGGAACCAGCGCTTTCCAAACAGGGTCCCCGACACCCACTTGCTCCCAAGCTTGCCGCAGACGACGCCCCCGCTTGCGTGCTTGATCTTGCTGCTCGGCAGCTTGACGGTTCCCGGCGGATAGTGATGCTTCGACTTGGCGCCGGCGACGGGCGTGATGTACGCGGCCGTCAGCCCTGCCAGAACGATGATGATCGCAACTGCTCCCCGACGTAGCTGCCCCCACATTGAAGGCTCCCCTCGTTCATTCGTATTGCAAACCCGGCACTGACGGCGCCACTGCGTTCCGGCAGCGCGTCCGTATCGCCCCGTGGGGAGTCTAGCCCACTGTCAAGCGACGAACCATTTGTGAGACCATCGTCAGGGGCATGAGCACCGCTACGAACCTTCCTCCGGGCCCCCGCATCCCGCGTCTGCTTCAGACGTTCGCGTTCATCGCGTTCGGCCCCCGGTTCCTCGAGGCGTGCCGCCGGCGCTACGGCAACGCGGTCACGCTCGGGACGGTGTTCGACTCGAAGTTCGTGATGGTGTTCGACCCGACGCTGGTCAAGGAGCTGTTCCAAGGGTCCAACGAGCAGCTCCACGCCGGCGAGGCGAACTCGCTGCTCGGTCCGATTCTGGGCGATCGATCGGTGCTGCTGCTCGACGGGTCAGAGCACCTCCGTCACCGCCGGCTGATGCTCCCCCATCTGCACGGGAAGCGGATGCAGGCCTACGCAGACACCATTCGGGACGCGACGGACAGGGAGATCGACTCCTGGCCGGTCGGCGAGCCGTTCCCCCTGATGCCGAGCATGCAGTCGCTCACGCTCCAGGTGATCATGAGCGCGGTCTTCGGCTACCGGCCCGGCGCGGAGTCCGACCAGCTGCGCACGCGACTGCGGGCGATGATCGAGCCGCTGGCCCAGCCTCGCGGCATCCCGCTGATGATGATCCTCGGCCGCCTGGGGGCGTCCAACCGAGGCGCCGCGCAGCGCTTCGCGGCGAGCAGGAAGGCAGTCGACGAGGTCCTGTATGCGGAGATCGAGCGCCGCCGCGCAGAGCCGGACCTGGCCGAGCGGGACGACGTGTTCTCGGCGCTGTTGCTTGCCGAGGACGAGGACGGCGAGCGCCTGTCAGATCGCGAGGTCCGCGACGAGCTCGTGACGCTGCTGCTCGCCGGTCACGAGACGACGGCGACCGGCCTCGCGTGGACGTTCGACCTCCTGCTCCATTCCCCCCGCGTCCTCGAGCGGGCGCGCGACGGCGACGACGAGTACATCGACGCGGTGGTCAAGGAGGCACTCAGAATCCGCCCCGTGATCCCCGGGGTCGGACGGGTGGTGCGCGGCGAGCCGTTCAGCCTCAACGGCTACGTGATCCCGCCGGGCGTTGAGATCAACCCCTCGATCCGGATGATCCACCGGCGCGCGGACCTCTTTCCCGAGCCGAACGCGTTCAAGCCCGAGCGCTTCCTGGGACCCGACCCGCCCGATACGTACACGTGGGTGCCGTTCGGCGGCGGCACGCGACGTTGCATCGGGGCAAGCTTCGCGCAGATGGAGATGCGGATCGTGATCCAGCGCGTGCTCGAGCGCGCAACTCTTCGTGCGGCGGATCCTGAACCGGAGCAGGTCCAGTTCCGGGCGATCACGCTCGCACCCCGCAACGGGACGCCAGTCGTTCAGCAGGGGGCTCCCGCCAGTGTCTAGCGCGGCGTCGACTTCCTCGGGCGAGTCCGTCGTCCGGATCGGTGAGATCGAGATCTGTTACGAGACCTTCGGCCGTCGCGAAGACCCGCCGCTCCTGCTCGTCATGGGACTCGCCTCGCAGATGCTCCTGTGGGACGACGACTTCTGCGAGCAGCTGGCCTCCGAAGGCTTCTGGGTGATCCGGTTCGACAACCGCGACATCGGCCGCTCGACGATCATGCGCGAGGCGCACGTCCCTACGCGCTGGCAGCTCCTGGTCCGCGATCCAAGCGGGGCGGCGTATGCGCTCGCCGAGCTCGCAGACGACGCGATCGGACTGCTTGATCATCTCGAGCTCGACAACGCCCACGTGGTCGGCGTCTCGATGGGCGGCATGATCGCCCAGCTGGTCGCGATCCGCCATCCGGACCGGGTGCTGTCGCTCGTCTCGATCATGTCGACCACGGGCAACCGGCGCGTGGGCTGGCCCCATCCGCGGATCGCGATGAGGATGCTGCGCAAGCCCAGTCGTAGCCGGGACGAATACATCGAGGACCACATCGCCACCTACCGCGTGATCGGCTCAAAGGCGCCCTTCGACTTCGAGGAGGAGCACAAGCGCGAGCGAGCGGGCCGGATGTTCGACCGCGGGTATGACCCGCGCGGGTCAGCGCGGCAGCTCGCGGCGATCCTCGCGGCTCCCGATCGCACGCCCCAGCTGCGCGAGCTGCGGGTACCCGCGACGGTGATTCACGGCGACGCCGATCCCCTCGTCCATATCTCCGGCGGCCGCGCGACCGCGAAGGCGATCCCGGATGCCAGGCTCGTCATCCTGCACGGCATGGGCCACGATCTACCGCGCGAGCTTTGGCCCCAGATCATCGGCGCGATCGTCGAGAACGCCGCGCGCGTCGCGACCCGCTGAGGAGCTCTCGGTGAGCCAGCCGGGAAGCTCGCGGCGCCCCCTCAGGGCGCTCGTGCAACTCGTCCTCCTGTTCGCGCTGCTCGGCGCAGTGGTGCTGGCGGTCGACCTGCTCATCCCGGGCGCACGACGGCATCTGCAGAACGCCAGCGCCGGCTGGCTGGCGGTCTCGCTGGGGCTCGAGATATCGGCTTGCGTGGCGTACGTGGTCCTGTTCCACGCGATCTTCTCCCGCGCTCCCTGGCCGCTCACGGTCCGCCGGAGCGCGGAGATCGCGCTCGGCGAGCTGGGGGCGTTTGCGATCGTCCCCACGGGGATCGGCGGTCCGGCGCTGCGCGTGTGGGCGCTGCGGGTCGGTGGCGTGCCCTGGCGAGCGCTCGTCGTGCGGAGCATCACGCACGCGGGAGTGTTCAACCTCCCGTACGTGGTCGCGGCTGCGGTCCTGGGTGTCGGGGTGTCGCTCGGCCTGCTCCCCGGCCACGCCCCCGTACTCACGGCGCTCGCGCCGGTCGGGCTCGTGCTGCTTGTGTGCGGGTTGGCCGCGGCCGGCGTTGCCCTCGCCCGGGCCGACCGCCCCCTGTTCGGCGGGCGTTGGCAGCGTCAGGCACGCGCGGCACTCCAGACGGTTCCCGCCGGAATCGCGGACTTCGCGTCATGCGTGCGGCGGCCGCGGCCGCTGCTCGGCGCGCTCGGCTGGTGGGCCGGCGATTGCGCCGCGCTTTGGGCGGCGTTCCAAGCCTCGGGCGGCAGCCCTCCGCTCAGCGTGCTGGTCCTCGCCTACATGCTCGGCCAGCTCGGCAACGCGCTGCCACTGCCGGGCGGAGTAGGAGGCGTGGAGCCGGTGATGCTCGGGATCTTCGCCGCTTCAAACATCAACATCGGCGTTGCCGGCGCAGCGATCGTCTGCTACCGCACGATCGCATTGGGGGTTCAGGGCGCGGTGGGCGCGGCAGCCTTCGCCAGCCTCGCGCCGCAGCTGCGGCGCGAGTCAGCGGGGGCCGCGGCACCGCCCGCGAGCTGCCCGCACTGAGTCACGCGATCGCGGTGTACCCTTCGCCTGTCGCCGCGACTGGCGCCTGAGGTGGAAGCAACCATCGGGGAGCGGTGACGCCGGACTCCAAGCCGCGCGCCTGGGCACCACTGTCTCCGACCACCGGGAGGTGCCCCGCGATGCTTACCCAGACTGACCCGGACGTTGCGACGCTGATCGCTTGTGAGGAGCTCCGCGAGTCCTCGACGCTCTGCCTGATCCCGTCCGAGAACCACGTCTCGCCGGCCGTGCTCGAGGCGAGCGGCTCGGTGTTGACCAACAAGTACTCGGAGGGCTATCCAGGGCGCCGCTACTACGAGGGGCACGCGTGCGTCGACCCGCTCGAGTCGCTGGCCCGCGACCGCGCGTCGAAGCTGTTCGGCGCCGAGCACGCGAACGTCCAGCCGTACTCGGGCTCGCCGGCGAACCTGGCGGTGTACGCGGCGTTCCTCGAGCCCGGCGACACCGTCTTGGGGATGGCGCTCGACGCGGGTGGACATCTGACCCATGGTCACCACGTGTCGATGACCGGGAAGTGGTTCCGCGCTGTGCACTACGGCGTTCGCCCCGACACCGGAACGATCGACCTCGACGAGGTGCGCGACGTCGCAGTGCGTGAGCGTCCGAAGCTGATCTGGTGTGGCGGGACCGCGATCCCGCGGATCGTCGACTTCGCGGGCTTCGGGGAGATCGCCGAAGAAGTCGGGGCGGTCCTCGCCGCCGACATCGCGCACGTGGCCGGCCTGATCGCCGGTGGCGCGCACCCCTCCCCCTTCCCCCACGCCGGCGTCGTCACGACGACCACGCACAAGACGCTCCGTGGGCCCCGCGGGGCGATGATCCTGAGCAAGGCCGAGCACGCGGCGGCCCTCGACCGTGCCGTGTTCCCGGGTCTCCAAGGAGGGCCGCACGACCACACGACCGCGGCGATCGCGGTCGCGCTTCACGAGGCGGCACAGCCGTCGTTCAGGGACTACGCCGCGTCGGTCGTCGAAAACGCGAAGACGCTCGCGGAGACGCTGCTCGAGCGCGGGTTCGAGCTCGTCTCGGGCGGCACCGACACCCATCTGCTCCTGATCGACCTGCGCTCCAAGGACGTCACCGGCGGCGTCGCGGCGGAGGCGCTCGACCGCGCCGGGCTCGTCTGCAACCGCAACGCGATCCCGTTCGACCCGCGCAAGCCGCTAGACCCTTCCGGCATCAGGCTCGGCACGCCAGCCGTGACCACCCGCGGGCTCGGGACGAGCGAGATGCCGCTGATCGCGGACTGGCTCGACCGTGGTGTCGCCGCAGCTCGAGACGGCGCGGAGGACGCGCTCGGCCAGATCCGGAGCGAAGTGGAGGAGCTCGCGGCGGCGTTCCCGGCGCCCGGGATCGGGGCAGGCGACTGAGACGCGCTATCCGCTCGGGACCCGGCGCAGTGGCCGTGCCCGGACGCTGGCCGCCCACGCGAGCGCGATGAGCGCGACGCCGATCGCGAACACGAGCCACGGGACGGCGTCGGTTCCCCCACCCGCGGACGACGACGATCTGGCAGCCGGCAGGGCGAGCGTATGACCGGAACCTGCAGCGAGACGCTGAATCGCCATCAACGCCCCTGGGCCGAGCGCGCCGCCGGGACTGGCCAGCCCAGTCAGCACGGAGGACCGCGTGCCCGTCCCGAACAGGCCGTAGCCGTCGGGCATCACCACCAGCAGCACCCCTCGGTAGACGAGCGACAGCTCCTGACCCAGGAAGCGCGCATACTCCGCCGGCTGCCGCCACAGCGCGGTGACCGAACCGAGGTCCGTCGCGGATGCGATCACGGCAACCCGGATCGGTTCCCCCCTCGCTGGGCCTCACCCAGGAGTCCCACGAGCTGCGACTGCTGTCCGGCCGAAACGCCCGCATCGTGAGGAAGGAACAACGATTGGGTGGCGAGCACGTCCGACGCGGGATCGCCGTCGGCGCGCGCCTGAGTTGGGAGCCATCCGCACGCGACAACTAACGCCGCCGCGAGCAGTGTGTGCGCTAAGCGCCTACGGGTGCGCGTACATTCCGGCAATGGCGGTCGCGCGGAAGTTTACGATCACCGGAGTCCTGCTCGGGGCTCTGATCGGCTTCCCAGCGACGGCCGCTGCCCACGGCCCCGTCGCGCCGATCGCGTCCAGCTACCTCGCGCGGGTGAAGAGCGCCCCGGCCGGCCTGAGGGCCACGGTCATCGACGGCGACCAGCGCCTATGGCTGCGGGTGACGCCGGGCGAAACGATCGTTGTGCTCGACTATCAGGGCGCGCCGTACCTCCGGTTCCTGGCATCTGGAGTTAGCGTCAACCGACACTCGGCGATGTATTACCTCAACCAGACGCCCTCGAGGACCCCGCCGTCGAACCTGAACCGGAGTACGCCGCCGCAGTGGAAACGCGTCACCGGCGCACACGACTATGTTTGGCATGACGGAAGGCTCCATGCGCTGGCGTCCGTGGCGACCTCGCCGGGCGCGTCGTTCATCGGCACGTGGAGGATCCCGATCGTGGCCGATAGGCGCCCGAGCGCGATCTCTGGCGGGCTATGGCATGCGGACGATCCATCGATCGTGTGGTTCTGGCCGATCGCCGTGACCCTCTTGTGCGTCGCGGCGGCCGTCCGAGTACGCAGCCCGTCGCTCGATCGGCTGCTGGGACGGGGGCTCGGAGTCGCTGCGCTGGCTGGGATCGGTGTCGGCGGAATTGGACGCGAGCTGTACGGGCGCCCGACGGTCGGAGCGTTCCAGGTGGTCGTGATCGCGGCCCTGATCGCGTTCATCGCGTGGGGCCTCTGGGCCGTGTCAGGGCGCGGGTTCTTCCCGCTGCTGGTGACCGCGTTCGTGGCGCTGTGGATCGGCGGTCTGCTCATCCCGACGCTCCTCCACGGCTACGTACTGACCGCCGTCCCGGCGTTCTGGTCGCGGTTGGCGGGCGTCGTTTGCCTGGGCTGCGGCCCCAGCCTGATTCTGCTCGCGTTCCGTTTGCCGATGTTCGAGGAGTCGTCCGGCGGCCGCGGGGACGAGGCTGAGCACGGGATCAGACCAAGCCTTGCCTAGCCGGCGCGCAGTTGCCCGCGCCCTCGCGCTCGCGGCGATCGCGCTCTCGGCGGCCGCGTGTACGTCGCATCGGGATCGCCCTGCTGACTCCGCGATTCGGGCTCTCGTCGCCGAGTCCCGCCCGATCGGCATTGGTGCCCGCTTTCAGCCCGGCGTTAGCGGACGGCCGATCGGACCGTGTCAGAGCGGACTCGGGCCGCGATCGGGGGCGCATGTCGAGTTGTTCGCCACCAACAGGGTCGTGCTCGTGCCGGCTGGGATCGGGGTCGAGCGGCCGCTCGCGGACTCGTCCGGCCGGATCAGTAGGGCACGCTGCTACGGCGCGATCGCGACCCTGGATCCGACCGGCCTCGTGCTCGTCCGCCGCGGCGCCCGGCTGACGCTGAGCGCGCTGTTCCGGACATGGGGCGAGCCGCTGTCCTCGACGCGGCTCGCGTCGTTCACGACCCGGAGGCGGGTGGCGGTGTTTGTCGGCGGCCGCGCGTGGCGCGGAGATCCTCGGAGCGTCCCATTGAGCCCGCACGCGGAGATCGTGCTCGAGGTCGGCGCGCACGTTCCGCCCCATACGAGCTACCAGTTCCCGCCCGGCACCTGAGCGCCCGGAACCCGGCATCATGTCCGGGCCAACGATACGTTCCTCGGGCCTTTGAGAATGGAGAAACTCAGCTGGATCAAGCGGTTCGCGCCGGTGGCGTTGATGCCGCCCGC
>CAVPKT010000047.1:0-91141 GCA_963705775.1 uncultured Solirubrobacterales bacterium | reverse complement strand
GATGATCATGTCCTTCTTGCGATCGACGATGAAGAAGTAGCCATCCTCGTCGACGGTCGCCATGTCGCCCGTGTGGAACCACCCGTCGCGCATCACCTCTTCGGTTGCGTCGGGTCGGTTCCAGTAGCCCTTCATCACGTTGTGGCCCCGGATCGCGATCTCGCCGACCTCGCCCTGCGGAACTTCGTTCCCGTCCTCGTCGGCGACCCGCATCTCGACCCCCCGGACCGGCGTACCGATCGATCCCGGCTTCTGCTCTCGGTCCGGGTGGTTGAAAGACGCAACCGGCGAGGTCTCAGACAGCCCGTATCCCTCGAGCACCTGGCACTTGAACGCATCCTCGAAACCGCGCAGAAGCTCGACGGGCATCGCCGCGCCGCCCGAGGCGCAGAACTTGAGCGATGAGGTGTCAGAGCGCTCGCGCTCGTCCAGGTGGAGGATCGCCCCGTACATCGTCGGCACTCCTTCGAACACGTTGACCCGGTCGCGCTCGATGATCTCGAGCGCCTTGGCGGGGTCGAAGCGAGGGATCAGCGTGAGCGTTCCGCCGGCGCAGATCGTCGCGTTCAGGCCACACGTCTGCCCGAACGAGTGGAACAGGGGGAGGGCCCCGAGCACCACCGTGTCCGAACCAAGGTCGAACAGAGATCGGGCGACCTGGCAGTTCTTGAGGAGGTTTGCGTGGGTCAGCTCGGCGCCCTTGGGAGTTCCCGTGGTCCCGGACGTGTAAAGGATCACCGCGGTGTCATCATCGGCGAGGTCCACCACCTCGGGCTTGGGCTCGTGCTTGCTCAGCTCTTGCTCGAACGCTCCTGGGCTCACGATCACGCACTCGGCGCCGGCGTCGCGCGCCCCGGCCTCGGCGTCCTCGGCGAACCCCTCCCAGGCGAACACGAGCTTCGCCCCGGAGTCGCTGAGGTAGAAGCTGACCTCGCGCTGCTTGAGCAACACGTTCATCGGCACGACGACGCCGCCCGAGCGCAGCACCCCGAAGTAACAGATCGGGAAGTAGGGGACGTTCGGGAGCATGATCCCGACACGGTCCCCGGGGACCAGTCCGCTGTCCTCGAGCAGTCGCGCCACCCGGGCGCTCGCCTCATCCAGCTGCCCGTAGGAGATCTCGAGATCGTCGAGCTTGATCGCGGTCCGGGACGGATCGCGATCAACTGCCGATGTAAGGATGGTCGCGAGGTTCATCGCGCGTGTACCCTACCGCGCGCTCGAGGCGCGCTGGCCGTGCTCAAGCGCGCTCAGCTTCCGGTGAACTTCGCGGGGCGCTTCTCCATGAAGGCGACCACGCCCTCCATGAAGTCGGCCGATACGGCACGCTCCTGCTGGAGTTCTGCCTCCAGCTCGAGCAGCTGCTCAAACCCGTCGTATTCCCGGTCGTTGATCGTCCGCTTGATGTTGGCGTAGGAGCCGGGCGGCCCAGCGGCGAGCTTGTGGGCAAGCGCGTCGACCTGATCACCGAATTCGGCATCTGGGGCCACGCGATTGATCAGCCCCCACTCGAGCGCCTGGGAGGCGGGGATGCGCTCTCCGAGGTACGCGATCTCGAACGCCCGTGCGTGACCGACGCGGGCCGGGAGGGTCATCGAGGCGCCGCCGTCCAGGCCTAGCCCGATGTTGACGAACGCCATCAGGAAGTAGGCCGACTCGGCGGCGATGACCAGATCCGCGGCGAGCGCGAGTGAGCAGCCGATCCCGACGGCCGGCCCGTTGACCGCGGCGATCACGGGCTTGGGGACGGTTCGGACCCCAAGGATGATTGGGTTGTAGGCGGCGCTCAGGCGGGTACGCACGTCCGGCTTTCCGTCCGTGCCGAGCTCCGCCCCCTGTTTCAGATCGGCTCCCGCAGAGAACGCACGACCCTCGCCGGTGAGCACGATCGCGCGTACCTCCGGGTCCTCGGCGGCGCGGCCGAGTGCCGAGTTCAGATCCTCGCCGAGTTGGCGGGTCCAGGCATTGAGAGCCTCGGGCCGGTTCAGAGCGATCCGCGCAACTCCTGCGTCGGCTTCGAGCTTGACGGTTTGAAGATCGACGATCGTCATCGCGGGCCTCCTTGTTGGCAGACTGACAATAGCGGGAAGGCGGCCCGGGCGGCGCCGACGTGGCGCACGAGGTCGCGGTGGGAGAAGATGTGACGGTGGATCTCGTTCCAAAGGCGATTACGCGCCCGGCGGCGCGTCTAGGCGCGGTCGCACAAAACGCGCTGGAGGTCGCCCGCTTCGGAGGTCTGACGACAGACGATCTGCCCTCTCCCTACGAGCTGGTGAGCGAGCAGCGTGTCTATCGGCTGCGGCGTTATTACGCGGATCGGTCGGCCTCGGCGCACGACGGTGACGGATCCGCACGCTCGACCGCGGGGCCGCCCGTCGTGCTCGTTCCGCCGATGATGCTCGCCGCCGAGGTGTACGACGTGTCTCCGCAGACGAGTGCGGTAACCCTCTTGCACGAGCACGGCGTCGATCCGTGGGTGGTCGACTTCGGCGCGCCCGAGCGAGAGGAGGGCGGACTCGAGCGGACGCTCACCGACCACGTGCTCGCGGTCTCCGACGCCGTCGATCGGGTCCGCGAGGTGACCGGGCGGGACGTGCACCTCGGTGGCTACTCGCAGGGCGGGATGTTCTGCTACCAGGCGGCCGCGTACCGCCGCAACGAGGGGCTCGCTTCGCTGGTCACGTTCGGAAGTCCGGTGGACACTCGGCTCGCGATGCCGTTCGGGATCCCGGAGCAATTCGCGGCCGGCGCGGCCGATGTGCTCGCCGACACTCTGGGCCGGATCGCGCTCCCCGCGTGGGCCAGCCGGACCGGCTTTCGCCTGCTGGACCCGATCAAGTCGCTGCGCAGCCGGATCGACTTCCTGCTCCAGCTGTCCGACCGCGAGGCGCTCCTGCCGCGGGAGGGGCAGCGCCGGTTCCTGGAGGCAGATGGGTGGGTCGCGTGGCCGGGACCTGCGATGGCCGACTTCCTGCGCCAGTTCATCGCCCACAACAGGATGCTCGAGGGCGGCTTCGTGATCCAGGACCGCCTGGTTACCCTGGCGGACATCGCGTGCCCGATCCTCTCGGTGGTCGGCACGGTCGACGAAATCGCACCGGCAGCCGGGGTCCGCGCCATCCGGCAGGCCGCTCCGCGGGCGGAGGTCTACGAGCTCGCGCTCAACGCCGGCCACTTCGGCCTGGTCGTCGGCTCCAAGTCGAACACGATCACCTGGCCGACGGTCGCCGCCTGGGCCCACTGGCGCTCGGGCGATGGAGAGCTTCCGGCCGAGGTAACGGCAGTCCCCGACGACAGCTCCGCCGAGCTCGCGCCACGGGTCCGGAGCCGCTTGGACTATGGATTCGAGCTCGCCACCGGCGTCGGAACCGGGATCGCGCGCTCGGTCCTGGGGACCGCGAGACGCACGGCGAGCACCGTACGCGAGCTCTCCCGGGAGGCGGCCAGGCAGCTTCCGCGACTCGCGCGGCTGGAGCAGATCCAGCCCGGTACGCGGATCTCGCTCGGCCTGCTCGTCGACGAGCGCAGGCGCAGGACGCCCGAGGACATCTTCTTCCTGTTCGAAGACCGGGCATACAACGCCAGCGAGATCAACGATCGGATTGACAACGTGGTCCGCGGGCTGATCTCGATCGGCGTGCGTCGCGGCGAGCACGTGGGCGTGCTGATGGGGACGCGGCCGAGCGCGCTGGCGCTGGCGGTCGCGCTCAGCAGGCTCGGAGCGGTGGCCGTCCTGCTTCGGCCCGATGGTGATGTGGCACGAGAAACGAAGCTCGGCGAGCTCACGCGGATCATTGCCGACCCCGAGCGGGCCCCGCTGGCGGCAGGGCTCGGAGCCGTGCACACGTTCGTGCTCGGGGGCGGCGGCCGCCCCCGTGATCTCGGCGTCCCGCTGACGACTGACATGGAGCAGATCGACCCCGACGCCGTCGCGCTGCCGAAGTGGTACAGACCCGACCCGGGGCGCGCGAGCGACCTCGCGTTCATCCTGTTCACCGGCGAGGGGGCGAGGACGCGGATGAGCCGGATCACCAACGGCCGCTGGGCGATGTCCGCGTTCGGCACCGCCTCGTCGGCGGCGCTCTCGGGCGCGGACACGCTCTACAGCGTCACTCCGCTCTACCACCCGTCTGGGCTGATGATGAGCATCGGCGGGGCGATCGCCGGTGGCGCCCGGCTCGCGATGGCGAGCGTGTTCGACTCCGCGACGTTCTGGGACGAGGTGCGGCGCTACGGGGTCACCGTCACGTCGTACACCTGGACGCTCCTGCACGACCTCGCCGAGGCGCCCCCCCATCCCGGTGAGCGCCACCACCCGGTGAGGCTGTTCATCGGCTCCGGGATGCCGCGGGGGCTTTGGCGGCGGGTCGAGCGCAGGTTCGCACCTGCCCACGTGGTCGAGTTCTACGCCTCGACCGAGGCGGGCGCGATCCTGGTCAACCTCAGCGGGGCCAAGCCGGGGTCGATGGGTCGGTCTCTGCCGGGTTCGGCCGAGGTGCGAATCGGCGGGTACGAGATCGAGTCCGGGCAGCTGGTGCTCGGGGAGGACGGATTTGCCAAGCAATGTGGAACCGACGAGATCGGGATGCTGCTCGCGCGCGTACGCCCCAACGAGCCGCTCTCGACGGTCCCGCTGCGCGGCGTCTTTACACGCGAGGACGCGTGGCTCGAGACGGGGGATCTCTTCAGGCGGGACGCGGACGGGGATTACTGGCGCATCGACGGCGTCGCGGATGTGATTCACACCGCCGACGGGCCGGTATTCACCGGACCGATCCGCGATGCGCTCGGCGACTTGCCCGCGGTCGACCTCGCGGTCGCCTACGGCGTCCAGCCGGATGCCTCAAAGCACGAACTCGCGCTCGTCGCCGTCACGCTGCGCGCCGGTTACGAGCTGACGGCGGAAGACATCGACGCCACGCTCGAGCACCTACCGCTCGAGCAGCGGCCGGCGATCGTGCACGTCGTCGATGAGATCCTGGTGACGACCTGGTTCCGACCGATGACCGGGCCGTTGCGCGCAGCGGGCATTCCGGCGCACGGGGACGGGGGCCGGGTTTGGTGCCTGGACCGCGAGCACGACGAATACCGCGCGCTCACGGGCGTGTCGCCTGTGTCGGCAGCACCGGCTGCAGAGGGGTAGTGGCCGCGCTGTAAGGCTGGACGTAAGTACGGGCAACGCCTAGTCCGCTCTCGCGAATGGCGCCCACGCGCCGAAACGCGCTCTATGAGCGCGAGAGCTCGCATCGTCACCCTGCTCGCAATGGGCTTGACGGCCCTGGCCGGCGCATCGGCGGCCCGGGCGGCGACCGGCACGGTTCTGACCCTGAACGGTCATACGGTCGAGGTGATCAGCGGAGGTCGCGTGCACGGTTACCGCTATTCGCGAGCGTCGATGCTGCAGACCGGAAGCCGCATCCGCTTCGTGGCGGCACGTAAGCGGATCCGCTCCGCGGCGCTCGCGGGCTCCCGCAGCAAGCGGTTGGCGTTCGCCGCGACCGTCGTGAGCTATGGCAACTCCGGGCTAGTGCTCAGACTGGGCGACGGGGCGCTCCTCAGGCTCGCAGCACGTCGGGTCGAGCGTGGATGCGCGTCGGCGCTTCTCCACCTCCGCGTAGGCGAGAGGCTGCATGTCGTGGAACTGCTCGGGCGCGGTGGATACCGGCTCCTCCTGCGGGCGCCGAACGGAGGAGCGAGGTGTGCGTCGAGCACCGGCGCGAACGGGGGCCCCGGCGGTGCTCCCTCGGCGTCGATCCAGCACGCCAACGGGGTCGTGACCCAGATCGACAGCGGCGACATCGTCGTCGGTCAGACGAACGGGACCAGCCTGACGCTCACCGCACCGGCGGACGCGATCGACTTTCTCACCAGCAGCAGTGACCTCTCGCTGTCGACATGCGAGACCGTGTCTGTGAGCTACGAGCAACAGTCGGCGGGGTTCGTGCTCGACAGCCTCGCGGTGACGGGGCAGTCCTCGGTTGGCTGCGTCGGGGGCGACGGCATCAGCCTGCTGGTCGCCGGAACGCTCGCGAGTGCCGCAGCGGGCAGCTTCACGCTCGACGTCGCGGGGGAGGGTGTCCTCACGTTGACCCAGGACCCGAGCAATCGGGTCACCGATGGGCTTGTCACCGGCGATCAGGTGCTCGTCGCGTACACGGTCGGTTTGGGCGGGGCGCTGCTCGCCACGGACGCCGCGGATGACATCCAGTACGCGACCGGCACGGTCACCGCAGTGGACGCGGGCGGGGCCGAGGTACTGGATCGTACGACCGGGCACTCGAGGCGATACCTGGCAGACGGCGCAGGTTTCCAGACCGCCGGGACCGGCGACCAGGTGGCGGTCGCGTACTACTCGAGCGCCGCTGGGCTCGAGGCGGAGAACGTCGACGATTTGACCAACGGCACTACCGGCTGAGCGTCCGGAGCTCCGCCTCGCGCGCGGCGAACTCCCTGGACACGGCCTCGGTGATCGCTCGGGGAGCCTTCTCCGGTGAACCGGCGTCGAGCGGTGGTTGCGGGTCGTACTCGATTCCGAGCTGAATCGCCTGCGCAAGCGCGTCGCCGTGGATCAGCTGCACGAGCGCCAGCGCCATGTCGATGCCGGAGGAGACCCCGGCCGCGGTGATGATCTTCTGGTGCCGGACGACCCGGTCCGAGACTGGGGTTGCCCCGAGAGACGCGAGCGTCTCGCGCGCAAGCCAGTGCGTCGTCGCGGGGATGCCGTCGAGCAGCCCCGCCGCTGCGAGCAGCAGCGAGCCGGTGCAGACGGATGTGGTCCACGTGCTCGTCTCGTGCGCGTCGCGCAGCCACTGCAGGAGCGGCTCGTGGTCGAGCAGCAGGCGGGTGCCAAACCCGCCTGGAACCACAACGACGTCAGGCGCCGGAACCTGCTCGAGCGTACGGTCCGCGACCAGCGCCAGTGACCCGGTCTCGTTGCGGACCGGACCGGCCTGTTCGGCGACGAAGACAGACTCGCTGTCCGGCATGCTGTTGAGCACGTCATATGGGCCGACGATGTCCAAGGCGGTGAAGCGGTCGTACAGCAGGAAGGCGATCTGCATCGGGTCTCCTCTCACGCGGCCGCGTCGGGCGCCGCGGCCTGGTCGGGCGCTCGGCTGAACCGGGCGCGGTATTCCGCGGGCGCGACGCCCACTCGCCGAGCGAAGGCGCGGCGCATCGTCTCCGGCGTTCCGAATCCGGCGCGCGCCGCGATGAGCTCGATGGCGTCCGCCCGTCGTTCGAGCTGGGTTCGAGCGGCCTCCACTCTGAGCGCCTCGACGTAGGCGGCGGGGGTCAGCCCCGTTTCGCGGCGGAACGCGCGGGCGAAGTTGCGGGGGCTCATCGCGGCGCGCGCGGCAAGCCGTTCCACGCGGAGGTCGTCATCAAGGTGATCGGCGATCCACCCCTGGAGCTCGCGCAGCGGCCGCCGCCTCGCGGCAGCCGGTTCGAGGTGAGAGCTGAATTGGGCCTGGCCGCCAGGCCGCTGCAGGAACACGACGAGCCAGCGAGCCACCTCGCGTGGGATCTCCGGCCCGAGATCGTCCTCCACCAGCGCCAGCGCGAGGTCGAGTCCGGCGGTGACACCGGCGGAGGTCCAGGTGTCTCCGTCGCGAACGAAGATCGGGTTGCTGTCGACGTCGATTTCCGGGTGCCGACGGGCAAGCTCCTCGCACCGGGCCCAGTGCGTCGTGGCCCTACGGCCGTCGAGCAGACCGGCGGCGGCCAACAGAAACGCGCCGCTACACACGGAGGCCACTCTGCGCGAGCGCGGCGCCGCGCGCCGGACCCAGTCGGTCAACGTTTTGCTCTCAAGCGCCCGCTCGACGCCGAAACCGCCGGCGACGATCAGCGTGTCGATCGCGCCACGGCACTCCGCCGTCGTCCTGGCCGGGACGATCGCATACCCGCTCGAGCGGGTATGGATGGGGTCAGGGGACTCCGCGACGACCTCGACGGTGTAGGCGTCGCGGGCGAACTGACCGGCGCCCGAAAACACCTCGGCGGGTCCGGTGACGTCCAGCGGTTGGACACCGGGGAAGGCGAGGATCACGACGCGTCGCGGCTTCATCGTGGGCAATCATGCCGCCTGGCATCCTTGTCTGCAATGACGAGTTCCGGACGATTACTGCCATGCGGCGACTCGTCGCCAGGTCCCCATACCCTTCCGGCATGAGCACGGCGCTGCCCGATACCCTGCCACGGGCTCCGGCGCCCGTCGACTCCGATAAGCCGCCCTTGCCCTGGCCGACGTGCAGGTTCAAGGAACATCCGGCTCGCTGGACGATCAATAAGGCTCAGGAGCTGCTGATCTCGATTCCGTTCAGCCACGTCTTCCTGCTCGCCTGGCTTGCGGTCTACTTCATCCTCACTCAGACGCCGGTGCTGAACCCGCTGGTCCACCTAGCCGGGTACCGCGGCTCGACGAAGCAGTGGTGGGACACGCTGCTCTCCCGGCATTACCACGTGCTCTCGAACGGGTCGTGGCGGACGTGGCGGCACATGTTCCGCTCCGGCGGCGAGGCGTATCTGGGGACGCTCACGGTCCTGTTCTTCACCTTCAATCCTTACAAGCACGAGTTCAAGCGCTTGCATGCGTACTGGCAGATCCCGCCCCGCGTGCTGCTCTCATTGCTGCTCGCGATCCCGCTGTTCGTGATCATCGGGGTCCCCGTGCACCAACTGCAGCACTGGCTGCACACCGGCGTCCTCGCTCCGGCGGTGAGCGCCCATCCCTCGCTGGCCCAGAAGCTGTACGCGGATTCGTGGACGACGAAGGTCGTGGTCGTCATCGCGGCACTGATCGGGCGGCGCCCGATGTTCGCCGTGTTTGAGCTCATCATGCGGCGCTTCGCCGAGCGCAGGGTTGCGGCCGGCAAGAAGGCGCGCTTCTGGCACACCGCGCCCTACCGCGCGATGGTCAACACGATCACTGCCGAGGAGGGCGCCCAGAAGGTGCGGGCGAGGCGGGAAGCGCGCGGCAGCGCGGTGGCGCGCTTCGAGGTGGCGACCGTCCTGACCGTGCTCGGCCTGGCCGGCTACGGTCTGTACATCGTCAACCACTACGTGCGCGGGTAGGCGCCGCCTTCAGGCTCCCAGCACCGCGTCGTTGTCGTAGCGCTTGATCACCCTGACGGTGTCCGGCGGCGAGGCGTTCATGCACAGCTCGCAGAGGACGCACTCGTCGAGGTCGTCCTCGACGATCTCGACGCCGTCGGGACCCGCCTTGAAGATGTCGACCGGGCAGACCTCTTCGAGCTTCCTTGCCAGCTCCTGATCGCCCGCGGCCTCTGGCGAGACCTCGACGCCGATGAACAGAGCGGTCACGAGACGGCCGCTCCGATCTTTTCCTTCACGATCCCCGGGATCGCAGAGATCTCCTCGGCGACCACGATCCCGGCATCGGCGAGCCGCGCGATCTTCTCCGTGGCCGTGTCCTCCTTACCTTCGACGATCGTCCCGGCATGCCCGAAGCTCATCCCCGGCATCTCGTCCATGAATCGCCCGGCCATGAACGCGACGATCGGCAGCCGCGAGTTGTTCTCCGTCACCCAGCGAGCGAGCTCGGCCTCCATCCGGCCGCCCGGCTCGGTGTAGATCACGATGGCTTCAGTCTGCGGGTCGGCTTCGAACTTCGGCATCAGCTCGGCGTAGGTGGAGCCGATGATCGCGTCACCGCCGATTGAGACGGCGGTCGACTGGCCGAGGCCGGCGGCCGTGAGTGTCGAGGACATCTCGGTCGTCATGCCGCCCGAGCGGCTGATCACCCCGACGGGGCCGGGCGTGTAGGACTTGGCCGCATCCTTGGCCGGACCGCCGATCCCACCCATCTTGATCACGTCGGGAACGATGATCCCGAGGCAGTTGGGGCCGATGATGCGGGCATTGTGCTCGGAGGCGAGCTCGACCATCTGCGCGACGTCGCCGCGCGGGATCCGCTCGGTCACGATCACGACCAGCTTAACGCCGTTCTCGATCGCTTCGAACACTGCGTCCTTGGTGAACGCGGGGGGGACGGTGACGACCGAGCCGTCGATCGGGCCGCCGTGATGCTCGACCGCCTGGGCGACGGTGTCGAACACCGGTACGCCGTGGACGTCGCGGCCGAGCCGGCCCGGCGTCACGCCGCCGACGATCTTGGCGCCTGCGCCGTAGTCGAGGCACTCCCGGGTCAAGTTGACGGCCTCGCGGCCGGTGATGCCCTGGACGATGAAGGTGGTGTCGGCGTCGATCAGGATAGACATGGCTATGCCGGCGCGGCCGCTCCCTGGATCTTCTCGACGGCGCGGCGTGCGGCCTCGTGCAGCGACACGCTCCGGTCGGCGTATTCGACCCCGTAGCGCTCGAGGATCTTGAAACCTTCGTCCTCCCAGGCGCCGGGGATGCGGAAGATCGCAATCTTCTCCGCCGGGTCGTAACCGAGCTCGACGCACGCCTTGATCACGCCGCGGGCGACGATGTCCACGCGGGTGTTGGAGACGATCGACATCATCACGGCGATCCGCTCCACGCCCGGCTTCTGGAGCACGAGCTTGGCCAATCCGCACGCTTTGCGCACCGAGGGGTTTCCGCCGATCTCGCAGTAGTTCGCGGGCTTGCCGCCTTGAGCGCGGACCGCGTCGAACAAGGTCAGCGAGCCGCCGCCGGCGCCGATCACGAGCCCCAGGTTTCCGTCGAACTCGGTCACGTTGCCCGCAACGCCGCGATGGTCCATCGCGTCGACCTGCTCGCCCGCGAGCTCGAACGGGGTCGGCTCGCGCGCCTGGCGGGTTTCCTCGTCGCCCACCCCGAGCTCCTTCAGCAGCGCCTTCTGTCGCGGCCGGGCCTCGTTCTCCATGTCCATGTGTGCGTCGAGAGCGACGAACGAGCCGTCCTCGAGCCCCCCAAGCGGGTTGATCTCGGCGAGCGTCATGTCGTACTGGAGGAACAGGCGGGCGAGCCGGGCAAGGATCGGAGTGAGGCGGTTCAGCGCCGATCCGGTGACGCCCAGCGAGGCGATCAGCTGCTTGGCCTGCCAGTCCGAGAACGGCCGCAGCGTCGAGAAATGAGCGCGCGCGACGTGATCGGGATGTTGCTCGGCTACCTCTTCGATGTCGATTCCGCCCATATCCGAGAACAGCATCACGGGCAGCTTGCGGATCCCGTCCCAGACGACGCCGGCGTAGTACTCGTGGTTGACCGCCGCCTTCGAGTCGACGAGGACGCCGCGGGGCATGTGGCCGCCGATCTCGAGACCGAGAACGTGCTCCGCGTGCTTGGCGGCCTCGTCCGGCGTGTCGGCGAACTGGACTCCGCCGGCCTTCATCCGCCCACCGGACAGCACCTGGGACTTGATCACGACGGGACCGCCGATCTCCTCGGCGACGCGCCGCGCCTCGTCGGGCGTCTTCGCGAAGCCCTGCTTGGTGATGGGGATCCCCGCCTTGGCGACGATCGCCCGCGACTCGTACTCGAAGAAGCGCATGGCGGCGGGGGAGGCTACAAGAGCGTGCGCCGGGACGGCGGGCAACGCCAAACGTAATCTTCACAAATGACATAAAAGCAATAAACTGGATCGAGTATGCTGGGTAAACCCGGCGGCGCGGGAAGCGCGCGGCCGGCTTTTTCGATGTTTCGACAAGGAGAATTGATGAGCACTCGATCACGCGGCCCACGTCGGCTCCGAACCTTCGCGCTCGGGGCCGCCTCGCTCCTTGGGGCGGCGGGCGTGCTCGCCGGTTGCGGCGGGTCATCAGACACATCCACCAATGCCGGGACCAAGACACCGGCCGGCAAGGGCGGCACCCAGCTTGCGCTCGTCGGCTACTCGACGCCGAAGAAGGCGTACGACAAGCTGACCGCGGCGTTCGGGCAGAGCGCCCAGGGCAGCGGCGTGTCGTTCACACAGTCATTCGGTCCGTCCGGAGCCCAGAGCCGAGCGGTCGACTCGGGCCAGCCCGCGGACGTAGTGGCGTTCTCGACGACGCCGGATATCACGCGTCTGGTCAAGGACGGGATCGTGTCGAGCAGTTGGGACACCGTCGGCCAGAACGGCATCCCGTCGGATTCCGTGGTCGCGCTCGTCGTGCGTAAGGGCAATCCAAAGCACATCACCGGGTGGGACGACCTCGTGAAGACCGGCGTCGATGTGATCACCCCGAACCCCGCGACCTCCGGGAGTGCGCGCTGGAACGTGCTCGGGGGCTACGGCGCGGAGCTGAAGGAGGGCAAGACACCCGCGCAGGCGCTCGACTACGTCAAGACGCTCTTGACCAAGAACGTCAGCGTTCAGCCCTCGAGCGCCTCCTCAGCGCTGCAGACGTTCACCAGCGGGAAGGGCGATGTGCTGATCGACTACGAGTCGGACGCGATCGCGGCCGAGAAGGCCGGCGATGCCGTCCAGTACATCGTCCCCAAGCAGACGCTCCTGATCCAGACTCCGGTGGCGGCGACGAGCAAGGCGCCGGCAGCGGCGAAGACGTTCGTTAGCTGGCTGTTCACGCCCGCGGCGCAGAAGATCTGGGCCAAGGCCGGTTACCGGCCGGTCGTGGCATCGGTGGCCAAGCAGTTCCTGAAGGAATTTCCCACGCCGCCGGACCTGTTCACGATCGACTCGCTCGGCGGCTGGACGCAGATCGACAAGAAGTTCTTCGGCACGTCGGGATCGATCACGAAGATCGAGCAGGCTGCGGGAGTGCCCACTGTCTCGAGCTGACGCAGTCGCCGCGCAAGCCGCGCCCGGCCGTCCCCAGCCGCGCCTGCGGGCGCGGCGCGGGGCGGCCGGCGGTGGTCTTGGGCTCGGGGTCGCGACGCTCTATCTGAGTCTGATCGTCCTGATCCCGCTGGCCGCCGTCGCGGTGAAGGCGTTCTCCTCCGGGTTGGGGATGCTGTGGACGTCGATCAGCAACACGCTGGCGGTGAAAGCGCTGCTGATCACGCTGGGCGCATCGCTGGTGGTGGCTGCGATCGGCGCAGTGATGGGGACGCTCGTCGCCTGGGTGCTGGTCCGCGACCAGTTCCCCGGCAAGCGGTTCGTGAACGCGTTGATCGACCTACCGTTTGCACTGCCGACGATCGTCGCGGGGCTGACGCTGATTGCGCTCTACGGGCCCGACAGCCCCTTCGGCGTGCATCTCGCGTTCACGCGGGGAGCCGTCGTGATCGCGCTCCTGTTCGTCACGCTGCCGTTCGTCGTCCGCTCGGTGCAGCCGGTTCTGATCGAGCTGGACCGCGAGGTGGAGGAGGCGGCGGCCTCGCTCGGGGCGTCGAACGCAACCACGTTTCGCCGCGTGATCCTGCCCGCACTCAGGCCCGCAATCCTCTCCGGCGCGGCGTTGGCCTTCGCTCGCTCGATCGGTGAATTCGGCTCGCTGGTGCTCATCGCCGGGAAGGTGCAGATCGCGAGCATCGTGATCTACGCGGACATCGAAAGTGGAGCGCCGCAGTCGGCCGCATCGTTGTCGGTGGTCTTGATGCTCGTCTCGCTGATCGTGCTCGTGCTTCTGAGAAGGCTGGGGACCCGGGTTGATCGTTAGCCGTAGAGCCACGCTGTCGCTGCGCACGGTCGCGCTGTTCTATCTCAGTCTGCTGCTCGTGTTGCCGGTGGGGATGGTGTTCTGGCGCACGTTCGAGCACGGCTTCGGAACGGCCTGGGGCTGGATCACGACGCCCGCGGCGGTCAGCGCCTTCTGGCTGTCGGTCACCCTGGCCGCGATTGCCGTGCCGCTCAACACGATCTTCGGGGTCGGCGCAGCGCTGCTGCTCGTCCGGACCCGCACGAAGGGCCGTGCGATCCTCGACTCGCTGATCGACCTGCCGTTCGTGGTCTCGCCGGTGATCGTGGGCCTGGCGCTGATCCTGGTCTACGGCAAGGGGGGGTGGTTCGGCGACTGGTTCCTCAAGCACGGGGTCAGGATCATCTATGAGCCCGCAGGGATGGCGATCGCGACCGTGTTTGTGTCACTGCCGTTCGTCGTGCGTGAGGTCGCCCCGGTGCTGAGGGAAGTCGGCGACGAGCAGGAGCAGGCCGCCGCGACGCTGGGCGCTTCCTCGTGGCAGACGTTCTGGCGGGTGACGCTGCCGTCAATCCGGTGGGGGGTGGCTTACGGCGTGATCCTGACGACGGCCCGTGCCCTTGGGGAGATCGGCGCCGTCGCGGTCGTCTCATCCAATGTCTCGGGCTCGACACTCACCCTGCCGCTGCTCGTCCAGCAGCGCGACTCGCAGATCGGAGGCGGCGCGCTGACGAGCGCCTACGCGGCGGGCGCAGAGCTGGCGGTGATGTCCCTGGTCGTACTCTTGGTGATGACGCTCCTCGGTCCCCGAAGGAAGGAAGAGCGATGAGGATCGACGTCCAGCACGTCTCAAAGCGGTTCGACGACTTCGCGGCGCTCGACGACGTCACGCTCGAGGTCCCCGAAGGGTCTCTGACCGCGCTCCTCGGCCCGAGCGGCTCCGGGAAGTCGACGCTCCTGCGGATCATCGCGGGGCTCGAGACACCGGACGGCGGCGAGGTGCTGATCGACTCGTTGGATGTCACCAAGGCCCGCCCGCAGGACCGGGGGATCGGGTTCGTGTTCCAGCACTACGCGGCCTTCGCCCACATGACCGTCCGAGACAACGTCGGCTTTGGGCTGAGGATCCGCAAGCGGCCGCGGGATCAGGTCGTGGCGAAGGTGGACGAGCTGCTGGCGCTCGTCGGGCTGACGAAGTGGTCAGAGCAGCGCCCGCACCAGCTTTCGGGAGGTCAGCGCCAGCGGATGGCTCTCGCCCGCGCGCTCGCCGTCGAGCCCCAGGTGCTGCTGCTCGACGAGCCGTTCGGCGCGCTCGACGCAACCGTTCGCGCCGAGCTTCGGCTGTGGCTGCGCCGCCTGCACGACGAGCAGGGCGTCACCACGGTGCTGGTCACCCACGATCAGGAAGAGGCGATGGAGGTCTCGGACCGGATCGCGGTGATGCACGCCGGCACGATCGAGCAGGTCGGCGCGCCCAAGGAGGTTTACGACGCTCCCGCCAACGATTTCGTGATGGGCTTCCTCGGGCCGGTCAGCAATGTCAACGACCAGCTCGTGCGTCCGCACGAGCTATCGCTCTCGCCGGTGCCCCTGCCGGGCGCGGTCGAGGCCCAGGTCAAACGGGTCGTGCACCTCGGGTTCGAAGTCCGCGTCGAGCTCGAGCTCGCCGACGGGACGCAGGCGCGGGCGCAGCTCACGCGCCAGCAGACCGAGGAGCTCGAGCTCGCGCAGGGCGACCTGGTCTACGTGCGAGCGCCCCTTGGCGCGCCCGAGGCTCGCGTCAGCGCGTAACCCAGGCCTCGGGATCCTCTGCCAGCTTGTCGATCGTCGCCGGGATGTGGCCGCCGGCGATATCCGCGACCGTGACGTGCTCGACCACCTTGCGAAGGTTCGCGCGAACCGCGATCCACACGCGTGGCAGCACCTCCGCGGCGCCTTCGTAGGTGGTCTCCTCCGGTGGTCCGCCGCGAACGCTCGCCAGCGGCCCCTCGACCGCCCGCATGATGTCGGCGACGTTGATCTCGTCCGCCGGCTTGGCGAGCCTGAAACCTCCGTCTGCGCCCCGGTGGCTACGAACGATCCCTGCGTGACGAAGCTCGCCGAGGATGTTCTCGAGGAAATTCAGCGGGATCCCCTGGGCGGTGGCGATCCGCTCGGCCTTGACCGGCTTGTCGCCGGGCGCCGCGGCCAGCTCGACCGCGGCGCGCACCGCATAGTCCACTTTGGCGGAGATCCGCACGGCTGAAGCTCCTCAGCCCACCGGCTGGGGCGCGAAGCCGTACGCCTCTGCCAGCTCTGGGTCCTTGTCCGCGAGCATCTCTGCGAGCTGCACCATCACCTGACACTGCTTCCAGGTCGCGTCATCCTGCATCTTGCCATCGATCATGTGCACCCCGCGGCCGTCGGGGATCGCCTCGATCACCTTCTTGGCGAACAGCACCTCTTCGGGGTCGGGGGAGAACACCTTCTTGGCGATTTCGATCTGCACCGGATGCAGCGACCAGGCCCCGACGCAGCCGAGGAGGAAGGCCGCGCGGAACTGTGTCTCACACCCGAGCTCGTCCCTGATGTCGCCGTACGGGCCGTAGAACGGCAGGATTCCGGCCGATGTACAGGCATCGACCATGCGGGCGATCGAGTAGTGCCACGGGTCCTGCTGGGCCGTCACGCGCGGCGCGTCCGGGTTGTCCGGGTCCGGGTCCTCGATCACGCGGTAGCCGGGATGCCCGCCCCCGACTCGGGTGGTCTTCATCCGCCGGGACGCCGCGAGATCAGCGGGCCCGAAGCTCATCCCCTGCATACGCGGACTGGCTGTGGCGATCTCCTCGAGGTTGATCACGCCGAGGCCCGTCTCGAGGATCGCGTGCACGAGGATCGGCCGCGCGAGTCCCGCCTTCGCCTCGAGCTGTGCCAGCAGGCGGTCGACGTAATGGATGTCCCATGGCCCCTCGACCTTGGGGACCATGATCACATCGAGCTTGTCGCCGATCTCCCCGACGACTGTCGTCAGGTCATCGAGGACCCACGGCGACTCGAGGCTATTGACGCGCGTCCATAGCTGGGTGTCGCCGAGCTCTATGTCCTTGCCCACCTTGACGAGCCCCTCGCGGGCCGCCTCCTTGCGATCGACCGGAACCGCGTCCTCGAGGTTGCCCAGAAGGATGTCGACGGTCGGAGCGATGTCCGGGACCTTGGCGACCATCTTCTCGTTCGAGAAGTCCAGGAAATGGATCATCCGACTCGGCTTGAATGGGATTTCGAGGATCGGATCGGGGGCGCCGATCGCGAGCGGCTTCCCGAAGTCGCGGGGATTTCTCAAGGCTTCAGTTCTCCTATTCGGTTGCCATACAACGCTACCGTGCGAAGCCCGGCCGGGGCCGACCATGGCATTCTCCGAGGCGGATGACACCGAAATCAGGAGTTGCTATGAGCGAAGTTGAGACCGGCCAGGCCGGCAGGGAGGCGTCCGGCGCCCATCCGTACGGCCGGTACCTGGAGGAGTTCGAGGTCGGCGCCGTGTACAAGCATTGGCCGGCCAAGACAGTCACCGAATACGACGACCACCTGTTCTGCCTGCTGACGATGAACCACCACCCGCTGCACATCAACGACGTGTACGCGGCGAATTCTCAACAGGGCCGGAACGTGGTCGTCGGACCGCTCGTCTACTCGCTGGCCCTCGGGATGAGCGTCTCAGACGTGAGCGGCAAGGCGATCGCGAACCTCGCGACCGAAGAGCTCAGCCACCCGGCACCGCTGTTCCATGGCGACACCTTGTTCGTCGAATCCGAGGTGCTCGAGGTGAAGCCATCGCGGTCCAAGCCCGATCGCGGAACGGTCAAGGTTCACACCCGCGCCTTCAAGCAGGACGGGACGCTAGTAGCCGAGTTCAAACGGGTCGTTTTGGTCCCGCGCAAGGAGCCCGGCGGGCCTCTTCCGGGCGCCGAGTCGAACGTCGAGTAGGGCTTTAATCCACGGTTTTGCTTGCCGCGTCAGCGGATCGTTCCCAGTTGACAGGTAGGCTCAACTCGCCACCCTAGTTCTAAGGAGTCCAGGTAAACACATGTCCCACACTGCAGCGGAGCACCAAGCCACGACGACGCACAAACGCCTTCGGGCCTGGGTCGAAGAGATCGCCGCGCTTACCCAGCCCGACGAGATCCACTGGTGCGACGGGTCAGCCGAGGAGTACGACCGGCTCGCCCAAACGCTTGTAGATGCAGGGACTTTTCAGAAGCTCTCGCAGGCGAAGCGCCCCAACTCGTACCTCGGCCTGTCGGATCCCGCCGACGTCGCCCGGGTCGAGGACCGTACCTTCATCTGTTCGGAGAAGGAATCTGACGCCGGGCCGACCAACCACTGGCGCGATCCCGAGGAGATGCGCGAGACGCTCAGGGAGCTGTTCGAAGGCTCGATGCGCGGCCGGACGATGTACGTGGTCCCGTTCTCGATGGGCCCGCTGGGCTCGCCGATCTCCTACGTCGGCGTCCAGCTGACCGACTCCGCCTACGTGGCCGCCTCGATGCGGATCATGACCCGCATGGGACAGCCCGCGCTCGACGTGCTCGGCGCTGACGGGGATTTCGTGCCGTGCGTGCACTCGGTCGGTATGCCCCTCGCGGACGGCGCGCAGGACGTCCCCTGGCCCTGTAACGCGGACAACAAGTACATCGTCCACTACCCCGAGAGCAGAGAGATCTGGTCGTTTGGATCGGGATATGGCGGGAACGCGCTGCTCGGCAAGAAGTGCTTCGCGCTCCGGATCGCATCGGTGATGGCGCGCGACGAGGGCTGGATGGCCGAGCACATGCTGATCGTGAAGCTCACATCGCCCGAGGGCAAGGTGCGCTACATCGCGGGGGCGTTCCCGAGCGCATGCGGCAAGACCAACCTGGCGATGATGATCCCGACCCTCCCCGACTGGAAGGTCGAGACGATTGGCGATGACATCGCGTGGATGAAGTTCGGCTCCGACGGCCAGCTGTACGCCGTCAATCCGGAGGCCGGGTTCTTTGGCGTCGCGCCAGGTACCGGGGCGATGACTAACCCGAACGCGATCGACATGCTGGAGAAGAACGCGATCTTCACCAACTGCGCGAAGACCGATGACGGCGACGTGTGGTGGGAGGGGCTGACGGGCGCGCCGCCTGCGCACGCGATCGACTGGCACGGGAACGAGTGGACCCCGGACTCCGAACAGCCGGCGGCGCACCCGAACGCGCGCTTCACCGTTCCCGCCGCGCAGTGTCCCGTCGATCGCGCCCGAGTGGGAGGACCCGGAGGGGGTGCCGATCTCCGCGATCCTGTTCGGCGGCCGACGCTCGCAAGTGATGCCGCTCGTGGTAGAGGCTCACGACTGGGAGCACGGCGTGTTCCTCGGCGCGACGATGGCCTCCGAGAAGACCGCGGCGGCTGCCGGCACGGTCGGCGAGCTCCGCTTCGACCCGATGGCGATGCTCCATTTCTGCGGCTATCACATGGCCGACTACTTCGCCCACTGGTTGACGGTCGGTCAGCGCGAGGGTGCGAAGCTACCCCGGGTCTTCAACGTCAACTGGTTCCGCAAGGACGAGGACGGGAGGTTCCTGTGGCCTGGCTACGGCGAGAACTCACGCGTCCTGGCGTGGGTGTTCAGTCGGTGCGAGGGGGTGGCCGACGCGGACGACACGGCGATCGGCTTTATGCCTAAGGCGGGCGAAGCGGGCATCGACACCGATGGCGTTGATGTGACGCCGGAGGCGATGGCTCATCTGCTCGAGGTCGACCCGGAAGAGTGGCGCAAGCAGCTGCCGCAGATGAAAGAGCACCTCGCGCAGTTCGGCGATCGCCTGCCGGATGAGCTGCATCAGCAGCTCGAGTCGCTCGAGTCTCGGCTCGGCGTGTAACGCCCTCCCCTGACTCCGGCGTTTTCGTACGCTGGGGTTGTGGCGCTTCCGTTCATTCCGTCAGACGCCGCCGTCCTTTGCTTACAAGCAGGGTGCGTTGCGGCGCCTCGGGATGTGCCGCGCCTCCGGATCGCTGAGCGGCTGAAGGGGCGCTGGTGGGCGCTGGTCCCGGTCGGGTCGATCGTGGTCGTCATCTTCGCGATCCGGTATCTGAATGACACCGCTACGGGGCTGACGTGGCTGGCGTTGATCGCGGTGCCGCCGCTGGCCGCGGCGGCGCTGGGATGGTTCATGCGTGGCTCGCGGCCCTGGTTGGCGACGTTGGCTGTGCCTCTGTTTGCGCTGGCTTGGGCGGCGCGGACTTCGCTTTCGGGCGAGGCCGCTGGGGCGATCCTGGATGCGCTCAGCTGCGTGACGCTCGGGGTGCTCCTGTCCATGGTGACGCCGTCGAGCTGGCTAAAGGCAGGGATCATCCTGATGGCCGCCGGCGATACATGGCTGGTCGTATCCGACCTGCTCCAGGCGCCCAACGCGACGCTCGTCCTGGCGCACCCGCCCGGCGGGCTGCCGCAGCTGCAGAGCGAGATGTTTGGTTCCGTGTCGCTCGGCTATGGCGACCTGTTTGTGGGCGCGCTGCTGGGCGCCGTGCTCGCGGCCGATCGCCGCCGCCAGTGGCAGGTGGCTTTGCTCGCGCTGGTGATCGCGGGACTGTTCGATCTCCTGTTCCTCACGCTCAGCGAACTCCCTGCGACCGTCCCGGTCGCACTTGCGCTGATCGTGGACGAGGGCTGGCATCGGCTCCAGGCGGCACAACGTCGGCGGGTGCCGCGCGCTGAGCCACGGCTGGGTCGATCTTGAAGCGCTGGTGCGCCCTGATCGTCCTCGCCGTCGCGCTGGCCTGTTCCGCAGGCGCGGCCGGGGCGATCAGCGTCAAATGGAGACCGCCATCACGCTTCGCCGTCGGCGAGGTCACGATTGTGTTCAGGGACCAGAGCCGGTTGCGCACGCTCGCGACCGTGATCCGCTATCCGGCGATCGGCAACCCGGCACGAACCGACGTACACGAGGCGGTGCCGGACACCGGCGCCGGACCGTTCCCCCTGGTCGTGTTCGCGCACGGCTACGCGGTGACACCCGCGACGTACTCGGCGTTGATGCAAGCGTGGGCGCGAGCGGGGTACGTGGTCGCGGCGCCTGTTTTCCCGTACACCAACGGCCAGGCGCCCGGCGGTCCGAACAGGTCAGACCTCGTCAACCAGCCCCAGGACATGAGCTTCGTGATTACCAGCATGCTCGACAGAAGTCGCGCGCACTGGGGGATCCTCAGCGGCCTTCTGAAGCCGAACGAGATCGCCGTGTCAGGACAGTCCGACGGTGGCTCAACGGCGCTCGCGGCCGCCTACAACTCGAGCGTCGCCGACCACCGCATCGACGCCGCGATGATCCTGTCGGGCGCGGAGATTCCGGCACTCGGCGGGTACTACTTCCCGACGCCGAGCCCGCCACTGCTCGCCGTCCAGGGGACAGCTGACACGAGCAACGCGCCGGCAACCACGTATCGGTACTTCGCGAGCGCACCACACCCGAAATTCCTGCTGTCGCTGCTCGGAGCCGGCCACCTACCGCCCTACACGAGTGAACAGCCTCAGCTCGGGATTGTCGAGCGCGAAGCGATTGCGTTCCTCGACCGGTATCTCAAGCACCGCCCGGACGCGATCAGCCGGATGTGGCAGGTCGCCGCCGTGCCCGGCCTCGCGACGCTTTCGAGGGGCTAGTGCTGTCCGTTACCGGTGGAGGCGGGCGGCCGCGATTCCTCGGCGAGCGACGTGATTGCCAGCTCGCCGCGCGCTGCCTCTTCGAGCACGGCCGTTGCCTCCTCCCCCGAGCGAGCGTAGAGCTCGACGAGCAGGTGGACGATGATGCGGTCGTCGTCGTGCTTGTGGAAGCGGACGTGGGTGAAGAACTCTCGCGTCCCGTGGTCGCCGAACGCGGCATAGCTCAGCGCGTCGCCGGCCTCGGGGCCTGAGCACGTCTCGACATCCTCGGCATCGACCGTGACCGTGCATGACGCGACCCAGGGGGTGCCGGCGATCATCCGCTCCCAGCGGTCCTCGATCGGCTCGACCCGGCCGTTGTGAAAGCCGAGATGGGGTTGATCGTGCATGCACTCGAGGCACTGAATCACGGCCTCTTGCATTTCGTCGACGACCTCGCCGCGCTCGCCGGTGTCCGAGTCGATCTTGTGGATCCCCTCGTAGTGCACCTGCACTTCGAGGTTCTGCGACCAGCATCGGTAACAGCGCAGCCAGCTCCTTACCTCGGTGGAGCCCTCCATAGCAAGGAGTCTAGAAGACGTGGAATCGACGCCATCTCCGTGGCGCGGGGCCGTAGGGTAGGCGCCGATGAGACGGCCGCACCTGAGGCAGGCGAACGTCCGGCGCAAGGAACCGCCCCTCGGCGTGATCGTGGCGGGCGGACGGGGCCGGCGGATGGGCGGCTCCAAGGCCACTGTCGAGCTGGGCGGCAGGCCGCTGATCAGCTACCCGCTGCGAGCAATGACGGAGGCTCTGGACGAAGTGGTCGTGCTCGCCAAGGCCGACACCACGCTGCCCAATCTGCCGGGTGCGACCGTCTGGATCGAGCCGCACCGGCAGTACCACCCTTTGGTTGGGATCATGCAGGCGATCGCACTCGCCGGGGATCGCCCGGTGCTCGTTTGCGCCGCGGACTTACCGTTCGTCAGGCCGGCGCTCATCCGCCGGCTTGCGAACGCGGACGACGCCGATGCGCCGGCCGTCGTGACCGTGGCCGGCGGGGTGATGCAGCCACTGCTCGCGCGCTACGACCCAGAGGCCCTCAGACTGCTGCCGGCGTCGCCCGGCAATCGTCCGCTGCGCGATCAAATCGCGGCGATCAAACCGCTGCTGCTCGAGGTCGACGACGCCGAGATGCTGTTCAACGTCAACGCGCCTGAGGATCTGCTGCGCGCCGCGGCGATCCTCGACCGCAGGCGGGCGACGGAAGCTTCACATTCCGGCGCCTAACCGAAGGTGAAGTCGTACGCGCTGACTCCGGGCGGGATCTCGACCTTCAGCCCGGCCTGCTCGTCGGCCGGCAGCGAGACGAGCGTGTACAGCTGCTGGCCTACGACCGTGACGGTCTTGTAGGGGCGCCCGGCGAGCAGCACCTGGACTTTGCGGGGGACGTTGTGCGATGACGTCATCACCAGATAGACGCGCTGGGCCTGGAAGCCCAGCTCGATCGTCGCTCCGGCGGAGACCGGCGTGACCGACTCCGCACCCGTCCTCCAGGTGCCCCGCAAGGCGAACTCGTTCAGCTGGATGCTGTTGACCCCCGGATAAGAGTGGGTGCCGGGGACCAGCGGCTGGGCGAACCCCTGGGCCCGCTGTGGGTCCAGATATGTCTCGGCTGTGCCGACGCCGTTCGAGGGCGTGATCGCGCTCGCCATCATCGGCCGTGGCAGGCTGCGCGCCCCGGCCTCGAACAGGAGCTGGCGCACGGCCGCCTCGCTCTGCCTGTAATCACCCTCGCCGAAGTGCGTGTGGCGCACGTTGCCGTGCGCGTCGATCAGGTACTCGGCCGGCCAGTACTGGTTCTGGTACGCGTTCCAGGTGCCGAGCTGGTTGTCCTGGACCACCGGGTAGCGGATCCCGTCAGAGCGGACCGCCTGCGCGACGTTGCTTGCCTCCTGCTCGAACGTGAACTCGGGCGACTCGACGCCGACGATCTCGAGCCCGTCCCGGTGGTAGGTGGCGTACAGGCCCTTCAGGAACGGAAGCGTGCGGATGCAGTTGATGCATGTGTAGGTCCAGAAATCGACCAGCACGACGTGTCCCCGCAGGCCCGCGAGCGTCAGCGGCGCCCCGCCGCCGGTGTTGAACCACTTCTGCGTGCCTGCGAATTCAGGGGCCGGTCCGAGGTTCGGGAGCGCGGGCGTCTGGACGCCCGGGATCGACACCCCGATCGTGTCGGCTACGGGGGCGGTCTTCGCGATCTGTTGGCGCTTGACGAACCGTGATGGCGGCCGCAGCGACGCGAGACGGTTCTGGACCGCGCTCGAGTTCTCGAGCGAGCGCGTCGGGTCGACGAGGAACGATGGCAGGCTCGTGTCCTTTGCCAGGGCCTCCTCGAAGCGGACGTCGAGGTTGAAAGCCATCGCAACCCCGGTCGCGAGCAGCACCGCGCCGAGAGCGATCTCAACCACGTTCCCGCGCAGCTTCGGCCGCGCGCGGTCGAGCAAGGCACGTCCGCCGAGAGCCCACAGCAGCATCACCGCGCCGAGCCCCGCTGAGAACGCCAGCGCCACCAGCACGACCCGGACCGTCGGTCCGGTGGACGCGCTGACCGATGTCACCCCGGCCAGAATCGGCCCTGCGCATGGTGCGCAGACGAAACCGAGCGCGGCCCCGACCGACAGACCAGACCAGAATCCGCTACCGCGCGTCTTGGGCCCGAACCGTGCCAGGCGCGAGAGCGGCGCCTGCACCCTCGCGGCGACGCCGGGAATCAGGAGCACCAGCCCGAAAGCGATCAGCACCACAACCGCGGCAGTTCGGGCGGCGCCGCTTGCAAGTCCGACGCCCTTGACCAGCTGCGCGAGCGCGACGATCGCGATCGTGAACGTTATGGCGAGACCGAGCACGATCCCGAGCGGGCGGCGCCTGCCGCCGACCGCGCTTGCAGACAGCAGCGCGGGGAGCACCGGAAGCACGCACGGCGTGATTGCCGTGCCGGCGCCCGCGATCAGAGCGAACAGGATCAACAAGAGCATTTGGACTCGATTGTCAGCGCGTGACCTTGCGAATCGATTAACTGCGGGCCAGTTTCTCGCTTTGTCACATTCGGTGGCTACGGTTGCTCGGTGCGATGATCACGGACGTGCAGCGCACGGTGCTGGTAGTAGACGATGAGCCCACGATCGTCGACGTGGTGTCGCGCTACCTGGAGCGCGCCGGCTACCGCACGTGCCAGGCGTACGCCGGCCCTGAGGCGGTGAGCGTCGCCCGCGACCGCCAGCCCGACCTGATCGTGCTCGACGTGATGCTCCCGGGATTCGACGGATACGAGGTGATGCGGCGGCTGTCCGACGGCAGCGGGCAGGCAACCATCGCTTCCCGGTCATTCTGTTGACCGCGCGCGGAGAGGAGTCAGACCGGATCGTCGGGCTGCGACGAGGCGCCGACGACTACGTGGTGAAACCGTTCTCGCCGGCCGAGATCGTCGCTCGCGTGGATGCCGTCCTGCGACGGGCATCTCCCAGCGTCGATCCCGGTTCGGACGAGGAGATCGTCAGCGGCGAGCTCCGGATCGACGCTGCCGGGCGTACGGTGCGCCGGCTGGGATGGACGTAGCGCTGACGGCTCGCGAATTCGACCTTCTGTGCCACCTGGCTCGCAACGCTGGCCGGGTGTTTACCCGCGAGCAGCTGATGGAGGACGTGTGGAACGTCGACGTGTTCAGCGACACGAGCACGGTGACCGTGCACGTGCGACGGCTCCGGGCGAAGATCGAGCCGGATCCCGCGAGCCCCGAGTACATCGAAACGGCGCGTGGGGTCGGATACAGGTTCCGGAAGCGATGAGGCGCCGGATCCTGATCGCAACGCTCGTGCTGCTGGCGGGTACGGGCATCGTCGCGGCCCGCGACGGCGCTCACGCAGCGCTGGCACACTGGCCATCCTTGCGGGCGTGTCCGTACTCGCGGTGTGCCTCGCACTCCTCGCCGTGCGGCGGTCCTCGAGCGGTGAAGCATTGACCCACCAGCTGGCGACGGCGGTGTGGATCGCCGTCGGCGCGATTCTGGTCGCGGTGTGGGCCGGTGCCGGCCTGATGTTCATCTCGGCCACGACGCGCTGCTCGTGTCCGTGATGGCCGCGGTGATCGCTGTGGTCGGCGCGACCGTGTCCGGCGAGTTGCTCGTCCGAGCGGCGAATGCCTTGCTCGTGCGGCTGGCCGCCGAACAGCAAGCGCGCGCTGCAGCCGAGGAGGCGCGGCGCCGGTTGATTGTCGCGGTGTCTCACGACCTGCGCACGCCGATCGCCTCCCTGAGACTGTTGGCCGAGGCGGTCGAAGACAAGATCGCCACCGGCGAGGTGCGCACGCGGTATTTGCGTGACATGCAGACCCACGTCGCGGTCCTGTCCGCCCTGGTCGAGGATCTGTTCGATTTGACGCGTCTGGAAGCCGGCGAGATTGTGCTGAGCGCGCGGCGGGTCGAGGTGGGGGAGTTGGCCTCAGAGACGGTCGCAGCCATGCGCGTCCAGGCCGATGAGCGCGGCGTCGTTCTGAGCTCGCAGCCGCCGGCTGGACGGGCCCTGGGGGAATCGCTCGCAGCGCGGGGCGATCCGGAGCAGATCCGCCGCGTGCTCCTGAACCTGCTCGACAATGCAATCGCCACACGCCTCCGGGTGGGACCGTGGCCGTTAGCGTGACGACCAGCGATGGCTGGGTCGAGGTCCAGGTCGCCGACGACGGCACCGGGATCGCGGACGCCGAGCGAGAGCATGTGTTCGAGGCGTTCTACCGCGCCGGCGACGATGCGTCCCGGTCGCGGGGCGGCGCGGGCCTGGGGCTGTCAATCGCGCGTGCGATCGTTCAGGCCCACGGAGGCCGTATCTGGTTCGCGCCCGCCGGTCGCGGGACAAGGGTTCGGTTCTCGCTGCCGGCGGAGCCCTCCACCGGTCGTGAAAAGGTCAGCCCCCGATTGCCGACATCGTCCGTGCCGGCTGGATAAAGCCCGGCTCGCCAACGTGGTGCTTTAGCTCCTTGCGCCACACGGCGTCGCGAATGATCTGCTCGAGCTCGGCGTCGGTGTCGCCGGCGCGCAGCGGTCCGCGCAGATCGGTCTCGTTCAAAGAGAACAGGCACGTTCGCAACCGCCCGTCGGCGGTCAGCCTGATCCGGTTGCAATCGGCACAGAACGGCTCGGAAACGGGGTTGATGAAGCCGATCTTCCCTCTCCCGTCCGCGAAGCGGTACACGCGAGCGGTGGCGTGTGGCTCCCGCGGCGCGGCCTCGAGCGGGTAGACAGCGTCGATCGCGGCGCGCGTCTCGGCACCGCTCAGAACCTGATCGCGCGACCAGGAATGGTCGGCATCGAGCGGCATGAACTCGATGAATCGGACTTCGTACGGAGTCCGGCGCGCGAGCTCGGCGAAGGGGATTAGCTCCTCCTCGGTAAATCCGCGAATCGCCACCGCGTTGAGCTTGATCGGGTGGGCTTCGGGAAAGCTCGCCAGCACCTCGAGGCCGCGCAGCACCTGTGGGAGCGCATCCTGCCGGGTCAGCTCGTAGAACCGGTCCCGCTGGAGCGAGTCAACCGAGACGTTGAACCGGTTGATCCCCGCGTCGACCAGCGCGGAAGCGTCGCGCTCGAGGAGGAATCCGTTTGTGGTCACGGACAAGTCCGCGACATTTTCGATGCCGCTTAGCATCGCGGCGAGACGCGGGAAGTCACGTCTGACAAGCGGCTCACCACCCGTCAGCCGGACGTCGCGTACTCCCATCTCGGCAAACAGGCGCACCAGCCGGGCGATCTCCTCGAACGAGAGCAGCTCTGCGCGCTCGAGCCACGGAAGACCCTCCGCGGGCATGCAGTATTGACAGCGGAAGTTGCAGCGGTCGGTGACCGAGACCCGGAGGTCTCCGATCAATCGTCCGTGCCCGTCCCGCAGTGGCTCTCGGGCCATGACCACAGGCTACAGTTCCGCCGATGCGGGTCGGGTTCGCGACGGTGCTGGGGCTGCTTGCCGCCGTCGCCGTGAGCGGCTGCGGCACGAGCGACGCGGATCAGGTGCACGCCAAGGTCCAGCAGTTCGTGCACGCGGTCGGAGCACATGACGCCAAGACCGTCTGCGAGCAGGTGCTCGCTCCGTCGCTGGCCAACCGGTTTGCAAGCGAGGGGCTGACCTGCGAACGGGGCATGCAGATCTTCTTCAAGAGCGTCCAGAGTCCGACGCTCAGCATCGGCCGGGTCACGATCAGCCGCGGGACCGCGTCTGCCCTGGTCCTGACCGGTGCTCACTGCCAGCGGTTCGCGCTCGCGCAGCTGTATCTGACCAAGACCTCTGCCGGATGGCGAATCTCCTCGGAAAGCCAGGAGGCTCCGGGGAAGGCAACCTGCTAGCGGAGCAATCCGAACAGCACCATGTCCTGTCTGCCCTCCTTGGCGAGCAGATAGGAGCGCAGCACCGCTTCTCGCGTGAATCCCGCGCGTTCCGCGACCCGGAGTGACGCCGCGTTGCCCGTCGCGGCGAGCAGGTCGATCCGCTCGAGCCCGAGCTGCGCAAAACCCCAACCGGCGATCATTCTCACCGCGCGCGTCGCGTGCCCGGACCCGCGGGCCTCGCGCGCGATCAAGTAGCCAACCTCCGCGCGGCGATGCTCCCACGTGAAGCGGATCAGGGCGACCGATCCGATCAGGCGCTCGTCGTCGTTGGCTGAGACGATCGCGAACGGGACGGTGGTGCGCTTGAGGAGGCCGTCGAGGCGATCGAGCATGAACAGTTTGGCGTCGGCCTCGCCGTAAGGCGACGGGACCCGAGTCCAGCGGGAGATCTCGGGGTCCTGGCAGACGGCGACGAGTGCCGGTATGTCCGAGTCGCGCCATGGTCTGAGGGAGGTCGGCCCCTCGATCAGCGGTTCCGCCGGCAGGACGATCCGTGGCGTCATCTCGCCTCAGCCGCGCGGGTGGCGAGTGCGCGGTCGAGGGACGGGCACGTCCAGCCCGGGCTCCTGCTCCGCGAGCCACTTCTCAGCTCCGCGCCTCCCGCCGAGCGCCCTCAGGCCACGCTCGCCGTGCTCGGCCACGAAGTCCGAGAGCGCGTGCAGCCGGCGGGCGCGGAGTCGCCGGGCGCCCAGGTCCGTCCTTCCTCGGTGGGCGTCAAGCGCGTCGACGAGCCCGTCGATGCCCGTCGGCGGGGAGGTGGCCGAGGTGGCCACGACCGCGGTGTCACTCGCGCCAAGGGCCCTCAAGGCGGCTTTGAGGTCGCTCACAGCACGCGTGGCGATGCGTCCGAGACTGCCTTGGTGACGACCAGCACGTCTGGGATCTCCATGATCCCCGCTTTCAGGAACTGAAGTACGTCGCCCGACGCGGGCTGAACGACGACGGCGACTGTGTCGGCGATCTCGGCGACGTCTGTCTCCGACTGACCGACCCCGACGGTCTCGATCACGACCACGTCAAACGCTGCTGCCAGCGCGCTCGCGGCGGCCCGCGTCGCGGGCGCGAGCCGCCCAGACGATCGCCCGCGGCCGTCGAGCGGATGAACACCCCCCGGTCGGTGTGGTCCACTTCGATTCGCGCGCGGTCGCCGAGCAGTGCCCCGCCAGACCGCCGCGAGGTCGGATCGACGGCCAGGACCGCGACCGTGCGCTCGCGGTCACGCCACGCGGCGACGAGCCGCGAGAGCAGCGAGGATTTGCCCACGCCCGGCGGCCCGGTAATGCCGACGAGATACCCGGGCGCTTCGGTGCCCAGGACCGCGGGCGAGACGGCCCGCAACAGCTCAGCGGTCTGCGTGCGCGCTTCGGGGGTGCGGTTCTCGAGCAAGTTGAGCGTCGCCGGCGCCGCAAGGAGGTCGTGCGAGCGCAGCCGTTCGCCGAGCCTACGGCCGTCGGGGATCAAGCGGGGGTGGCGGCGTCGATGCCATGCCTCGCGGCCACCAGCGCGATGATGTCGCGCATCATCTGATTCAGATCCCAGTCCTTGGGGGTGTAAACCGCGGCGACGCCCTCTTCGCGGAGCCAGGCGGCATCGGCCTCGGGGATGATCCCGCCGACGACCACCGGCACGTCCTCGACGCCGGCGTCGCGAAGCGCGTCGAGCACCGCTGGGATCAACTCTCGGTGCGAGCCCGACAGGATCGACAGGCCAATCACGTGCACCCCTTCCTGGGCGGCCGAGGTGGCGATCTGCGAAGGCGTCAGCCGGATCCCCTCGTACACCACGTCCATGCCGGCATCGCGCGCGCGGACGGCGATCTGCTCCGCGCCGTTCGAGTGCCCGTCGAGCCCCGGTTTCCCGACCAGGAACTTGAGCCGTCGGCCCAACGCCTCCGACACGCGCTCGACCTCGTCGCGCAGCTCGGCGACATCGCCGCTAGGCACCGCCGCGGCCTCGCCGACTCCCGTCGGGGCCCGGTATTCGCCGAATGCATCGCGCAGCGTCTGTGACCACTCCCCGGTCGTCGCGCCCGCGCGCGCGGCGGCGATCGTCGCGGGCATGATGTTCTCGGACTCATTCGCCGCGACGCGTGCCAGCTCCTCGAGCGCTCGATCGACAGCTTCCTGGTCGCGCTCGGCGCGCCACCGCTCGAGGGCGTCACGCTGCTCGGCCTCGACCTCCGGATCCACTACCAGGATGCCGCCGTCGGCGTCAGCGGTCAGCGGCGACGGCTCGGTCGAGGTAAAGCGGTTCATCCCCACCACCGTGAGCTCGCCGGTCTCGATCTCGCGCCAGCGCTCGCGGTGCGAGTTGACGAGCGCGCCCTTCATGTAGTCCACGGCGTCGACCGCTCCGCCCAGCTCCGCGACGCGCGCCATCTCCTCGCGGGCGCCGTCGCGCAGCTCCTCGACGAGCGCATCCATCACCTTCGACCCCTCGAAGATGTCCGGATACTCGAGCATGTCCGTCTCGTAGGCGAGGATCTGCTGAAGCCTCAGGGACCACTGCTGGTCCCAGGGGCGCGGCAAGCCGAGCGCCTCGTTCCAGGCGGGCAACTGGATCGCCCGCGCCCGCGTGCTGCGGCCCAGCGTCACCGCCAGCGCCTCGAGCGCGATCCGGTAGACGTTGTTCTCCGGCTGCGACTCGGTCAGCCCGAGCGAGTTGACCTGGACGCCATAGCGGAAGCGGCGTTGCTTCTCGTCCTCGACCGCGTAGCGCTCGCGCCCGATCTCGTCCCACAGGGAGGCCATTGCCCGGAGCTTGGCGTGCTCCTCGATGAAGCGAACGCCGGCATTGACGAAGAACGAGATCCGCCCGAACACGCTTCCCATCTGTTCTTGCGGAACGCGTTCGCGGACCGCGTCGAGTACCGCAATTGCGTTTGACAACCCGTACGCGATCTCCTGGACGGGGGTGGCGCCCGCCTCCTGCAGGTGGTAGGAGGAGATGTTGATCGGGTTCCACTTCGGGACGTGGGTGACCGTGTAGGCGATCGTGTCGGCGATCAGCCGCATGCTGGGGCCTGGCGGAAACGCGTAGGTGCCGCGGCTCAGGTACTCCTTGAGGATGTCGTTCTGAGTCGTTCCCTGCAGCTTTTCCTCGGGCACGCCCTGCTCCTCGGCGGCGGCGATGTACAGCGCGAGCAACCACGCGGCCGTGGCGTTGATCGTCATCGACGTGTTCATCTGATCGAGCGGGATCCCGTCGAGGAGCGTCCGCATGTCGCCGGCGTGCGCGATCGACACGCCCACCTTGCCGACCTCACCTCTCGCAAGCTCGTGGTCGGGGTCGTATCCGGTCTGGGTCGGCAGGTCGAAGGCCACCGACAGGCCTGTTTGGCCCTTCGCGAGGTTGCGTCTGTACAGTTCGTTGGACCGCCTGGCGTCCGAGTGGCCGGCGTATGTCCGCATCATCCACGGCCGGTCGGGCTCGGGAAGGCGAGGCGGCTCAGAGGCGGTCATACCGTCCATTTTGTCAGGCGGAAGGCATCCGGCGACGGAGGTTGAATCCACTAGCTATGCCCGATCAGAACTCCGCAGCAACAGAGCACTCGATCATGCAAGAGATCACCGCACCGCTGGCGAACCTGCCGGACGATCCGGTTGCCAGCGTCGCGAGCCAGGATTTCCCGATCGTTCTGCGCGGTTATGACCGCCTCGCGGTCGACGAGTACGTCAAACGGGCGACGCAGTTGGTCGCCGAGCTCTACGCCACGCGGTCTCCCGAGGGGGCCGTTCGCCGCGCGGTCGAACGCGTGGGGGAGGAGGTCTCGGCGATTCTCCAGCGGGCACACGAGACGGCGGACCAGATCACCGCGCAATCGCGCGCGGAGGCCGAAGAACGCCTGATCCGGGCGCGTGAGGAGGCCGAGCGGCTGGACCAGTCGTCTCGCGAGCAGGCGATCCTGATCGAGCAGGCGGCACACCGTCGCGTCCAGGAGCTCGACGCGGACGTCGACCGTATCTGGGCCGAGCGGGACCGGATCGTCGGCGATGTGCGAAAGCTCTCAGAGGACCTCGAGAAATTGGCCGGGGCGGCAGCTACGCGCTTCCCCGCAGCCTCGACGGAGGAGGCGGCGGCGCTGCCCGAGACCGAGGCTGCGCTGCCGACGGTCGTCAGCGAACCCGATCCTACGACCCCACTCGACGACCCGCCGCCGGTCGAGGAGCCCACTGCGATCCTTGGAATTGATCCCGTCCGGCTGATCGACCTTTTGCACCTGGGCAACGAGCGCGTGATCGGCTGCTGGCAAGTGGGCGATGTGCTGATCGACCCCGGGCCCGCCTCGTGTTTGGTCACCCTGCTCGACGCGCTCGGGGACGAGCGCCCGCGAGCTCTGCTGCTGACCCACATCCACCTCGATCACGCTGGTGCAACGGGATCGCTGGTCGAGCGCTGGCCGGATCTCGAGGTGTACGTCCATGAGCGCGGGGCGCCGCATTTGATGGAGCCATCGCGGTTGCTCAAGAGCGCTCGGCGGCTGTATGGCGATGACATGGAGCGCAGGTGGGGAGAGGTGCTATCCGTACCCTCGGCGAACGTCCATCTGCTGCGCGGCGGCGAGCAACTGCTCGAGGGTCGGTTCGAGGTGGCCTACACCCCCGGCCACGCTTCCCACCACGTCTCCTACCTGCACGACGGGATCGCATTCGTCGGCGACGCCGCAGGGGTGAGGATCACGCCGCAGACCCTGACCATCCCGCCCACGCCGCCGCCGGACATCGACATCGACGCCTGGCACTCGTCAATCGACCGTGTCAGGGCGTGGAAGCCGGAGCTCCTGGCGATGACCCACTTCGGATCCAGTGACGAAGTCGAGGACCAGCTCGCCGAGCTCGCCGACAGGCTCGACAACTGGGCCGCGCTCGCGCGGACCGAGGATCCCGAGAGCTTCGTCTCGACCATCCGAGCCGAGATCGAGGCCGACGCCGGACCCGAGCTGCTGATGGCTTACGAGCAGGCAGCCGCGCCGGAGCAGCTCTACCTGGGCTTGGAGCGCTACTGGCGCAAGCGCGAAGAGGACGGCGAGCGAGCGCCGCTGCCGCGCGACCCCGATTCGGACACCCAGGAGACGCCCGCGGCCGCCTCTACTCACGCAGGGCGATCCCCCCGGGCCTGAGTCCTCCCCGAGCTATCCTGCAGGGCGATGGCACAGACGGTTGAGCTGCCTCGCCTCAGCGGACCGGGCGGCGGCGTAGGCGGTCTCTGGCGTGTGGTGGTCCTCAACGACGATCACAACACGTTCGACCACGTAGCGGAATCCATCGCGCGGATCATCCCGGGGGTCACGCTTGCCGAGGGGTACCGCTTTGCCCACCGCATCCACAATTCCGGCTGCGCGATCGTCTGGAGCGGGCCCCGCGAGGACGCCGAGGAATACTGGGTCGCGCTCGACGGCGCGGGGCTGACGATGGCGCCGCTCGAGGCGGGGTAAACGCATCCAGCTCCGGGCCGGCCTGCGCTCCGCTCCTAGTTACCTGGAGAACGCTCCGCTTGGCCGGCAGTTACCACCGGCCGGCGTCCAGCTGGCCTAGCGGCCTTATGCCCGCCCGGGGACCGCGGTCGCGGTCTCTGGCGGCAGGGTCTTCGCGATCTGCCGCTCGGGGCTGACGCGCACGACGTTCCAGACCACTCCGAGCCGCTCGAGGCCGGCGATCACTAGACCGGTGGGATCGGCGAGCTTCTCCCAGAAGCGCAGCCCATGGAAGGCGGAGGTTGGGAACGCGTGGTGGTTGTGGTGCCAGGCCTCACCCATTGAGAGCGGTGCAAGCCAGAACACGTTGCGCGACTCGTCGTCCACGTCGAACCGCCGGCGGCCGAAAAAGTGACACACCGAGTTGATCGACCAGGTCACGTGGTGCAGGAGCAACACGCGGACGAACCCGCCCCAGAGCAGCGCGGTCAGCGCCGTGCCGAGCGTGCCGCCGACCGCCCACCCGATCGCGAACGGGATCGCGAACGAAAGCACGAGCCACAACAAGAACAGCTTGTCGACCACCCGCAATACCCGGTCCTTGACCAGGTCGGGAGCGAACCGGTTGCGGTCGGCGCTCCCGACAGTCTCGAACAGCCAGCCCATGTGTGCGTGCCAGAGCCCCTTGATGGCGCCCCAGAATCCGGGTCCAGCCATGTGCGGCGAGTGCGGGTCGCCATCGCGGTCGGTGAACGCGTGGTGCTTGCGGTGATCGGCGACCCAGGTGATTACCGAGCCCTCGATCGCCATCGATCCGAGAACCGCGATCACGGCGCGGAACGCGCGCGAGGACTCGAACGAGCGATGGGTGAACATCCGGTGGTAGCCGAGCGTTACGCCAAGCGCCGTCAGGACGTACAGGCTGATCATCAGGCCGAGCTCGAGCGGTCCGATCGCGCGGTCCCACAGCAACACGATCGCGACGATCATCGCGGTGGGGGGGAGGCCAACGCCGACCAGGTTGGAGATCTTGTGGGCGCGGCTCACAGGTCAGGCAAGGATATGCCACGGCACATGAAATCTCTTCTACCGGTTCGACGAGAGATGGGGTCAAAGTTGTAGGTTTGGCATGAAACGTGGCCGACCAACCTTGGCACGAGCTGTCCCCAGACGTGGCGCGCGTACTACGCCCCGTGCTCGGCGACGTGGCCGACGAGATGATCGGCGCGGTTCGCACGATCCCCGCGTACGCTCGTCCACTCGAGGGGCCGTTCGGCGAGGGGATTCGGGCCGGCGTCCAGGAAGCTCTCCATCACTTTCTGGCCGAGATCGAGGCGGGTGGGCCCGTGCCCCGCTCCGATGTCTACCTGACCCTCGGCCGCGGCGAGATGCGGGCCGGGAGGAGCCTCGACTCGTTGCTCAGCGCCTACAGGACGGGCGCCCGAGTCGCCTGGCGGCGGTTCGCGGCCGCCGGAGTGGCCGCGGGGCTCGAGCCTGACACGCTTTACCTGCTCGCCGAATCGATCTTCGCCTACATCGATGTCCTGTCGGCCGAGTCCGCCGAGGGTCACGCGCTGGAGCAGTCGGCGGTTGCCGGCGAGGCTCAGCTCCGGCGGCGCCGTCTTGTCCGGCTCCTGGTGCGCGATCCTGCGGAGGATGCGGACGCGGTCGAGGCTGCCGCGAGCGATGCCGGGTGGGCCCTGCCCCCGCGTGTTGCGGTGCTCGCGGTCGGCGGGCCGAGCCGCCACGCGGTCGTGCCACGACTGCCGTTCGATGCGATCTCCGAGGCGATCGGCGAGCTCGTCGTGGCTGTTGTCGGCGATCCAGAGGCGCCTGGCCGACGCGCCGAGCTCGAGCAAGCGGTGACTGGCGCCGGCGCCATCGCGGGCCTCGGCACGACCGTTGGGTGGCGACGGGCGCTGCTGAGCTTCACGCGGGCGCGCTCTGCGCTCGGCCTTGCCGAGGGGCGACCGGAGCTGATCGTCGCCGGTGAGCGCGCCGGCGAGCTGCTCCTGCGAAGCGACCCCGGACTGGCGGCCGAGCTGGCCGCGGCCCGTCTGGCACCGCTCGAGCAGCTTTCTGAGGCCTCGCGGACCAAGTTCACCGAGACGCTTGGAGTGTGGTTGGCAGAGCAGGGGCGGCTGGGACAGGTGGCGCGCCGGCTCGAAGTCCACCCCCAGACGGCTAGGTACCGGATCGCGCGGTTGCGAGAGCTGTTCGGCGACGCGCTCGACGATCCAGACGAGCGCTTCTGGCTCACGCTCGCGTTGCGAGCCAACGCGGACAAGGGACGCGAGCCGTGAGCGAGCGCTGGCGGCCTGACTAAGCCGTTGCCTGGGGCTCGGGACTGGGCTCGGGCTCCTCGGACTCCGCCGGGACCTCGGGTCCCAACGCTCCAGCCGCCAGCTCCTCGTACCAGCCGTAGCTGATCGGCACCTGGTAATGGGCCGAGTGCGCGGCACGGAACTCGATCATCTCGGGCCCGTCCCAGAACCGGTACCAGTCATCATGTGACTCGACCCAGGTCAGCTGCCAGATCCGGTAACGGTCGTCAAGGCTGCGATGGACCTGATATTGAGTCGCGCCGTAACGAAGCGCGATCGGCGCCACCTCGGCCACGTCCACCGCGAGGCTCTCCTGACGCAACACGGTTGCGTACCACTGGACCCATACCACGCCGCCCATCAGGCACCCACCTCCGCGTGAATCGCGCCGGGACCTTCGGCGGTCTTGCCCTCGCCCTCCCCGGTCGCGCCGACGAGGATCGCGATCTTCCCGAGGTGCTTGTTCTCGCGCATCAGTTGGTGAGCCTCGGGCACGCCGTCGAAGCCCATCGTTCGCCACAGCACCGGGCGGATCTTGTTCTCCTCGATCAGCTCATTCGCCTTCGTGCACTCGTAGGCGTTGGCGAAGTGCGATCCGATGATCTGCTTCTGGCGCATCCACAGGTAGCGGACGTCGAAGTCGAGGTTGTAGCCAGTCGTACCGGCGCAGATAACGACCTTCCCGAATGGCTTGACGGTCAGCACCGAGGTGGGGAACGTAGCCTGGCCGACGTGCTCGAACACGATGTCAGGCGGGCCGCCCAGGATCTCGCTGACGGCCTTGGAGAAGCGCCGTGACTCCTTGAAGCGGGCCTTCTCCTCCTCCGGCGTCTCGCCGCCACGGCGCATCATCCCCGCGAAGTCCGCGCGATTGATGTGGGCGACGGCACCGAGCTCCTCGACGAGCCGGCCCTTGTCATCGCTGGAGACCACGCCGACGCTGTCGGCCCCGGTGAGCGTGCAGAGCTGCGTAGCGAACACGCCCAGTCCGCCGGCCGCTCCCCAGACCAGGACGCGGTGGCCGGCCTGGAGCTTGCACTGGGTGATCAGCATCCGGTAGGCGGTGAAGTACACGAGTCCGTACGAGGCCGCCTCCTCCCAGGTCAGATTCTGGGGTCGGGGCAACAGCTGCTGCGCTTGGACCTTCGTGAACTGCGCGAACGAGCCCCAGGTCGTCTCGTAACCCCAGATCTTCTGCGACGGAGCCGCGAGCGGATCGAGCCCGTGGACTTCGACGTCCTCATAGGAGGCCTGGTTGCAGTGGATTACGACCTCGTCGCCGGGCTTCCAGCGGGTCACACCGTCGCCGACCTTCCACACGACCCCTGAAGCATCCGAGCCACCGATGTGGTGGCCGTATTGCGGGTGATCGCCGTAGCCGAACACCGAGACCGGCTCGCCCAGCGCCGCCCACACGTTGTTGTAGTTGACGCCCGCCGCCATGACCCTCACGATCACCTCGAACGCGCCGGGCTCGGGCACCTCGATCTCCTCGAGCTGGAAGGCATCGATCGGTTCGCCCTCCCGCTCGGCCGAATGACCCATGCGGCCATCGTCGCCGGCAGGACTCCGGGTTCGGTTTCGACTTCGGTCACATCGACGGCCACTCGGCTTGTTCACCTTCCTGGATTGGGGACTCCGGGATCGTAGCCGGGTGTCGCGGCAGCCGTCTGTATACAGCGAGCGCTTCGGCCGCCTGCGCGGAATCGTGACGCGCTTCGGCGGGCTCAGTACGGCCGGGTGTCGGACGGATCAGGAGCGCCGCGAGCACGGCTCCGGTGAGGGTTACCCCGGCGCCCACCGTCAGTCCCGTTCCGAGGGACGAAACGAACGCGCTGTGGACGGCGTGGACGACTTGCGGGGAGGTGTGCCCGCCGGTCGGGATGCTCCCGCTGCCCAGGGCGCTGGCGAGCTTCCCTCGGACCGCGGCGGAGACATGAGGGAGGCTCGAGTTCAGCTGTGAGCGTCCGATCGTCGCGACGAGCGCGCCCATGACCGAGAGCCCCACGGTGCCGCCCACCATCCGGCTCATCGACAGTACGCCGGAGGCAGCGCCGGCCTTGGTTCGGTCGACGGCATTCATGGCGGCGGTGCTCATCGGCGACATCACGAGGCCCATGCCCATCCCCATCAGGATGAATCCAGGGAGCAGTAGCCCGTAGCCGGTGTGAAGACTGATCTGTGACTGGATTCCAAGTGCCGCCGACACGATCAGCAGCCCCAGCACCATCAAGCGGCGCGGCCCGACGCGGTCGGTCAGCCTTCCGGCGATAGGGCCAATCACGATGATCAACAGCGTCGCGGGCAGGAAGCGCAAGCCCGTCTGGATCGGCGAGTAGTGAAGGACGTTCTGCATGTAGAGCGTCAGAAAGAAGAACTGCGCAAACATCGCGAACGTCACCAGGAAACGCGACCAGGTTCGAACCCGCCGAGGTGGCTGAGCGGAAGAAGCTGAAGTCGAGCATTGGGGCCCGGACGCGCAGCTCTATCAGGACGAAGGCGGTGATCGCGATCACCAGGGCGAACAGCCCGATGATGCGTGCCGAGCCCCAATGCCACGCGTTGCTCTCGACAAGGGCGAGGACGAAGGCGGTCAGGCCGATCGTCAGCGCCGCGATCCCCGCGAAGTCGACGGTCCGACCAACGGTCTCGTCGCGCGTCTCGCGCGCGGCGAACAGCGTCACGGCGACCGCGCCGACCGCAATCGGGGGGTTGATGAAGAAGATCGCGCGCAGCTCACATCCTGCGTCAGAAAGCCGCCGAACACGGGACCGATCGCGAGTGCGAGCGCGCTGACGCCCGCCCAAGTCCCGATCGCCGTCCCACGTTGCTCGGCGGGGAACGCCTGGGTGATGATCGCGAGCGTGGCGGGCATCATGAACGCGGCGCCGATGCCCTGCACCGCCCGGAACGCGACCAGCACAGTGGCGTCCGGCGCGAAGCGATCGCGCTCGAGATCCCGAACACGGTCACGCCGAACAGAAACATCTTGCGCCGTCCGAAGATGTCGCCGAGCCGGCCACCGGTCACCATCAGCACGGCGAACGTGAGCGTGTAAGCGTTCAGCGTCCACTCGAGGCCCGACAGCGACGCGTGAAGGTCACGCTGGATCGAGGGCAGCGCGACGTTCACGACCGTGTTGTCGAGCATGATCATGAACAGCGCGAAGCACATGGCTCCGAGCGTCCACCACTTGCTGTTCTCCTCGGTGATCAGCCCTGCGCGCTTGCTGAGCAGTCGCCCGGTCACAGGCCCTCCGGGCGGCAGCTCGCGACGTCTGGGCGCTCGAGCAGCTTGGCGAGAGCAGCCGCGAGCCGGTCCCGCTCGACGTCAGTCAATGTCTCGGTGAACTCCTGCAAGCCGCTCAGACGGGCGGCGTTCAGCTTGCGGATGACAGCCCCTCCGTCATCCGTGAGGCTGACCCGCTTCATTCGCCGGTCATCTTGATCCTCGTGACGCTCCGCGAAGCCGCGACGCACGAGATCGTCAACGGTCCGGCTGGCGGCGGGGAGGGAGATGCCGACGAGCTCCGCGCCCGCCTTCAGACTCAGCGGCGTCTCGGCCTCCTCGAGATGATGCAACAGCTTGATCTGCGTCAGGGTCAGGTCAAGCGCGCCAACCGCCTCGAACAGGGCGGAGTTGCAGTTCTTGTGGAGGTAGATGACGGCGGCGTAGAGGTCGAGTGCGAGCTCTTCTGTCTGCGTCCCCGCAGGCATTACTTGCATGCAAGTAAGTATTGCGAGGGCGCATGGAGTTGTCAAGCGGGCACAGGACGGGTTCGGAGATCTGCCCGGCTCGAGGCGGGCTAGGGCTGCAGGAGCACGTTGTTCCCGTTCGGCCTGGCCGCCGTGATCGCGAAGTTCGCCGGCTGGATCGAGGACGGGGTGGAGTTGTTCGCGTCCGTGGCGCCTGTTGTCCCTGTGGTCAGCACGTAGTTGCTGTTTGGGCTCTTGAAGTTGACCTGGATCGAGCTCGTCGCCTGCGGATTGATCGGGGCGGTGCTCGCGAGCGCTGAGCCGCCGCCCGAAGGCTGAATCGTGAGCGCTTGCGCCTGGTTGGACTGATTGGTGATGATGAAGATCACCGGTCCCGCGCCGATCGAGTTCGGAGAAACGAGCACACGCGAGTTGTTGATGTAGACGGTGACGTCGTCGGGCGTCGCCGGACGTGGGTTGTTGGCGAAGTGCGCGCCACCCCCGCATCCCGCGACGGACACCGCGCCGAGCGCGAGGATCCCGATCGTGGCTCTACGCATTCGTGGACTTGTCTCTCCTCAACGGGCCCTTCGGCGACTTGAGCGATCACCTTGAGCCGGGTGCCCGGAACCCTAACCGACTGCGTATCCCCGCGCTCGGAAGTCTACATCGCTACGTGTCAACTCGGGGGTAGCGAGAGCGAGCGTCGACGCCGCTCCAAGCCGCGGAGCTCACGCTGGAGCTCCTCCCACGACTCGTGCTCGGCCAACTCGTACTCCTCGCCGCTGAGCTCGCGAAGCCGATCGCGGTAGGTGATCCAGGCTCGACGCTCGTCGTCATCCAGCTCGCGGAGCTTGTCGGTCCTGTAAGCGATGGTGCTCACGTCACGGCTCCTTCCTTTCGGTGAAGCGATGCTACCCCCCACCCCGGTCTGAAGCGCCGGCTGTCAGCCAGCAAACGGCAGCTCGGTAACCCGCGCCGACGCGGCGCCGTCGTCGCCGACCGTCACGGTCGTTCCTGGCGCGGCCTCCCGGCGCACAAGCGCAAGGCCGATCGTCCCGAACTTTGGAGACTGAGCGGCGCTCGTGAGCTTCCCAACGACCCGCTCGCCCAGCCGCAGTTCGGTGCCCGTCTCAGACGGGGCTGAGAGCACGAGCCCGCGCAGGTGCCGGTTCGGCTTCCCCCGGTAGTGAAGCCGCGCGACCGTCTCCTGCCCGACGTAGCAACCCTTCGTGAACGACACCGCGCGCTCGTTCAAGCCCGCCTCCTCCGGAATCACCGTCTCGTCGAGGTCAACGCCATACCGCGGTCGCCCGCGCTCGACGCGCACGACCTCAGCCGCGCTCTCGGCCACCGAGACCGCGCCTCGATCCTCGAGCGCGGCGCGCAGCTGACCCGTCTGATCGGAGTCGCACAGCAGGTCGATTCCGACGTCGGTCCGAATCGCGCGGAGACGGATCCCGCCGACCTCGGAAGGGCGGTGGGCGTGCTCGGCGTCGGGCGCTGGGACGATTGCATCGGACTCGGGCCCGATCAGCGACAAGAGTCCAGACTCGAGCGTTCGCTTGTGAAGCTCGACGTCGTAGCCGACGCTGAACCGCCGGATCATGTTGAACAGCTCCTGCAGGGCCACGCGCTCGGTGTCGAGCAGTACCTCATCGCCGGCGTCCAGGATCCGCAGGTCGCCGAGCATCTTGCCCTTTGGCGTAAGGAACGCCGCGTAGCAGCCGTCGCCGTCCGCGAGCCCCTCGACGTCGTTGGTCACCTGGCCCTGGAGAAAGCTCTTGGCATCAGCCCCCGTCAGCGCAAGCTTGCCGCGCTCCGAGCGGTCGAACAGGCCGCAGCCGGCCGTCAGCGTCCTGTATGCGTCGTGAGCGGTCGCGACTGAACTCATGCATCCAAGGATAGGATCCTGGTCGATGGCTCTCGCGGACACCTTCGACCAGATAATCGAATCGCTCCCTGATGATTGGACGGACCTCGAGTTCGACCTTCGGATCGCTGATGAGCGCCGGTACGTCGATGCCGCGGTGTTGCTGGTTACCTGCAACGCGCAGCCGTACTCCAAGCACGATTGGCACTGGCGGATTCTGGTCGCACACCGCTTCGGTCACGCAGCAGCGGCGCCGGCGGTGCACGCGGCGCTGAAGCTGCTCGACGACGCGGCCATCGAGGGCGAGATCGCAGTTCGCGAGGTGCGCACCGGCCGAGTCGAGATCGTCCAAGAGCTGCTGTGGGGGAGGCCGGAGTCCGTCCGGCAGGAGTTCCGGAAGCTCCGCGCGCAGTAGTGGCCCGAGTCGCGGCGTACGTACCCGACCTGCTGTTCGGCTCGAACGTGATCGGTGCGATGCGCGCTGCCGGACATCAGGCCGAGCTGGTGTCGAGTGTCGAGGTTCTCGATGTCGGCGTGGACGTGCTCGTCGTCGATCTCCCCGCCGACACCGAGGAGCGGATCGACACGTGGGCGCGCTCGGCGAACACCGCCCTCCGGTGCTGGCCTTCTACGCGCACGTCGAGGCCGACGTCCGCGCCCTCGCCGATGCGGCGGGGTTTGAGGTCGTCGTCCCCGCTCGCGAATGGCCGGGAGGGCGGCGCGCTCGTGAACAGGCTCAGCGACTGATGCGCGTGTCGAACGCGGCTGTGACGTTGGGCGGCGAGGGCACGAGTCTGAAGTTGGCCTCCCAGCGCGCCCACGCGTCGAGCACTGCGTGGTCGAGCTCCCCAGGTCTTCCGTCGGGTGCCGTGAACGCCGGTCCGAGCGCGGCGAGGTCGGCCGCGATCAGCTTCGGGTCGAGGCCTGGAACGAGGCGCTCGAGATCGCCGGCCGCGACTTTCGGCCGAGTGGCGGCGACTCGTAGCCGCGGACAAGCGCCTCGACGACCGAACGCGCGAGGCGAGGATCGCGCTTCAGCTCCGAGCGCGTCGTACACAGAACCAGCTCCGGGTAGGCGGGGGCGCCGTAGGCGTCCACCCTGAACACGCGAAAGCCCGGCCGCCGGCGGGTCAGGGCCACGCCCTCGTCGCTCCAGAACGCGGTTGCGGCCGCTACCCGCCCCGACAGCAGGTCGGGGACCGCGCGCCGATCCGATCGTGACCGTCTTGATCCGGGCGGGGGAGCCACCGGCGCCTTGCACGATCGAGTCGAGCACGGCGGTGTCGCTCGGGTCGCCGCTGACGCCGACGGTGGTCCCCTGGAGCTCGCGTGGGCTCGCGTACCGCGGCTGCGCGATCAGCGAGGCCAAGGGCCGCTCGACGATCGCCATGATCCCGACCAGATGGGTCGCCGCGCTCCTGGGCGATCGCGAGGTCGTGGATGTCGAGGATCGAGAAGTTGACGCGGCCGGCCTCGAGTAGCTTGATGCTGTCCGCGGGCGAGGGCGGCGCAAGCACGTGGAGCGTCACGCCCGCGCGCACGGTCGTAGTGCTGCGCGAGCGCCGCGTACACGCCCGCGTGAGCCGCGTTGGGCGTGAAGTCGAGCATCAGCGTCGCGTTGCGCGCACCGCTACTGCCGCAGCCCGCGAGCGCGGCCATTGCGAGCAGGAAAACGAAACGCCGCCGCATCGCGCGCGGAGCATACGCGCGTCGGCCCCGCGGTCCGGGCCTCCGTAGACTCCTGGGCTGATGCGTCGCCGCGTCACGTTCAGCCGTAACTTCACGCTGTCGCTCTCTCGCACGTGCCGCTGCTACTGCAAGTACTGCGCGTTCGCGACTCACCGGCCCCATCTTCACGAGCCCGCCGAGGTGGAGCGGATGCTCGACGACGTGGCGCGAAGGGAGGGTCAAGGAGCTGCTGGTGCTGACGGGGGAGCATCCGGAGGTCGACCCCGAGGTCGCCGCTCGGCTCGAGTCCTACGGTCATCGTGATTTCGTCTCCTACGTGGCATGGACGTGCGAGCGGGCGCTCGAGCGCGGGCTGTTGCCGCATACGAACCTCGGCGTTCTCTCCGCGAGGACCTGGCCCGCCTGCGCGTGGTGACGGCGTCACAGGGGTTGATGCTCGAGTCCGAACCCGGACCTCGTCGTCCACCAGGGATCGCCGTCCAAGCATCCGGCGTTGCGGCTCGAGACGATCGCCGCAGCCGGGGACTGAGGATCCCGTTCACCAGCGGGATCCTCGTGGGGATCGGCGAGTCCGAGGGCGAGCGGATGGACGCTCTGGCGGCGCTGGCCGAGGTGCACGAGCGCTGCGGCCACCTGCAGGAGGTGATCCTTCAGAACTTCGTTCCGCACCAGAGCTACTACGGACGCGAGCCGGCAGACATCGCAGCCGCGGCCGCAAGCGACTACTGGCGCACCGGCGTGTGGGACGGCCCGCAGCACGAGGCGCCGCAGTGGGCATCCCCGGTGACGGTCGAGGACATGAAGCGACTGATCGAGGAGGCACGACGGCTGATGCCCGGCGTCGGGATCCAGGTTCCGCCCGAATCTCTCGGACTGGTGGGTCGAGCTGGTACGGGCGGGCGCGACCGACCTCGGCGGCCTGTCCGCCAACGGCGACCACATCTCCCCGGAGCACCCGTTCCCGTCCCCCGCGCCAGGTGCGTAAGCGGCTGCAGGCGGAGGGGTCGCTCTGACCGAACGGTTGTGCGTCTACCCCGAGTACATCGACGCGGACTGGGTCTCGCAGAGCGTGCTTGACGTGATCAAGCGCAGCTACTGGTCATTCATCCCGCGCCGTGGTTCAGGCCGCCGCCAGGAGGTGCCGGTCGCCGAGGACACCGCCCCCCGCGCAGTCGAGAAGGGCCGTGATGGCATCGCGTTGACTGCCGAGGAGCTGACCGCTCTGTTCGCCGAGCGCCGACCCGAAGTGATCGAGGAGATGCGCGTCGCTTCCGACGAGCTCCGGTCCGAGCTCGCCGGGGATCTGGTGACGTTCGTCGTCAATCGCAACATCAACGTCTCCAACATCTGCGTGGTCGGGTGCGCGTTCTGCGGCTTCGGTCAGGGCCGGCGCTCACCCGACGCCTATGAGCACTCGGAGGAGGAGTTCGCCAGACGGGTTGAGGAGGCGCTCGAGTTCGGCGCCACGGAGATCTGCATGCAATCGGGAATCCATCCCGACTGGGGCCTCGAGGACTACGAAAAGTGGCTGCGGTTCGCCAAGCGGCTTGCACCCGAGCTCCACCTGCACGCGTACTCACCGATGGAGATCGCCCACATGTCCGATGTGAGCGGCCTGGCGCCGAGGAAGGTGTTTGAGCGGCTGCGCGAAGCAGGCCTTGGCTCGACCCCCGGCACCGCGGCCGAGGTCCTCCACGACGGCGTGCGGGAGCGCATTTCTCCCAACAAGCTTCCGGTCGCGCGCTGGGTCGAGATCATCGAGGCCTCGCACGCCGAGGGGATCCGCTCGACCGTGACCGTGATGTTCGGACACATCGAGGAGCCCTGGGAGCTCGCCGAGCACATGCGCGTGGTGCGCGAGCTCCAGGAGCGGACCGGCGGGTTCACCGAGTTCGTACCGCTCTCGTTCATCCCGTTCCACACCTTGCTCGGGCGCACCCACGGCGTTGAGGAGATCTCGCGGGAGGAGAACCTCAAGCACACAGCGGCGTTCCGGCTCGCGCTCGGCAAGACCGTCAAGAACCTCCAGGCCAGCTGGGTCAAGATGGGTCTCGATGCAGCCACCGAATCGCTGTCCTGGGGCGTCAACGACCTCGGCGGCACGCTGATGGAGGAGTCGATATCGCGCATGGCGGGCAGCTACCACGGCGTCCAGCTCGAGCCCGCGGACCTGATCGCGGCGGCCCACCGTGCCGGTCGTCCAGCCGCCGAGCGGACGACGCTGTACGAGATCCGGCGGCGGTTCGAGCTGCCGGTGAGTGCGTGAGGCGGCCGTGAACTTCGAACCCGCGGTCTCGCCCGCCGATCGTCCTCCCGCCCTGTTCGCGGGCGTCGAGCCGCTCGAGGTGTTCGTGGAGCTGCTCGCCGAGCTGGACACCGACACGTCTTCGACCGAGTTCTACGACCGCATCTGTGAGGCGATCTGCCGGCTGACGACCATGCAGCGGGCCGGGATCTTCATGGCCGACGCCGCGCGCAGTCGAGTGCGGGCAGTCGGCGCCCACGGCATCTCGTTCGCGAGGCTCGCCACGCTGCGACCGACGCTCGTCAACACCCCGATCGCCCAGAAGGCGCTGCTCGAAGACGCGGTAATAGTGGTTTCCGAAAGAGTCGAAGAATGGGTGCCGCCCGAGTACGCCGAGTTGCTCGGAATCACCACCCTCGTGTGCACGCCGATGAGCGCGGCCGGTCGAGCCTACGGCGTGATCTGCGCCGACCGCGGGGGGGGCCGCTTCGAGTTGTCCGACGGCGAGCGGCACCTCCTTTGGACGCTCGGAAAGACCGCCGCGCTTGTTGCGACCGCGAGGAACGCGACCCGCCAGCAGGAGCGAAACCGCCGGCTCGGGGAGCGCATCGACCTGGCACGCGAGATCCATGAGCGCGTCATGCAGCGGCTCTTCGGGGTCTCGCTGGCGCTCAGCGCCGAGCAGCCGCTGTCCTCCGCTGAGCGGGACCGATGCCGGGTCGAGATGGGGGAGGCCTTGACCGACCTTCGGCGAGCGCTCGAGCGCCCGCTGGCACCGCTGCCGGCGGAGACGGGCACGACGCTGGCCGCGGAGCTCGAGCGGGTGGCCGGCGTCCCTGGTCCGCCGGTGAAGGTCGACTGGCCGCCTGACGTCGCTGTCCCGCTTGATCTCGAGCCGCTCGCGCAGTCCGTGCTCGCCGAGGCGCTGCGCAACATCTCCAAGCACGCGTCGCCGTCCGCGATCGATGTAGGAGTGTTCAGGGATGCCGATACGTTCAAGCTCGAGGTTCGCAACGACGGCGTCCGTCAGGGCGTCCGCGGGGGCGGCATCGGCCTTCGCCTGGCGGCGTTCGAGGCCCTCCAGCACGGCGGCGTGGTCGAGTTCGGGCCGAGCGGCAAGAAGGGGTGGCGGGTGCGGATGGTCGTACCGCTCGAGCGGGAGGCGGTGACCGAGTGAGCGCCGCGAAGTCGCGCGCCAAGCTCGACAACAGGCGGCTCCGGGTGCTCGTTGTCGATGACCACGACGTGGTCCAATGGGGCTTCCGTGTGCTGCTGGGGGAGCAGCCGTGGGTGGAGCGATGCCTTGCCGCGCGAACCGGCGCGGAAGCACTCGAGCTTGTCAAGCAATATCAGCCGCATGTCGCGCTCGTCGATCTATTCCTGGCCGGAGAGTCCGGCGCCGACGTGTGCGAGTCGATTCGGAGCGCCTCGCCGTCCACCCGCGTGCTGCTGCTCTCGGGTGCGGGCCGGATGTCGCCCGCCGCGGCGCGGGCCGCGGGAGCGTCGGGGTTCGTGTCCAAAGACCTCGAGGCGCGCGACGTCGCCGCAGCCGTGCGCATGGTCGGTCTGGGGATGACGATGTTCCCGCCGAAGTCGGACCAGCCCGCGCCGCTCCTCACCGAGCGCGAGCGCGAGGTGCTCGAGGCAATCGCGGCAGGAGCGACCAACCGCGAGATCGCAGAGCGCCTCTACCTCTCACCCCACACCGTCAAGGAGCACACGAGCGCGTTGTACCGCAAGCTGCGCGCTCGCAACCGCGCCGAAGCGGTCCAGCGAGCGCAGCGGATCGGATTGCTGGGTTAGGGGGGCGGGCACCGCGCGTGCAGCGCGCTGTCTGCGTCGGAATACCGCGCGGCCGCCGCGCGCGGGTGCGAACGCGACGCCTCGGAACAGCCAGCGCTCATCGCGCCGCTCGGTCGGTTGAAGCTCGACCTCGCGCATCAGCGTCCGCAGGGCGACGTCCATCTCCATGTGGGCGAAAGCAGCTCCGGGGCAGCGGCGGAGGCCTCCGCCGAACGGAATCCACGAGTGCGGGTTTGGGCGCTTGCCGACGAATCGGTCGGGATCGAACGCGTCAGGGTTCGGATAGACGTCCGGGTCGTGGTGCAGCAGCGGTCCGACCAGCAGGATCACGGTGTAAGGAGGCAGGAGGTAACCACCGAGCTCGAACGGCTTGACCGTGTAGCGGCCGGTTCCGGGGATCACCGGCCGGGTGCGCTGGATCTCTCTGATCGTGGCCTCCCGGAACTCCTTGCCTTCGCCCTCGGCCTCTGCGACCAGCCGGCGGACCACGTCCGGGTGGCGGCTGAGGCGCTCGATCGCCCACGCGAGTGTGTTGGCCGTGGTCTCGTGACCGGCCGCGACGATGTCCTTGAGCTGATCGGCGATCTCCTCGTCGCTCAGCAGGCTGTCATCGTCCTCGTGGCGGGCCTGAGCAAACAGCGCGAGCACGTCGGTCCGCCGCTCGAGCTCGGGATCGCGCCGGGCCGCGTCGAGTAGCGCGTTCACACCCCACTGGAAGCGATCCATCAGTCGCTTGAACGTCCGCGTCGGAGTACCCGGTCCGAGGTCGCGTCGCAACGGGCCGAACGGCATCAGTGCCTGCCCGAGCCTGACCGCATGCGGAACCTGAACGCGAAGCTCGTCCATCAGCGGGCCTTCGCGGACGCCGAACACGGCGCGCAGAATCACGTTCAGAGTGATTCGCATGAACGATCCCGCGGTCGGAATCTCGCGTCCGTCGGGCCACGACGCAATTTCGCTCAGCGTCTCTTCCTCCACGATCGACTCGTAGGTCCGCATCCGCTCGCCGTGGAAGGGAGGCAGGACGATGCGCCGCCGAGAGAGGTGCCGCGCCTCGTCGAGGGAGAACAGGGAGTTGGGGCCGATGACGCGCCCGAGCGGGTTCGGATCGCCGAAGTGGAGCGTCTCTGCGTCCGCGGCGAACACCTGCTTTACGAGCTTGGGCGATCCGACGAGGACGAGGTGCCCGAACGGCGGGTACTCGGGTGCGAACCACTTGCTCGCGAGCCGCGGAACCGGAACCGAGAACATGTCCCCGTACAGCCGCCGCAGGCGCCGGAGCGCGGCGATGTCCCCGCCCATCCCGACCCACACGCCGGCGGCCGCGTACTGCAGTGGCCACGGGAACGGGAGCTTGGGGGGTACTGCGTATGGCTTCGTTTTCGTTGCCATCGGATCTCCTTCGCGCTAGGCGGTGGCCATCGCAGGCTCCGGCGGTGCCAGTGGTTGGTCGGACACGTCGAGGCGGGCGCGGTAGTTGTCGAGGTCGAAACGGCGGGTTCGTAGCGCATAGCGCCAGGTGAAGTCGGGCCAGAGCGTGCTGTTGCGCCCGTTGCGGTCCAAGTACCAGCTACGGCACCCGCCGTCTGTCCAGACAGAACCGGGCATGTGGCGCTGGACCTCCTCCTGGAACGCAAGGCAGGCCTCCGGCTTGACCTCGAGCGTTGAAAGGGCGTGGTGGGCCATCGCCTTGAGCGCACCGATCACGTACCGGACCTGGGCTTCGATCATGAACACGATCGAGTTGTTCCCGAGCCCGGTGTTCGGCCCGACGATCAGGAAGCCGTTCGGGAAGCCCGGAACGGTCATGCCCAGGTATGCCTGCGGGCTGCCGTTCCACACATCCGCCAGCGTCTTTCCGTGTCGGCCACGGACCATCGCCGACATGGGGTTGTCCGTGACGTGGAACCCGGTCCCGAAGATGATCGTGTCAATCTCGCGGACCTTGTCGTCGTCCGTGACGATCGCGTGCTTGCGCACGCGCTTGATCGGCTCCGTCACGACCTCGGCGTTCGGTTGCGTGAGCGCGGGGTAGTAGTCGCGGGAAGCGAGGATCCGCTTGCAGCCGAGCCGGTAATCGGGCGTCAGCTTCGCGCGCAGCTCGGGATCGTTCACCTGGGAATTGATGTGACGGCGTGCGAGCGTCTCGAGTGGCTTCACGAGCCGCGGGTCGTAGGCGAGTCCAAGGATTCCCAACTCTGCGCCCCAGTAGATTCCGCCGCGGAGCAGCCGCTGAACCGGCGGGAAGGCCCGCAGCAGCGCCTTCTCGGCGTCGGTGATGCGGTGCTCCGGGCGTCCCAGTACCCACGGGGGCGTGCGCTGGAACAGGTGCAGCTGTTCGACCTTGGGCTGGATCTTCGGCACGAACTGGATCGCGGAGGCGCCCGTCCCAATCACCGCGACGCGCTTGCCGCGCAGATCATGCTCGTGGTCCCACTGCGCCGAGTGGAACGCGGTGCCGGCGAACCGATCGAGCCCCGGGACCTTTGGGATCTGCGGTTGGCTCAGCGGCCCGGCGGCTGACACGAGCACGCGTGCTGCCACGGGTCCGGCCGTCGTCTCGATCCGCCAGCGCTCGGCCACGTCATCCCACTCCGCGCCTGTGACCTCGTGGCGGTAGCGGATGTGAGGCACGATCTCGAAGCGCTCGGCGCAGTCACGCAGGTACTCCCAGATTTCTCCCTGGCGAGCGAAGATGTGGCTCCAGCTCGGGTTGGGCGCAAACGAGAACGAGTACAGGTGCGAGGGCACGTCGCACGCGCAGCCGGGGTAGCCGTTGTCTCGCCAGGTGCCGCCGAGGTCGTCGGCTCGCTCGAGGATGAGGAAGTCGTGGATCCCCTCCTGCTTCAGCCGGATCGCCATCCCCAGGCCACCGAAGCCGGCACCGACAATCGCCACGCGGACGTCGGAACCTTTCGGGTTCGCGTCACTCAACTGCAACCTCCTGGTCGGGATGCCTGGGTCGCCAACGCGGGGGGGAATGATACCTCATTCCGCGACATGATTTTGGGGGACTCGACCGGCACGCTTGCGGATGTGGGTCGCGGCGCGGTGGCGTCCCGGCGGGATCGCCCCGGCGGGATCGCGAACTTTGGCGATTCAGTTCGACCCCTCCGAACCAGATCGCCAAAGTTCGCGCGCCGGGGGTCGGCTGAGGCGACCGCGCTCGAGGGCGCGCGAAGGCCGGCGCGGTGGGACGGGCCGTGGACGGGTAGTGCAACACCATGACCCTCGAAGTCCCAACCCCTGAAGTGCCCCCGACCCCCGTGGTGCCGAGCGCGCCGGTGCAGCCGGTGGATCCCGACCCTGGGACGCCGGCGGACCCGGAGGAGCCGGCGACCGTTCCCACTCCGGAGGAGCCCGCGACGCCGGCGGTGCCGGTGCCGGAGGAGGATCCGGATCCCGAGCCCGATCCGGGTTCGCGACGTTAGGCGACCGCCGCCTTCCAGCCGTCTCGGAGCGCCGCGCGCACCAGGTCGCGCCACGCCCCGGTCGCGCCGACGCGCGCGATCGCGGAGAACAGCTGCCCGGCGCCGCGCGCGGGCCAGAGATCCTCCGGCGGCAGCGCGCCCGCAGCGATCAGCTCCGTCAGCTGGCGCGGGCGGTCGAACAGCCTGTCGCGAGCGGCGAGCACCGCCGCCGAATCGAGGCGGACCGGATCGGAGCCCGCGAGTTCGCCGAGAGCATGGCGGACGAGATCGAGTGCTGTGTCGGCGTGGGCCGCCGGTAGCGCGCCCAAACGCTCGAGGGCCTCGCCGAACCGCTCAGGATCATCAGCCACGAACGCCTCGACCACGGCGCCGGCCGCCTCGGCGCGCGCGGGCTCGACCATCCGCGTGGCGCCGAAGTCGAGCGCCGCTAGGCGGCCGTCGGGGAGCTCGAGCAGATCCTCTGGGTCCGGATCCGCGTGCACGATGCCCTCCTTGAGGCCGCCCAGGACGAATGCGACCAGCTGCGCCGCGACCCGGTCCGGATCTGAGGCGCGGGCGATCGGGGTGCCGTCGATCCACTCCGACACGAGCACGTGCTCATGAGCGAGCCTGGTGATCGCCGCCGGGATCACCAGGAACGGGTGATCACGGAGCGCGCGATGAAAGCGCCGCTGGACCGTCGCCTCGTGTTCGAGGTCGAGCTCGTCGAGGATGCGCTCGCGAAACTCGCGCACGAGCGCACCGGGGTTCAGCGCCGGAAAGGCCGCCCCGAGCGGTGAGAGCAGCCCCTCGAGCAGCGACAGGTCCTGCCGCACCGACGCCGCGAGACCTGGGCGGAGCACCTTGACAGCCACGGGCGATCCATCGAGCAAGCCGCGGTGCACCTGCGCGGAGGGGGTGATGGCCGCCGGCTCGGGCTCGAGCTCGTCGAGCTCGTCGGTGGGTTTCGCACCCCACGCGTCTCGCAGGGTGCGCTCGACTCGCTTGAGCTCTACGGGCTCTCGGGAAGCGGCTTGTGCCGCTTCGAGCTCGGCGACGATTCCATCGCCCCACGGGCGGGGAATCCAGACCAGGTCGACCGCATCGGCGATCCGGGCGAGCAAGATCCTGCCGCTCGGAGCCGATCGCGCCAGCCGCAGCCCGACCTGGATCAGCGCGTCGACGCGCTCGAAGGTGTCATTCGCTCCCGCCAGGCGGCGAAGCATATGCAGGTGTGATGACTGATGTATCATTCCGTAGCTGTGAGCGTGCGGCGAGGGCGAGCGTGATGACTGCGACGGCCCGAGGTGCGTGAACAACCGCAGCTGTCGTCGTCACCGGAGCCGGCAGCGGCATCGGTCGGGCCACTGCGCAGCGGTTCGCTCGCCGCGGGGCAGAGGTGATCGTCGCCGACATTGACGAGTCCGCCGCGCGCGACACGGTGGCCGAGGTGGAGGCATCCGGGGGACGTGGGCACGCGTACCGGGTGGACGTCTCCGACCCGAGGGCTGGGAGACATTCGCCGACGGGGTCCGCGGCGACCACGGCGTGCCGGATGTGCTCGTCAACAACGCTCGGGATTCTCATCTCCGGCACCTTCCTGACCACGATGCGGGCGACCGGAGCGGATCGTGGGTGTCATCCTGATGGGCGTCGTCCACGGCTGCCGCGTGTTCGGCGCCCAGATGGTCGAACGGGGGGAGCGGGGGCCAGATCGTCAATATCGCCTCCGCGGCGGCGTTCATTCCGCTGCGCTCGGCACCCGCGTACGCGGTCACGAAGGCCGCGGTGCTGATGCTGAAGCGAGTGCCTGCGGATCGAGCTCGCCGGCAGGGCATCGGCGTGACCGCGATCTGCCCGACGGTGATCCGCACGAACATTGCGCAACACTCGAGCGTTGCGGGCGTCGAGCCCGACGCGCGGGTCCGGTTCGTCGAGGTCGTCTCTGGTTGCAAGGCCTGACCCGGACGAGCCCGGACAAGGCCTCGCGGGCGGTCGCGCGCTCGGCGCGTCGCAACCTCGGATCGTGCCCGCGAACGCGGACGCGTGGCTTGCGTACTTCGTCTCGCGGCTGTCGCCCGGGTTGATGCGGAGCGTCGCCCGCGTGGCGAGTTTCGAGCTGATGCTGCGCGGCGCATCTGTTCCCACTGCATGTGGGGTGACGACCGGCCGACACGAGCGAGCCGGTCAAGACCTGATGCCGTCGTGCACCGCCGCCTGCTCGCGGCCCGACGCGGGCAGCCGCTCGATCGAGCGGGCGGGTGAAGAATCGTTCCTGACCGAGGCCGGCGACCCGGCCGATCCAACCGTGGTTCGGTCGTCGGCTATCCGGACACGCACGCGGCCTGGGACGAGCTCGTCGCGAGGCTCGCCGACCGCTACCACACGGTCGCTTACGACGTTCGCGGAATGGGCCGCTCGACCGCGCCGCAGGCCCCGGGCGCGTTCGCGCTGGCGGAGCTCGCGCTCGATCTCGGTGCCGTGCTCGACGCCGTCAGCCCCGAGCGGGCGGTCCACCTCGTGGGACATGACTGGGGCGCATTCCAGTGCTGGGAGGCGGTCCAAAGCGAGCAGCTCGCAGGACGGATCGCCTCGCTGATGGGGTCGCCGGTCCGCGCATCGACGGCAGCCGCAGTTGGGCGCTGCGGCGTCTGCGGCCGAGGGCGTCGGCGGTGCGGGAGCTCGTCGGGCAGGCTCGCCGCTCGTTGTACATCGCGGCCTTTCACCTCCCTATGCTCCCCGAGCGCGTGCCGCGTAGCGGGGGGGTCGAGCGCCGCTGGGCTGCCGCGATGCGGCGACTCGAGGGCATCGAGCCGCGGGAGGGCCATCCGGCCGCGACATTCGCAAGCGATGCGCGCACGGGCCTCGCGCTGTACCGGACGAACATGCGCGGTTTCCTGCGCCAGCTCCGAGCCAATTCCGTGGCCGTTCCAGTCCAGCTGATCGTCGCCACCCGCTACCGCTACATCTCCGACCGCCCTGTACGACGACAGCGCCGAGTGGGCGACGCGCGTCTGGCGGCGCGACATTCGCGCCGGTCACTGGGTACAGCGCTCGCACCCGGATGCCGTCACGCGCGCGTTGAGCGAGCTGGTCGAGGACGTGGAGCGCGGGTCGGAGCCGGGGCGCTCCAACGCCGGCAACACCGGGGCGCACGATGAGCACCGCGACCGCTTCCGCCGTCGGGGCGTTCAACGCCGTCTCCCGCGTCTACGACAACCCGACCGTCCAGCGCCTTGTCTACCGGGCGAACCACGACGCGGTCGTCTTCGCGCTGCGCCGGGCCGGGGCCGAGCGCATACTCGACGTCGGCTGCGGGACCGGCATCCTTGCGACCCGCATCGCGGCACGAGCTCAGCCCCGAGGTTGTCTATGGCTGCGATCCCTCGCAGGGGATGCTCGAGAAAGCGCGGGAGCGCTCGGCCGGTCGTTCGCTGGGTCCAGGGCGCCGCCGAGCAGGTGCCGCTCGAGGACGGCGCGGTCGACGCCGTGACGAGCACCGAGGCGTTTCAGTTCTTCGACCAGCCCGCCGCGCTCAAGGAGTTCCATCGGGTGCTCGAGCCGGGTGGGCACGTAGTGATTGCGGTGATCACGCCTGTGGTGCCGCTCCCGCGCGCGCTGCTCGAGCGGATTCCCGCCACCTGGCACACGCCGGCGGGCATGCGAGCTCCTGGTGGAGCACGCCGGCTTCGAAGTGATCCGCCAGCACCGTATGCGCCTGGTGGGACCCGGCGTCGCGACGGTGGCGATCCGCTCGTAGCGGGGTCAGGTCGCCTCCCGGCGCCGGTGCAGCAGATTTCATGCCCCGGCCGTCGAAGTAGGCCCGCGCGGCCTCTCCGAGCGCCGTGCACGGTGGATCGCCGTAGATCGTCTCCCGCGCGATCCGGTGCCAATTGCGGCCAGCGCGCAGCTGGCCGAGGACGGCGAACACGCCGATCTCAACGCGGCGGTACCAGACCTCTTCGGCCGGAACCTTCAGGTCGCGCGCCACGCGGATGCCACGGGAGATGAACTTGGGGTCCATCACCTGAGCGATGATGTGCGCGACGTACTCGGGCTCGATCCGCACCTCGCGATCGGACAGGAACCACTCGCCCGCGAGCTTCACCTGCTCGAGCAGCCAGTCGGCGTCGAGATGCTCGCGGCGGTGCACGTAGCCGAGATCGACGACGGCCTCGATGAACCCCTCCTTGTTGCCTTCGATCACGGCCCGGATCGCGCGCGTGCTGTTCCGCAGCCACTCCGGCGAGCAGACCTTGACGTTGCCGAAGTCGATGAACGCGACCGAGCCGTCCTCTCGGAGCAGGAAGTTGCCCGGGTGCGAGTCCGTATTGAAACGCCCGACGTAATCCATCGAGTGGAAGTAGAACCGCATCACGATCTCGCCAATCCGGTCGCGTTCGGCCTCCGGGGAGCTTCTGGATCTCCGGGAACGCAGCCCATCGACCCATTCGGAGACCATCACCCGCCTACGGGACAACGAGGTCACGACGTCCGGGACGTAGATGAACGGGTGGCCGCGATACGCACGCGCAAACGTCCGCTGGTGCTGGGCCTCGAGCTCGTAGTCGAGCTCCTCGAGCACGAGCTCCCGCACCTCGCCGATCAGCATTCTTGGGTCGAGCCCGGGCATCATCGCCTTTGCCATCGGGGTCGCGATCGCCGTCAGTCCGGCAGCGGTCCCGAGGTCGGCTTCGAGCGCGTCCGCGATCTCCGGGTACTGGATCTTGACCGCGACCTTGCGCCCATCCGGCAGCACCGCGCGGTGGACCTGCCCGATCGACGCCGCCGCGACCGCGTCGTGCTCGAAGTCCTCGAACAGCGACTCGACGGGTTCGTCCCATTCGCCGTCGAGCACGCTCTTGATCTTGCTCCAGCTCATCGCCGGAGCGGAGTCGCGCAGGTCGGCGAGCTTGTCCTGGTAGACGCTGCGGAACTCGGGCGGGATCAGATCGACGTCGACGAACGACGCCAGCTGGCCGATCTTGAGCGCCCCGCCGCGGAGCTCGCCCAGGACCGAAAGCGTGTTGTCCGCGATCTCCTCGTGACGGCGGAGCAGCAGCTCGTATGCGTCATCGGGCGAGCGCATCGCGTTCGTCGCCAGCGTGGTGAAGAAGCGCACGGAGCTCGGCCCGACCGCGCCGCGGCCTTGCCCGCTCGAATCAGCCGCCCGGTCGGAGAGCGTCGGCGGCCGTGTCCTCGGCCGCGGTCTCCTCGGTGGCCTCGTCGGGCTCCTCCTTGGGAGCTGGATCTCCTGGTGCGCCCATCGCCAGCTTAAGGAAAGCAGGCGACGTGGCGAAGGGACGCTCAGGCGCGGCGGCGGATCCTTGGCTGGCGGTCCGTCGCGCGTCGTCCGGGCTGGATCCGCTCGAGTTCGGATGGTTGCTTGGGGACGAGGATGCTGCGGTCAGGCTGCCGCTTGATCTGGCCCCCGTCGGCGAGCCTCCCGAGTGCGGTGCTCACGGATTGGCGGCGAGCGCCAACGAATCTGGCGAGCACGTCGCGGTGATGTTCGTGAGCCTGACGGTTCGGCCAGCAGGCGTGGCGTGGCCCCACGCCCCGGCGAAATGCCACAGCGCGAGCAGCACCCGATCCTCGACGCTGCGGGCCTGGCGAAGCGCGGCCTGGAGTGCGAGCGCGTCTGGGCGCTGGCCGGCACGCTCGAGTAGCGCTGAGTGGATCTGCGGCCAGGGCCGGACGCGGCGGGCGAAATCGGCGTCCAGCGCGGCGAGGCGAACGGGAGCGAGCGCCTCCCAACGTACTGTCCACGCTCTCGCGCTTGCCGCCGCGCTGCGGCCACGGTCTGAACACGTCTCCCGGACCGAGGAACTCGATCGCGCCGATCTGGCCGAATGAGACATGTCGAGCGATGACTCCGTCGAGCACGAGCAGCCCGAGGTGCTCGTGCGTTCCAGGCTCGTCGATCAGGAGCGCGACCGGCCCTGGCGAAACGTTGAGCAGGGGCGCAAGCGCGGCCGCCGAGGCAGCACCCAAGGCGGACCCGTGCAGGTGGCCGTGAGGTCCGGGTCCTCATCGAGCACGCGGATCATCCGGACTCCCTTGCCCACGGTCCTCCCGCCGCCGGTGTTGTGCTGGGACGTTTACGCCTCCGACCGCTGAGTTTCCCGCCGAGTCCCGTGTCCGCTGGCGGACGGGCCGATCCTAGCACCGGGGGTTCGGTGTCGCGGAGCGGACAGTTGACCTCGGCCTGCTTGACGCCGGCGGGGTGCGTCGGTTGACTGCCGCGGAGTGGACCGGTGTGGGGGCTGTGGTTGGGGGCGGGTGTGCGGGGCGGCAGGGGACGCCCCGCACACACCGAGGACATGCTACGCGGCGAGCGTCGCGTCGTCGCCCCCGGGCAGTGACCTACGGGTGGTCGCGCTCTACGTGGCCGATCACCCCAGCTCGAAGCCCAGCTTCGGGTAGACGCGTCTGGAGAAGGCAAGCCCGCAGTGGGAGGCATCGACCCGGACGTGACGGGCGTCGGGATCCAGGCACGCGTGCCAGTCGTAACGATCCCGTCGGTCTTCGAATAGATCGAGACGAACCTGACGTCGTCCGGGAACGGGCCCGGACGTCGGTCCAGTACCGCTCGCAACAGCGCTCTCCGTCGGCGAGCAGCCGCCGGGTGCGCGCGATCAACGCCTGGAGATGCGGTTGGGGTCGGTCGCGCCGTCGAGGGCCCACTCGTCGGCGCAGTGGTGTGTGAGGAGCCGCGGGACGCCGCGGTCGCCGAGGGTCGAGGTCACCTCGAGCGCGAGGTGGAGGGCCGGATGCACGTAGCCCAGCGGGTTCAGCAGCGGGGATCCGAGCGTGAGGATCCCGGCGACGAGGTCCGGACGGCGTACCGCGAGTGCGCGAGCGAACAGCCCACCACGACTCCACCCGACGATCGCGGCGCGGCGGCCCGTGTGCTCGACGGCGCGCTCGAGCCGAACCTCGAGCCGGCCCATCTCCGCCTCCGAGCAATCGACGTTCCATGCGATCCCGGCGCGCTTGGGCGCGTAGCCCATCCGCCGCAGCCACACGCCATCGGACGCATCGTCACGTCCGATCCGTAGACGCCGGTGATCAGCATCACCGCGAGCCCGGGTCGGAAGACGGCTGGGCGAGTGAAACTCCGCGACGCGACAGCTCGGCAAGCTCGCTGCCCGCGCGCAGCTCACGCCAGATCTCGGGATCGGGCATCAGTGAGCCTCCTTTTCGGCTTCGTACAGTGCCGCGAGTTTGCGACGCTGAAGCTTGCCGGTCGAGGTCGCGGGAGCTGCTCGACGAACGCGATCTCCCGGGGGATCTTGTGCGCGCGAGCCGGTCGCGGACGTACGCCTGCAGTTCCTCCTCGGTCGCCGACGCCCCCGGCTTGAGCACGACGAACGCCGCCAGCCGCTGACCGAAGTCTGGGTCCGGGACGCCGAACACCGCCGCGTCGGCGACGGCGTCGTGCCCGGCGAGCAGCTCCTCGACCTCCTGCGGGAACACGTTCTCGCCGCCCGAGAGGATCATGTCGTCGTCGCGCCCGTCGACGAACAGCCGCCCGGCCTCGTCGAGTGGCCGACGTCGCCGGTGGTCATCATCCCGTCGATCACCTGCTTGCTGCCGCCGCCGGTGTAGCCGTCGAACAGCATGGGTTGCCGACGAAGATCCGGCCTGTCTCGCCCGGCCGGGCGCTCGCCCCCGCTCGTCGAGGATCCTGATCTTCACGCCGGCGCCGGGCTTGCCGACCGTGCCCGGGGCCGCGCGCAGGTCCGCTGGGGTCGCGAGTGTGCCGGGCCCACCTCGGTCGAGGCGTAGCCGTTGTAGAGGACTCGCCGAACCGGTCCATGACGGCGGTCGCCAGCTCGGGCGGCAGCGGCGCGGCGCCGCAGACGATCATCCGCAGCGACGAAGTGTCGTAGCCCTCGCGGACCTCCTCGGGAGGTCCATGATCCGCTTGAGCATCGTCGGCACCGCCATCAGCACCTCGGCGCGGTGCGCTCGATCTGCTCGAGCGTCGCCTCGGGGTCGAAACGGCGGCGGATCACGATCGGCGATCCGAGTCCGACCGCGGCCATCAGGCCGATCTGGCCGTAGAGGTGGAACAGCGGCGGGCAGACGACCAGCGGGCCGCCGGAGCGCGGCGTCGGCTTGAAGTGCGCAGCTCGAGGACGGCCGAGAATGCGACGGCTATCAGCGCACGACGCGGGCTGACCGGCGGATCGCCGCCCTTCGGCGTCCCCGTTGTGCCCGAGGTCAGCATGATCGTCCGGCCCTGCGCGCGCGGGGGGGAGCGTTGTCGGTTCCGACCGAGATCAGCGCATCGAGGGTGGGGCGGTTCTGCTCGCCCTGGTGCCACCCAATCACGCGCGCCCTCAAAGTCGGCGGCCTCGAATACGGGCTCGAACTCCTCGTCGTACATCGGCCGCCGTCACGCCCTCGCGAAGGAGCACATCGGCGAGCTGGGGACCGGCGAAGTCGGTGTTCAGCGGCACGAGATCGCAGCCGAGTCGCGAAGCCGCGGCGGTCGCTTGGACGAACCCGCGATGGTTACGGCACATGACCGCGACGCGCCGTCCGGCCCCGAGGTCGAAATGCTGGTGCAGCGCTCCCGCGAGCGGCGCGGCGCCCGAATCCAGCTCCTCGAAGCTGATCGTGCCGAGCTCGTCGATCACGCGCGGCCCGGTCTCCGTTGAGCGCCGCGGCTGCAGCGAGCGCTCCGCCCCGTGCCGGTGCCGAAGCGGAGCTGCGCGGCGTCCGGCGCGACAGCCGGTCGGGCCTGATCGGCCGCACCACGCGCGAGGCGGCGATCGTCGTGACCGCACCGACGGCCTCCTGCGCGAGCTGCCGGGGTCCGGATCGGCCGCCAGCCGCTCGGCTCGGCGCCGCTGTCGAGGTTCGCGCGGCGTGCATGGCGTGCGAGCACCGCTCGACGGGTCCCTGGAAGACGTGGGTGACCGGGCCGCCGATCCGGCCCCAGGGCGGCGATATCACCCGCGGATGCTCCACGATCCCCCGGCAGACGATGCCGGCGGCCTCGTCGGTGCTCATCCCGGGATGTAGTTCCACATCTGGAACGGGCCGAGCATCGGCGAGCGCACGAGCTGCAGGTGAATCGAGGTCGTGGTCACGCCGTCGGCGCGGATCTCGGGAGCGACCCCGCCGAGCCAGGTCTCGAACGCCGTCTTTGACGCGATGTACGCGCTCCAACGGAGCGCCGGGAAGTCGACCCCCATCGTCCCGACGTTGACGATGTGGCCCGACCCGCGCTCGCGCATCGACGGCAATAGCCCCAGCAGCAGTCGAACCGGGCCCAGGTAGTTGACGTTGATCGTCCGCTCGAAATCGTGGAACCTCTCGTAGGACTGGGACAGCCATCGACGGATCGAGACGCCGCGTTCGATACGACGACATCGACGCGTCCGTGCCGCTCCAGCAGCCGCTCGCGAGCTCGCGACTTGGTCTGTGTCGGCCATGTCGCACGGATGGACGAAGGCGTTCCCGCCGTCGGCCTCGATCTCCTCGCGAACCGCCTCGAGCAGCTCCGCGCCGCCGCGCGACGAGCAGCACGGTCGCTCCCGCGTCGCGCCAGCCGTGCCGTTGCCCTGCCGACGCCCGATGAGGCTCCGGTGACGAGTACGACCTCGCCCTCGACCGCGTCACGCAGCCGCCCGTCGGAAACGCCGCGGCCGGTCGCGCCCAGCAGCAGCCGGACGGGCCGGGGGAGGATGTCTTGGGGTTCGTGGCTGAGTGTTCTTCGCGCCCTTTGGACGCATCATCCGTTCGATGATCGGCAGCTTCACCGCGTCAGGCACGTACCTTCCGGCGCGCAGTGCGTTACGCACCACGGTATGCGGGACGACAACGCGCCGGCCTGCCTCGAGCCCCTTCGACACCCGCCCTGGCGGCCTGCTGCGGCGTGATCCACGCGGGGCCTGGCACCGCCCGCTCGAACGACTGGCCACCGGTCACCTGCCAGCCGGAGATCTCCCAGAAATCGGTCGCCACGGGGCCGGGAGCGAGCGCGGTCACTGTCACGCCGCGGCCCTTGAGCTCGTGGTGGAGCGCCTCGGAGAACGTCAGCACGTATGCCTTGGCCGCCGAGTAACCCGGCGGAGTAGGGGAGGGGCTGCATGCCGGCGGTGGAGGCGACGTTCAGCACGGCGCCCCGGCGCCGGTGGACCATCGCGGGGACGAAGGCCGAGCTGAGCGCGACCACTGCCTCCACGTCGAGGCGGACTTGCTGCAGCTCGCGCTCGGCGTCGGCCTCGTAGAACGGGCCGTTGGTCGCAAAGCCGGCGTTGTTGATGAGGACCTCGACATCCAGCCCGAGCTCGCCGATGCGGCCGGGGAGCCGGCCGCGGGACGCCGGCCTAGCCAGATCGCACGAGATCGTGTGCGCGCCGACGCCGTGCTCAGCCATGAGCTCGGTTGCGAGCTCCTCGAGCCGCTGCTTGCGCCGGGCGACCAACACGACGTTATGTCCTCGCGCCGCGAGCTCGCGCGCGATGCAGCTGCCGATGCCGGCGGAGGCACCCGTGATCAGCGCGGCCGACGAGGGGGAGGGGTCGGGAAGGCTCATGGCGTAAGGATGGCGAGGCGGGTCGCGTCAGGTCGCGCCTGTCCCCTCATTTTGCGGAATGATATATCAGTCCTTGAAATGCCGACGCGGCCAGCGTATCGTGCCACGCGAGCATGGCGGGCGGATGGGTCAACGGGCAGGAGTCGGCGGACCGAGTTCTGTTGAAGCCAAACGGCGGCCGGCGCGCGGCGCTGATCGTCGCGGCCGTGGCCGCCGGGCTCGCCGGCGCGGCGAGCGCGTGGATCGGCGCGAAGCTGTTCCTGCATGGCGTTCGCACCGCCCGCATGGCGGCACGGTTCGTGGTCGCGCTCGCGACGTTTCGGCTGTACCGGCGCTGCCCGGACTGCAGGCGGGTGATGCGATCCGACGCACGCGTCTGCCTGCACTGCGGCTACCGCAAGCCGCCCTCGCGCCGCGCGGTCGCCGCGCCCGGCGGCGCGCTAAGCGCCAGGCGCGCGATCAAGTCGCCGCCCCCGCGTAGAACGACGCCTCGAGCTCGCCGAGCTCCGTCACCGGCTCGTCGCCGTACATCCACTCCCGCGCGATCCGGTGCCAGTTGGCAGTCGCCCCGAGCTGGCCGAGGAGCGCTTGCGTGAACAGCTCGAGCCGCCGGGCGAGGACGTGCTCGGGCGGTAGGTGCTGGTGGCGGAACGATCTTGAAGTACGCCGACTGCGGCAGGACCGACTCGATCAGCGCGTCCGTCGCCATCTCGGGCGTGAGCGTGACCTCGTCGTCGACCAGGTACCAGCCGATCGCCTCCAGCACGTAGTCGAGCACGGTGTCGGGATCGACTCGCCCGGGATCCGGGCAGGATCCGCGCCCCGGCCATCAGCGTGTGGAGCTCTTCGGCGCGACCCTCGGCGGCAGCGCGTTGGCAGGCCAGCTCGAGATCCACGCTCGCGGCGTCCATCCGCTTGAACAGCCCGAAGTCGAAGAACGCCACGCGGCCGTCGTCCTGGAGCAGGAAGTTCCCGGGATGCGGGTCACCCGAGAATTCGTGGCGCCGGTAGAGCGTGCCGCAGAAGAAGCGGTAGATGATCTCGCCTGCCCTGTTTCGGATGTCGTCCGGACCCGACCTCAGCTGTTCGAACCTGGTGCCCTCGACATAGTTCGAGACCAGCACCCGCTTCCCACACAGCGGCCGGATCGCATCCGGGACGACGACGAACGGATGCCCGGCGAATGCGCTCGGCGAACGCATGCTGGTTGGCCGCTTCGAGCTCGTAGTCGAGCTCCTCCCCGATGCGTAGCCGGATCTCGCGGGCGAGGGCGTCCGTATCGATCCCGGGCATCGCCCGCTTGATCAACCGCATCAGCAGCGTGAGGTTCTTCATGTCCGCCCGGACCGCCGCCGCCATCCCCGGGTACTGGATCTTGACCGCGACCTCGCGACCGTCGTGCTTGAGCGCGGCCCGGTAGACCTGGCCGATCGAGGCGACGCCGATCGGCTCCGCGTCGAACCGCTCGGAGAACACCTCCGAGGGCGGCTTTCCGAGCTCCTCCTCGAGCACCCGCATCATCCGCTCGAAGGACACCTTCGGGGCGGCATCGCGCAACGCGGCGAGCTTGCGCTGGAACTCGGGTCGGGCGTGGTGCGGGACGACGCCGAGGTCGACGAACGACAGCATCTGCCCGATCTTCATCGCCGCGCCCTTCATCGTCCCCAGCACCGTCAGGATCTGGTCGGCGGTCTCGAGGTGGCGCCGCTCGAGCGCCGCGCGCCGCGCGGGGCGGGGGCGCGCGATGTTCGCGGCGTGCGTACCCGCGTGGCGGACGGCCTCCGTCGCGGCGAGGCGCCCGACCCGGGCAGCTCGCGCCGCCTGTGAGGTCGGGATCCGCTCGGAGGGCATCGACGCCGTCGGCTATACCGCTCAGGCGGTCGCGATCCCCTCGCAGACGAGCACGACCATCGCGTCGATGTAGCGCGCGACGCTCCTCCGGTCCGCCTCGCCGCGAACCGCCGAGAACAGCCCGGGAAGCGTCAGCGAGGTGATCGCCCGGCCGGCGCTCTCGGTGTCGAGATCCTTGCGGAGGAAGCCCCGCTTGACGCCGTTCTGCAGGAACGTCGCGCCGAGCGCGCCGAACGTGTCGATCAAGCCCGAGCACGCGCTGGGTCATCTCCTCGTCGATCGAGGTCGCCTCGAGCAACACGACCTGGCCGAGCCCGGGCTCTGCGTCGAGCAGCGCGAACAATCGCTCGCCGATGTGACGAAGCTGGTCACGGAACTCGCCGAGCGTTGTTCGCGGGCTCGGTCGTCTCGAGCTCGATCGCCTGGACCATGCGCTCGACCCCGTAGTCGACGACCTGGTCAAGGATGTCCCGCTTGTTCTTGAAGTAGCGGTAGAAAGTGCCGTGGCCCATCCCGAGCCGTTCGGCGATGTCCGCGATCCCCGTGGCGCTGTAGCCCTTGCGCGAGAAGACTTCGTAGGCAGCCTCGATGATCTCGCGGCGGCGGCGCTCGACGAGCTCATCGGGAGGCGGCCTGCGGCCGCGGCGGCCCTCAGACCGCGTGGCCGCCGCTGGCATCGATGCGCGCTCCATCTGATGCGGAATGATACGTCATCCCGCCGCCGCTCCCGCAATCTCCGTAACGCCCCGCCACCTCGTCGGTCGATCGGCGTCGCGCTTCGGGCGATCGCTTCCTACAGCAGTGTAAGATTCGCCGCGATGAGCGTCCTGACGAGGGCCGTCGCGCCGACCGAGCGGCAGCCGGATGAGCTGCTCGGAACGGCGCCGCCGTCGCCCGCCGGGCCGGTCGAGGACCTCAGCGGCTTGCGGGCGCCGCCGAGAGTTCGCTGGCCGAGGGCGATCCAGGTCCTGTGGTTCGGGCAACGCCAGGCGAGCTTCATGTTCCACCACCGCGAGAAGTTCGGCGAGGTTTGGGGGGCTCGCGGCTACGTGCCGGGTCTGACCGCCGTCACCTCCCACCCCGATCACGTCAGGTCGTTGTTCACCGCACCGCCGGACCAGGTCCCGACGCTCGCGGCCGAGTCGCCGCTACGGCCCGTGCTCGGCCCGACCTCGGTCCTGACCGCGAACGGACCCCGGCATCTGCGCCAGCGCAAGCTGCTGCTGCCCCCGTTCCACGGCGAGGCGATCGAGCGCTATCAGCAGATGATCGCCGACGCGGCGGAGAGGGAGATTGAAAAGTGGCCCGTCGGGAGGGCGTTCTCGCTGGCGCCGAGGATGCAGGCGATCACCCTGGACGTGATCATGGCCGGCATCTTCGGAGTCGAGGGGCGGCCGCGCGCGGGGACGCTCGAGTTCGGGCTGCGCGCCGCGATCCGCGAGCTGCTGCGGGGATCTACGATGCCCGGCGCGAAGCTGGCCGAGTGGATGCAGATCGGCCACGACGAGCCGTTCGGTTTGACGTGGTTCGGCCTGCTGATTCCCGACCGTTACGTGTTCGCGATCATCCGCAAGCGCCGGCGGCAGGCGGACCTCGACGAGCGCACGGACATCCTGTCCCTGATCATGCGCGCCCGGACCGAGGACGGCGAGGCGCTGACCGACAAGGAGCTCCGGGACGAGCTGATGACGCTCGTGCTCGCAGGCCACGAGACGACTGCCAACCAGCTCGCGTGGGCGTGGGAGCGGCTCGTGCGTACTCCGGCCGCGTACGAGCGGCTGCGTGACGCGGTTCGCTCCGATGACGATGTCGAAGCGACAGTCGAAGCCACGATCACCGAGGCGATGCGCGTTCGGCCGGTGATCCCCGTGACCGGGCGCCGGGTCCCGGTGCCATGGCGGTTGGGCGCCTACGGCGTTCCCGCCGACACGGCGATCGCGATCAGCATGCTGCTGCTGCATCACCGCGAGGATCTGTATCCCGATCCGCTGGCGTTCCGGCCCGAGCGCTGGCTCGATCCAAGCGGCGGCGTCCACAAGCCGGGAACGTACGAGTGGGTTCCCTTCGGCGGGGGCACTCGCCGGTGCCTCGGAGCCGCGCTCGCGATGGCCGAACAGCGGGTCGTGCTCGAGATGATGGCGAGGAAGCTCGACCTCGAGGCGGCCTCCAACAAGCCAGAGCGGCCCAAGAACCGCAACGTGACGATGATTCCGGCGCGCGGCGGGCGTGTGGTCGTGCGCTCGCGGGCCTAGCGGCGCTAACTACTCACTTCGGGAAGTACGGCTCGAGCCGCGGGAATCGCCCCGGGCGACTGTCGTGTCCCCCCGAACGGGGGGAACTCCGCGCCGGCGCTGTATCCCGGGGACCCTCGCGCGCGTACATACGCCGCATGCCGCTCACAGCGATCCTCTTCCCCGGCCAGGGCAGCCAGACCGATGACATGCGCGAGACCGTCGCTCGGGTCCGCCCCGATCTGCTGCGCCAGGCAATCGATGCGGTGGGCGACGACCCGTTTGCGCGCGTCGACGAGGGCACGCGGTTCGCCCAGCCCGCGATCTTCTGCGCCAGCCTCGCTGGATGGGAGGCGTTGGGGCGGCCGTCGGGCGACTTCATGGCGGGTCACTCGCTCGGGGAGCTTGGGGCACTGGTGGCCTCCGGTGCGCTCCGCGAGTCCGACGGGCTTGCACTCGTCGCCCTGCGGGGACGGCTGATGCAAGAGGCCGGCGACCAAGCGGGGGATGGCTCGGGCGGACTCAGCGGCGGGATGCTCGCGCTGCTGGGACGCGGTGCCGCTGAGCGCGCGCCTGAGCTCGCCGCCGCCCACGGTTTGAGCGTCGCAAACGACAACTCGCCCCAGCAGGTCGTGCTGTCCGGCCTGCGGAGCGCGCTTCCCGATGCCGCGGCCGCCGCGAGCGAACTTGGTCTAAGGCCCATGGAACTTGACGTCACCGGCGCCTTTCACTCGCCGATGATGGCCTCGGCCGCCCCCGAGTTCGCGGCAGCACTGGGACGGATTTCGATCGAGGCTCCGAGCGTCCCCGTGATCTCGGCCGTCACTGCCGAGCCGTTTGACGACGTGCGCGCGCGGCTGGTCGAGGCGCTGACGAGCCCCGTTCGCTGGCGCGAGACGCTGCTCGCGCTCCACGCTAGTGGAGCAGAGCGGTTCGTCGAGGTCGGCCCGGGGCGTGTGCTGTCCGGGCTGGCGAAGCGCACGCTCGAGGGAGTGGAACTGGTCCATGCTTGATGCTGCCCAGACAACCTCTGTGCGCCGGTTGGGCGATCCGGTTGCGCCGCCCGGCACGGCGACGATCCTCTCCGTCGCGACAGAGCTTCCGGCGGGCATCCTGACCAGCGCCGAGCTCGCGGACCAGCTGGGCATCTCCGAGGATTGGATTCTCACCCGCACCGGCATCCGCGAACGCCGTCGAGCGTCGGCGGATGAGCGGTTGACCGATTACGCCACGCGGGCCGCGGCCGCCGCGCTGGACGCTGCAGAAGTGGATGCACGGGATCTCGATCTGGTGATCGTCGGAACGATGACGCAGGACGAGCTGACTCCGAATACGGCGCCACTGGTCGCCGACGCACTCGGAGCTCAGCGCGCGGGCGCGTTCGACGTCGGCGCTGCGTGCACTGCATTTCTCTCCGGCCTCGCGCTCGGCGCGGCACAAATTGAGAGCGGCCGCGCCCGCTACGTGCTGCTGGTCGGCGCCGACTTCATCACCCGGATCACCGACTACGAGGACCCGCGCTCGGCGCCGCTTTTCGCCGATGCTGCCGGAGCTGCCGTGCTCGCCCCCGGCGATGGAGGCAACGGCGAGATCGGCCCGATCGTGCTCGGAGCGGACGGGTCGCACGGACAGACGATCACCGCGGCCCACGCCGACCGCAAGCTCCGGATGGATGGGACTGAGGTGTATCGCAACGCGGTCTCGCGGATGAGCGAAGTGACGCTCGAGGCGGTGGAGCGAGCGGGCTCAACCCTCGACGAGATCGACCTGTTCGTCTTCCACCAGGCGAACGCGCGCATCACGCGTGCGATCGGTGAGCGGCTTGCGCTGGCGCCAGAGCGCGTCGTCGATTGCATCGAGACGCTCGGCAACGCGTCCGCGGCGACGCTCCCGGTCGCGCTCGACGCCGCGATGCGGGACGGTCGCCTGCGGGCGGGAACGCGCGTGCTAGTGAGCGCGTTCGGCGCGGGATTCACTTGGGGTGGGGGCGTGATCGAATGGGGAATCTCGTGAGCCGGGACGGGTGCGCGCTCATCACCGGAGCTTCACGCGGGATCGGCGCAGCAATCGCGCGCGGGCTCGCTTCCGACGGCTGGGCGGTCGGCGTCAACTACCGCACCGACGCTGACGGTGCGTCGAAGGTCGTCGACTCGATCACGTCGGACGGCGGCCGTGCTGTTGCGATGGCCGCCGATGTCACCGATCCGGGCGCCCCGGACGAGCTGTTCGAGCGGCTCGAGGAGACGTTCGGAGCGCCGGTGCTGGCGCTCGTCAACAACGCCGGCATCAACCGCGACGACCTCGCCCCGTCGCTCGGCGACGACGAGTGGTGCGCTGTGATCGACACCAACCTGACAGCCGCGTTCCGCATGACGCGTCGGGCGCTGAGGCCGATGCTGCGCGCGCGAACGGGCCGGATCATCAACATCTCGTCTGTCGTCGGGCTGCGGGCGAACCCCGGTCAGTCGAACTATGCGGCCGCGAAGGCGGGTCTGTTGGCGTTGACCAAGACCGTGGCGGTGGAAGTCGCCCGCCGTGGGATCACCGTCAATGCGGTGGCTCCGGGGCTGATCGACACGGACATGACGGCGGAGATGCCGAAAGAGCTGCTGGCGGCGGTGCCCGCCCGCCGCGTCGGCACGCCCGAGGAAGTCGCCGCCTGCGTGCGGTTTCTAGCCTCCGACCAAGCAAGCTACGTAACCGGAGCCGTGCTGACCGTCGACGGCGGTCTCGCGGCGTAAAGCAACAACGCGAAGGAGTAACCAAGATGGCAACAGTCACCAATGAACAGGTCGAGGCGCGGGTCATCGAAGCGCTCGCGAGCTTCGGTCCGGACGCGTCGCCAAATTGAGCGTTCATCCACGTTCGAGGAGCTCGACATCGACTCGCTCGACCTGGTCGAGCTGGCCCAGATCGTCGAGGACGAGTACGGCGTCGTGCTCAAGGGCGAGGACATGAAGGAGCTCAAGACCGTAGGTGACGCGATCGAGCTGATCAGCGCCAAAGCCTCTTAGCGTCGTGGGTCGCAAGGTCGTCATCACCGGGGTGGGAGCCGTGACCCCGCTCGGCGTTGGCGCCGGGCCGCTGCACGAGCGCTGGGCGAGCGGCGAGTGCGGGATCGTCGACGGCGCCGGCGCCTGCAGCGATTTCGAGCCCAAGGACTTCCTGTCGATCAAGGAGATCCGCAGGCTCGACCGGTTCTCGCAGCTGGCCGCCGTGGCCTCCGACGAGGCGCTCGGCCAGGCCGGATGGCTCGAAGGAGACCGGCCGTACGATTCGCTCCGGGTCGGCTGCGTCATCGCGACAGGGATCGGCGGGATCGAGACGGTGGAGACCCAGCACGACGTGATGCGCGACAAGGGAGCGAAGATGGTCTCGCCGCTGGGCATCCCTCAGTACATGCCGAACGCGGGTGCCGCCGCGGTCGCGATGAGGCATCGGCTGCGGGGGCAGACGTACGGCGTCGTGTCCGCGTGCTCATCTGGCGCGCACGCGATTGGGTCGGCGATGCGCATGATCCAGTACGGGGACGCCGATGCGGTCGTCGCCGGTGGGTCGGAAGCGACCCTGACCGCGTTCGGGTTCGCCTGCTTCAACTCGATGCAGGCACTGTCGCCGACCGGGATCTCGCGACCGTTCGACGCCCGGCGCGATGGCTTCGTGATGGGCGAAGGCGCGGGTGTGGTCGTGCTCGAGGAAGCCTCGGCAGCTGAGGCGCGCGGTGCGACCGTGCTGGCCGACGCGGCCGGGTATGGGTCGACGTCCGACGCCTTCCACCTGACCGCGCCCGAGCCGAGCGGCGATGCGGCGTCCAGGGCGATCGAGCTTGCGCTGTCCGACGCTTCGCTCTCGCCCGACGACGTCGGCTACATCAACGCCCACGGCACCTCGACCCAGCTCAACGACGCGGCCGAGACCGTCGCGCTGAAGCGAGCGCTCGGAGAGGACCGGGCGAAGAAGGTCCCGATCTCGTCAACCAAGTCTGCGATCGGACACCTGCTCGGAGCCGCCGGAGCGGTCGAGGCGGTGGCCACGGTCGAGACGCTCCGGACCGGTGTGATCCCGCCGACGCTCGGGTACGAGGTGCCCGATCCCGAGCTCGACCTCGACTACGTCCCCGGCGAGGCGCGGCCGCTGCTCTCAGCGAACGGAGCCGGGCGGGTCGCGATCTCGAACTCGTTCGCGTTCGGCGGACACAACGTCGCACTGGTATTCCGCTCGTGACTGCCACCGCGTCGATCGCCCCCAGCACCCTCGATCCGCTTGAGCGGCTCGAGGCGTTGTGCGATCCCGGCAGCGTGCAGGTTCTGCGGTCGCGGGTGATGTCGCCGCGACTCGGGCCGCGTGCGGTTGCGGGAGACGGCGTCCTCGGCGCGACCGGCGCGGTCGATGGGCGGCCGATCGCCTGCTACGCACAGGACGGCTCGTACCTCGGTGGATCGCTGGGCGAGCGCCATGCCGACACGATCGTCAGGGTGCTTCAGATCGCGCGTCGCGCGGGTGTTCCCGTGGTGGGGTTCGTGTCCTCGGGTGGGGCGCGGATGCAGGAGGGAACTGCCGCGCTCGCGGGATACGGGCGGATCTTCAAGGAGACCGTCGCGCTCACCGGGGTCGTCCCCCAGATCTCGGTCGTGTCCGGAGCGTCCGCCGGCGGCGGCGCGTACTCGCCCGCCCTCACAGACCTGATCCTCATGACCGAGGACGCGGCGATGTTTCTGACCGGCCCCGGCGTGGTGCGGGATGCGCTCGGTGAGGAGATCGACGCAGCATCACTGGGGGGCCCACGGGTGCACGACCGCAACGGGGTCTGTCACCTGGTCGAGCCGGACGTTCCGAGCGCGGCGCGCCGCGTCCGCGATCTGCTCGGCTATCTGCCATCTTCGGCCGACACTGCGGCGCCCCGGTCGGCGCCCCTGCGGCCCGCCTTGGACGATCCGGGCATCGTGGTCCCCGTCGAGCCGCGGCAGGCGTACGACGTCCGCGCGGCCTTGTCAGGTGTGATCGATCGCGACTCGCTGCTGGAGCTGTGGCCTCGCTGGGCTCGCAACGTGGTGACTGCGTTTGCGCGGCTCGACGGACGTCCTGTCGGAATCGTTGCCAATCAGCCGCGATTCCTCGGTGGGGTGCTCGACGCGGCGGGGTCGGAAAAGGCGGCTCGGTTCGTGTCCCTGTGCGACGCCTACGGGCTGCCCCTGATAGCTGTCGTCGACACGCCCGGTTTCATGCCCGGCTCGCGCCAGGAGGCTGCGGGTGTCATCAGGCACGGAGCGTCGCTCGTGCGCGCGTTCGCGGCCGCGCGCGTGCCAAAGCTGACGGTGGTCCTGCGCAAGTCCTACGGCGGGGCCTACATCACTATGAATTCGCGCGATCTCGGCGCCGACCTGGTCCTGGCCTGGCCCGACGCCGAGCTCGGGATCATGAGTGCCCGAGCCGCGGTCAAGATAACCGCGCGGCGTGAGCTGCGGGCGGCCGACGACCCTGACGCGGAGCTCGACCGGCTCGCGTCGTGCTATGCGGACGAGCACCTCGTCGCCTCGGCCGCGGCGGCGGCCGGATTCGTGGATGAGATCATCGAGCCGGCCGAGACTCGGGGTCGGCTCGCGTGGGCACTGGCGACGTTGTGCGCGGGGCCGGAGACTGGAGCGTGATCCTCGCGGGCAAGCGCCTGCTGATCACCGGCGTCATCACCAAGGATTCGATTGCGTTTCACGCCGCTTCGGAGGCTCAGCGTGAGGGGGCTTCGGTGCTGCTGACGAGCTTCGGGCGGGTGCGGCGGATGACCGAGCGCGCCGCCGCCCGGCTCCCCGAGCCTGTAGACGTGCTCGAACTAGACGTCAACTCCCAGGCGGATCTCGACGCCCTTGGCCCCGAGCTCCGCTCGCGCTGGGGGTCCCTGGACGGCGTTTTGCACGCGATCGCGTTCGCGCCCGAGGACGCGCTCGGTGGGAAGTTCATGACCGCCCCGGGCGAGAGCGCGTCGCAGGCGTTTCTGACGAGCGCGTTCTCCTTGAAAGCGCTCGCGGCGGCGGTCGAGCCGCTGATGAGCGCAGGCGGCAGCATCGTCGGCCTCGACTTCGACGCCTCGGTCGCGTGGCCGATCTACGACTGGATGGGCGTGGCGAAGGCGGCGCTCGAGTCCGTCTCGCGCTATCTGGCGCGCGACCTCGGCCCGCGCGGAATCCGTGTCAACCTCGTCGCAGCCGGTCCGCTGGGCACGACCGCCGCTCGCGGGATCCCCGGGTTCGAGCAGCTCTCGTCGCTGTGGCAGGAACAGGCTCCGCTCGGCTGGGACCCGGCTGATCCCGGACCGGTCGCGAGCGCAATCTGCTTCCTCCTGTCCGATTACTCGCGCGCGATCACCGGGGAGATAGTTCACGTGGACGGGGGCTTTCACGCGATGGGGGCACCTGTCTCATCTGAATAGGTCTTCGTTCTCGGGGCGCAGGAGCGCTGCTGCGCCCGGGCCGTCCTCGAAGGTCACGTAACGCTCCGCTCCGCGAACGACCACGACAGGCTGCCGCGAGTCCTTTCGTCGCACGAGGTCGGCGGCGCCGGCGAGCTGGTCGGCGACCGCGATCCACGTCGCGCGCAGCTCGCGGCCCACGCTGTCGCGGCGCCCCCGCCAGTCCTCCAGCGGCACCAGTCCCGCGCTGCCGATCGCAACCTCGGTTTGCCCGTGTCGCCACGCTCGGCCGAAGGAGTCCGTGATCAGGACCGCCGGGCGTTGGCCCGTCAACTGGTTCATCCGCGCTCGAAGCGCGCGCGCCGAGGCGTCCGGATCAGAGGGGAGGAGAACGAGGGTCTCCGTGTCGGGGGCGTTGGAGGCGTCGACCCCGGCGTTGGCGCACACGAACCCGTGATGAGTGATGCAGATCATCACTCCGCGCTCCGCGCGCAGCACAGCGCTTGACTCATCCAGGACGGCCTGCACTTGGCGGGAGTCCTTCCCGAGCCGGTCTGCGAGCTCCGCCGCTTCCGGGCTGGGGCTGATCTCGCTCAAGCGGCGCAACCTGCCTTCAGACTTCGAGACGACCTTGTGCGCAACGGCGAGCACGTCGCCGTCCGCGAGGCCGGCGGCCGTAGATGCGGGAGCGATCAGCTCACCGAGGTCGTCGCCGGGCCGCACTTCAGGAAGCCCCTCGAGCGCGGTGGCCGTCAGCACCGCTTCAGCCCCCGGTACGAGCCATACGCCGCAGCATCCCCCTCGTGTGGGCCGCGCCGCCGTGGGTCTCGGCGAGCGTTAGCTTCAGATGCTCGAGGTCCTCGGGCGTGTCCACATCGAGCGCGAGCGTGGGAAGCTCGACGACCACGTGGCCGACACCCGCCGATCTGGCGTCGGCCTCATGGCGATCCCGGCTCCCAGGCCCGAAGGATGGGTCGATCGCGTCTGGCGGGCTCAGCAGCAGGGCATTGGTCCCGGTGCCGTGGCGGTCGGGCACGATCAGCACCGACGGCGGGTCAGCCGGACCCGCGATCAGGTCATTCAGCTCCGCCGGGTCGAGCATCGGGCAATCACCCGGAACGAGCAGAGCCCGGTCGATCCCGTTGTCAAGCGCTCGGCGGACTCCGCGGGATGCGGCGTCGTTGTGCCCGCGGTCGTCCTCGGTGAGCAGTTGCGCACCGTACGCCCCCGCAATCTGCTGGGCGCGATGGTCGGCGGTTACGACGACCACGCCATCGACCGAACGCGTGCGGCGAAGAGCGACCAGGACATCCGCGAACATCGCCTCGGCCAGCAGCCGGCGCGACGCGGGCTCGAGCCCGGCACCCAGGCGCTGCTTCGCGTCCTTGAAGCTCTTGATTGGCAGGATCGCGAGGGTCGACATCGAGTGGCTAGCGGAGTCCGAGTGCGAACGTGAGCGCTTCCTCGGCGAGGCGATGGCGTCCGTCGGCATCGGCCATCAGGACGTCTGTCTCCAACAGCGGGAGCGCATCCGTGCGCTCGTCTGACACCAACCCGTCGATCACCCCGGAGTAGTACCCGGCGACTCCATCGGCCGTCAAGGCGTGCCCGGCCCACTCCATCAGCGGGCCGGTGGCCGGCTTCAGTAACTGGCCGCCGACGACGGGACTGACCGCGACCACTGCTGCGCGGCTGTTCTCCAACGCCGCCCGAAGCTCGCCGAGAGCGAGGATCGGACCGATCGAGATCACGGGGTTCGAGGGGCCGATCACGATCGCCCTTGCAGCTGCGATCGCTTCGAGAGTCTCACGCGTGGGATCCGCGGCCCGTGCCCCAGCGAAGTCGACCTCGTCCACCGGACCCTCGGCTCGGGCCTTGATCAGGAATTCCTGAAGCGTCCACCAGCGTCCGTGGGCCAGCACGCGCGTGCGGACGGGATCGTCCGACATCGGGAGCACGGCGGCGCCGACGCCGAGCGCGTTCTTGAGCTGGCGATGGGCTTCGGTGAGGCGGACGCCGGCGCGCAGCAATCGCGCGCGTTCGATGCCGATCGCCAGGTCGCGATCGCCGAGGTTGAACCACACGTCGACTCCCAGCGCTTTCAAGCCTTCCATCACTTCGAAGGTGTCCTCGGCGAGACCCCAGCCGCGGGCATCGATCCGATCGGCGAGCCAGAACGTAACGAGGTCGGGGTCCGGCGAGACGTATGCGCCATAGATCTCTAGGTCGTCGGCCGTGTTCGCGATCACGACCAGGTCGTCGGGCCCAACTACGTCGAGCATCCCGCGCGCAAGCTTCGCACCCCCGGAGCCGCCGGCGAGAACGACGACCGGCTCGGTCACTTCTCGAGGCCGGTGATCCTGATCCCCGCTCGCGTCTTGTGGCGCACATTGATCGAGATGATCAACGGGGTCAGTTGCTCGAGGATCCGCGCGAGCTCGAGCGGTCCACAATCGACCGGCCGGAGTCCCGGGATCAGGTCAACGAGCGCTGCGAGCTGCTCCTTGTCCTCGCGCCGGTCGCCGCAGATGAGGACGTCTTCGTCGAGCTGGTGGTCGAGCTCGGTCAGCAATGCGGCGCTGACCGAGTGAAAAGCTGATAGGACCCGGACCCCGTCGGGCGCCATCTCCTGCGCCTGCTGAGCGGCGGAGCCCTGCCAGACGCCGAGCGTCCGTGTGGCCTTGCCGCTCACGGCCGCCGCGAGCGGAACCGTCGCGTCGACCAGCAACTGGTCGTCACGGAGATGCTCCTTGAGGTTCGTGAGCGTCTCGGACTGGCTACGGAAGGGCACGCTCAGGATCACCATCGGTGCCTCGTGAACCGCTTCCTGGTTGACCTTCCCCATGAAGCTGCCCTGGGGAACCTGGGTTGCGGCGCGGACCGCGGCTTCCTGCGCGCGATCTGCGTCTCTTGAGCCGATCACGATCGGTACTCCCTGCTGACCGAGCCTCAGGGCGAGCCCGAATCCGAGCGCACCCGTGGCGCCGACGATGCAGACCGGTGACGGCATGGCGGCGCAGTTTATGTTTCTTGTTCTATAAGTAACTAGATGGCACCCCTGCCGACGTCGGTTCGCATCCGTGAAGTCGGGCCCCGTGATGGATTTCAAAACGAGCCCGAGGTTGTTCCGACCGCCGAGAAGATCCGGCTGATCGAGCAACTGGGTCTGACCGGCTTGCCGCGGATCGAGGTGACGAGCTTCGTCCGGCCGGACGTGATCCCACAACTAGCCGACGCCTCGGAGGTGCTCGCCGCCGTGCGTCTCCCCGAAGAGGTCTCCGTCAGCGTGCTGATCCCCAACGAGCGCGGGCTCGAACGCGCGCTGGCGCACCGCGACCGCTTCCAGGAGATCAACGGTTTCCTGTCTGCGTCCGAGACGCACAATCAGAAGAACGTCGGACGCTCGATCGAGGAGTCGCTCGCCGGGCTCGAGCTTACCTTTGCGCGAGCGGCCGAGGAGGGGCTCCGATGCGAAGGAGTGATCTCCGTCTCCTTCGGTTGTCCGTACGAGGGCCGCGTGCCCGTGGAGCGCGTTTTCTCAATCGCCGGACGTCTGGTCGAAGCGGGCGCCGTTGAGATCGGCTTCGGGGACACCACCGGAATGGCCAATCCGGTGCAGGTGAGCGAGTTCTTCTCCGCCGCGTTCGCAGCGCTGCCCGGCGTCGAGCTGACCGCCCACTTCCACAACACCCGCGGCCAGGGCTTGGCGAACGTGCTCTCGGCGCTGGAGGCCGGAGTAGAGAGCTTCGAGTCCTCGTTTGGCGAGCTCGGCGGATGTCCCGTGCCCGCGGGCGCGACCGGGAACATCGCCACCGAGGACCTCGTCTCGATGTTGCACGAGATGGGGGTGACGACCGGGATCGATCTGGGTGCGCTGCTCGAGGCGTCCCGGGCGGTCCAGGCCGTTCTGGGCCGGCCGCTTGGGAGCCACCTGCTCACCGCGGGGCCCGTCGAGTGGGGTGGATGATCAGGTCCGCGCGGCCTGGCGCTTAGCCGCGCGGCGGGGCCGGTCCGTGCCTCGGGCGTGGTCGCGGGTCGCGATAAACGCGTCGATCGAGTCGACGAACAGAAGTCCGAACTCGACCAGGCGGTCGACCGCTTCATGGTCGACGCGGTCGGGCGTGTCTGCCGCCTGATGCGAGCGCGGCGCCACGCCCGGCGGCTCGAGGTCGCCGATCGTGATCGCCGGCAGGCGTCTGAGGCGTGCCGGTAGCGCGGGGGTGGTGCCGCGGCCGCGGTGCGCCGTGGCTTGCAGGCCGGGTTCCCTCCCGCCGACCTGGGCCGCGAGACGCCGGAGCTGCTTGAAATAGCCGACCGGGACGAGCGAGCCGTCGCTGTACCACCAGCGGGGCGCGCCGGCGCCGCACGCCGCGATTCCGAGCACGACGGTGTTCGGCGCCCGCAGCGCCTTGCGCCGCGCGTATAGGTGACGGCGTAGGCCGGTGGCGTCGCCGTCGCCTGCTCCCTGAAGCACGAGATCCACCGCCAGCCGCCGTGGCGGCGCGACATCGAGCGCGCCGACGAGCGCGACCGCCGCGGCGACGCCGGTCGCGTTGTCGTTCGCCGCGGGACCGAAACCGGCGCTGGCGAGCTCGAGTAGCAGGGCGAGCGCGAGGACGAGCCCGACAGTCGGGATGAGCTGGGCGATCCCGATCGCGGTGCCCTTGTGGCCCTCGAGCCGCAGGATCGCGATCGCGACCAGCCACAGGAGCGCGACCGCCAGCCATCCCTGCCAGCCGGGGCTGATCCGTCCGGTGAGCCTTGCGAGCGTCGCCGCGGCCCTGCGTGCGGGGTCGCGGTACACGAGCCCGGTACGGCCGGCGTCATAGTTGGCTGTGATGATCAGGTGCACCTGGTCCTCGGGCGTGTCCGGCTCTGAGACGACGTTCTGACTCGCGCGCTCGGGTGTCAGCCGGCGGCCAAGCGAAAAGCCAAGCGTGGCGTCGGCGAGCAGCGAGAGGAGGGCCACCAGGAGCAGCGCCGCGCCGACCCTCGGCTCGCTCTCGGCCACCAGACTCCCGGCGAGGCCGAGCGCGACATGCCATGCGTGCGCGAGTGCCCAGTTGGGGCGGCACCAGAAGGGCTCGAGCCTTGCGTTACGGGTGTCGTGCACGCGGTCGCGGTTGAGGTTTGTCGCGAGCCGGTTGGCGGCGCGACGTTCCGAGTCGGTACCCGCGCCGCGCTGCTCATGGCTCGCAAGCGTCGCGATCGTCTCGGCCGGGCGCATGCCGCGGGCATGGTAGAACGGCGGCGATGACCGACGCGGAGCTACTCGAGGTCGCCACCGACGCCGCACGGGCCGCAGCGGCGGAGCTCATGCCCCGGTTTGGCCGCCGGGACGGGGTGCAGACCAAGAGCACGCCCACAGATCTCGTCTCAGACGCGGACTTCGCCGCCGAGAAAGCCGTGCGGTCTTTGCTGGCCGAACGGCGTCCCGGCGACCTGGTGCTGGGCGAGGAGGGCGGGACGTCGGGCGAGGCGCCGGGTCACGACGGCCAGCTGCGCTGGATCGTCGATCCCCTCGACGGCACGATCAACTACCTCTACGGGATCCCGGCGTTCGCGGTCAGCGTCGCGTGCGAGGACGCATCGGGAACCCTCGCCGGAGTGGTCCTGGACCCACTGCGGGAGGAGTGCTTCGGGGCCACTCGGTCCGGTCCCGCGACTCTGGGCGGGGCTCCAATTGAGGGCGTTGCCCGGGCTGACTCGCTCGATGTGGCGATGGTGGCGACCGGCTTCGACTACCACGCCGCGACGCGAGTCCGCCAGGCGGTCGTGGCCTCGCGGGTCCTGCCGCGTGCGCGCGACATTCGGCGGACGGGCGCCGCGGCGCTCGATCTCTCCTGGTGCGCTTGCGGGCGCTTCGACGCGTACTACGAGCGCGGGCTGAAGGTGTGGGACGTGGCGGCCGGTGCTCTGATCTGTCGGCGGGCGGGGCTGGTTGTGAGGGAACTGCCTGGCACGGACGAGGATCCGTGGGGCGTGCTGGTGGCGCCGGAGGCGTTCGTGGATGAGCTGTTTGAGCTGGTGATGTGAGGGCGTTTCGATCCGTTGCTCGGCACTACACTCGGGCCCCCGCGGCGGTGGCGGAACTAGGCAGACGCGCCGGATTCAAGTCCCGGTGTCCGAGAGGACGTGTGGGTTCGATTCCCACCCGCCGCATTGCGTTGGGTGTTCGGGGCGCGGGCGTGGGGCGCGGGGGGGCGGGGCTAGGGATGAAACATGTCGTCAAACGACAGAAACCTCCCAAGCGCTGCCGTGGACGCCCGCGGGCCCGGCTAGGCCGCTGAGGGTTCCGCCGGTGGCACGATCGGCGGACTGCCGCGCCGCCGCGCTTCTTCGATCGGAACCTCGACCTCGACGTTCCAGCCCTGCGAGAACGCCCGCATCCCGAAGAAGATCAGCAGGACCTGGACCGGGGCGATCAGGACGGTCACGAGACCGAGCGTGTCCGGCGTGAGGCCACCGCCCCCGAAGATCGAACCCGGCGATCCGAAGCCCGAGTGGCTGCGGTCAAACCAGCTCGTCGTGCTGCCGAACGTACCCGTGCCGGCGATCAGGGAGACGATCAGCAGCAGGATCGCGAATGCCGCCGCGATCGGCAGTAGGCCGCGATTCCAGCGCGAGATGTAGAACGCGAAGATCAGGTAGAGGATGCACCAGCCGAAGTTGATCGGCTTCAGGCCCTGGAGCTTCGACCAGCCACCGAAAGTCACGATCAGCATCAAACCAACCGAGACCAGCAGAATCAGGACGACGATCGCCTTCGTGAGCTTGCAGATCGCCTTGTCCCGGTTCGGGTGGATGACCGTGTAGCCGGGAGGCAAATTCCGGACCGGTGGCACGTTGCGAACCCTACAAGCTGCTGCGGAGGCGTGTGGCAGTTGTTCTTAGAATTGCGACTACCTGCGGGCGTGGCGAAATTTGGTCAGACGCGCCAGCCTTAGGAGCTGGTGGGCGAAAGCCCATGGGGGTTCGAGTCCCTCCGCCCGCATTGGTTTTCCTGCCTCTAGTACTTCGGTCCGATGAAGGTGTCCAGATAAGCGACTGACTCTCGTCGCGCTACAGACACGTGGTAGCGCGTCCACTGGCGCCACTCGACGCCGAGCCGATCGCAAACGTCGGTGAACAGCTTGCGGATGTCGTCGGAGCGATTCGAGAACTGGTAGCGCGGATACGCGTAGTCCTTGCCCTTCGAGCGGACACGATTCGCGCCGCGCCAGCCGTCGGTATGGATGAGAGCGCGCAGGAATGGCTTCGGGGCGGAGTCGACGATGTCTCGCTGCCAGTCCACAAGCTCGATCCGGCGGTGGTGCTTCCGGCCCTGGCCGTGCTGCGGGAACAGCAGGAACCATGGATGCCAGGTGCAGGAAACGATCAGACAGCGCTTTCCGCCCGAGGCCGGGCGAGTGTATGCGCGTCGACCTCGAGCGATCCGCTCAACAGCGTCCTCGCATTCACGAACGATTCCGGGGTAGGCCTCATCGAGTGTGACCCGGAGGGTCCACGACGAGCCGTTCCTCGTGAGACAGCCGTCACCGAGATACATCCCCAGGAGGTAGGCATACTCCCGCGGCGGTAGGGATGTGATGTCCGGCGGGGTGTCATCCCGCACGTTGTGTTCGGAAAGAATCGCGGGCCGGGCGCACTGGGGGAGGCGTCCGTTCCTCCAGCCGCGGATCGTGTTTACGGGTACGCCCGACCGCGCACTCACCTGGCGGTCCGTGAGACCACGGGCCTTGAGATCGAACACCGCCCGCACGTCTCCCAAGGAATGCATGCGCTGCATCGAACGAACATACGTTCGTGCTCGGACGGAATAAACAGCGGGGCAGCCAGGACTCGAACCTGGGACCTCCGGTTTTGGAGACCGGCGCTACCACCAAACTGAGCTACTGCCCCGGGGCGCTGCCGATCGTAGCCGATGAGTGGTCCAAACCGCAGCTCTCATACGATTCGAACCAGTGACCTCCCACACCGTCTACCGCACCTTCAACACCAACAAGCGCCGGGAGTTCGTGCGCATCACTCACGACGTCGCCGAGGCCGTCCGAGAGGCGGGGATCGCCGAAGGGATGGTGCTCGTCTCAGCCATGCACATCACCGCCGGCGTGTGGATCAACGATGACGAGCCGGGGATTCAGGCCGACGCGCTCGAGTGGCTTGACAAGCTCGCTCCACCGAGCTGGCACGAGCCGGACGGCGAGGTGGCCGAGGCGCTGCTGCCGAACCCGGGCGACTACCGGCATCACCGCGGTGGGGAGGACAACGGCGACGCCCACCTGAAGAACATGCTCGTGCATCACCAGGTGATCGTCCCGGTCACGAACGGGCGCCTCGATCTAGGCCCGTGGCAGCAGGTGTTCTACTGCGAGTTCGACGGCGGGCGGCCGAAGCGGCTCGTGATCAAGGTGATGGGGGAGTAGGGCTTGGCGTCCTCGCAGGTCTTTGTCGACGGGGCGCTCGAGGGTCGCGTCGCGCTCGTCACCGGCGGCGGCACGAACCTGGGCAAGGCGGCTGCGGCGGAGCTCGCGCGGTGCGGTGCGTCGGTGGTGATCGCGGGACGGCGCGAGGAGGTTCTCGAGGAGGCGTCTCAGGAGCTCGGGGATCCCTGCTCATGGGTCGCCGGTGACATCCGGGAGCGCGACGGCGCACACGCGATCGTTCACGCGACCCTCGACCGCCACAAGCGGCTCGACTTCCTGCTCAACAACGCGGGCGGGCAGTACTTCGTCCCGGCGGAGAACATCACCGCCAAGGGCTGGCGGGCGGTGCAGAGGCTGAACGTGGGGGGACCCTGGCGATGTGCGAGGCGGCATACGAGCTCGCGATGCGCCCCGCCGGCGGTGGGACGATCGTCAACGTCACGGTGTCACCCCACCACGGCTTCCCGGCGATGGCGCATACCGGAGCGGCTCGTGCTGCTGTCGAAGCGCTCACCCGGGAGCTCGCGACAGGTGTGGGCGGTCGATGGTGTATCCGTCGCGCGCGTCGCGCTCGGACGATTCGCGACCGAGTCCCTGCGGAAGTACCCCGTCGAGCTGTGGCGCAGGGCGGCCGCGACCGTTCCGCTTCAGCGGCTCGGGGAGCTCGAGGAGTACGGATGGCTCGTCGCGCTGCTCGCCTCGCGGCTTGGCGCGAGCTTCTCCGGATCGGTCGTGACCATCGACGGTGCGCTCGACAACTGGTCGGGCCGCTGGCCGCCCGAGGATCTCGTCAGGGACGGCGAGGTGCCGACCGAGGAGCGGCCGATCACGTGAGACCGTGCCCGGAGCGAGCGCCGACCTCTACCATTGCCCGTCGATCGCGGGCGAAGTGTCACCGGTTGCACGGGAGCCTTCCAAGCTCCAAGAACGGGTTCGAGTCCCGTCGCCCGCTTTGCCAGGCGTAGAATCACGCCGACCACGGGGAGTGGCGCAGTCTGGTAGCGCACCCGGCTGGGGGCCGGGCGGTCGCAGGTTCAAATCCTGTCTCCCCGATGAAGCTAAAAGCCCCGCCAATCACGGGGTTTTTGTGTGCTGCCGCCGGAGATCGCTCATCTCGGTCCGCTCTGTAAATGCATCGCGCAGCTGCGCGCGAGACGTGATCTCGAGCTTCGGAAAGATTCGGTAGAGATGCGAACCGACCGTGCGGTGAGAGAGGAACAGCCGCTCGCCGATCTGCCGGTTCGACAGCCCCTGGGCGGCCAACGACGCGATCTGCATCTCCTGCGCTGTGAGCCGGTCCCGTGCGTCAGGGGTGCGGTGTCCGATGGTCTCGCCCGTGGCGCGAAGTTCTTGTCGGCCACGCACGCTCCACCGGGTCGCGCCGAGCGCGTCGAATAGGTCGATCGCGTCGCGCAAGGGGGTGCGCGACTCGGCGCTGCGACGCTGTCTGCGCAACCAGCGGCCGAACGAGAACAGGGTCCGTGCGCGCATAAACGGGTATCCGGTCTGGCCCTGTCGGAGTGCAGCCCGAAACAGCCGCTCGGCCTCACAGTCGGCGGCGACCAGCGGCCGCGCACATGCGAGGTTGGCGCAGAGGATCGGTGGCGAGCTCTGCCTCGCGATTTCCTCGAGTTCGTCGATCACCCCCGCGACCAGTGGAGCGCGCTCACCATGAGCCGCCGCCTCGGCCAGATCGAGCACCGCCCGCCAGCGTAGAAACCGATGAAACGCCGGGTCGCTCTTGTCGAAGACGGGCCAGAGGTGTTGGAAGGCGTCGTCGTGCCGCCCGTCCCCGAGAGCCGCGCTGGCGCGGGCGAGGTGGGCGGGCGCGAGCATCGGGCCGCCGTTCATCGCCCGGAGCGTCCGCTCAGGCTCTGCGAGTAGCGCATCGATGTCCGGCTCATCTGCCCCGCAGCGCGGCGGCGTGAGCGCGCGAGGATCGCGCCGGTGAGCCCGAATTGCGGTTGGCGGCTGTCGCGCGCCAGTCGCGCCGCTTCCGCACCGGCTGCCGCGGCGACCGCCCAGGCGCCCGTGTAGATCGCGGTCCCAGCGTGGTAGACGAGGGCCTCTGTGAGCATTCCGATCCGGCCCTGCTCGCGGAGGCGCTCGATCGCGCGGGCGAGGAGTTGCCGCCCGGTGACGTGGTCGCCGGCCTTCTCCGCCGCGATACCGAGGTACATGAGTGAGCCGGGGTCAGCAAAGTCGCGAAGCGTCATCCGCGACACCCGGTCAATGACCTTTGGGCCGGTCAGTTCCGGGTGCGCCAGCGCTATGACGGCGAGGAGCAGCGGATCGTCCTCGGATACGCCAAAGCTTTCGGCCGTGTCGATCAGGTACTGCCGTGTCCGGGCGTGAGGGCGCGTCCACCAGCAACGGTGCGCGATCGGGACCAGCGAGCGGAGCGCCATCTCAGTGTCGCCGCCGTCGTGCATCTGTATGGAGATCTCGGCAAACGCCTGGGCTGCGCCGCGCTGAACCCAGACGTCCCCGCTGATCATGTGCTGTAACCAGGCGGAGCGCGCCGCCTCCAGAGGACCGATCTCGCCCGCTTCCACCTGCTGAAGTATGCGCCGGACGAGCTCGACCAGCCCGAGCTCGTACGCGACCTCGGCAGCGCGGACCAGCCGCTCGCCCTTTCGCACAGGCTCGTGAGTGAGCGCGGCGGCACGCTCAAGCGCGGCTGCAGCCACGGCCACCGCGCCTCGACGTCGCGCGACGGCGGCGTGCGCGTCGAGCGCCGCGGCGAGTTCCTCGTCGCAGCCGACGGCCGCCATCGCCCGGTGCCACAGCTGTCGCTCGGGATCCGCAACCACCTTGGCGAGCGCGCCGTGCATCGCGCGCACCTCTCGCCGGCGGCGCGGCCTGCCTGGCGGCCGAGCGCTTCAGGGGGTGACGGAACCGCAGCTCGGCGTCGACGATCTCGACCAGCTCAGCGTCGACGGCTGGTCAAGCTGTGGACTCGGTCGGCCGGCCGTACCGCAGGCTCGCCGCCCCTGCGACTTCGGCCAGTGAGGCGCCCGCGTCGAGCGCCGCCGCCAGCAGCATCAACCGGGCCTCTACAGGAATTTCGTCCAGCCGTGCCGCGAAGGCCTGCTCCAAGCGCACTGTCAGGGCCGCCGATGGCGGCGCCAGCCGGTCGCGGGCTGCGGCGAACGGTGGCAGAGCGCGGGCCAACTCGACGAGTGCCAGCGGGTTTCCGGCGCCCTCCGCCAACACGCGAGCGCGCATGTCCGGAGCCAGATCAGGTGCGTTGCGACCCAATAGCTCGGCCGCAGCGGCCGCGCTCAGCGGCTCCAACCGCAGACCGGCAGGCGTGCTTCGTCCAGAGGCGTCATGTACCCGTCACGTACCGCGGCGATAAGCACAACCGACTCGCTCTCGAGCCGTCGCGCGATGAATGACAGCACCCCGAGAGACGATCGATCGAGCCAATGCGCGTCGTCCACGATCAGCGCCAACGGACACACTTCAGCCGCGTCGCAGACAAGTGGTGCGCAGCAAGCGCCACAAGAAACGGATCCGGCGCAGCGTCACTCGCGATCCCGAACGCCGCCTCGATCGCAAGCCGCTGCGGAGACGGGAGCAGCTCCACCGTGCCAATGATGGGCTGTAACAGCTGGTGCATCCCTGCGAAGGCAAGCTCCGCTTCGGACTCCACGCCTACCGCTACCAGCGCGCGCGCCCCCAGCTCGGTCGCGCGATCGCGCGCACGCTCGAGTAGCGCCGATTTTCCGATGCCCGCCTCTCCATTGATCATGAGGGTCCCGCTGCCCGCACGAACGCGCCCGATCAGCCAATCCAGCTGCTCGATCTCAGACTCCCGTCCGACCAGATACTCCTGGGAGGAGGACCGGCTGAGAGTGCTCGCGATCTCCGTCTCCACCCGCTCAGGTTCCACAGTCGGTTGACGCAAGCGAGCGGACACAGACCTGGACGAGAATTTCGGGCGAACTTCCGACGGCGCGGCCTGTTCGCCGATGGGAGACGTGGTCATTTGACAGAGCCCTCAGGTGGTCGCAAGCCCGTCCGATTCGTCGCTACAGTTGCCGCCCGTCCAGCGTAGTCGGAGGAATGGGTAGAAACAATGACCGCTCCGCCGGAAAATCTTGCCGATCGTCCAGCCACAGCGGCCGATGGCCAGCCGCACGACTTGCTCTCAGAGCTACTTGGGAGCGTCCCGTCTCGACACCTAATGAGAGAGCCTCGCCGGACGACAACGGTTACATTAGTAACTATCGGAGCTGATGACCTCGCCCGCCTGGATCGAGTTGAGCGCGACCCAGATCGGCGGGCTGATCGAGCTCTTGACGTAATGGACGGAGCCGTCACCGAAGAGACTGTTAACCCCACCGGAGTGTCGGCTTCGCGAGCCGGCGAAAGCCGTGTTGTTGCCGTGATTGGTCTGTGCCGCACATGGGAGCCCGTGGACCGGATCATTGACACACGAGGTTGCGTCCCCGAGCTGGTCGAAGCCGTTGAACTGCCCGAGAAGGTCGGTAGTGCCGTTGGGAGTGAATCGGGAATTGAACGAGCTGCTCCCGGCGCCGACGGACCACATGAGGCCCCTGACGTCGGTGGCCGTTCCCTGGAGCACCTCCGAAAGCAACCACCGAGATAACCGAGCAGCTTGTCTCATACCGGCGAAGGGTTTGCACAAATCACTGCGATTTGGAAAGCTCGGCGACCATTCAAACCACACGATAAGGCAACGCGCGAAGGCGAGAGTATGCCGCGGGGGCTGTCAACCCAAATCATCGTTACAATTCATAGAGCGACTTGCAGGCAATTCGGTTTCAACTGGTTGAAAAAAATAGAGAGGAAGACACCGGGTCGGGACAACCCCACAACTGAATACACCGGGCCGGCCGTCCCGGATTTCTATTTCTCCCACTCAACTGCCGCAAAGCGAGGCGTCCCGGGGTTCGTCCGCCGGTTTATCGGCTTGAGTAACTTGACTTCCCCTGGCCAAAAATGAGCTAGACCAGGTGGTCGATTCTGTCACGGGCCTTTGATCAACTGTTCAAAAACCGAGTCCATTTGTGTTGGAATCGGTTGGTTCGACTTCACGAGAGTCGAGTCGGCCGATGCCTTCCGGACGTCGCCGTCACTCTTGACATGGCCGTCGGTCAGCTTCTTGGAGGCATCGGCCTTGGCCAGCAAATCGGCGGCGGTCTTGATCTGGTGCCTCATGATCTCATTGGGGTCGATGTACAGCGGTGGAGCGAGTGAAGTCACAGAGGCGAACTGGCCGGTGCGGCCCGGTGTATGGATCGCTTTTTTCTTGTAGATGATCCGGCATTCCCGGACCTGCAGCTTATCCTTCTCAGCGAAGGATGTCGTTCGGTTCAGGCTCCCGAGCCTGATGATCTGATTGAGCACGGCCACTGCGGGCTCCGTCTCGATCTCGGTCTTCCGGCCGATGTCTCGTATTCTCTCTCCCTCATTGACCTCCTCGGCGCACAATCTCGTAACCTTCCGGGAAGTGGCGGGCCATCAGCGGCTCGGCCTGCACGCGAAAGTCCACTCGTTTCTGATAGTTGTTGACGGGGATCCCGACGACGCCGAACTCGGCATCCTGGTAGATGTAGCGTGCAACCATCGGTGTAGAGCAACCGGATGCCGCCAGCCAGAAAAAACCGAGAGAAACCGCCCGATTTATGGCGTGTTTCATAGTCTCCGCCTTGCCCTGCTATGTTCGAGGGCCTTTTTCATCCGAAAGCCCCGCTGGCTGCGATGCCTGAGGGGGACCGGGACGTCGGAATTTGAGAAATGCATCAGGAAGGTGATAAGTCATAATAGGGCCGACCTGGTAAAAGGTCAAGGATTGGACGCAGGTCTTGGATCGTTTCTCTCCCAAGTACATACCTGGCGGTCGGCTCGGTATAACAGCAATCCCGCCGATGTTGTCAACCGGCTGTTGAAGACAGCACCGCGGGGAGGCGACATGACGAGCTGGCGGTACAAGGTCTTCGCACCTTCGATTCCACATTCGAAAAGCCAGCTTGATTCTCGGGTCGAGGCGAAACGAGGTCTTCCCCTTCCCTCTTGTCAGGCCGCCTTGTGCAACACCATATTGGCCTGCGCAATCAGGAGATGGTCACGGCGAATTTTTCTTGAGGGCTTCTCGAATGCGGCTACACGTCACGCGGCTATTGGAAGTATTTGTACTTGCCGGTTCCCTCAGTGACTCCGTTTTCGCGGCTCAGCCGGCCTCTACGCCAGCAGCAGTGCCTGTCGGCGTCGCGGTCAAGGACATCACGCCGGAGTATCCGATCCGGATGGTGGGCTATGAGTCGCGCAAGACGGGAGTCGGACGGGATCGCCAGCCGGCTCAAGGCCCGGGCCCTGGCGATCGGAGGGGATAACGAGGCGGACGGAGGCCCGGCCGTGCTGGTGGCCGTCGACAATTGCGAGGTCAGGTCGAACGTGACCGAAGAGGTCGCGGCGCGGCTGAACAAGAAGGTCGAAACTGCGGCGTGAACGGTTCGTGGTGTGCTCGACCCATACCCACTGCGGCCCGGCTTTGAGCAGTGGGCTGGTCTTCATCTTCGGCAATCCTCTGCCGCCCGACCAGCGGGCGCGCATCGAGCGCTACACCAGCGAGCTGACCGACGCAATTGAAAAGGTCGTGCTCGCGGCCTTGGCCGCCCGTGCCCCGGCGAGCCTGGCGTGGGGCCAGGGCCGGGTCGGCTTCGCGGCCAACCGGCGGGTCTTGAAGGACGGGCAGCTGGGTGAATTTCGGGGTGAACCCCAACGGGCCGGTCGACCACAGCTTGCCCGTGCTCACGCGCGACCGACGCGGCCGGTAAGGTCAAGGCCGTGCTGTTCGGCTACGCCTGCCATTGCACGACCCTGGGGGGCGAGTTCAACAAGATTTGCGGCGAATGGGCCGGATATGCCTGCGACGAGATCGAACAGCAGTCGCCCGGCGCGTTGCGCTGGCGATTATCGGCTGCGGGGCCGACGCCAATCCCGAGCCGCGGCGCAACATCGACGACGCCAAACAGCACGGGGCGGCCGCCGGCCGAGGTCAACCGGCTGGTCAAGTCCACCCTCCCCCCGCTGCCTGGCCGGATCGAGGGCCGATTCCGGAGGATCGAGCTCCCCCTGGAACCGCTCCCCGGACGGGCCAAGCTAGAGGAGCAGACCAAGCAGCCAGGCGCCGAGGGTTCCTGGCCCGGACCTTGATCGAGAGGCTCGACCGAGGTGAGTCGCTTCCCACGACCGTGCCTTACGTTGTACAGACCTGGTGCTTTGGCGACGACATGGCCATGGTCTTCCTGCCGGCGAAGTTGTCGTCGACTATGCTCTGCGGCTCAAGTGGGAGATCGATGCCGAGCGGCTCTGGGTCGCCGCCTACAGCAACGACGTACCCTGCTATATCCCCTCGCGACGAATTCTCAGCGAGGGGGGATACGAGGCCGATTTCTCGATGATCTACTATGGACACCCCTCGCGGCTCGCCCCCGCCACGGAGGACCTGATCGTCCAGGCCGTTCACGCTATCTTGCCCTCTGCGTTTGACGGGCCGCGGAAACGCTAGGACCTGGCTTCCGATGACGGATTGAAGCCCGCCGCTGGTTTACCAGCCCTGCGTCCAGGGCAAGCAGGGCGTCCAGAGCCCCCATGGGAATCGAGACATGGCTGGCCGGCACCTCCGGCTCGCGGGTATTGATCCGGACCAGAGTACCGCCGAGCTCGCGGGCTATGTTCTGGCATGTAACGCGGACCGTCGGGATCGCCTGGCCGGCACCACATTCGATCACAACCAACTTCGCACCGTCGAGCGAGTCAATCCATCTGCCCATCCGGCGCATCTGGCCATCAGTCCGCCTTGAATCCCAGCCCGAGTCGCCGAACATGAGGATGTTGGGCCGGCCAGGGCCCCGCAGTGCGGGCACGACGGTAAGGGATGAATCGCCCTTAAACTCTCCAAATCGATCTTGACCTCGTATGACTCGCCGGGGAAGACCCCGATGCCGCATTCGCGAGTGCATTGCATTCCATCGAACGAGCCGTGAACCTCGACAATCCGTTGCGGGTCGAAGCCGGCTCGCTGGAACTGTCCATCGACATTGGACGTGAAAACGAAGGCACCCCGTTCCATGCGGCGAGCCCAGCGGTCAAGAATCGAGAATCCCCCGTGCGGAGTGGTTTGCCGATAGAGACCCATCCGGTGCCCGTAAAAACCCCAGGCCAAAGTGGCATCCTTGGTAAACCAGCGAGGGTTGGCCAAAGCGACGAAATCGAGTCCGAGCCGCTGATACGGCGGATAAGCCCGCCAAAACCCCTCGGTGCCGCGGAAATCGGGCAGACCGCTGTCAACCCCCATGCCGGCCCCCGCGCCGATCAAGATCGCATCGGCCGTCGTGATTGCTTCGGCGGCGCGGTCGAGGGTATGGTCGATCATCATGTATCACTTCTTCTTGGACCAAACCGCCGTCAGGTCGTCGGAGGCCTGCTGGCGAATGCCGTTGTCCGAGAGGATCTCGTCGGTGGCCTTGAGGGCCTCCTGGTGGTTGAAGACGATGGTCTCGGAGGACTTGTCGTCGAAGCTGATTGTCGTGTACTTCTCCTTGGAGTCGCGCAGCAGTTCCACCATGTGGCGGATGTTCTTGACCCGGCACGCCGTTGATCTCCTTGACGACCTTGGTAATCGGGTTGTCGTATCCCTTGCCGATCTTGTGGGGGAACATCGGCGAGGCGACGACGACCAGCTCTTCGCCCTCGAACCGGGGCTAGTCGCCGCGCCGGGTGGCCAGCGGGCTTCCGATCATCGCCAGGGCCGCATAACCACGACCCAACGACCCGGCGAACTCGGCGGTCACCGGCGAGAAGACCAGCGGCCCGTAGACGAAGTACGACGGATACGTCCCCTTGAGCGGTTCGATCAGCATCGGATACTGCGACTTGACAGGCAAGTCGATCGGCATCGTCTTCCCCTGGCGGATGACCGTCAGCGGCACCTTGCCGTCCTTGACGAGCTTCTGGATCAAGTAATGAAACTCAATCGGAGGTTGTCGTTGATCTTGACCATGCCGGTGTTGTCGATCTCGTGGTCGCCGATCTTGGTGATCAGGTCGAACGGCTTGAGCGGGTCCTTGGGATCGGCGGGGTTGGGGAGTGGACGACCATGCCCTGGGTCTTCCTGTCCAGGCCGGAGGAAGCTGCGCAGGGCGTCGTTCTCGAGGGTCTGGAGCGGCTCGTGCATGGCGGGCTTGCCGTCGTACTGTGCCGTCGGCGACGTCCTTGAGGAACAGGTCGATCTCCTCGCTGGGGATGATGTAGCCGATGTTGTCGGCCTGGGTGAGCTTGCTGAAGATCAGCGCCGATCATCTTGCCGTCGATCAGGGCCGGGCCGCCGCTGTTGCCCGGGTTGATGGCGGCATCGACCTGCACGCGCACGCCCGAGACGTCCCTCGTTATAGCCGGTGAACTCGATCCGCGAGACGATCCCCTTGGTGATCGACAGCGTCGAGCCCCCCTGGGGATAGCCGTAGGCCAGCACGGTCTCCTTGACCTCGGGGAGGGCCGCGGTACGCGGCATGGGGGTGCCGCTTGTCGAAGAACGACTCGTCCTCGAGCTTGAGCACGGCCAGGTCGATTCCCGGGCTGACCGCCACGACCTTGGCGGGGAGCTTTCGCTCGACTGGTTGCTTTCGACGAAGAGCTGGCTAGCCCATGTTTGGGGTGCCTCGACGTAACCCCTTTGCGGGCAAGGCTCGAATTTTCGGATTGTCACTACATCACAGTCGCTTCCCCTTCGTGGGGTGTCGGCGGCTTCAATTCAGTCAGCTTTAATGCCTTCAGGACCTGGCGCACATCTGGGCAACCTCCACTCACCCCGCGACGCTCAGGTCGATCGTCCATGCGAAACGTCACCAAGCGTACCGTCTCCAATGCCTCCATCGGCCCGGTCGGCTGAGAAGTCGATCCCCGCCTCTTCGAGCCGGCGAGCCAGAAGGCGCTGCACAAGGCGCCAGGGCGGCCACGAAAATATGTGCCTTCACTCGTGTCTCAATCTGATGATAAATCGGCCGCATTGCCAACACGTCCTTGAGCTGACGGAACCCCCTCTCGACGTCGCTCAAGTCCTTGTAGATCGCCACTACCTCGAGCACGCTCAAGTCCGACTCGCCAGTCGCAATCACATATTTACCCTCGATCCCCTTTTCGCCCTCCAGTCCTTTTGCGTTCTCGACGTACCGGAAACCCCCCTGGTGGATGTCCCACGTGTAGTAACGGTAGCCGTGGTTCCGCTGCAGCAGCCGCTCAGCTGCGGCGCCGATCTTCTCAGGTTGCTTCAACTTTCCGGCCGCCACACGGTGCTGGAGCTTCTCTAACGCCTGGCGCGTTCGTTCCATCGACTTCTGACGCATGGCCTCCTCGTAGGCGCGGCGCTCGTCGGAATCGGCGATGATCACCCGCATGCTGGCGATCCCCGATGGAACTTCCTGTGCTCGCGTGCGAGGCGGATTGGTCTTCTCCCCCGCCGTGATTCCCACCGGGCAGTCAATCCACTTGGTCTCGTCGACGGCCTTCAGCCACCGGTCCAGCTTCTTGTTCCTCCGCCGCTTCAGGCCCACCAGAAAGCCATGGCCGCCCTTGGTAATCGTTTCAACATTGTCATTAGTGACCATGCCTCGATCGCCAACGAAGACCAGGCGCTTGATCCCAAATCGCTTGTGCAGGTCGTCGATGGCCTTGCCGACGGTGGTATGGTCCACCTCGTTGCCGGCCCAGACGTGATGCGCGATCGGCCAGCCAGAGACCATCACCACAGCGACGATCACCTGGACGTTGTGCGGCTTGCCGTCGCGGCTGTGGCCGTGCTTGGCGAAGCCGGCCGGCCCGGCGCCCTCGAAGTAGGTGCTGGTGATGTCATAGAGCACCAGTTCCGGCTTGAAGCTGAACAGGTTGCGGAGGCGATGATAGAGGGCCACCTCGATCTTCTCCTTGGCGGCCACCAGCTCATCGAGGGTGCGGTACCAGGCCTCGAGCTGTTGGAAGTGGACCCGGACTCGGTTGTGCTGGTGCCAGTTGGGCACGAACCGGCGGCCCTGGCGATCGCAGAGGAAATCGGTCTCCAACCAGCCGGCCAAGCCATGTTCGCTGGCGGGGCGGATGAGCCGATTGGCAACCAGGACGAACGCCCGATCAGCGAAAGGTACACCCTTGGCCTTACCCAGCGCCGCGTCGAGGATGGCCCACAAACCAAGTTGGTCGAACAGAACGCGGATGGCGAGGACCGGCCCCCAGGTGGAGGCGTCGAGGAAGTCGGGGCCTTCGGTGTCCGCTGGGTCCCCGCCGAGGAACCGTTGGAGTTTGGGTAGGATCTCGACCAGGAGGTCCTTGCGGCCGAGGTCGGCCAGGGTGCGTTGCTTGACCTTGCCGTTGTCGCGATAGGCCTCGACGACGCGGACATATTCGTTGATCGAGCCGCTGGAGGACCGGACTTTGACGGTTCTGAGGTACATGTCGTGAAGTATCACGACGAACGCGACGGAAATCAAGCCAAAAATTGGTTGAATCTCAAGAGAAATCTCTGAATAATGTCACTACGCCATCCCGGAAAACCGGGCGGGGGGACGATGGAAAAGCTGAAAAAATAGTCGAATCCCAGCGTGCAGCCATCGCGCGAGGACTTGTGTACCCCAAACA